>JAGREE010000020.1 GCA_020446675.1 Alphaproteobacteria bacterium | reverse complement strand
TATTATTCTTTTTAAAATTTAATTTCCTAAAATTTCTTTTCCGTTATATTATTACCGTTATATTATTTCATACAGAATTAAATGTATATAATATTTTGGGGTTCCCTATATGAATATCTATAATGCAATGAAATTAGCGGTCAGCTATATACAGGTGGGTCAATTTAAAAAGGCTGAGAAAATCCTGTTTGACATCATCACGGCTGATGACAAATTTCACCCGGCATTTTATTTGTTAGGTCAACTTGCAATGCAGGGCAACAGAAGTGACATGGCTGTCCAATTTTTTCATAGAGCAACAGTATTATGCAGCTCTATTGCTAAATATCACCGGGATCTGGCAGAAGCACTTTTATATATTGGACACATACAAGAAGCAATTTCAGTTGTTCAACGGGCAATTCAGTTGAACTCAACTGACGCTATTACCCACTTTGTTGCTGGAAATGCATATTCAGCACTTGGCGATAAGACTAATGCTATTCGTGCTTTTAAAACGGCCATCGAGTTGGACCCTGAACATGATTTTGCTCATAATAATCTTGGTTCACTCTATGAAGCAGATTTCCGGTTAAAGAAAGCCAAAAAGGAATATGAAGCTGCCATCAAAATTAACAACAAAAATGTTGTTGCACAAAATAATCTGGCAACTCTCCTTATCGCTGAGGGCGAGATTGATAAGGCGAAGGTGATTTTAAATCATATAATTGACATCCAACCAAACTATATTGAAGCCCATAATAACATATCATCACTGAAGACATATCAAAATGGCGATGAACATATAGAAATATTATTGTCACTTTTGCCTGAAATTGAACAAATGCCTTTAGAGAAAAAAATAAAATTACATTTCAATTTAGGGAAAGTTTATGCAGACCTGAAGGACTATGATAAGGCTTTTTATCATTATCAATCCAGCAACAACTTAAATAGGGCAACCTATAATTATGATGAAGAAGCGGTTAAGGTAATTGCGGAAAATATCATAGATAAATTTCCCAAAAATAGTTTCAAAAAACATGAAACCACAATAAAAGCTTATCCTGTACCAATATTTGTTGTCGGCATGCCCCGTTCCGGTACATCACTTATAGAACAAATATTATCAAGCCACAGTAAAGTAAGCTCCGGAGGAGAACTTAACTACCTTAGTGAACTCGTATATCAGCGAGTTGGGATGTTTCCTGAGAATATAAAAAATATCCCTGAAAAAGATCTTATGCAGATAGGAAATGACTATTTACAAAAATTGAAAAAACTTGATGCCGATGCACAATATATTGTTGATAAAATGCCCGGTAATTATCAATTTGCCGGACTGATTGCCAAAATACTTCCTTCTGCCTTTATCATTAATACAAACAGAAACGCTCTGGATTGTTGTTTATCCAACTATACTCAATTATTCCGTCACACTATTCCGTATACCAACAACTTAGGGGAACTGGGCCGGTATTATAAAATATATAATGGTCTTATGGACCATTGGAGATCAGTTTTGCCGAGCGGTTATTTATACGATATTCACTATGAATCAGTCGTTGCAAATCTGGAAGAAGAAGCACGGAAGTTAATTAATTTTATTGGCCTGGATTGGGAGGAGAGTTGTCTTACTTTCCACAAAACAAAAAACACTGTCAGAACAGCGAGTGCAGCACAGGTCAGGGAACCCATTTATAATTCATCAATTGAAAGATGGCGCGTCTACGAAAAACACCTTTCTCCCTTAATTGAGGCACTAGAGATAAATACCTAAAGAGGACTGATATAAATCTGGCTATATAGATCCCATAGATTTTTTTCAGTTGTCAATTTTAATCTTTGTATCCGATACCTGCACAGCCGAGCCACCAATCTGAACATCGGTTATTTCATCACCATTTGTCGAAACCGCTATTCTGATTTCACTTGCTCTTCCCATTTTTACACCCTGACGACTGATGATATTTTGCTCATCTGATTTATCAACAAGCCCATAATGAACAAGATAAGAACCGGCAGGACCACTGGCATTGCCGGTGGCCGGATCTTCAGTGACCCCAAAGCCCAGCATTCTGCTATATATTGTTGCCCCGTCATCACCGGGTTCCATTGAAAACAAAAACATGCCCCGGCGCGTTAACCCCGCTTTATCAATCAAAGCACCCATTTTCTGACGGTCCAAAATGGCCCTGTCCACGGCATCCCTCGTTGCCAAAGGCACCATAATAAAAGGTGCGCCGCAATCAACCATTTGTACGGGAAGGTTACTTTTGCCAAAATCTGTAACCTTGATACCCAGCGCTTTGGCAACGGCCCTTTTATCTTCAATAATGCCTCCAAACTTTGGCAAACGCTGTTTCATCCAGGCAAAGGCAAGTCTGTCATTATTCCATTCCAGTTTAATGGGCGTGGGGCCAATACCAAGTTCCAGAACAATTTCACTTTGTTTAGGACTGATAAGCCCCAAATTAGCCAGGGCAAAGACGGTTCCAACTGTTGGATGGCCGGCAATCGGCATTTCATTGGGTCGGCTGGGGGTAAAAATCCGAACACGGAAGTCAATGTCCTCGTTTCTTGCTGGATACAGAAAAGTCGTTTCAGAAAAATTCATTTCCTTGGTCAGTTTTATCAACATCTCATCCGACAGCCCTTCCGGTTCCAGAAAAACGGCAAGCTGATTACCCGATAGGGGCGTATCCGTAAAAACATCCATATGCAGATAGCGATATTCATTTTTGACTGTCTGTGCATAAACCGGAGCAGCAAAAATGAAAATTAACCCCAGAAAAATGGCTGTGCTTAACGTCTTAAATATTTTAAGGAAAGTCATCTGATGCACCTTGTTTAATTATAAAAATATCAAAATTAATAACCCGCAACCCCATGTTCTATTCCGCGCAGGTCAGAATAGCCAGTGAAGACACCATTATCAAAAATGATTGAATTGGTCCGGCCCATGACGGTTTTGTTTTCCCCGGGACTGTTGATCCGATCACCCGATAGTTTGAAACCACGTGATTTCAATATGGCGAATGTATCCTGTGAAATTCCCTGTTCCAGCACAACTTTATCCGGCCACCATTGATGGTGAATGCGTGGCGCTGCGGAAGCTTCGGCGATATTCATATCAAATTCCAGAACATTAAGAACCATCTGAAGCACAACGGTAATGATTGTGCTGCCGCCCGGGCTGCCGGTTACCATATAAGGCTTGCCGTTTTTAAAGATGATGGTGGGTGACATAGCGGAGAGGGGCCTTTTCCCCGGTTCAATCTGGTTGGCAACCCCGCCAATGAGCCCAAATGCATTGGGCGCACCGGGTTTTGCGGAAAAATCATCCATTTCATTATTCAGCAAAAATCCAGCCCCATCAACGGACCCGCCACCACCAAAAGCAACATTGATCGTGGTGGTGACCGATACCGCACCGCCATCCTTATCCATTACTGAATAATGGGTGGTCTGCGGGCTTTCATAAGGCATATCAAGTCCGGGTTTAATGTCCTCTGACCGGCTGGCATGGGTAAGGTCAATGCTTTCACGCAATTTTGCCGCATAGTTTTTATCGGTCAGTTTGTCAATCGGCACCGGATAAAAATCGGAATCGCCCAGATATTCGGAACGGTCGGCATACACCCGTCTCATCGCTTCCACGAGCACATGAATATAATCAGCACTGTTTGGCCCCATGGATTTAAGATCATACCCTTCCAGTATATTTAGAAGTTCAATCAGATGAACCCCACCGGAAGAAGCCGGCGGCATGCTGTAAATGTCATATCCCCGGAATGTTCCCTTTAAAACCTGACGTTCAACCGCTTTATAGTTTTTTAAATCCTCCAGCGTGATAAGCCCGCGGTTGGTTTTCATTTCCTTGACGATAAGATCGGCCACTTTCCCTTCATAAAAGCCCTTTGCCCCTTCTTTAGCTATTAATTTAAGGGTGTTGGCCAGATCTTTCTGAATTAACCGTTCCCCCATTTTATAGGGACTGCCATCTTTTTTAAGAAAATAGCGAATGGATGAAGGATCCTTTTTTAATATTTCAAGCCCGCCCTGATATTCCCTTTGCTTGGCATAGTTCAGAATATGGCCTTCCTCAGCAAGTTTAATGGCCGGGGCCATCACTTGTTCTAATGACATGGTGCCATATTTTTCAAGCGCCTGTGTCATACCCATGACAGAGCCCGGCACCCCGGTTCCCAGATAGGTATAAAGTGATAAATTAGGGTCATAATCCCCGTTACTGTCCAGCATCATATCCCGCGTTGCTGCGGCAGGGGCCATTTCCCGGTAATCAAGGGCGACAACATGATCAAGGTTCGGCAGGCTGATCAGCATAAATCCGCCACCACCAATATTGCCGGCAACCGGATGGGTAACCGCCAGGGCAAAACCCGTTGCCACGGCGGCATCAACCGCGTTGCCGCCGGCTTTTAAAATATCCCTGCCGGCTTCCGCAGCCAGTGTTTCAATTGCCGTGACCATTCCATGCTCGGCAACTTCAGGATGGAAGCGGGTTTGTGAGCGATAGGAATAGGCGTTTCCCCCGGTCGTTTCCACGTCCTGAGCGATTGATTCCTGCCAATTTGGCAGACAAATGATTGCTGAGGCCAGAATGGCCTTAAATAACGTCCCATTTTTAAACATGTTTTCTTTCCCTTTTGGATATTTTTATATCCGGCCCCATTCCGGTTTTCTCCGATTTTAATTGACGAAAAACAGGAGATCATTAAATTCAGAATATCACGTGAACGGACCTTGTCAATTATCAGATGACGAACTTTATTTTGATCAATCTTTAACCTGGATCAAATTATTTTCTGTTCCATTAGATATACTGAAGTCAAACGAGTTAATGGCCGAATAGGCCAGAAATACACTATAGGAGAAATTAATGTCTGGAAATATCGGTATAACAAACGTTCTTGTGGTCATTGACCCGACCGAAAAAGAGCAATATGCGCTTAAAAGAGCGCTGATGATGAATGAGCTTTTAAAAGGCGGTGTCAAAATTCATCTATTTATTACTGTCGAAAATGAAAAATTATATGACCTTATGGATGCCGATGATGTTCATTGCGACAGTGTCTGGCTTGAATCCCTGACAAAGCCGCTAACATCTAAAAATATTGACCATACGGCAGAAGTAGTTTGGACAGGCAATTGGCATTCTTCAATTCTTGAAGCCTCAAAACGTCATAACGTTGATATGATCATACTTTCCGATTATCGCGATAAACGAGGATTTACAGACCTTTCAGCATCCAAATGGGCACTGCTCAGAGGGTCGCTCTGTCCAATTCTGATTGTTGATCCATCATCACAAATGGTCAGAAAAACAGTCCTTGCTGCAGTGAACCTGCAAACAAATGATCCGCGTCATGCCGCTCTTAATAAAAATATTCTACGCATTGCCGGGATTCTTGCCAATGATTATGGTGCTGAACTCCACATTGTGAATGGTTATGATAAATCGGAAAATTTCCCGGACCGTGCCATGCTCATTCGTGAAAGTGGGGCAAAACAGGAAAATATTCATGTTGAAATTGGCGATCCGGTTGATTTAATTGATGGCATTGCCAAGAAAATCGATGCCGATGTTGTGGTCATCGGCACCATCGCCCGTAAAGGCGTATTGGCCGCAATGCGCGGTAATAAAAGTGAACATATCATTCACAAAATGAACCGCGATGTCATGGTAATCAACAGCTCCGCAGAGTAAAAAATAATATCATAAATGAAGAAGGGGCAATATTGCCCCTTTTTTTATTTTCTAATCCGCACTTATCATTTTTTACTTTTCAGTTCTTTCAAGATAGATTTTCTGTACGTTAAACGGATGAAGTCCTGCATAAAAATCATGACTGGACAGATTTTCCGGAATTGTGAAACGGTTCTCAAGCGTTACGGCTTTTAAGGTTTCCTCAAGCGTTAAATTCTTCTCCTTCGCCATTTGAACTGCTTCTTCCAGTGTTTTTAAATAATCAATATAACGGTCAAAAATCGCTGTATTGGCCGGAATTCCATGCCCTGGTATTATGATCTTAAGGTCTAGTGCTTTTTGAAATGCGGTCAATGTATTGATATAAGCTTTGGTGTTGCCAAGAAGCAAAAAAGGAATGGAGCCGTCACCAAAGAGCAGATTGCCGGTCCATGCCGCTTTTACGGCCGGAATATAGACCACAGTATCGCCAAATGTATTCCCGGCACCGAAATGATGAAGCTCAATAGTAATGCCGCCCAGATCAATTTCCATAAATTGATCAAAGGTCATGTTGGGCATTCTTTTTTCAACGTCTATGAAAGCATTTTTATCACCACCCACAAGAACAAGATTTCTTTTCTTTAATTCTTCCAGCGGCGGGCTCATCATCACTTTAGTCTGTTTCTGGGCGATAATGTTTGTTTCCGGCGGAAAAACGTAATTGCCAAAAGTGTGGTCAGCATGACCGTTGGTGTTGACCAGATAGAGTATCGGCTTGTCAGTGACTGACCTGACCGCATCAATGATTTGTTTTCCCATTTCACCGTTTATATGACTGTCGATCACCAGCACACCATTTTCACCCACAACAAAACCGGCATTATCAACAGGTGGGCGGGAAGATTCCAGTGCATAGACATTAGATCCAATCGGTACAGTCTTTAACAATACCCCTTTTGGGTTAAGTGGCGGGGGAACAAAGCCAGCGGGTGGTGACTGTGCCATACCCATGTTGGTGATGAGTAGGGCAATTGCAGTGATGATAAACAGTTTGGGTAGCATTCTTATTTCCTTTTTTACTTGTTAAATGAAAGTAATCAAAGAATAACATCTTACTTGTATTTTGCAAGTATAAAAGGAAATAGTATGCGATGGTGCGAAAAATGATAAAGCTTGAAAACCAGCAGCACTTGAACTGACTATTCAGCAATTTAAAAAGACGGTTTAAGTAAATCCGGTTTAATCATAAGCACCCACTAGGCAAAAGTACGGTTCATCCAGCATGCTTGTGCTTTTCTGCAATCCTAATAGTTTTTGAATAAAGTCCTTAAATGATGTAGACTTAATCCTTATCCAAACAAAATGGAGGGGTAAATGACCATCAAAAGACGCGATTTTAACAAACTGATCGGCGCGGCCGCTATCAGCCCCGTGTTTTTGAGCCAGCCGGCAAAGGCAGAAACCACATGGTCATTTGAAGCCAATGTTGCGGAATGCTGCAGCTGCGAAATCCTATGCCCCTGTAACTTCGGCCTGCCGACCAAACTGCGCTGTGATGGCAATCGCCTGATAGAAATTGAAAAAGGAAATATCGGTGATATGGATCTGGCCGGGGTTCGTTTTCTGGTCAGTTTTGAAATGGGAAAATGGGCTCGCATCTATGTTGATGACAAAATGAATGATAATCAGATGGAAGCATTCAAGGCGATCTTCCCTGTTGCCTTTGCCGGATATTCAAAGCAGGCCAGATCGGTTGAGGTTGTCCCCCTTGAAGTGACCCGTCAGGATGATCTGGTGCTGAAATATAAAACCCCGGCATCAGAAGTCGAAATGAAACCGCTTCGCGGCATTGACGGCGGGCTGATCACTGTTGATGGCCTTCCCAACAAAGCCTTTTACCACTATGTGCAGTATGAGTCTGTCATCCATACCCATGATGATCCGGACCGACAGTGGTCCTATTCCGGCACCAACGGATTTACATCGCGGATGATTGTCAGCGGGTAATCATTCATGATGACACAGCCAATCCCTAATAATATCGTTTCCCAAACCTGGGAAAAGCCGTTTATTCGCCCGGATAAAATCCCAAGTTCCGCCGATGTGGTGATTATTGGCGGGGGAATTGTCGGGGTTTCAACTGCCTATTTTCTAGCAAAAGCCGGAATAAATGTTGTCCTATGCGAAAAAGGGCATATTGCCGGTGAGCAATCCGGTCGCAACTGGGGTTGGGTCAGAAAACAGTATCGCGATGCCCGTGAACTGCCCATGATGATTGAAAGCATGAAAATCTGGGCAAATCTGGAACAGGATATTGGCGAGGATGTCGGTTTTCAACAGACCGGCTGCATTTATGCAGCCAAATCGGAAAAGCAGCTTGCTGAATATGAAGACTGGCTAAAGACCGCCAAACATTTTGGCCTTGATACGCGTCTATTGAGTGCGGCGGAGATTAAAAACCATATCAGCGGCGCATCCGAAAACTGGCCCGGCGCCCTTCATACACCAAGTGACGGGCGGGCGGAACCCCATTTGGCGGCCCCCGCCATTGCCCGGGCGGCGGTAAGGGCAGGGGCAACAATCCTCACCACATGCGCAGTAAGGGGAATGGAACTTTCGGCCGGGCGCGTGTCCGGTGTCATCTCGGAATATGGCACGATCAAAGCACAGCAGGTGCTTTGCGCCGGTGGGGCATGGACCTCAATGTTCTGCCGCTTTCACGGTATTCACCTGCCTCAGTTAAAAGTAAAAGGCATCGTTGCCCGCACAGAAGCGCGTGAAAAACTATTTGACGGGGAACTTTACGGCGGTGGACTTGGCCTGCGACGGCGGCAGGATGGCGGCTATACGATTGCCAGTGAATCCTATATGAACCATTCGATCACCCCGTCCACATTCCGTTATGCGCTTAAATTCCTGCCTGCGTTTATTGCGGAAATTAAGCATTTAAACCTGACCATTGGTGGCGATTTTTTTGATGAACTTTCCATTCCGGTTCGCTGGCCGATGGATACGCCGTCCCCGTTTGAGCGGACAAGAGTGTTAAACCCTGACCCCGACGAACCAGTGCTAAAATCTATGGCTAAAGCTTTCACCCGTCTATTTCCCGCCTTTACGGATATTAAATTTGCTGAAAGCTGGGCCGGAATGATTGAAACCACGCCGGATGCTGTCCCCGTCATATGTGAAAGCGAAAAAATATCCGGCTTTTATATCGCCACGGGCTTTAGCGGCCATGGCTTCGGGATCGGCCCCGGTGCCGGAAAAGCAATCGCCGGTATGATCAGCGGGCAGGACAGTGGCATTGATCTTTCCCCGTTCCAATTAAAGCGCTATTTTGATGGTAGTAAAATAATCCTCAATCAACGCATTTAGGGGAAACTGCCGTGTCAGAACAAAAGCATTCATTCGGTGATTTTCTGAAATACAGCATTTCCGCACCAAAGCGGGTCGGCAAATCATATTTTACCATTATTTTTTATGGCATTCTGCTTTATCTGATCATGGTGATACTGATCAAAATTCCCGGTATTTTCACGCAATCCTCTTATCAGTCTGGTGAGGATGTCACATATCAATTTATAAAGGACGAGGGGCTACTGGCCATTTACAGTTTTATTGTAAATGCGAAAAATTATCTGTTCATAAGCATTATAATATTTATATCCCTTGAAAGCACACAAAAGACCCCTGTCTCTATCAGTGACGTCTGGCAACAAATCAAAACCTGTTCTAAGCCCTTACTTTTTCTGATCCCTATCACATGGTTCAGTATTTATGGGGCAGGGCTTTTGCTCGATCTGTTAACAAATGAAGGATGGTCCACATTTATCAGTCAATTTTTGATTAAGCCCCTTTTGACCATGATTTTTCTGATCACTGTTGTTTTAATAAAAATCAATAACCATAAATTATCTTTTTATATAAATAGGATAATTGATTTAGTTAAAGTGATAGATTATAAATTATTAATCTCACTTTATGTCGCCACTCTGGCGCTGCTCTATAATTATTCGGGGCTGATTTATTATGTACGCAATCCATTGGTCAGAAAACTGACTGAGGATAAAACCATCAATCCGATGGATACACTGCTTAAAATCAATTATGGTTTTGAGCTATTGGCATTTTTTATATCCATAATTATCATTGTCATCGCTTCCGCAACGGCCATTTATGCGGTCAGAGCGACAGAAAAACTATCTTAATGGCTCATCCTAAGCTTTTCATCAACCAGATGATGCAGTTTTTCAAGCGAGGCAAGCTGTTCTTCAATGGTGCGGGTTAATTGCCACTGCCTTGTTGAATTCATGGCAAGCTGGTTTTTAAACAGCGTGTTGTGCGCGCCCGCTTCAAAATGACACTGGTGGGAAGGCGGGATATTCTCAAGCCTTTTTCGGGCAATTTTAAGATCAACATCAATAATTTCCGGGTAAAGGGAAGTCATATCCACCATAAAAAGCTGGGTGCTTTCCCGTCGGTCACTCAGCAGATCAAGAATGGAGACATAATCCGACATCGCCCTTCTGATACGCTCATCTGATATAATCTGAAAATTACCGCTGCTAATCAGTTCCTGTGCGACAGGCAGGTTGGAAATGGGATTTGCCTGCTTGTGGGAAAGGGCGAGGGCACTGCAGTCGGCATTTGTCAGCTCATCCAGTCCTTTATCGCCAGCATAGTAATCCAGAATATTGATGATGCCATCCTGAATGGCCAGTTGTTCTGTTAGCCCGTCTGAGATCAGGTTTACGCCCGCTTCAATATCCTGATGCAGGTTTTCAAGATATTTATATTCCTGTAATTTTGCCTCGCGTCCATCATACCATGACTGAACCTGTAAGCCGAGGAAGATACCAACAATCACGACAATCAGATCAAGCCCGACAGCAAGCCAATTCTGTTTGGTGACATTTCTCATAAAACGTCGTAATATCATTAAATGCTCCCCTTCATATTTGGAGCTTAGCCTATATTCCTGTCCGGGCAAAATAGTATTTGCAAGTGTTCAGAAGAGAAAATAACACCATATTTATTACTTTAAGTCATTGATTTTAAAAGAGTACAGTTTGTGAACTAGCTTAAAATTACTTTCATAGGTAGTTATCTGCCTACTTGAACGAATCAATTTCACTAAAGGAAATAAAAATGGGAAGATTATTTATTTTACTCTACGGAGTGCTGAGTTACGTATTATTTTTACTGTCGTTTCTATATCTGGTCGCTTTTGTCGGCAATTTTGACAGTTTGCCTTTTGTTACAAAAACGATTGATAGCGGAGCGGTTAGCTCTCTCGGCTCTTCAATTCTGATCAACATTGCGCTGCTGGCGCTTTTTGCATCAACACATTCTATTATGGCCAGACCATGGTTTAAGGAACGCTGGACAAAAATTATTCCAAAAGCGATGGAAAGAAGCACTTATGTGCTGGTTTCAAGCGTATGTCTGTTTGTACTTTATTATTACTGGCGTCCAATGCCCGATGTGATCTGGCAGCTTGAAAGCAATTTTTGGATTTATGTCCTTTGGGCTGCTTTCTTTGGCGGATTTGGAATCACACTGGTTTCTACATTTCTGATCAATCATTTTGAACTTTTCGGACTTGAACAGATCTATGCCAATTTCACCGGGAAAACACCTACAGGCTTTAAATTTGTTCAGCCGCTCTTTTATAAACTGGTGCGACACCCGCTTTATACCGGCTTTATTTTCGCTTTCTGGTCAACACCAACCATGACTGCTGGTCACTTTCTCTTTGCGACCATGATGACAGCCGAAATTCTGATTGCCATCCCGCATGAGGAAAAGGACATTAGCACCCTGCTTGGTGAACGCTATAACAAATATCTGAACGAAGTCCCTATGCTTATTCCATTCCTGAAATTTAAATAAGACTAATCAGGAACACAGGGTATTTAAAATTGAAATCCCCGCCGGGAAGAGCATATAGCTCACTTCCGGTGGGGATTTTCATTCATGATGAAGGGCATTGACGGGACTTCGCATGGCAACGCTGTATGCCTGGCACGCCGCAGTGATAAAGGAGAGGATAAGCCCAATCAGCCCCGCCATAAGCAGGGACCCATAGGGCAGGGCAATAGGGTCGTCAAAAAATTCCAAGTAAGTGTTTGAGGCAACATAGGCAAAAGCGATGGCAAACGGCAGAGCCCACATCACGGGCTTTGAAAATTGCAGGATGAGAAACTGAACAATCTGCCCCGGCGTTGCGCCATAAACTTTTCGGATGCCGATTTCCTTGGTTCTCTGTTCCGCCATAAAAGCCGACAGGCTGAATAAACCGGTAAGAGCCAGAAAAAAGGCCAGCAGGGAAAATGCCCCCAGCGATTTTGTAATCCATTCAAATATGCCATACATATCCTGAAATATATCAGTAAGTGGCCGTCCCTGAACCGGGTAATCCGGAATAACACGTTTCCAGGCTGTGTTAATCGCTTCTATAGTTTGCTTTTGATTGGCTGAGGCAGATAGCCTGATGGATGCGATCCTGTATCCGTCCGGCTTGGAAAACATATAAAATGGCTTGATATCATTATGAAACCCCAGAATATTTTTATCTTCCATCACCCCGATGATATGATAAGTGATGACATTATTTTCACCCATATCCAGATAAAATTCCCGGCCAATGGCCTCATTCGGGTTAGCAATTTTAAGGGATTTAAGTGCCATTTCGTTGACTACAACATTGAAACGGCCATCATCCGGCTTCTGAAAATCCTGTAACGACAGTTTTCGGCCGGTCACAAGGGCAATGTCATAGGCATCCAGAAATTCGTGATCAATGTTAATTTGATCAATATTGACCGTATTTGAAAAATCATTCAGGGTCGTTGAAACGGAATTTGATGTTATAGTCCCTTCAAAGGGGACCTGAGAAGAAAGACTGAAATTTTCCACGCCGGGAATGGCTTTCATCGCGTTTCTCAGGCTTTCACGGGCTTTTGCAATTTCCGCCTGATCAAGCCCGTCAAGCGTATAAATCCTGTCTTTTGGAAATATGGTACTTTTTTCTTCCACCCGGTTATTTTGCGCCATAACCACAAACACAAGCGCCAGTATAAAAACCGATATGGTAAACTGAACCCCAAGCATAAGACCACGAACCCAGCTTGAAGATTTTCCTTTAATGCCCGATGTTCGCAGCGCTTCACCGGCAGCGGTTTTGATGATCTGATAGGCAGGATAGCTGCCGGAAATAAACCCGACAATAAGCACCGTAAGCAATAGCCAGGGCAGGGTGCTTACATAAATCATGCTTAAAGCCCTGCCTGTCACCAAATTAAAAAGCGGAATGATAAATTCAAGCAGGGCAATAGCAAGCATCATGGCATTGGATGTGACCACAAGGCTTTCCGTTATAAACTGAAGCAGAAGCTGAAAAGGACCGGCCCCAAGCGTTTTGCGAAGCCCCACTTCACGGGTACGTTTCATGGCCATGGCGGTGGCAAGATTTATATAATTAACGCAGGCAATCAAAAGCACCAGAAGCCCCAATATCCTGACTGTCGTAAATATCGGCAGATTAATCAGTTGCCATGTGGCAATATTGGCCTCAACCAAAGGCAGGGCAAATAATCCCGTTATAAAACTTTTGGCCTGTTCCGGGTAATGTCGCGCATAAATTCCCCTTAGTTGGCTATTAAGCCAGTCCTGATCCAAATTTTCAGGAAGCAGCACATACGTCATATTAATCGGGTAGCTATCTTCCCAGTTCGTGTCAGGATGAAATCCCGTAATTGATTCCATTGACGCTATTGGCAACAGTATTTCAAAAGGCGTTCTTTCAATAAAGTAAGAATTAAACTGGCTGTTGGCGGGCACATCTCTGATAACGGCGCGAACCACCATATCCGTTTTATGATTAATCATCATTCTATGGCCGATCGGGTTTTTGTCGCCAAAATATTTTTTTGCTGCCGTTTCGGTAATCACTATTCCCGTCGGGTTATCCAGTGCCGTTTCATCGCCCTGAATATACTCAAAGTCAAATATCCGCAAAAGCGCAGCGTCCGCAAACCTTGCCTTCTGATAAAAAGCGTCTCCACCCACGGTAAAAAGTAGTTTTCGGACGATTGTTCGTGAAACTGCCTCTATTTCCGGCAGTTCAGCTTTGATTAAAGGCGTAATGGCGGAGGGGACAGCATTGACCTGATCAATGCCTATATTGGCATTTTCATTAATTTTTGAGCCAAGAGTATAAATACGGTCATGTTTTTGAAAAAAGACATCATTGGTATATTCATAATGAATAAAAAGGGAACTGAATAAAAATACACTTAAGCCAATCGCAAGAGAAAGAAGATTAATTACTGTATAAATTCTGTTCTTAACAATGTTCCGATAAGCTACTTTTATATAGTTTCCAAGCATTGCCATTTTCCCCTTATCAAATGATTTTAATGCCTGTCTTTTATTACGCAAGATATATGCCAATAAAAAAATGCTTTTAAATCAGTGGCGTAGAAAGTCACTGTCCGGTTTCGCACAGATTTGACTGTCCATTATCGGACAAAATGATGCCAAAAGCCCTAAGTATGTTCATTGCTAAAAGGTATACCGTCCCATAAGAAATACTTTTTTTCTAAAAAAAGTTGCGAATTATATTGACTTGTAATTCAAAGTAGTGTTTATGGAGCTACGTTTGACTAATACATTACCAATAACATCCACTTCTCTTTCCAAATATTTTAGATTCAGTAGAGGGTAATAGACGTAAGTCTTTATCAAACCAATTTGTTTGATCCCATTATTGAGATTGAACAACATACCAATATTTGCATAAGGAGAAATAAAATGGCAACTGGTACAATTAAATGGTTTAATCCATCAAAAGGTTTTGGCTTTATTGAGCCTGAAAATGGCGGCAAAGATGTCTTTGTTCACATTACAGCGCTTGAGCAATCAGACCTTTCATCACTCGACGAAGGTCAAAAAATTCAATATGACGTTCAAGAAGAAAAAGGCAAGCAATCAGCTTGTAATTTAAAAGCTGCTTAATTAAAGCCGTTTAAGTTATTGATTGAACACGGGTCAGATTTCTGGCCCGTGTTTTTTTATGAGAAATCCTCAGCAAGATAGGCCCATCTTTCATGGTCCCTGTATTCATTGCCAATTTGCAGATATTTTCTTGAAAAGCCTTCCTTTTCAAACCCGATCGACTTTACCAGCCTTATTGAGGCACTGTTACCCGGCTGAATATTGACCTCGACCCGGTTAAGACCGATTTTCTGAAATGCATGACCAAGGACGAGCCCGATGGCTTCTTTCATATATCCGTTGCCGCAAAGGCTTTCTTCAGCATAATAACCCAGACTTGCGGAACTGAACGGGTCTAGCCGAATGCTGTTTAAATTAACGACCCCGGCAAATTGCTGATCTTTCCGGGTAAAGATGAAAAAACCGATCATTTTGCCCATTTTCATGCGTCGGATATACTGATCATAATAGGCCGGATCACTGGGCACATAGACCCAGGGTTCATGAAAATGTCGGTTGCGGTTAACGAAATCGACAAACTGCTTCTTATGGCTCATGGAGGGAAGTTGGAGTTCCACCTTTTCCCCGTGGGCGATAATATGGGTGAAAACCGATTTTAAAGGTGGAAATGTGACCATTTATGCCCCCTTAAAATCCTTAGCGCGAAAATTTATTGTTGGACGGGAAGCCATGTGGCGGCATGCGGCCAACCTGACCACGTTTACCGATCCAGGGGGTCAGGTCTGTTTCGTTACGGACCTTACCGCCACGCATTTCCCAGCTAAGTCCTTCGGCAATGTTAAATGAAATCACATCACCAAGGCTGCCACCTTTATATTTCTGTAAAATGGCACCGCGCCCCTTTGTCATTTCGGGCATCTGGTCAATCGGGAATATCAGCAGTTTACGGTTCTGCCCGACAATAGCAACATGATCATGACCCGGTTCAATCATGCGGGCGAGGGCGGCTTTATTCTTGCCGTCTTCGATATTCATGACCTGCTTACCGTTTCGGGTGCTGGCCATTACTTTATCAGCGTCCGCCATGAAGCCGCGCCCGGCTTCGGACGCAATGATCAGCTTGCTGTCAGGTTTATAAACAATGAGCGAAACAATTTTTTCATCATTTTCAAGATCAATCATCAAACGCACCGGTTCGCCGTGACCACGGCCACCGGGAAGTTTATCGGCGCCAAGGGTATAAAAACGCCCGTTTGACGCAAAAAGCAGGACTTTATCGGTGGTCTGACAATGGAAAGCGAACCTTCCTTCATCGCCTTCCTTATATTTAATTTTGTCATCATCCAGTTCCACATGGCCTTTCATCGCACGAATCCAGCCCATACGGGAACAAATTACCGTGACCGGTTCTTTTTCAATCATCGCTTCCAGCGGAATAATCGCTGCTTCAGGAGCATCAGAAAATTCAGTGCGGCGAGCGCCCAGAACGGTTTTTTTGCCAAACCGTTCCCGGATAGAGCGAATATCGGTGGCAATTTCCTGCCATCTCATTTCCTCACTGTCCAGAAGCGCGAGCAGATGGGCTTTTTCCTCCTCAAGCGCTTTATGTTCCGTACGAAGTTCCATTTCCTCAAGCTTGCGGAGGGAGCGCAGGCGCATATTCAGAATGGCTTCTGCCTGAATATCCGTAAGCTTAAATGTATCCATAAGGCATTGTTTAACCTCATCCTCTTCGCGGATGATACGGATCACTTCGTCAAGATTAAGAAAGGCGATCAGATAACCGCCAAGAACTTCCAGACGATGATCAATTTTTTCCAGCCTGAATTTTGAGCGGCGGATCAGCACATCCTGACGATGGTCCAGAAAAGCCTGCAGCACTTCACGAAGATTCATGACCCGCGGCAATCTTCCGCCTTCTAGCACATTCATATTAAGCGAAAAGCGGCTTTCAAGCTCGGTCAGTTTATAAAGACTTTCCATCAGCAATTCCGGATCAACCGTCCTGCTTTTTGGTTCAATCACGATACGGATATCTTCAGAACTTTCATCAAGCACATCGCCAAGAATTGGTAATTTTTTCTGATAAATAAGATCAGCAATTTTTTCGATCAGGCGTGATTTCTGAACCTGATAGGGAATTTCTGTAATGATAATCTGATACATACCACGACCGGCATCTTCCACATGCCAGTTGGCACGGATGCGGAAGCTTCCCCGTCCGGTGCTATATGCTTCGACAATATTTTCATGCGGTTCAACAATGGTCCCGCCGGTCGGGAAATCCGGTCCCTGAATAAATTCACAAAGCTTGGCAAAACCGGCGTTGGGCGTTTTAATCAGATGCAGAAGCGCTGAACAGATTTCATCCACATTATGGGGCGGAATACTGGTGGCCATACCAACCGCGATCCCCATGGCCCCATTCGCCAGAAGATTGGGAAAATTGGCGGGCATAACGACCGGCTCTTTTTCTTCGCCATCATAAGTTTCGCGAAAATCTACCGTGTCTTTGTCAAGATCCTCCATCAGGGCCATGGCAACTTCGGTCATGCGCGCTTCGGTATATCGCATTGCGGCGGCATTATCCCCGTCAATATTGCCAAAATTCCCCTGTCCGTCCACCAGCGGGTAGCGCACGGCAAATTCCTGGCTTAAGCGCACCATAGCATCATAAACCGACTGGTCGCCATGTGGATGGTATTTACCGATCACATCACCAACCACGCGGGCACATTTTTTAAATCCGGTATCCGGATTAAGCTTTAATTGCCGCATTGCATAGAGCAGACGGCGATGAACCGGCTTTAACCCGTCGCGCACATCGGGAAGGGAGCGCGACATAATGGTGGATAGGGCATAGGACAGATAACGATCCCCCAGGGTATCACCGAGGGGCGCGTCTAAAATGATATCTTCAGAAATTTTCGTGTTCATAACGGCTACTATAACAATATGCGCGCATGTTTAAAGTCAAAAAATGATGAAAAATCACTATTCTGCAACAGCGACGCTTTCCGCTTTACCACGAGAATTTTTTGCCAGCATTTCGCCCTGTTTTTTTGACTTCATCAGCTCTCTGGCTTTTGCGTAAGCCGGGTCATTCCAGAAAATCAGGCAGCCATTGCACCCACGGCCGCAACAGCCTTCAACCCCGATGCGCGGGGTTTTGAATTTACGGTCTTTTCTGGCGTCTTCAGTACTGGCGACAAGCCGGTCACGCAGTTCGAAATAACGTTTTTCAGAGCCAAACCCCTGTTCAATTTTGCTTCCTTCCTTATCAAATTTAAGGCGGTCCCATTGTTCCTGGGTGAGGGGGCGTTCCTTTCTGACCACGGAAAGCTCGGGAAACTGACGGATAAGATCTTCACTTTCCTGATCAAACCATGAAAACGGAATACGGATCAGCGGTTTTAGCCCCGCATTGACAACCTCTACTGTCTGTCCCTTATTGACATCAAAAAATTCATATATCCGCAAAAACATTGTTTCCCGGCTATAGGGCGAAATAAATTCAAGAACATCACCTGCTTCAATACGGTTTTTGGGCTCAAACAAAAAGGCGTCATCTTCAACTTTGGAAATAAATCCTGCAAATTCCCATTCGGCCATGGTTGATGTATTTTCATAATTATGCGCATGATTGGTCAGACGCCCTTCATGGAAGGCGAGGGTATAGCCACGCCCCTGAACCGTATCCAGTTCTTCCATATATTTTTTCGGGTCCCAGTTTTCCGGATCCGCATAATAATCATCAATCGCCATCCGGTATGCGCGCGCAACCAGTGCCACATAATACTGGCTTTTATTACGGCCCTCGACTTTAAGGCTGTCGACACCAAGCTTTAAATACTGGTCCAGCTTCGGCATAAGGCACAGATCTTTTGAATTCAGGATATAAGAACCGCGCTCATCTTCCTGAATGGGCATTAGCTCTCCTTCACGGACGCCTTCCTCAAGCAGGAATTCAAACATATCAATGGTATGTTCATTCAGTTCAAGATCCTGAATGGTGCCGTCTTTTAAGCGCATATGAACTTTATAATTCCAGCGGCAGCTGTTTGAGCAATTGCCCTGATTTGCCCCGCGTTCTGACATAAAGTTCGAAAGCATGCAGCGCCCGGAATAGGTCATGCACATGGCCCCATGGACAAAAGCTTCCAGCTTGATATCGGGGCATTTTTCCCTGATTTCGGTAAGCTCGGCAAAGGACACTTCACGGGCCAGCACACAAAGTTTTGCGCCCTGTTCTTCCCAGAATTTTACACTGAGCCAGGAACAGATATTGGCCTGTGTCGAAATATGCAGCTCAAGTTCAGGGGCCATTTCCTTGACATACTGAAAAACGCCCGGATCAGCAATAATCACCCCATCCGGTTTTACCTTGCGAACGGTTTTTACATATTGTTCCAGTTTCGGCACATCTTTGTTATGGGAAAACAGGTTAAGGGTCAGATAGACACGAACACCATGTTTATGGGCAAATTCGATTCCTTCCACCACATCTTCCAGCGAAAAGTCGGACTTGGTCCTAAGGCTCATATCCGGCGTGCCAAGATAAACGGCATCTGCACCATAAAGCACAGCCATTTTAAGTTTCTGCAGATTTCCGGCCGGCATCAGCAGTTCTGATCGTTCCGGTCTAATTGAATTTGCTGGTCTAATACCCATAATATCACCTGAATTTCTTTATTACGCGTCTGTATACTGGAATTTAAATTAAATGTCTAAACAATATAATCCCGTAGCATCCGGCGGGCCTGGGGAATTTTTTTGGAATGTGGGCCAAGCATATGGCGTTCCATAAAAAATTCAGTCAGGGCCAATCCGTGATTTAAATCCGTTATCGTAATATTTTCCGAGTTTCCCTTTAAGAATGGCGGCAGCATCAGCATTTTATCATGGTATGGGGCACCCGCCTCACGGCTGACGGCGCGCCCGGATTTGGGGGAAACATATATCAGCTCATCCGTTCTGCCACTGGCCGCACAGCTATCCAGATTTAAGCCAAATCCCAGTTCTGTCAGCAGGCCAATTTCCCAGCGGATCAGAAGTGGTGCCCATTCCGCCAGCTCATTGTCCGCAACTTCCAAAGCATCAAGAAAGGCAAGAAGCCCATCTAGTAGAGTTTCATGCGCTTCATTTTCTGCAATCGTTATACTTAAAAGGCTGCAGCAGCTGTTTAGTGCTGCCAATTTTGCTGGATTATAAAGGAATGTTGCTGCCCGAGCCTTTGCAAGCTCGACAGAATAAGTCCCCAAATGTGTTTCAAGACGTCCCCGCCAGGTCACAGTCACTTCATTTCCCAGCTGGATTGATCCCCGATGCCGTCTTCCAAAGCCCCCCTTTACAATGCCGGTATGGCGCCCGCGTTCACGGGTCAGAACATCAATAATGGCATCATATTCGCCGTATTTACGACTGTTTAAAATAACACCCTGATCACGCCATTCCATGAGAAAACCTTATAAATATCAATAAAGCCAGAATACAGCAGCATTCAGAAAAATGTAAGTCTCCATATATATATTTAATTCAAGCTTTATTTAACATTTTTTTAAACTAATACGGATACTCTTTCTTCATTATAAGGCGGTGTTTTAAACAATATCAGGGACTTGAATTTGCTTAATCTCAGTAAAAATTTTCTACAAGCAATCATTGAAGCGACACCAAATGCCATCTATGTGAAAGATGAGCAGGGCAGATATATTATGATAAATGAGCAGGGGGCAAAATCTGTCGGACGAACTGTGGAGGATTTTATTGGTAAAACTGATCTGGATGTGTTTCCGCCAGATCTGGCAAACCGGATCATGGCGCTTGATCAGAAGATTTTAAACGGTTATCATCATAGCGGCGGTGAAAAAGTGAATGATGATCTTTATTTTCAAAGCAATAAATTTGTTATTAAAGATGAGGACAGCGGCAAAAAAGCCATCGTCGGCATTTCAACAGATATTACCGAATTAAAAAAATCAGAACAAAAACTTCAGGAAGCCCGGGAAAAAGCCGAAGAGGCAAGTTCCCATAAAAGTATTTTTCTGCAGAATATGAGCCATGAGCTTAGAACCCCGCTTAATGCCATTATCGGCTTTTCCAGTATTCTTTGCGGTGAAAGCGGCATTAAACCGGAAAGGGTGGATGACAATTTCATTGAATATGCAAAACTGATCAATACCAGTGGTATTCATCTGCTGGCCATTATCAATGATCTTCTTGATCTTTCTAAAATTGAGGCCGGTGAACAGGATTTCACGGAAAGCGAAATTGACGTAAAATATGTGATTGAAACGTGTGTGCAGGCAGTAAGCGGTCTAGCAAAAAATCGAAAAATAAGGATTCATGAGAAACTGCTACCACAGATTATCACCATGAAAGGCGATGAACGGATAATGCGGCAGATGATTTCTAATCTTCTTTCAAATGCCATAAAATATTCACCCGAAGATAATGATGTCCAAGTCATCCTAAGCCTAAGAAACAGCGGCGGCATTGATATTTCAATAGTTGATAATGGCATCGGCATGACGCAGGATGACTTAAGAACGGCAATGATCCCGTTTCGACGCGCCGCGCAGGTAAAAAATTCTGAAATTGCCGGAACCGGACTGGGGCTGCCGCTTGTTGATGCATTTATCAAACTGTTTCAGGGCACCCTGGGTATAAAAAGCGAAATAGGGGTAGGGACCAATGCCACACTCCATTTCCCACCGGAACGTTCCGTCCTGATCAGAGCGCTCAATACTGCCTGATCAGACCGACAAGACGACCCTGTATCCGCACACGATTGGCAGGATAAACCTGGGTTTCAAAGTCGCGGTTTGATGGTTCAAGCGCAATATCGGGTCCCCGTTTTCTTAATGTTTTAAGGGTCGCTTCCTCTTCATCAACCAGCGCTACAACAATCTGTCCATTATGCGCGTTGTCGCAGCGTTCAATCAGCACCCGGTCCCCATCAAGGATACCGGCTTCGACCATACTGTCACCATCCACATCAAGGGCATAATAACTGCCGCTGCCTAGCAACCCTGCCGGAACAGCAATATTTTCATATTGTTCAAGCGCTTCAATCGGTGTACCGGCGGCAATTTTACCATGCAGGGGAATTTCAACTGTCTGCGGATCAGTGTCCTGGGACTTGCCACTAAAATCAGGTTTGAAAATATTATTGTTAGAGGCGGTTTCTTCATCTTCTGGCAGTTTGATAACCTCAAGCGCGCGGGCCCGGTTTGGAAGTCGACGAAGAAACCCCCGTTCCTCCAACGCATTAATCAACCTGTGAATTCCTGACTTTGATTTAAGATCAAGTGCAATTTTCATTTCCTCAAAAGAAGGTGCAACCCCATCTTCCTTCAGACGGTCATGAATAAGCATTAGCAATGTATGTTGTTTTTTGGTCAGCATAAAGTTTTCTCCCAGTCCCCTTATTTAACCCCTAAATTCAATTCCCGAAGTCAATTTAAATTCGCAAATTAAGCTCTATATGTTCTTTTATGTTCTATTTTTATTCTCATGTCAAGGCGAAATAAGAACATTTATGAATTCTCATTCAAGTAGCAATATTCTAACCAGATCGCCAATTTCAGCAGCTGGGGCATCAATCTCACGGACGAGCAGACAATTTGAATGGGCGAGAGGGTAAAGATTTGCACTGCCCTGGCTTTTTTGGACACTCACCCATTTTTCACCACGTTCGTTTTCATGATAATTTGCGCGCATATAATTCTGCCTGCTGCCGCCAGCATCGAGTTCATGTTCAATACGGGCATGGCTGAATTGATGACCGTCGCTCCTCTTTCCCTGCATCTTCTGCAGGGCAGGGAGCATAAAATTAACAAAGCAGACAAAAGCGCTGGCCGGGTTTCCCGGCATACCAAAGTAGGGAATTGAGTTAAAATCACCATAAACAAGCGGTTTGCCCGGCTGCATCGCCACTTTCCAGAAGGCGACCTTTAACCCCGCATCTTTTAATACTGTCTGGATAAGGTCATAGTCCCCAACTGATACGCCGCCGATACTGACAAACATGTCAACATCCTTAACCTGAGCAATTTTTGCTCTGACGTCTTCAATTGTGTCTTTTGCAGTGCCAAGATTGACAGGTTCACCGCCATTTTCCGCGACCAGTGCCATTAACATTGGCACATTGGAATTAACGATTTTATCGGGGCTGATTTCCGATCCCACCTCCATTAACTCATCACCGGTCGAAAGAATGGCCACTTTCGGCTTTTTATAAACCATTAATTCAGCAACATTGCCTGCTGCCAGTAAAGCAATCTGACGCGCGCCGATAATGGTATTTGCCTTGATCAGACAATCACCCGTCTTAAAATCACCACCGGCCGCGCGAATATTGGCGCCTGGTGCTTTACATTCATTGACCGTGATCCTATCCCCATGACGACGGACATTTTCCTGAATAACCACAGTATCGGCCCCATCAACCATAGGGGCGCCCGTAAAAATCCTCACCGCTTCGCCGGGGCCAATCCGGCCCACAAAGCGTTCGCCCGCTTTTGATTCACCAATAACGTTTATCGGGTCGGCACAGTCGGCAAATCTTATGGCATAACCATCCATAGCTGATGCGGCAAAGGGCGGTTGGGTCAGGTTTGAACGGATATCCTCGGCAACGACACGTCCTAACGCCTCATGAAGGCTGATTTTTTCCGCGGGCAGTGTTTTGACCGAATTCAGGATAATTGCCAGCGCATCAGGAACGGGGAGAAGGCTCATAATAGTTTAATCCGCATTATAAGTTCCCGATTTCCCGCCGGATTTATGGGTGAGGCGGATATCCGATATCCGCATCGCTTTATCAACAGCCTTACACATGTCATAGATGGCCAGTGCGGCAACAGAAACAGCGGCCAGCGCCTCCATTTCAATGCCGGTGCGACCAAAAAGGCTTGCTGTCGCTTCAATATCAACGCAGCCCTCATCCTGATTGGCGCTAAGCTCCACTTTGACATTCTGGATCGGTAGGGGATGGCATAACGGGATAAGGTCGGCTGTTTTCTTGGCGGCCATAATCCCGGCAAGACGGGCCACGGTAAAAACATCGCCTTTTTTAACGCCGCCCGCTTCAATAAGGGACAGTGTTTCTGCCGCCATATAAATCCGGCCTTTGGCGGTGGCAATACGTTTTGTTTCCGCCTTTTCCGAAACATCAACCATGCTTGCCCGGCCCTGTTTATCCAAATGGGTTAGTTCTGACATGTTTTTATCCTATATAAACCCGGTATGACTGTCTTATTCATTAAAAAGAAGTTTCCGGGTCGCTTTTTCCACATCCTGCTGCCGCATCAGTGATTCACCGATCAGGAAACTGTTTATGCCGCATTTTTCCCGGATCATTATAAGGTCATCATGGGTAAAAAGTCCACTTTCACTGACCAGAGTACGGTTTTTATCGGACAGCTTTGAAAGTTCAATTGTCGTATCAAGAGATACGTCAAATGTTTTTAAATTCCGGTTGTTAATTCCTAAGAGTTGAGATTTTAATTTATGCCCTCTTTCCAATTCGTTAGCATCATGAACTTCAACCAATACATCAAGATTGTAATGCCGTGCCGCATCCTCCAGCTCAGAGGCAAGATGGTCATCAATCATCGCCAGAATAAGCAAAATGCAATCAGCGCCCAAGGCGCGGGCCTCGACAATCTGATAGGGATCAACCATAAAATCCTTGCGCAGTACGGGAAGGGGCGTTTCGGCCCGCGCCGCCACCAGATAATCATCTGATCCCATAAAATAAGGCTGATCGGTCAGCACACTTAAACAACTGGCCCCGCCAGCGGTATAAGCTTTTGCCAGCGCAGGCGGGTCAAAATCCTCCCGGATCAGTCCTTTACTGGGGCTGGCCTTTTTAATTTCTGCGATAAGGCCAAATTTTCCGTTTTGTTCAGATCGCAGCAGATGATCACGAAACCCGCGGACGGGGGACGCTTCCTTTGCCGCTGCTTCAAGATCAACAAGCGATTGTTTCTTTTTGCAGCTTTTAACGTGCTCACGTGTTGTGGTGGCGATTTTGCTTAATATATCTGTCATGGGATCAGGCATCTTCCGCTTCTTCAACGGGGGCTGGCGGCTCTTCATTTGAAAGCTCAATCCATTTCTCAAGCGTTTCCTTTGCTTTGCCGCTGTCAATGGCTGTTGCCGCAATCTCTGCGCCTTCTTTTAAATCTTTTGCCTTGCCGCTGACAAGCAGCGCGGCCGCCGTATTGATAAGCACAATATCGCGATAGGCACTTTTCTTACCATTCATCAGATCTAAAATTGCAGCAGCATTATAGTCGGCATCACGACCCTGAATTTCAGACATTTTCGCGCGGCTTAGTCCCGCATCCTCGGGGCTTATGGTGAATTCCGTAACCTTGCCATCCTTATATTCCGCAACATAAGTTTCCCCGGTAATGGTAATTTCATCCAGACCATCAGACCCGGTTACCACCCAGACCCGCTCACTACCCAACCGGCCGAGAACCTCAGCCATTGGTCGTGCCCATTTTTTATCAAAAACGCCGATCACCTGATATTTGGTTTCCGCCGGGTTTGAAAGCGGCCCGATCAGATTAAATATTGTCCGCGTGCCAAGCGAGGCACGGGCCGGACCAACATGACGGGCCGCACTGTGATGGCGGGTTGCCATTAAAAAACTGATCCCCAGCTCATCAAGGCAGCGTTTGACGATGGTCATATCGGCATCAATATTAATGCCAAGGGTTTCCAAAACATCGGCGCTCCCTGATTTTGAGGATACGGCACGGTTACCGTGCTTTGCCACCGGAACCCCGCAAGCGGCCAGGACTATCGCCGCCGCCGTTGAAATATTATAGGTGCCTGCTGTATCCCCCCCAGTGCCACAGGTATCAACCGCGCCATCAGGCGCTTTGATGGTCAGTGCTTTGCTGCGCATGGCTTCAACGGCACCGGTAATTTCATCGATACTTTCACCGCGCACCCGAAGTGCCATAAGAAAAGCGCCGATCTGTGGCCCGGTGGCATCGCCGTTCATCATATAATCAAACGCATCACGGGCTTCGCTGCGGCTTAAGATTTCACCGTCAGCAAGGCGGGCAATCAGATGTTTGAAATCAAGCGTCATTAAGCGGCCTTCCGATTAAAATGATCCGCAATTTCAATAAAATTGCGCAATATATCGTGGCCATGCTGGGACGCGATGCTTTCCGGATGAAACTGAACACCATGCACAGGAAATTTAACATGGCTTAGGCCCATAATAATGCCGTCTTCGGTTTCAGCCGTAATTTCAAGGTCTGCCGGCAGGCTTTCCCGTTCAACAATCAGTGAATGATAGCGTGTCGCATCAAACGGGCTTTCAAGGCCACTGAACAGGGTTTTTCCCTGATGAAAAATTTTACTAACCTTGCCATGCATAAGATAAGGGGCGCGGATCACCTTGCCGCCATAGACCTGACCGATTGACTGGTGACCAAGACATACGCCAAGTATTGGTGTGTCCATCCCCATTTTCTCGATAATTTCCATGCAGATACCCGCATCATCGGGTGTACAGGGACCGGGGGAAAGAATTATACCATCCGCATTTTTTGCTCTTAGCTGTTCAACAGTTATTTCATCATTTCGGTAAACTTCAACCACTGCGCCAATTTCGCCAAGGTAATGGTAAAGATTATATGTGAAACTGTCATAATTATCGATCAGTACAAACATTTTGAAGCTACCCTTTAATAATATTTCCATCTCTTTTACAAAAGATGCTACAAAAGGTACAACATAAATTTGGACGATAACAAAATAAAACAGTCCAAATACGTTGAAGGGGAGAGAGATTGTGACAAAGCGCCACGCGCTCATTATATTATATGCGGTGATCGTTGCCGTTATATTAGGGGTCCTGGCCGGATGGTTTATGGGGCCATTTGCACTAAAATTTTCCTGGATGGGCACGCTTTTCCTCAATGCCCTTAAAATGGTGGTGGTGCCGTTGATCATTGCCGCGATCATTTCCGGAATATCTTCGCTTGGGGATATTCGAAAACTTGGGAAACCGGGGTCGGCAACACTGATCTATTTCATGGCGACAATGATGATTTCAGCGACAGTTGGCATGATACTTACGGAAATTTTAAACCCGGGGCAGGATTTTCATCTGACGTCTGCTACTGCAGAAGTGAATATAAATCAGTCCGTCAGCATGGGTGATGTGCTGCTCTCACTCATTTCTCCCAATATTGTCGCATCCGCAACCAATTTTGAAATTTTACCCCTGATTGTGTTTTCGATGATTTTCGGCGCGGCATTGACCGTGGTTGGTGAAAAGGGACGACTGGTCACTGACTTTTTTGAAAGCCTAAATAACATTATGATGGTGATCGTGGGCTGGGTGATGTTTCTTTCTCCATTTGGTGTTTTTGCCTTAGTGTCGACGCCGATTGCTGAAGCGGGTGGCGGCGATGCGGTTATTGCGACCTTCAATGCTGTTGGCTCATATATGGGAACCGTTTTTGTTGGTCTGATCATTCAGTCAATGCTGCTTTTTATGCTGCTTTATCTATTGAGTGGGCGGGGGCTGGCCTATTTGCGAAACATGATTCCGGCACTAATTACCGCAATGAGCACATCAAGTTCATCGGCAACAGTGCCATTATCAATGGACTGCGCGAAAAATAGCGGTCTGGCACGGGAACCCATCCGCCTTGTCATTCCGCTTGGCAGCACGGTCAATATGAATGGCACCGCCTTATATCAGGGGGTCGCCACCATTTTTCTGGCACAGGTTTATAATATTGATATTGGCTTTGGTGATCATTTCCTCATTGCTCTGACCGCCGCGATGGCCGCGATTGGCTCGGCCGGTATCCCACAGGGCGGCCATGTTATGACATTGATGCTTTTTTCCGTGGTTGGTATTCCGGCCGAAGGCTTTGGTCTGATCCTGGCGGTTGACTGGATACTTGACCGGGCAAGAACCACTCTTAATGTTTGGGGTGATCTGGTCGGGGCCGCCCTGATTGATCGTCTCATGTATGGAAAGAATAAAGGGTTTGATGCGTAAATTGGTCGCCAGAAAAAAATATTACCTCTTTTAAAATTCTGCGATATAGTCTTTAATCAGGTAATAATTAAAAAATGTATAGCGGAGTAGGAAATGTTAAGAAAGTGGTTTGAAACCAAACTTTGGAAAAGAATTCTTATCGCGCTCATCCTGGGTGTGATTGTTGGAACCCTGATTGGTGATGCAGCAGAAAACATTAAATGGATAGGGGATGTTTTCATAAAGCTGATCAGAATGATTGTTGTGCCGCTCATTTTTGTAACCCTTGTGTCCGGCGTTGTTGCCATGGGCAGCCCTAAGAAGCTCGGCTCAATCGGTATCAAGACAATGGCCCTCTATCTGGGAACGACAGCAATTGCCATTACTATTGGCCTTTTCCTGGCCGCGATAATACAGCCCGGCAATGGGGTTTCCATCACTGGCGGCGATCCACAGCATCTTGAAGCCGCCATGCCGCTGGGTGAACGGATGATGAATATTATCCCCTCCAATCCGGTTGCCGCATTGGCGGAAGGCGACATTCTTGCTGTTATTTTCTTTGCCCTGATATTTGGCATAGGCATCATGCTGGCCGAAGAAAAGGCCAAACCGGTGGCCGCCGTCATGGACAGTGCTGCGGAAGTGGTTCTGAAAATAACCCATTTAATTATGGAAGTGGCACCCTTTGGCGTCTTTGCCCTGATTGCCGCTGTTGCCGGCACCAAAGGGGCATCAGCCCTGCTTGATGTGTTGCCGCTGGCGGCCACGATAATTGCCGGTTGTCTGCTTCATGTCATCCTTACCCATGGCGGATTAATCCGTGTTGTGCTTGGTCTGCCCGCGATACGGTTTTTTAAGGATATTATTGATGCACAGCTGGTTGCCTTTTCCACATCGTCCAGCAGCGCGACAATGCCGGTAACCATTGCTGTGGCCGAAGATAACCTGGGCATTAAATCATCTGTGGCTTCATCGGTTATTCCCCTCGGCGCGACAATAAATATGGACGGCACCGCCATTTATGTTGGCGTTGTTGCCGTCTTTACCGCGCAGTCCTTCGGCATTGATCTTCAGTTAGGCGATTATGCGCTTATCGCCCTGACCACCACTATCGCCTCCATCGGTACCGCCGCTGTCCCGTCAGCAAGCTTGTTCCTGCTCGCTGGCGTACTTGGTGTGATGGGTATTTCGGCTGACCAGACCGCGATCGTTGTCGGCTTTCTGCTGCCGTTTGACCGGCCGCTTGACATGATCCGGACAACCGTGAATGTGACCGGGGATCTTGCCGTCTGTACCGCCGTTGCCACCTGGGAAGGGGAAATTGACCGGGCCGAATTCAGACGCGATCCAAACGTATAATAAAAAAACAAAAACCCCATACCAGCCGTATGGGGTTCTTTACTTTAAAAGTGTAGGGGGCGGAAATGCCAAAATATTTTAAACTGATTATTCTATTTGCTGTTGTAACGTTAAATGTCAATATCGCTGCGGCTTCTGACGGCGATTACGATCTTAAAGCCAATTATACCAAACAGGAATATTATATTCCCATGCGTGATGGCACGCGACTTTTTACATCCATCTATACGCCGAAGGATGACAGTATAAAATATCCGATCCTGATGAAAAGAACCCCTTATTCGCTGGAGCCATACGGCGTTAATAATTATCCCGATTATTTAGGTCCCAATGGTGGTGATAACCGCTTTGCCAAGGATGGATATATTTTCGTTTATCAGGATGTTCGCGGTAAAAATATGTCCGAAGGGGACCACCGGGTCATGACCCCCCATAATGACAATAAAAAAGGCACCGAGAATGATGAAAGCTCGGATACCTATGACACCGTGGAATGGCTCTTGAAAAATGTTAAAAACCATAACGGAAAAGTCGGCATTTTTGGTATTTCCTATCCCGGATTTTATGCCGCCGCCAGTATCATTGATACTCACCCTGCGATCAAGGCAGCGTCACCACAGGCGCCGATGGGCGATATTTTCATCGGTGATGATTTTCACCATAATGGGGCTTTCTTCCTGCTTGATGCTTTCCGTTTTTTCCGCGGCTTTGACCAGGGCCCGAAAAACCCGACCAAGGAAAGCAAACGCGACCGTTTTGAGTTTTCTTATGATGACAGTTACCGTTTCTTCCTGGAACTGGGGGCGCTCTCAAACGTTAATGACAAGATTTTCCACGGCGAAAGCCCATTCTGGAACGATCTGATGGCCCATAGTGATTATGATGACTACTGGAAAAGCCGGGCTATTGCCCCGCATCTTCATAATATTACCGCGAATGTCATGACCGTTATCGGATCATACGACGCGGAAGACAGCTATGGTGGCACCACCATTTATCATTCCATTGAGGAAAAGAACCCGAAAACCACCAATACCCTTGTGCGTGGCCCGTGGTTTCATGGCGGCTGGGTCCGCTCGGACGGAAATTTCCTTGGCAATGTGCCGTTTGATGTCAAAACATCAACCTATTACAAGGAAAATATCGATCTTAAATTCTTCAATCAGTATCTGAAGGGGGAGGGTGACGCGAACTTACCGGAGGTGCTCGCCTTTTACAGTGGTGAAAATGAATGGCGCAAACATGACCAATGGCCGCCTGCAAACGCAAAGCCACTGACCTTTTATCTGCAGAATAAAGGCGGCCTGACCAATATGAAGCCCGCAACCGACGGGGCTGATGAATATGTCAGTGACCCGGCCAATCCGGTGCCTTATACCCGCGCCATTACCAATGGCCGCTCGCGCGAATATATGGTTGAAGATCAACGCTTTGTTGCCGGTCGTCCTGATGTGATGGTTTATCAGTCAGACATTTTAACCGAAGATATGGTGCTTTCCGGCCCGGTTTATGCTGATCTATTTGTCACCACAACCGGTACAGACGCCGATTTCGTGGTCAAGGTTATTGACGTATTCCCGGATGATTTCCCGGAACATGACAATAAATATATGGACGTGCCGATGGGCGGTTATCAGATGCTGGTGCGTGGGGACATTTTCCGCGGTAAATATCGAAACGGCTTTGATAAACCGGAAGCTTTTGTGCCCGGCGAAGTCACCAATATCAAATATAAAATGCCCGATATTTCACACACATTCAAACAGGGCCACCGGATCATGATCCAGGTGCAAAGTTCATGGTTCCCGCTGGCCGACCGTAACCCGCAGAAATTCATGAATATTTATCAGGCCAAGGACGAAGATTATGTCAAAGCAACCCATAAGATACTTCATTCGGCCGACTATCCGTCAAGTGTAACAATCGGACGAATTCCAAATTAAAGGAGGGACCAGAACCATGAAACTCATAAAATTATTCACTATATTTACCATGCTGGCAGCTTTTTACAGCGCGTCAGCACAGGCACAAACTATGGGCGGTGTATATGAGCTTCGCACCTATCATACCCATGAAGGCAAGCTTGAACCGCTTCTGACCCGCTTTAATGACTATGAAGTGGCGCTTTTTAACAAGCATGGCATGGAATCAGTCGGCTATTTTGTGTCAATGGATCAGCCAAATACGCTCGTTTACATTCTTAAACATAAAAGCCGGGAAAGTGCTGCGCAGTCCTGGAAAGGATTTTTTGATGATCCGGAATGGAAAAAAGTGGCCGAGGAAAGCAAAAATAAGGACGGTCAGCTCCTGGATTCCGCACCAGTGGTGGTCTTTTTAAGCCCGACGATGTTTTCACCACTTAAGTAATTACTTTAAGAAAAATTTATTACTTATTGATAAATAATGTTTTTATCAATTATATTTCTTAACGGACAAGCGGATCTGACAATCTTATTGTCTTGAAACTGCTTGCCCGTTACCAATAACCAGCGATCACTCATGAGCCATATTAACCATGTATTACGCGACTCTTTTGTGTTATAGATAAAACCGTAACGCAAGGGGAGAGTAATGCAATCACTATTGGCCTTACTCGGTTATATTAACGGCCGAATTGGCGTAAAATGTACAAACTGCATCAGGCTCAAGAACGGTAAATGTCTTGGCAGACAGATTTCGGCTGACGAGAAGAAGAAAAAACGAGCCTGCGGGCTGTGGAAGAAGCGATATGTCTGGATCAAACGCCAGTCCGTGACACAAACCGACAGCCACAAACTCAAACATGACTTTGAGTGATTATTTTAGTCAAACATTAATTAGGGCTTCGCATTGTTTTCAAAAGAATTAAATAAATTAACAAAAGCAGATCTTGAAAAACTTATCACAGATAAGATCTCTGAAAATCAACAACTGGAATATAAGAGAGAGCTTCCAGCTAGAAATGGCAAGAAAGAAACTAATTCTGAAAAAATAAGTGATTATGCACGAAACGAGATACTTTCTGAAATTGTCGCATTTACGAATTCTCAGGGTGGGTATCTTATTTTGGGTATATCGGACAACACCAGAATACCAGAAGAAATTTGTCCAATACAGAATTGTGACACAATTGCCGCCAAGCTTGTGCAACAATGTAGAGATTGTATTTCACCACCTATACCATCTTTAAATATACATCCAATTCTATTTGATGATAAGAATTCTGGGGCAATAGTTATCAAAGTTCCAAAATCTCATTTAGCTCCACACAGACTTGAAACTGATAAAGAATGTTATATTAGGCGTGGGGAAAACTGTGAAAAGATGAACATGTATGAAATCCAGGATTTAACACTTTCCACAAAGCGCGGAATGGAAGCTGTCGAGGAGGCCTTCAAAAGTTCATTATCAGAATTTAAAAAAGACATAAAAACATTCCAATTGTCGCCACATAACATAGCGCATAAAAAAAATATTTGGGGAGTTAATGCCTTTGCAGTGCCTGTTGGATTGGAAAATATAAACCACGAACTTACTAGCTCTATACTTACTAAGAAAGTAATTATAGGTAATCAAATGACTTGGTTAAATAATAGATCATCCGATCTTTATCACACTTTGGAAGCTAATTTTGATAAACATATCATTTCAGAAATTACACTTCGTGGAATTTATGCAAAAGGCATTCAACAATCAACTTCAAGTCAATTTCCGATACGGTCATACTTAACCAAAGTAATGTGTGATGGTACTATCACTGGCCGTTTTATAAGTGAAACTCGTATATCTGAACCGCAATATACCAATGAAGGAAAATATTTCTCAAAAAATGATTTTATGAGTGTAGTAGGAAATGTCATGTCAAAAGTACAATAATTTAGGATAGAAGCGGGAATGCCTGATCTTGAATATGGACTAGCAATTTCCATTATAATTAAGGGTAAAAAAGTTAATGTTATTTCTTTTAATCATAAAGATTATCAAGGGGCACTTAATCCCGGAGAAATAAATTTTCCTTTATATAATATTAGGGGCCAAGAAACACTAGGTCCAGTTAGCACTCAAATTGAAAAAGATTTAACCAATGCAGCAGGGCGAAAGCATTTGGATAGAGATGAGATAGAGATAAACTTTGATAAAATGATTAATCAATAATATCTATTAAATTAAATTGCATAGAACAACAGAATAAGTTTCTCAATACTGTTTATCTTTCATTATAAATAGGGGTATATAAAAAACCACTCTAATTCAATACCTTGCCTCAATACATTATTCGCATAATATATATTATGGTAAATTTTAATGTATAGGTCAGCGCTATGGCTTACGCTACTGCGTCAATATTTTACCAGCTATTAAACCCATAATGCTCAATCAGGTAACCCCACATTTCATCAGACCCTATTACCCGTTGTGGTTACTGTCCCGGAACCATCATCAAATAAATTTGCTGTTCTTCCTGAATTTTTAAGATCATTGTTAGTAACCAAGTTCGCGCGACAGGTCCTGCCATCAATCCAGATGCCGTATTTATGCTGATTAGCCCCACCCGCATGACGAACAGTAGCCGCTTGAATGTTATTGTCACCACTTGCAGATCCAATATAAATTCCAGCATAAGTATCATCAGTTTCCTGACCATTGCCGATAGAATACGGGGCATTAAAATTACAATTATTGGAGCCTCCAACGTAAATCCCATGTTGTCCATTTGAACGAGCATAAAGCCCCATTGCTGACACATAGTCGCAACCATCAAAAACTATGCCCTGTTTCGCATTCGCTTCTGAAAATATCCCCGTTATCAATGCATTGTCACATCTGTCAAGATAAACGCCGCACCCAGTAAAATTACTTTGTGCGCGGATATTGTCGAACTCAAACCGACCAGCAATGTTTGAAATCAGAAGTCCGTGAGCATTATTCTCGTCAAATTGACAATTGGAAATTCGGGCGGATTTACAACCAACCCCATCAAATACGGCTCCAGAATTTCCAGATTTTGCCGTCCTGTATATACCATCCCTTAACGTAAGCCGGTCACAGGCTGTAACGAGAAGATTATGCAATGTACAATCTCGAACGATCTTTGCGGCAATAGTACTGTTTTCCAATCCCTTACCTACAACCTTAATACCGTTCCCACTCATTTCCTTGATAAAAATGTCTTTGCCGATAGTACTGTATACCACTGCGCCTCTTGGTGGTTTAATTGAAATCGCTTGCTGTGCATTTTTTTGCGTTGATGCTTCTCCATAAATATGAAAATTGTCAATTAGAATATTACCCGCACCGTCGTCTGTTATGGCAAAGATATCCATTGTTTTTGCACTGTCTTTAGGTCTGATCACGCTGCTGTTTCCATGTCCCAATATTGTTGCATAACTTGGTACTTTAACCCCAATCCCATCGCTATCATCATCATCAACAATAAATAAACCTGTTGGTATAAAAACTGTAGGCGTTCGGTAAATGCCTGCAGGAATTCCATTGTCAGACATTGCAACTGCTTTTCTAATTGCTAGCATATTATTGTCTGCAAGTGATTGGTCGCTCATGTCTGTATCAAGATCGGCAGGAAGCGCGCCAAACCATGTGATAGGAATAACATCAACCATATGAACTTTACTTAGTGCAATATCCCCGTCTGTTCCAAATATTTGATAATTCCCGGCTGATACACCGCCAGAAATGGTAATTGTAACTGCTGCATCAGGCGCGAGAATAGCCCCTTTTTTAAAGGTCATAGTGTTTGAAATTGTTATTTCAGAAGATATTTTATAGGTTCCAGCTGGAATTGTGAAATCGCCCGCAGCATCTGCCATGGCAAGTGCCGCCCGATCATCCGTAGTTCCATCTCCAACAGCCCCGAAGTCCTTTAGACTCACTTCATCAGAAAGTTTATCAAAAACGCTTCGCTCCACAGCTCCCGTTAATGCTGCTTTTGTCTTAATTAGTGCCGCCCCCTGTCCTGCGCCACTTTGTGCAATATCAGCAACACTTTTTGTTGCTGTTAAGCCGACCAATGCCGCACCAGTAGAAGCCAGAAATTTACGTCTTAAAACTTTCGGTGATTTTTGAAATATTTTCGCCATTAAATTTTATCCAGTTAAGTATAACAGTTAAGCCTTCAACCATTGCCCCTTCTTTGTAAGTGGTAACGGCAATTGACTCTTCCTATTTTATGCCCAACTCTGTCTCAAGTAAAACACCTTGTCCAGCCACCACACCGACACCAATACGAAAGAAGATACGATCGAAGCTCTAGGCAACGACAAAATTACATAGAAATTTCCATAAATATAAGAAAAGACCGAGAAAATCCTCTTGCGGCCTTAACGGTATTACTTATAAAAGCACCGTGGATAGTTCAGCGTATTTCAACACTATGGCTTACTCCGCTGCATTGATCTATAATCATCAACGATTTTCCCCTCCAAAGCTACAGGAGCTTTATTATGATCATTAAAAATACTCAGAGTATCAGCAAACGAAAATTTTTGAACATCGCCGCTGTGACAACCGCTTCCACATTGGTTGCTGGTGTGGTCGTACCGCGCGCCAATGCACAGATGACTTCCATAGACGCGTTGAGCGGTCTTAAGACCGGAAAAATGAAACCGATGCGCTATAGCGAGCTTCCAGGGTTTCTTTCCGCCGCACAGATCGCCCCGCATTATGAAAAGCATTATGGTGGCGCCCTGAACGGTCATCTGGACCTTGACCGACAGATTGGTGAAATGCTTGAAAGTGGCAAACGTGATGCCAATGCCTATGCCACCATGCAGCGCGCACGCACTGATAAAGGCGACAGTGCATTGCTGCATGAAATATTCTTTGACGGAATGACCGCAGAAAAGTCAGACCCGGGCAATCGATTACAAACTGCGCTGACTGCGCGTTTTGGGTCGCTTGACAAATGGCAGAATGATTTTGCCGCTGCCGCCGCAACGGCCAATGGCTGGGCGGTGCTATGCTATCATAAAATAAGCGGTAAGCTCTATAATGTGGTTTCAGACAGCCATTCTAGTGGCGTTTTCTGGCAATCGGTGCCGATTATCGTCCTGGATATGTATGAACACAGCTATTATCTGGATTATCAGAATAATAAGGGTGCCTATATAGCCAAATTTTTTGATTATATAAACTGGACTACTGCGGAAATGAGGCTAAATGAAGCCCTCACCTGATCAAAATAAGACCTTTGACCCCTACTCATCATCATGTTTATAAACGCTGGTGACGATGCTGATTTCGTTTGATTTTAACTGTTTTAAGAGCGATGCCCATTTGCTGACCTCGTCACGGAAAATTTTAATGACATTTTGATTGGCCGCCGCGAGCCCCGGCGGTGTTTCTTTCTGCAATATCTCTATTTTCCGGTTTAAAACAGAAATCCAGTGCATGGTATGATCAAGTTCAATATAAAAATAAAAGGCAATATTATCTGCCAGCTTCTGTGACGGTTTCTTTTTCAGGTCTTTTGGGTTTGTAACCAGTTTTGGCAGAAATACATAGCCAGCTGGCGCCGTACAGTCATCCAGCCGTTGCCAGTCAATGGCATCTTCATGATCAAGTTTGGGATAAAATGAAAAGACATGGGCAAAATACATATTGCCCTTTTCATAATTCACGAGCCGGTCAAATTTATCTGAAAGACCGAGCTTTTTTATCTGCTGCAATACCAGCGGCGCATGGTCATCATCACAAATATAATCAACCATAGGCCCACTGCCGGAGGCAATATTACACATGTCTGATCCGCAAAGAGAGTCGTATACCTTTACTCTTTTACTGTTATCAATTTCAAATTTCTGAAACAGCTTGCGATAAACCGTGCTCATTTCCGGATAATGCGGGTACCTACCCCAGAATAGCTCTTTACCGCGCCGGATGTCTTCTTTTGTAATTTCCTGATCACCCTGCTCCGCAGTTATTACCTCTTCTCCTAATGCAAAAGATTTGCGGACACGTTTTTTTTCTTTGGGTTTATCTTCAAAAAAACTTTTTATCTTTTTTAACATTATTCTACTTTAAAAAATCCATGCACATTAGAAATAACTGATTTCAGTCACAAATAAGACCAAATTTCCTCAATTCAGCAGCAATTATAGGGACAGAATGTAAAAAATATCTAAAAAATAAATCTAATTTCATCTATGTCAAAAAAAAGTGAATTTTTCTGTTGGCAAGCGAAATAAGGGGCTGTATAACATGCCAACCAAAACGGCGTCATCACGCCTAAAAGTGATTGATGATCCCCGATAGCTCAGTTGGTAGAGCAGTAGACTGTTAATCTATTTGTCGCAGGTTCGAGTCCTGCTCGGGGAGCCA
>JAGREE010000019.1 GCA_020446675.1 Alphaproteobacteria bacterium | reverse complement strand
AGTGTATCATCCAGAAGTCCTTCCGGCAGACGATCATCCGGGCCGGGTTTGAACCATTTTTCATTGGGATAATGGACAAATTCGCTTCTTCCGATTTCTTCACCAAAATACTGGTCATTATAAAAAAAGTTGCAGCTTGCCCGCTCAATATATTCGCCAAGGGCCGAGCAAAGAGCACTTTCCTTCGTCGCGCCCTTGCCATTCGTAAAGCACATGGGTGATGCCGCATCACGGATATGAAGTGACCAGACATTGGGGACAATATTTCGCCAGGACGCAATTTCAATTTTTATGCCAAGCTCGGCCAGAATGCCTGTCATATCGGAAATGGTCTGCTCAAGCGGCAAATCCTTACCCGTGATCATGGTGCGCTGTCCGCTCGCGGTGGCACCAAAATCCAATAGTGACGTATCCTTTTCAAGGCTTTCAACCACATCGATTTTAAATTCTGGCCCCTGCTGGACCACTTTTTTAACCGTACAGCGGTCAATTGACCGCAAAATGCCTTCTCGGTCACGGTCCGATATATGATCCGGCAGTTCCACATCAATCTGAAAAATCTGATTATAGCGGTTTTCCGGATCAACAATATTATTCTGGGAAAGCCTGATGCCGTCAGTCGGGATTTTACGAGCCAGACAATAAACCCGCACGAAATAAGCGGCGCATAACGCCGATGAGGCCAGAAAATAGTCAAACGGACTGGGGGCCGAGCCATCACCCTTATAGCGAATGGGCTGATCGGTCACGACCGTATAATCATCAAACTTTGCTTCAAGTCTGAGATTTTCCAAAAAATTTACTGTAATTTCCATCTGGGTTCCGTTTGACTGTTCATTTTGCCATGATGTGCCACAAAATGCCCGTACAAGCAACTGAACTTGCCTTTATCAGCTTTAATCCATAAAAATTACAGACTCAGACAGAATTTGGCAAAAATTTCTCATGTTGCAAAAATATTCATATACTGTCATGAAATGTAAATTGAAACGGGAATAAAAAAGGATAGAAAAAAAATGAAACTGACCGATTTCAAAGCTCTGACCTTTGATTGCTACGGCACATTAATTGATTGGGAAAGCGGCATGATTGAAGCGCTAAGACCGCTTACCAATAAAGTTGGCAGGGATTTAAGCCGTGATGAAATACTGGCCGCTCATGGTGCCCTTGAACAGGCCCAACAAAATTATACCCCCGGTCGTCGTTATAATGAAATCCTAGCCACCGTTTATAAGCGCCTTGCTGAACAATGGGGTGTGCCCGTGAGCTGGGAAGAATGTCAGACATACGGACAGTCCATTAAAAACTGGCCCGCATTCGCCGATACCCCCGGCGCGTTACAATATCTGAAGAAATACTATAAACTGGTTATCTTAAGCAACGTTGATAATGAAAGTTTCCAGCATAGCAACCGCCGCCTTCAGGTTGACTTTGATGCTATTTATACGGCCGAGGATATCGGGTCCTATAAACCGGATCAGCGAAATTTTGACTATATGCTTGAAAATCTGAAATCAATCGGCATAGCCAAAGGAGATATTTTACATACGGCAGAAAGTCTGTTTCATGACCATGTCACGGCCAATAAAATTGGTCTTGCCAATTGTCATATCCACCGCCGCCATCAGGAAGGCGGGTTTGGTGCCACCGCAAGTCCAGACGAAATGCCAAAATGTGATTTTCGGTTTACCAGCATGGCAGACCTCGTGAAAGCGCATCAGAAAGAACTGGAACAATAAAAACTAATTATTCCGGGTCGGTAATAAAACCGATATTTTTAAGACCATATTTCTGGGCAAGCGATAAAAACCTGCTTACACTGCCATAGAGAACATTGACATCTGCCCTAAGGTGAATTGCACTGTTTTTATCACTGTCCGAAAGCAGCTGAAGGCGTTGTTCAAGTTTTGTTTCTGTCATCGCCATATCATTCCAATAATAAATTCCATGCAGGGAAATGGTAATAACAATTGGGTTTTCATCGGCAATTTGTGTTGCCGCATCGCTTGGCAGTTCGACCTTTATCGCCTGAGTCAGCATCGGGGCTGTGACCATAAAAATAACCAGTAATACCAGCATTACATCCACGAGCGGTGTTGTATTTATTTCCGCCATTGGCGCGGCATAGTCATCATTTTCAAAACCATTCATAGCCATTATTTTACTCCCCCCTGTCTAGATAAAGGGACAGCTGTTCGCAGATATGTCTTAGCTGCTGCACCAAAACCCTGTTGCGCCGGACAAAATAATTATAGGCAATATAGGCTGGTATTGCCGTGTATAAGCCGACGGCTGTAGCAATAAGCGCTTCACCCATTGGTCCGGCGATTACATTGAGGGAGGCATTACCCATGGATGAAATATCAGTCAGTGTCCCGTATATTCCCCAAACGGTTCCAAACAGTCCAATAAAGGGGGCAGAACTGCCGATGGAGGCAAGGATTGTCAGCCCCTCATCCAGTCGGACCCGGATTTCATCAAGATTTTGGGATAAATGCAGCGTTAGCAGCTGCTGTCTTTGTTCAGGGATTTTATCCTTAAGCTGTGGTTTTAATCTATTAGCTTCATTTAACAGACGGCTTATGCTGCCCTTTCCCTTATATTCACTGCCGGTTAGCTTTGTCGGCCAGTCCGGTGAAGTCGCATATTGCTCCTTAAAGGATATTAATTGACCATTTTCGGTTCTGATCATCTGAATTTTTGAAAAAATCACATACCAACTGGCCACTGACATAACGATCAGCAGCATAAATGTTGCTATTAAAACCGGGTCTCCATGTTCAAATATGTAAGCTATATTCATCATTTTCTCTTTATCTGGAATGTTATCGGAATTTCCACATTGGCTTTGACGGGCTCATTGCCACGCTTCGCCGGTAAAAACCGCCATTTACGGACGATGTTTATTGCCGCCTGGTCAAGCAATTGATAACCACTTGATTTAATGACCTGAATGTCGCCGGGGCGACCGTTTGCTTCAACCTCGACATTTAGAAGCACTGTGCCTTGTTGTCGGCGCAGGCGGGCTAATCTCGGATAGCTTGGTGGTGGATTATTCAGGTATGCTGCAGCAACTGGTTCGCTGATGGCGGAAAGCTCTTCGGTGGCTTCACTGTCGGCAATTCCTGTTGTAATTTGTTGTACTTCATGCCTCTCGTCCAGGGGGGCTTCACTCATCTCATCGTCTGAAATATCCTGCTCCGGTTCTTCCGGAATTGCTTCGGCCACAGTGTTTTTTTCTTTAATGACCATGCCCGTTTCCCGGGGGTTAATTTCCGGTATCTTTATTTCGTCCGGTTTCTCGGGTTGTTGTTGCTTATTTTCCGTTTTTTTAAGAACTGCATTTTGCTTCGGCACTGACGGCTTAACCAGACTGACCTGTATGGTCTGGCTCGGCAAAACCGTCACCGGCTTATCCGTTTCCATAATCATGACCGCGATCAGTACATGCACCATGGCGGCGCAAATTAACGGTATAATTTTCAGTTTGCTCAAATGCAGCATTTTAAAACCCAATCTGAAAGGAGGGAACGGGAGTCGCTTTATCCGTTCCCTCCCTCCTCATAATCAGAAGGTCATTTTCGCCTGCAGATAAAATGATCTGCCGGCTTCGTTAACCCTGATTTCAGTCGGATCAGACACATTTGAACGGTTCAAATGGTTGGCATAGGTCTGATCAAACAGGTTACTGACACCAACAGTTACGGTCAGCGGATCAATCGGTGTGATGGTCGCTTTTAAATCCACGACGGCATAACCGCTGGTTTGACCGACATCACGTCCTGTTCCGATGAGCGGATTGGTATCAACCCGTGTCTGCTTCATTGCCCAGCGCATGTTTGCCCCCAGCTCGACAATTTCATGAGCCTGCCAGTTAACACCGAATGATCCCTGCAGCGGCGGAATTTGCGCCAATGGCATATTATCATCAAGATTTTCACCATATGTATAAGTCGCATCCCCATTTACCCGCACTGTGGGTGATATGGCCCAGTTTGCCTCAACCTCAAACCCGGCAAGCAGGGCATCAATATTACGGTAAACATCGGCATTCGGCGCAGTCACAAGTATACCGGCCTGTCCACGGGCGGAATCACGCAGGATATAATCAGAAACGCGGTTCAGATAGCCGCTGACACTGAAATCCCATTCATTGGTTTCTGCCTTCAACCCGACGTCAAACTGATGATGTTTTTCCGGGGCCAGTTCCGGGTTACCGACCCAGGATCTATTGTCCCCCATCATCACCATAAAGTTGGCAAGACCCCGCTCAGTGGCGTCAGCTGTTCTGATGGAACGGCTGATCCCGGCAAATGCCGTGACGGTGTTATCAATGTCATGTTCGTATCTAATGAGGCCACCGAAATTATGTTCGGTTTTCTCGCGGGCACCAAACCCATAAAACTGCGTATAGATATCATTGGCGCTCAGTCCGGTAACCATTGACGTCTCATTGGCCCGGCCATAGGTAACATTGACATAATCATAACGACCACCAAGCGTTAGTCGATCATCAACAGAAAGGGTATAGGTGGTTTCCGCCGCCAGGCCGATTTCAATTGCCGTGATATCCGGCCACATGACCGACTGTAACATATTGACATTGTTCGCCATCATCCCCTGATAGCGGTTGGCGTCACGGTTATTATGACGAAAATCGACCGATGTTTTTAATATCTGTTCGCCAATGGCAAAATCAGTTTTTAAATTGGCGCCATAAGTATCGGATTCAGACGTAACCCGGCTTAGCATAGCCCCGGCTGGTCTTAAGCTGTAATTATCCATGATATGATCCGCCATCGACAGATAGGCACTCGCATCAATTTTACGGACCACCCCATCATCAAATTCCCGTTCAAAACCGCTGCGGATGGTTTGAACTTTTGAAAGCGGGCTATCCATCCCTGCGCCGGGGAACAGGGCATCATCAACCTGATGTATATCATAGCCGACATAAAAATGATTTTCGTTCGGCGTAAAGCCAAGGGTCACCCCGCCTGACCGTTCATTAAACGAGCTTCTGACTTCCTTTCCCTGTCCGTCCTTGTAATTACCGGCTTCTTTGATGGATCCGTTACCGCGAACGTACATTTTATCATTACCACCAATCAGGTTCGCCCCGGAATGCCATGTATCCCCATTTGTTTCATAACCGCCGTTTAGGCTGCCACTGATACTTGTCTCCGCTGTCAGTTCAGGGGCGTGACGTTCAAGAATAACGCTACCGCCGCTGGCGCCGGGTCCATTCAGGACTGACTGATAGCCCTTGGTAACAATGATTTCATCAAATGAATTAATATCAAGATAGGATGAAGGAGGGTCCATACGGTTCGGACATCCACCATAGATAAATGCATTGTCAGCAATGATATTTAACTGGTTCTGCGACTGACCACGGATAATCGGCTCTACCCCGTGACCACCAAAGCGGCTTGCGGTAACGCCGGGAATGGATTGAAGAAAATCGCCCCCGTCATCATAATTATAGGATGGGGTTGAAATTTCCGGATAATAGGATTTCCCGGCATTAGATGAAGCTGCCTCAGTCTCCACAGTGACTTCACCAAGCCTGGTTGTTTTTTGTGCCTCCTGCGAAAATGCAACATTGCCAAGAGACGTGCCAGCGCACAAAACGCCTAATAGAATTTTTGAACTATACATAATAATAGCCTTACTAAATTTAAGTGTATAAATATAAATATGGATCGGGCACACCGCTGGTGTGTCCTGATAATTTAAATGAAAGTCAGGCTATATAAGGTGGGGCACGGGTCAGAAATCCGTGACCGGTAAACTGATCGGTCGCGGCAAATTCAGTGATATAATATTGGCTATGGACAATGTCTGGCTGAACATTAAAAACCAGTTCCAGGACCGGTAAAGTCGTTTTGACAGAATTTGCCGATACATAACAAAGGGCGCATTCATATTGGGAATGTTCCGGAACCTTTTCCTTGCCATCCAGCAGATTGTCCCAGCTAACCCATTTGAAACCACTCGGGGTACAGATCAGTACCTTTTCCCCGAAGAGCGATGTCATTTCGCCGGATTGTGACAGGCTCGCTTCTGCAGCGACCGCCTGCTGGACATTATAAATGGCAAAAAACGGCATGATCACGTTCATGAGGAACGCGGTCATTGTTAATAAAGATAAATATCTGATTCTATCAGCCGTTTTCATGACGCAAGTTTATATGGCTTCTAAAAACAAATGACAATAAAAACCGAAACGAATTTTTATAAATTTAACAAGAATTAAAAAGGTCTAGAAATTTAACTACCTTAATTTTACTTAAAGAAAAAATCGATTGTGGAAACAACGCGGACCCGCTTATAGTGCTGGTTTTCTTCCGAAGCAAAATTAACCGGATCGCGCGGAAGAATCTGGAACACGCCCTGACGTGCCGATTTAATCCGGCCGATATTCTGCCCGGAAACACTTGCAAATTGTTCTGCGCTTTCACGGGCATTACGCACGGCTTCCGCCAGCATGTCCGGCTTAATATCATTTAGACGGGTGAACATATAACTTGGCTGCATGGAATTGGTCAGACTGACCCCTTTGCTGATCAACTGACCAAGTCCGCTTAATGCCGTATCCATTTTATCCATATAGGGCGTTCTCACCGTAATCATCTGCGTGATGATATAACGCCCCTTCTCAACACCGTCCGGGCGATAAGCCTGTGCTAGCAGATCCTGTGCCTGTAATGGCTGGATACTGATTTCATCATCTTTAAAACCGGCATTTTTAAGATAAGCGAGAATGATATTCTGATGATCTTCTATTGATCGCTGAAGTGCTGCCAGATCATTTGAAGTGCCACTGTGACTAAGCGACCAGATCGCCAGATCAGCTTCCACATCACGTTCGGCCAGCCCCTTCATACTGACAACACGATCTTCCATGCGAAAGGTCATAAGTCCTTCCCGAACAAACCAGCCGGCACTGGTAATTCCCAAAGCGATTAAAAGTCCAACAATTAGGAAAGCACCCCTGGCGCCAGCCCTGTTCTTTTCATTCTGTTTATTTTCGTTTGTCAAATTCATTCTCTTTATTTTGCCATCATTAGGAAAGCCCAAAATTCAATATTTACTGATCAGAAAATGGACCATCGTTTTTATTTTTAATTGCGATTTATGTAAATTTTAAGGCGCAGTATTAATATTTTAAAATTTAATGACAAGTCCATCATTGACACCATACCGATTAGTTGGTATGAACATACCAGTTGGTATGTAAAAGAGCCCCCCAGGAATAAAATGACAATGCAAATGCAACATCAATCCAAAACAAAACTGCTAACTGCAGCACAAAATATCATCCGCGCCAAAGGATATACTGCAACAACTGTTGACGATATCTGCCAGGAAGCCGGTGTGACCAAAGGCAGTTTCTTTCACCATTTTAAAAGCAAGGATGACCTCACAATTGAGGCAGCAAAGCAATGGGGCAAAATGACTGAAGGCTTTTTTAAGGAAGCACCCTACCACCAATATAAAGACCCTTTGCAGCGTCTTATAGGCTATGTGAATTTCCGCATCGCCATTATGGAAGGGGAAATAAGGGAATATACCTGTCTTTTTGGCACCCTCGTCCAGGAAACATATGACACCCACCCCAAAATTAGAAAAATATGTGATAGCGGCATGTCCACTCATATAGCAACATTGATGAAGGATATTGAAGAAGCAAGAAACCTATATACGCCGGAAGCAGCATGGAGCATTGAAAGCCTTGGGTATTTTATTCAATCCGCCTTACAGGGAGCATTCATTTTTGCAAAAGCGAAGAAAGATGCTGAAATAGCCAAAGAAAGTCTGGTGCATTTGCGGCAATATCTTGAACTTTTATTTATGAAACCCAAAAATCAGAAGGAATAACAAAATGAAAATTACCGTTGAAACGACTGTAAAAGCACCAATCAAAGACGTGTGGCGGGCCTGGACTACACCCGATGACATTGTCAAATGGAACGCCGCTTCAGATGACTGGCACACCACAGATGCCACTGTTGATTTACGCATCGGTGGACCTTTCTGTTCACGGATGGAAGCCAAAGATGGAAGTTTTGGTTTTGATTTTGCCGGTGTATATACACAAATCATTCCTCATAAACTGATTGAATTTTCATTTGGTGACCGGAAAGCGAGCGTTGAATTTACGCTAACGGATAATGCCGTGATCGTAAGGGAAACGTTTGATCCTGAAGATCAAAACCCCATTGAGATGCAGCGTGATGGCTGGCAGGCCATTCTTAATAATTTTGCCCGACATGTGGAAAAACAATAGAGGCAAATTAATTATGCAACAAAATAGTTGCATTTTAAAAAATGTCTGCTAATTTATATGCAACTAAGGAGTTGCATTATGAAAAACAGCATTGAAAAAAATATTATCCTGAAAGCACCACTCGCAAAAGTCTGGAACGCATTAACTGATCATGAAGAATTCGGCACCTGGTTCCGGGTGAAACTTGATGGCCCTTTCAGGGCGGGTGAAAAGGCAACAGGTAAACTGACCTACCCCGGGTATGAGCATCTAAACTGGGAAGTGGTGGTTAAGGATATTGAGCCAAAGCATAAATTCTCATTCACCTGGCATCCTTATGCCGTTGATCCCGAACATGATTATTCGGATGAGGTGCCAACATTGGTCGAGTTCACATTAAAGGAAGTTGACGGCGGCACGTTCCTGTCCGTGACCGAATCCGGCTTTGAAACACTTCCACAAAGCCGTTATTCCGACGCCATCCGCATGAATGAAGGCGGTTGGGAAGCACAAATGACCAATATTCAGACCCATGTTGAATAATGAAATGGCCGGCGGTGCCCAAAAATCCGCACTGATTTTTGCTGCGCTGGGGGACCCGACCCGGTTACAGCTTGTTGAAAAGCTTGGTGATGGCAGACCAAAATCCATCAACACATTGTCATCGGATTTCAAACTGACCCGTCAGGCGATCACAAAGCACCTGCATGTGTTGGAAGAAGTCGGCATTGTCCGCTCGGAACGTCTGGGGCGGGAAAACCGCTTTACCATGAAAGATGGGGCAATTAAGACTGCCCGCGATTATCTCGATCAGATCGGCAAGCAGTGGGACGATGCCCTCACCCGCCTTAAACTGCATGTGGAGGAGTGACGAGTTCGAAGTTATCCATTTCAAATTTTACCATAAAAAATATTTTTAAAATTCTGATCCAATCTTTCTGATTTTCGTATAAAGACCATAAATGGAAAACAGAAAGTGGTTCTAGTGAAAAAAATATGCCTTTTGTTTGGAGCTTTGGGATTAACGGCCTGTTCTTCCGGACATTCCAAATTTTCAAAGCTTGAAACTGTACCAAATGTTGATTTGCAGAAATATATCGGTGAATGGCACGAAGTCGCCCGCCTTGACCATTGGTTCCAGAAAGGATGCGTTGACAGTAAAGCAACATATTCTCTTCGGGAAGACGGCGATATAGAAGTGCTTAATGAGTGCCGGATGAAGTCCGAGAACGGCAAGATTAAGAAAGCAACAGGCCGTGCCTGGATTGTTGACAGTGACACAAATGCAAAACTGAAAGTTCAGTTTTTCTTAAAATCTATAAAATTATCGTTTCTTGCCGGGGATTACTGGATCATTGCTTTGGATGACAACTATCAATATGCCATGATTGGCGAAGAAAGCCGAAAATATTTATGGATTCTAAGCCGCGAGAAAAATTTACCAGAAAACACATTAAATGACCTCATTACCAAAGCAGAGCGCGATGGCTTCCCAACCCAAGAATTACTTTTTGACTGAGTTGATCAATGAGAATCTGGTCATTACATCCAAAATATCTGGATAGCAAAGGTCTGGTTGCGCTGTGGCGGGAAACCCTTTTGGCACAGAAAGTATTGGATGGAAAAATTAAGGGTTATAAAAATCATCCCCAGCTAAACCGCTTTAAAGCGGTAACCGACCCGATCTCCTATATCAGCAGTTACCTTCATTCAGTCTGTGACGACGCAGACAGACGCGGCTATAATTTTGACCGATCCAAAATTCTGAGGCCGCAGGATAAATCCCTGCCCCCAATGACTGTCACCACCGGACAGATCAGATATGAATGGAAGCATTTGTTAAACAAACTAATTGTTCGTGATCCGGTTCTATACGCGAAATATAAAGACAGACTGGGCCCTGCTCTTGCTCCGCAATTTTATGAAATTGATGGTGACATTGAAGACTGGGAAATAATTTCTGAAAAATGAACAATTTGCTAATCCAATTTGGTTCTTAATCCGTAATAAGATTATAACCCATTCAGGAAAGCACTTATGCGTAACGAAAATAGATTGAAAATTGCCGTAATCGGCTCAGGTATCGCGGGACTTGGTGCCGCTTGGCTGCTTTCAAAAACGCATGATGTAACCGTTTATGAAGCCGATAATCACTTCGGTGGACATGCGAATACGGTGTCCGCAATTACCGCCGACGGCATTGTTCCGGTGGATACAGGTTTTATTGTCTGCAATGACAGGAATTATCCAAACTTTCTGGAACTGCTTAAACAATTGAAAATCACACCTTTTCCCACAGAAATGTCATTTGGTGTAAGCATAGATAATGGCAATTTTGAATATGCCGGCAGCCAGAAATTATCGACACTTTTTGCTCAAAAAAGAAATTTTCTTCGCCCGCGCTTCTGGAAAATGGTCAGCTCGATATTACGCTTTTATGATGAGAGCTCTAAACTCAGCCCGGTCGAGGCCGAAAATATTACGCTTCGTCAATATCTGGAAAAGAACAAATATGATCGATCTTTTTTAAGTGATCATATTTTACCGATGGCCGCTGCGGTCTGGTCTACGCCATCCAGTAAAGTTGGTGACTTCCCCCTCACCAGCTTTTTAAGATTTTGTAAAAATCATGGATTGCTTCAAATTAAAGACCGGCCGCAGTGGTCTACTATTGCCGGCGGAAGCCAGGAATATGTAAAAGCATTAATCGGGCAAAGTGGTGCAAGCTTTATAAAAAACACCCCCATTGAAAGCGTAAGGCGCTTCATTGATGGCGTCTGGGTAACGCCGGCTGGATCGGACAGTGAAAAATATGACCGTATCATTATCGCAACCCATGCCAATACGGCACTTAAGCTTTTAAAAGATGCTGATCCGATTGAGAAATCGATCCTTGGTGCCTTTAAATATGCAAAAAACCAGGCTGTGCTTCATAGCGATGCCCGCTTTATGCCCAAGCGAAAAAAGGTCTGGTCAAGCTGGAATTATATTCAGGATAAAAGCCATTCCGATAATCATCTGTCTGTAACGTACTGGATGAACAGGTTGCAGCCGTTAAAAACACAAACACCCCTTTTTGTGACCCTAAATCCGCAATTTGACCCTGATCCGGAGCTTATTCATTACCGGAAAGAGTATGATCATCCGATTTTTGACTTATCAACCCTAAAAGCCCAAAAAGATCTGATAAACATAATGGGACACCGCAATATCTGGTATGCCGGTGCTCATTTCGGGTATGGTTTTCATGAGGATGGCTTGCAAAGTGGCCTTTTCGCTGCCGAACACATGGCCGATGTAAAGCGCCCGTGGACAGTTCCCCAAATGAATGGACGGATCATTGCGCTGCTGCAAGAAAATGAAGCCGCAACCGCAACCAAAAACAAAGTAAAGGCTGCGTGATGACACAAGATTGCCTTTATATCGGAACCGTTTTCCATAAACGCTATGAGCCAAAGACACACGAACTTCGTTATAAAGTTTTTACACTTTATTCCGACCTTGATGATCTGGCATCTATTGCGAAGAATAACCGTTTATTTTCATTAAATAAATTTAATCTCGTGAGTTTTCATGAAGCAGATTACGGTGACCCTGAGACATCAAAATCAGCGAATTTAAAAGAAAGGCTATTAACCCTTTTATCGGCGAATAACATTGATGCTTCCAGGGTTAAATCAATTAAGGTCCTCACCTATCCACGCATATTGGGTTTTGTATTTAATCCGCTCAGTGTTTTTTATTGTTACGGGGAAAATGACCGCAATATTGCTATTATTTATGAAGTGCGAAATACTTTTTCCGAGCGCCATAATTACATTTATGCCGTTCCCGAGAATGGGACATTTAACGAAAAACATGTCGCAAAAAAATCGTTCCATGTCAGTCCGTTCTTTGATCAGCAGGGTCATTATGAATTTTCAATAATCCCGCCAGCTGAAAAAGTTGCGGTAACGATTGACTATAAACATTCGGGAAGCTCAAGACTGACGGCCTGCTTTTCAGGAAGACGTCAGAAAATCACCGATAAAGCCCTTTTACTGCTCAGCCTTAGAATGCCTTTTATGACGCTGAAAGTTATCGGGGGAATACTATATGAAGCCCTTAAACTAAAACTTAAAGGAATAAAAGTTTATCAGCACGCAGGGCATCACAGCTATCAGTCATCCGAAGCGTTGTTGATGGCCAGAAAGCAAAAGAATAAACCAAAAAGGGCAGCCAAATGAAAAATACGGAAATTCTTAAAAACAAAAGTGATGAACATTTACATTTTCAGGGGCAAAGTGCACCTGTGGGATTTTTAAAAAAAATAGTTCATTCCCGCATAAAAAAGGCCCAATTTGGACGAATTGAAGTAACACTCCCCAATCAGCAAACCATCAGCCATTTGGGAAAGCATCCGGGCCATAATGTTGCTATAGACTTTAAAAGCTGGAAAAGTCTGTTTCAGTATATGCTTTCCGGACAGCTTGCCTTTGTTGAAGCCTATATTAATGGTCAAATACAGATCAGCAATCTTTATGCTCTTTGCAACTGGTTTCTGGATAATGAAAAATATTTCTCTAAAAAACAGAACAGTTTAATTTCGGACTTTATAAACCGCTTTTTACATCTGGTCCTAAATGACAACAACCGTGAAGGATCAAGAAAAAATATTTCTTTTCATTATGATCTTGGCAATGATTTTTATAAAAAATGGCTGGATGAAACCATGACCTATTCGGCCGGTATTTTTGATGAAACATCTGATCTCAGGGCTTCGCAAATTGCCAAATATGACCGGATTATCGATCAGCTTGAATTATCACCCGGAGATAGCGTCCTTGAAATCGGCTGTGGCTGGGGCGGCTTTGCCGAACAGGCCATAACAAATTATCCTATTGATTACCATGGCATCACAATTTCAAAAGAACAGTTTGACTACGCAATCAGGCGACTTAAGAAAATTACTGTCCGTAAAAATCTGGTCGCCTTTGAAGATTACCGCGATACAGCTGGAAAATTTGATAAAATTGTTTCAATCGAAATGTTTGAAGCGGTCGGTGAAAAACACTGGCAAAGTTATTTTGAAACCATAAAAAACCGTCTGAACCCGAGAGGAAAAGCGGTCATACAGGTCATTACAATCGATCATCAGCGCTACTTAAAATACCGAAACAGAGTTGATTTCATCCAGAAATATATTTTCCCTGGCGGGATGCTGCCCAGCAATCAGGTTTTTGCAGAGCATACGAAAAAAGCCGGATTGAAAATTGTTGATGAATATTCATTTGGTCAGGATTACGCCCTTACCCTACGCCACTGGAAAGATAATTTTCTTCATAACTGGCCTGATATTGAAAAACAGGGATTTGATCAGCGTTTTTACCGATTATGGCTTTATTACCTGGATTATTGTATCACCGCCTTCGAGCGGGGAACAATTGATGTCATGCATTATAGCATCGAACATGAACATGCTTAAAAAGCTGTTTTTACCACTATTCCTTTTAATTATGACAGGATGCAGCAAAATGGACGTTAGCGATTATAAGAACAATTCGCCCGAATTTATTCTTGAGGACTATTTTAACGGCAACACTGTCGCCTATGGTGTCTTTGAAAACCGCGCTGGCGAAATTGTCAATCAGTTTAAAGTGAATATTACCGGGTCCGTTGAGGGGGACATTCTGACCCTTGATGAGGATTTTAAATATAAAAACGGTAAGCTTGATAAGCGGCACTGGACGATAAAAATATTGCCCGATGGCCATTATGAAGGAACCACCAACGGTGTGATCGGCACAGCCCGTGGCAGGCGTTCCGGCAATGCTTTTAACTGGATTTATGTCTTTGATCTTCCTGTGGGGGATAAAAGTTACAAACTGAAATTTGATGACTGGATGTTCCTTCAGGATGACAACGTCATGATTAACAGGGCATATGTGTCCAAATGGGGCTTCAATGTCGGAAGTGTCACTCTTTCATTTTATAAGCAAAAATAAACTTTTCCTTTTAATAATAATCTCCCTCCAAAAACTGTTGGCCCGTTTATCGGGCCTTTTTGTTTTTTACCATTTTATTCATTACCCAAAAAAATAATGAATAAGGCAGAATGCGAAGCAGCTTTAAATAAAAAAGAAAAGGATTGGGGAAGGAAATATCAAATTTAGTCCCCGATAATCCATCAAGAGTGCGGGCCGCTGCGTCATCCGGCCTCATTAGCTGTGGCATTTTAAATTTATTTTTATCGGTCAAACGGGTCTTTATAAAGCCGGGATTTACCAGCCGAACATCAAACCCCGAACCATCAAGTTCCGGTTTCATGCTTTCGATCAGGTTAATTACGGCCGCTTTTGATGACCCGTACCCGATCCCGCCCGGTAAACCGCGCCAGCCGCTGGGAGAGGTTATGGCAGCAATTGTCACGGATCTTTCTGGATTTTTATGTGGGAGGAGCGCCGAAATCATATTTACAATACCCAAAAAATTCACATTCATCATATTTGAAATTTCTGCGGCATTAAAATTGTCCACACCCATGGGGGAATAGACAGCCGCATTTAAGATAATAAGGTCTGGAAGCCCATTATTAGTATTAAGAATATTGGAAACAACGCGGGCGCAGTCCTCCTGATCTGTTACATCTAGCGGATAAGGAATAATAGACGACGGCTTTTCTTCACTTAACGTCATTAACGTTTCACGGTTTCTGGCGGAAACATATGTTAACACATCATCTGCGGCTAGGGCCCTGACCAGTGCCGCACCAAGGCCCGTACTGCCGCCAATTACCCAGGCGTTTTTCCATTTTCTTTTCATAAATATCCTTGCAAATAATAGTCATTGCCCACAACTTATTTTACGAAAGAAAACGGCTTTTGGATCAGTTAAGTAATCTATCGAACAGTTTAAAGGCCGATGAAGGGCTGTGCCAGACGCCCAAGAAGGCTGTGAATTTTAATAGGTGCTTCCGTCACGACCAGGCAAATGCAATCTTCGCCCGCATCAATAAGCGGCGTATGATTTTTGGTTTCATCATCAGCAATTTCCAATAGGCCGGGACCATACTGATCCTTTCCAACGTGGTAGCTTCCCTGCAGAACAAGGGTAAGCTCAAGCCCGCTATGATCATGGGATGGAATTTTTGCCCCTCCCTTTGCTTTCAGGAGCCAGAGACGCTCATCATTGGGACCCGTCCATAAGCGGACCTGTGACAGGCCGGGGCCCATCATACGCCAGTTTAACTGGTCCAGTGATTTGTGATTTAAATACTCCGCCAGTGGAAATGGCAGCCCATTATCATTGGAAGGCTGCTTCACTTCATTCGGCAGATCATCAATTTTACTGATTATGTCATCAAACATATGACTTGAAACTTTCACCGGCGGCCGACTTTCCATAAGCAGGGCCCCAATATTTTCCGCATCTATCAGTTTTTGCTGTAGCGCTGGATGAAAATGACAATGCGTCGCAACCACCAGCGCATGGGCTTCACTTAATGCGCCTGATGCATAGGACACAATCCATTCATCTGGGATAATGCCGTGGGTTTTCATCGATAGTCTCCTAATTCTTCTCTTAACGCCTGAAACGCCATTCTGATCCGTGATTTCACAGTGCCGAGCGGCAGATTGGTTTCCGCTGCAATCTGTGAATGTGATAATTCCTTAAAAAATGAAAGCTCAATGACTTTTCTCTGTTCATCATTTAGTGCGGCCATGGCCATTTTTATACGGCCCTGATCCTGCTGCTCTTTAAGATTTTGATCTGTCTTTTCCGGCGCAATCATCGACGCGATATGATCGTCCGCGTTGACTTCCGGATATTTTTGCTGGCGGACTTTGTCGATATATTTGTTTCTGGCCACGCGAAAAAGCCAGGTCGATATTCTTGCTTTTTGCGGGTCAAATTTATCGGCCTTCTGCCACAGGGTAATCATCACTTCCTGGGTCAGATCCTCTGCCTTCTGATCGGAGATGTTAAAATTAAGCAGGTAGCTTTTTATGCGGGGGGCAAAATAGTCAAACAGATGATGAAAAGCGTGCCTGTCTTTGTTGCGCGCAACAAGAATCACAAGTTGCTCATGGCTATAGTCTGAAAAAGCCGACGGTTCATCCATTATGCTGCCTTTATAAAGATTTCTGCATAGACTATCAGACATCAGCCCCTGTGCCGTCAAGCAAAAGGCTTCTCTATTTCCAATACAAATTTGTCGTCCTGCATTTATCATGGCCTTTATACGGATAAAGACCATTAACTGGATCAAAATGAATTAGAAATTACTGAAATTTTTAAAGCTGCTGATTATATGAAAGAATATCAATGGGTTAAATTCGACCATTTCCTATGATATTTGTTTTTTTATCTGATAGCTTTTTAATCGTCATTCTGTAACGTTAGTGGCCGGACCACCAAATGATGGTATCTGTATTGTCGTTTACAACATCAACTCTGTTACAGCCATTTATGACTTTTCGGTCTTTGGCAATCTTCTTTATCAAATCACCTTCCCCGTTATAAGGGACGCTTTCCTGCAGTTCATTATCTTTGTAATATAGTATTTTAACGATCATATTTTATCCTTTGCGGAAGGCACCATAGCAAAGAACAGAAAAAAATTCGACAAAATATTAATTTTTTATCAGGACCGGGAGGATTCAAGGAGTTACAAGAGGGGGGAAATGGTGCCGCTAGAGAGAATCGGACTCTCGGCCTCACCCTTACCAAGGGTGCGCTCTACCACTGAGCTATAGCGGCGATGGGTAGAATTTGGCTATAAAAGCCATTAATTGGCGCGGAACATGCCACAATGCCCGCCATCCTGCAAGTCAATTTAAGGAATTAATTGCGATTATTTTCTTATCCCCTTAAAAAGGTCATAATGTTGAATAAATTAACTTGCAAAACGTGATGACAAAAAATACTCAAGGCACCAAACCGGAAATCAAAAAAGATAAACAGGACCGCCTGGCTGATGCGCTCAGGGATAATCTGAAAAGACGAAAAGCACAGGCCAGAAAAATAACAAAAATGACAAGTAAGGAAGACAAATAATGGCAATAATGTCAGATAAATGGATAAGGGAAAAAGCAAAAAACCACGGCATGATTGAACCGTTTGAGGACCGCCAGAAACGAAATGGTGTCATTTCATATGGACTATCATCCTATGGGTATGACGCACGGGTCTCAAATGAATTTAAAATCTTTACCGATGTTGATTCCGTGACGGTGGATCCTAAAAAATTTGACAACAACAGCTTTGTTGACCGCCCGGGCGATGTCTGTATCATTCCGCCAAATTCATTCGCCCTTGCCCGGACCGTTGAATATTTCCGAATTCCTGAAAATGTGCTGGTCATCTGTCTTGGCAAATCGACCTATGCCCGCTGCGGCATTATTGTCAATGTCACGCCGCTTGAGCCGGGCTGGGAAGGTCATGTGACACTGGAATTTTCAAACACAACACCACTTCCCGCCAAAATCTATGCCAACGAAGGAGCCTGTCAGTTCCTGTTTTTTGAAGGAAACGAACCCTGCGAAGTGCCCTATAACAGCAGAAACGGGAAATATATGGGCCAGACCGGCGTCACTTTGCCAAAGCTATAAAATTAAAAAATATAGGAATTTTTATTGGACAGAATTGCAATTACCGGCGGTTTCCGCCTTGAAGGAGAGCTTCCGATCAGCGGAGCAAAAAATGCGGCCCTGCCGCTTATGTGTGCAAGCCTGCTGACCGGGGAAACATTAAAACTTTCCAACATTCCCCATCTTGCTGATATTAAAACATTGAAATTGCTGCTTGAAGGACACGGCGTAAAAACCGAAACCGTCAATGAAGGCTCTATGTTTGGACAGGGCCAGACGATCAACTTCACCACCAAAACTATTACCAGCACCACCGCGCCTTATGACATTGTGCGGAAAATGCGGGCCAGTATTCTGGTGCTCGGGCCGCTTCTGGCCCGGGTGGGCGAAGCAACAGTCTCCCTGCCCGGAGGATGTGCCATCGGCAACCGTCCTATTGATCTTCACCTTAAGGGTTTTGAGGAAATGGGCGCAACAATCGAGCTGGAAGAAGGATATGTCCGTGCCGTTGCCCCGGGTGGACGCCTTAAAGGTGGTACCGTACTTTTCCCGACCGTGTCGGTCGGCGCCACTGAAAATATTCTGATGGCGGCAACACTTGCCGCTGGCACCACTATTATAGAAAATGCGGCACGGGAGCCGGAAATTACCGATCTTGCCAACTGTCTGAACGCCATGGGGGCCAAAATAAGCGGTATTGGCAGTCGCACTATTACGGTGGAAGGGGTTGATAAACTCCATGGAACCGAATATTCGGTTATGCCCGACCGAATTGAAGCGGGAAGCTACGCTGTCGCCGCCGCCATGACAAGGGGCGAGCTGGAGCTGAAGGGCGAAAACCTGCTCGATGCCATGCGCGGATCGGTCGGCGTACTGAAACAGGCAGGACTGGAGTTTACCGAGACAGGGGGTGGCGTAATGGTAAAACTGGGCCGCGACAAAATTCGCGGCATAAATGTTACCACCCAGCCCTACCCCGGTTTTCCCACAGATATGCAGGCACAGGTCATGGCGATGATGACACTTTGTGACGGGGCATCGGTGATAAATGAAACCATATTTGAGAACCGTTTCATGCATGTGCCGGAACTGACCAGAATGGGCGCGGATATTACGGTACATGGGTCAACCGCCACGGTGCGTGGTGTCGATCATCTTTTGGGAGCACCGGTTATGGCAACCGACCTTAGGGCATCAATGTCATTGATCCTCGCCGGGCTGGTGGCGGACAGACAAACTTTTGTCAATCGTGTTTATCATCTTGATCGTGGCTATGAACGTCTGGTAGAAAAGCTCAGTGCAGTCGGTGCAAAAATAGTGCGTGACGCCAATTTGGGGATTTAAGGGGAAATTAATGGCAAATGGCTTAAGATTAAAAGCACAGGATAAAGAAGACCTGACCATAATATCCGCTTATCTTCAGGATGCGGTGACGGTGGTTGCCGATTTCAATTATTCCCCGAAAAGCCGTATATTTGCGATGATGCTCAACCGATATCTTTGGGAAGAAAATAAAATCGCCGCCACAGAGGATGGGTCCAAAACCTGCCACCGTATCCGCACTGGCTGTCATTTTGAGGATATTTTAAGTGTCACCAGCCAGAATATCCCACAGGAGGATAAAAAACATGTGCTCGAGCTTCTGGCCATTGAATCCCTGCCGCTTGAGAATGGGAATATTGCCATTGACCTGATTTTCGCCGGCGATGCAGTCATCCGGCTTGAGGCGGAAGTGATCGAAGCGCAGATGAAAGATATTGGCACACCCTATCCCGCAACCTGCCATCCAAAGCATAAAGTCATAGAAGGCCTGAGCGAGTAATTTTTCTTTAAATTATCATATTAAAACTAGCCATTCCCTTTACTTTTCGATAAAAGGGCGCATATGACGATGGTTGAGAGCAGTTAAGGCAGTTCACGCGATGACAATAAAAATAAACGAACCCATGGTAATGGCCCTGCCAAAGGGACGCATCCTTAAGGAAGTGATGCCGATCATCAATGCTGCTGGTATTATTCCAGAGGCAGAATTTGATGACCCTGACTCGCGCAAACTGATGTTTAAGACCAACATCGAAAACTTAAGCATTATTCGTGTCAGAAGTTTTGATGTGGCGACCTTTGTCGCTTTTGGCGCCGCGCAGCTTGGGGTCGCGGGCAATGATGTACTGCTTGAATTTGATTATCCCGAAATATATGCACCGCTTGATCTGGATATCGGTCATTGCCGCATTTCCGTGGCCGAGCAGGAAGAAATGAGCAAAACGGACGATCCCAGCCGCTGGAGCCATGTGCGTGTTGCCACCAAATATCCCAATCTTACATCAAAATATTTTGCCAAACGGGGCGTACAGGCGGAATGTATCAAGCTAAATGGCGCTATGGAACTGGCCCCCGGGCTTGGGCTATGCCGCCGCATTGTTGATCTGGTCAGCTCTGGTGCCACGCTTAAGGCCAATGGGCTGGTTGAAATTGAAAAAATTCTTGATATCACATCGCGCTTTATCATTAACCGAACAGCTTTTAAAACACGCAATGCGGAAATCGGCCCGATCCTTGACCTGGTAAGAGAGGCCGTCAATGGTTAAAATGCTGAAGAGCCAGGATGCGGATTTTGAACAGCAATTTGAAATTCTGCTCAAAGAAAACCGCAATACTGAAAATGATGTTTCCGGCGTTGTAAAAGACATCCTGAAAGATGTTAAAATAAATGGCGATGAAGCCCTGCTCCGCTATACCGAAAAATTTGATAGCCTAACGCTTACACCTGAGACGATGCGGGTCAGCGAAAAAGAAATTAAGGATGCCCTTGCCGCCTGTTCAAAAGAAACATTGGACGCCCTTGAGATCGCAGCAAACCGTATCAGGAAATTTCATATCCGGCATATCCCGGAAGATGACAGTATGACGGACGAAATCGGCGTTGCCCTTGGGGTGCGCTGGAACGCCGTTGAAGCCGCTGGCATTTATGTACCCGGCGGTAAGGCCGCCTATCCGTCATCGGTCCTGATGAACGCCATACCGGCCAAAGCGGCGGGGGTTGAGCGCATCATTATGGTGGTACCTTCGCCAAAGGGGTATTTAAACCCGTTGGTTCTTGCCGCTGCCCATATATCATGCATTGATGAAATTTATAAAATCGGCGGTGCACAGGCGGTCGGCGCCCTTGCCTACGGCACCGAAACGATAAAAGCTGTGGATATTATCGCCGGACCGGGCAATGCCTATGTCGCGGCCGCAAAAAAGGAAGTCTTCGGCACTGTCGGTATTGATATGATCGCCGGACCATCGGAAATCCTGGTGGTGTCCGATAATAAAAATGATCCCGCCTGGATAGCCATTGATCTGTTATCGCAGGCCGAGCATGACGAGGTAGCCCAATGTATTCTGATCACGGATGATGCGGATTATGCCAAAAAAGTGATTGATGCCGTTGAAGAGCATTTAAAAACCCTGCCACGGGCACAAATCGCCCGTTCCAGCTGGGAAAATCATGGCTGCGTTATCTGCATTTCCGATATGGCGGAAGCGCCAGCCCTTATCAACCGTATTGCTCCGGAACATCTTGAGCTGGCACTTGATGAGCCGCGCCGCCTCCTGTCAGACATCAGAAATGCCGGCTCCATATTTATCGGCCGTTATACGCCGGAAGCAATCGGTGATTATATTGCCGGGCCAAACCATGTGCTTCCCACATCCGGCAGTGCGCGTTTTTCATCAGGGCTAAGCGTTCTTGACTTCATGAAAAGAAACACCCTGATTGAATGTGACAGGGCGAGTCTCGCCAAAATCGGACCACCAGCCATGAAGCTGGCCGATGAGGAAGGATTGCAGGCGCATAAAAAATCCATCGGCATAAGGCTGGACGACTAACACTATGCAAAAAGAACGTCGTTCCCAAAGAATTAGCAAAATAGAGCTGGATGATAAAACCATCATCCGCAGGAACGACGATATAGAACATGAACGTCGGGTGGCCATCTTTGATCTGCTGGAAAATAACCGTTTCGTTCCGAAAATGACGATGCCGGACGGCTACAAAGGACCTTATCGGGTGACTTTAAGAATGGAAGACAATCGCCTTGCCATTGACCTTCGGACCGATGAAGACCACGAGCTATCCACCTTTGTGCTGCCGCTTAGTCCGCTTCGCAGTATCATTAAGGAATATTTTCTTGTCTGTAACAGCTATTATTCAGCAATTAAGGTCTCAAACCCCCGTCATATTGAGGCCATTGATCTGGGGCGCCGTTCGCTACATGACGAAGGATCTGAAATATTGCGCACCCGCCTCGCCGATAAAGTGGATATTGATTTTGACACGGCAAGACGCTTGTTTACCCTGATCTGCGTACTTCAGATCAGATAGAAAGTAATTCTGATGCAAAACAGCAAAGCCAAACTCCCCAGCAGTATCCTTTTTGTCTGTAATTTCAATGCGGTCCGCTCCCCCATGGCAGAAGCCATTACCAAAAATAAATGTGGTGACAAAATATATGTCGACAGCATCGGCGTTAATGAGAAACTCAGCAAAATAAATCCATTTGCTGTGGCTGTTATGGAAGAAATCGGTATTGATCTTTCAAATCATAAGGCACAGGATTTTGATGATCTGAATGATAATTCATTTGACCTTATTATTGCCTTTAGCCCTGAAGCCCATAAACGCGCCCTTGAACTGACTGAAGGCCATTCAACCGATGTTGAATACTGGCCGATGGACGACCCGACAGGAACTGAGGGAAACCGTGAAAATATACTCTCTGCCTTTCGCTCACTACGCGATGCGCTGGTTCGAAAAATCAAAGAACGGCTGGAATGTTAAGACAGCAAATCACGACAAGATTGAGCATAATAAACATTTCACTTGAATTTTGCTTATTTTTCTCTATTTTCCACATGTTATTTATGAACTTAAATAAGGAGCCATAATGGCTAAAGAAGAGTTACTTGAAATTCGCGGTAAGGTTACTGAATTACTGCCGAATGCAATGTTCAGAGTAGAATTAGAAAACGGTCACGAGGTCCTAGGCCATACGGCGGGTAAGTTACGCAAAAACCGTATTCGTGTCCTTGCCGGTGACGAAGTGCTGGTTGAGATGACACCCTATGATCTGACCAAAGGCCGGATCACGTATCGCTATAGGTAAGGCAACCGTGGCAACGGGGTCCAAAAAAGACAATCATCTGATTTTAGCTTCTGCATCACCTCGGCGTTTGGCGCTCTTAAAACAGGTGGGTATTATCCCGGACCAGATTATACCTGCTGATATTGATGAAACCTCACTTAAATCTGAAAAACCGGCCTCTCTGGTTAAAAGGCTTTGTTGCCTCAAAGCCCGAAAAATCGCTGAAAACCATAAAGACTGCTTTATCCTTGCATCAGACACCGTTGTCGCCTGTGGCAACCGACTCCTTGAAAAAGCGGCTGATAAGGAACAGGCGGAAAATTTCCTAAATCTGTTAAGTGGACGGCGCCATTCTGTATATACCGGAATTTGCCTTATTGCCCCGAACGGAAAAATAAGCACCAAAACAGTTAAAACTGTGGTAAAGTTCAAACGATTAAGCAGGGAAGAAATCAGATTTTATTTAAACCATGATGAATGGCGGGGAAAAGCCGGTGGTTATGCCATTCAGGGGCTTGCCGCGCAGTTTATTATGAGCATCAATGGATCTTACAGCAACGTGGTTGGACTTCCCCTGTTTGAAACTGTTAACTTGTTGAAAGGGCACGGCTATGTGCTGTGAAATATATGAACGGAAACAGTAAAATCCTGATCAACAGTGCCATCGGTGAAACAAGGATGGCACAAATTGAAAATGGCCAAGTAACGGATCTTAGACTTTACCGTGACCATGACCCATCCTATATCGGCGCAATTTATCTTGGTCGCGTCATTAGCCTCTCTAAAGAACTTCAGGCAGCATTTGTCGAACTGGCCAAAGGCTTTACCGGATTTTTACCGTTAAAAAACCTGCCTAAAAGACAGGGAAAAAAACCAAATGATCTCACCACGCTGCTACACGAAGGCCAGCGCATTATCGTTCAGGTCACCGCTGATGCAATAAAAGATAAACTGGTTAAGCTGACCGGTCGGGTTGAACTGATTTCAAGCGCCATTGTCCTTCATCCTTTTCGTGGTGGGGCTTATGTCTCCAGCCGCATAAAAGACCCGGACAAACGAGAGGAACTTAAACAGTTTGGAGAACAAATGGATCTGGGCGAGATAGGTCTTACATTCAGAACGGATGCCCAGTCCATTCCGCTTAGTGAGCTTGCATCTACAGCACAGAAAATGATAGATCACTGGTCTCAAATTTCAAAAGATACTGAAAAAATGAAATGCCCGTCTCTGCTGACACAGGGGCCCGACCCTATTGAACAGATAATGCGGGATTATTTAAAAAATGACATTGAAGAAATTATTATTGATCAGGCAGCCGCCTTTAAACAGGCTAAATTATGGGCTCAGACTTTTGCGCCTGATATGACAGACCGGCTGGTTATATATCAGGAAAAAACCCCTCTTTTCAGCCAGTATGAAGTCGATGATGTTATCGAACAGATTTGTTCGGAAAAAATATCGCTTAAATCTGGCGCATGGATTACCATTGAAGCAACAGAAGCCATGACCGTTATTGATGTTAATACCGGTGCGGCACAGTTTTCAAGTGATCCCCAGATGCAGATATTCAGCATCAACAGCGAAGCCACCCGTGAAATTTTCCGCCAGTTAAAGCTCAGGGGCATTGGCGGAATCATCATCATTGACTTCATTAATATGGAAAATAAAGGCCAGGTCAAAAGTCTTCTTAATTTTATAGATGACCTGATTTTAAAAGACCCGGAACCGGTCCAGCGCGGCAACATTTCCCCGCTGGGACTTCTGGCACTGACCCGCAAATCAAGCCGTAAAAATTTACATGATCTATTGATCCGGAAAAATGTCAGTATAAAAAATACCGAAACAGTCTGCCTTGATATTTTGCGTGGCGCCGAAAATGATGCCCGCAGCAATCCCGGCTTGCCATTGGTCATTAAAGTCAATAAAAATGAAAAAAAATGGTTCGAGGATCACAGCATCGTATTTGATCAGTTTTTAACGCGCACCGGATCAAATTTATCCATGGAGATGAAATGAAAGCGGCAAATAACAACGATAAATGCCCGATCTGCAACGGAGCAGCAACAGACAAATACTATCCTTTTTGTAGCGCACGCTGCAGTGAAATTGACCTGGGCCGCTGGTTTAATGAAAGCTATGTGATTGCTGGTGAAAAAACATCTCAGGGCCAAAGTGAAGACGACGAATTTGATCAGTAATAAACAGCAATGCTCAAGTGTCATTTTTTTAAAAAGAGTGCTGGACAGCGCCTCACTTATTTTCTATAACCCTCCCACCTCATCAGAGCATTTTTCCCATGCCCGGGTAGCTCAGGGGTAGAGCAGCGGATTGAAAATCCGCGTGTC
>JAGREE010000157.1 GCA_020446675.1 Alphaproteobacteria bacterium | reverse complement strand
TTTTCACTCATAGGTCGTCTCCCTTTAAACGATCAATAATATTATCTGCGGCTCTCATTGCCATCGCCATGATGGTGAGGGTCGGATTTTTTTCTACATGGGTTACAAACGGTGCCCCGTCAGCGATATAAAGATTATCAACATCCCAGGTTCTAGAATATTTGTTCAGTACAGATGTTTTCGGATCATCCCCCATCCGGCACCCGCCTATCTGGTGGTTAACTTCACCACCCACTTCCATCACTTTTCCTGCCTTACGCGATTTTTCAAAAGCATCATAAATCACCGTTGCTCCCATATTTTTAGCAAGTTCATGCAGGGTTTTATTCATATGCTCCCCGCGGCGATAATCTTCATCTGACCATTCCCAGTAAAATTTTGGAACCGGAATTCCCCATTTGTCTTTAATTTCCGGATCAATAGTCAGGTAACAATTTTCATTGACCGACATCCCCCCAAGGGTCCGAATACCAATCATTGAACCATAATATCTGCGCATATGGTCTTTCAGTTTCTTACCATATAGCCCTTTGGTGCCATGGAGCATAATTCTGAAAGTCGCGTTCATCGTCGGTGGGCCAAATCGGCCCCCACGATAAGGATCAACCTCAATTTTATAGCCGCCGGAGAAATCGGCTCCGTCCTTTTTCTTTTCATCACCATGAAGCCACCACGGGGCGTAAACATGAGGCTGCGAAACGCCGTCTTCATTATGGGGCGGCGCGTAATCAAGTTCAGGCACATGTAACCAGAGCGATGTAAATAATGTATCAGAAATATACTTACCGACCATTCCGGTTGAATTAGCAAGTCCGTTTGGTGCTTTATCCGATTTGGAATTTAATAATATGCGCGAGCTTTCCATAGCACCGGGAGCGAGCACGATAACTTTACCACTGATTTCCTTATGCTCCCCCGTCTGGGTATCAATATAACGAAGACCAGTTGCTTTTTTTCCCGTTTCATCCGTTAAAACCTGATAGGCAACCGAATGGGTCTGAATTTGAAGTCTTCCGGTTTTTTCTGCTGGCTTGATATAGGCAGTGACACTGTCAAAAGCGGCCCCGATGCTGCATCCTCTGATACAGTTTGTCGCATAAAAACAGGCATCCCGTCCATTAAGGGGAGACGTCAGAATTGCGGTCGGATGAGCCATGGTTTTAATGCCCATTTTTTTGAGTGCCTTTTGAAACAGCATTTCACTGGCTCTGGGTGCCGGTGGCTTCTGGCGGATATGATTGGGTGGCAGGGGTGAATTATAGACTGCCTCATCCGCATCCGGGCCAAAAATTCCCATGATCGTTTCCACACGGTCATAGTAAGGTTCCAGTTCTTCATAAGTAAAAGGCCAGTCAACCTCGCGCCCGGTCATGGTTTTTACCTTAAAATCCTCAGGACCGTATCTTGGTGTCTGTCTGCCGAAATGATGGGTTCTTCCCCCTAACTGTCTTGAACGCCACCATCTGAATGGATCTTTTCCTGTCGTATAGGGTTGCCCCGGCATTTCATAG
>JAGREE010000156.1 GCA_020446675.1 Alphaproteobacteria bacterium | reverse complement strand
AGGTCGAAAAGGAAGAGGGTGGCGTTTACTTTTCCGTTACACCTGTTTTTGCCTTTATCCGCCAACTGGCTCCTTACAACTGCACTGTAAGGATGCTGTGACAAAGGCGATCCATTATACTGAAGTACTTTGCCAGAATTAAAAGCATCATACCAGGCTGACTGCCTTTTCAAGATAACATCGGAAGGCAGCAACAATTGTCCTATGTTTATAAAAAAATCACATATAAGACTACTCGCTTCTTCTATGTCATCAACCGCGAATTGGAGGGCAGAACTAAATGAAGCATTTACCGCCATAAATTCTGGCTTGATGTCGCTTTCTGTCAAATTGGGATTTGTCTTATTGTTGAAAGCGAACCGGATAGAGCGTGGCAAATCATAAATCACGTGGGCGTTAATGGCCGTATTCAGCGTTTGCTGAATGCCCGTACACAACCAATTTACTCCATTATATTGTTCGTTTGCTACAGTGAAATGATTAACCCAGTGTGGCTCGACCGCTCCTTTATTATTCGTATCCCAATTTCTTCTGTTTACGGAATACGCCTCATAAAATGCCAGCATTTGACTCATTTTCCAGGTTGGATGCTGATACGCCCCCAATCTGATTTTATCCATTTCCAATGATGTGATATGATAATATACACTTGGAAAAATATCCATAAAATGCCCTGCAGTTCTATACTTTTGCCGGTAGTCCCACAATTCATGCAATACTCCAACTAACTGCAGGTATAATTTTTCCCTTTCCTCTTTTTCAGGGGAAGGCACATTATCGATTAACCCAGTATAATCACAAAACCGGGACAAGTCCGAAATTGGTTGGGAATTTCCGGTTTGTTGAAGTGCCAGGACGAGAAGAGCAAATAGTGTATATTTTTTTAGCCTTGCCATTTGGAATCATTTTATCGAAGCAACAAACCCCTCATACTCCTCGCCTCCCACCAAAGCGCTATTAAAATCCTCGCCTTTGTAGGTAGTCAGCAGCAAGCGGTTGATGTCTTCCAGCCGTTTTTGCGTGAGGGGGTGAGAGGTGTAAATCGTTTCCAGGTAATTCCCGACCACCATGCCGGCGGCGTCTTCGGCGAGGCTGGAGAAGGAGAACTGATTCTGGCTGATGG
>JAGREE010000155.1 GCA_020446675.1 Alphaproteobacteria bacterium | reverse complement strand
GATGAACTACATCGAGCTGCCGATCCTGGCAAAATATTCCTTCGATCTTGGCGCCCTGCGCCCCTATGTGGTTGCCGGCCCCGAATTCGGATGGATGCTGAATGCCAAACACATCGGCCTCGATGTAAAGGATGAGTTCGATGAATTCGATTTCCTGGCCACCGCCGGCCTGGGCCTCGACGTAGAAGTGACCGATATGATCTTCATCTTCGCGGAAGGGCGGTATAACTACGGGTTGAACAACATCAATGCCGTTGAAGAAGGCCCCATTAAACTCTACAACCAGGGAGTCCAGATAATGACTGGGGTGAAGCTGGAGTTATGGTAGGGCATGAGAGCGGAGTGCAGGCGCTATAACCTGAACTTTTCGGAAGTGTGGCGCCTGTTGCTTGCTCTTACGTGGTTATATTGTCGGATGGTTATATTGTTGGCTGGCGGCTATGAGTGGCTGGCGGCAAATAATCATCAACCCAATAACCAGTAACCAAAAAAAAACTCAGGCCTTACAGGCTGAGGGTTCTGGGAAGGTAACCGGTAAGAAATAATGAACGACATCTTTCCAAGCCGGCAATGATCCTTTTGGTGACGCGGGTGTAAATATCGGCTTTTAAATTTAGGGCATTTTGACGTAAATTAAAGACCGATTTTGATATGATAACGTTTAACTGATAATGCCTCAAAACGACTATTATCTTTTTCTTGACGAGTCTGGCGATCATGGCTTGACAAACATTGACCCAGGGTTTCCGGTGTTTGTTCTTTGTAGCATTCTGTGCAAGAAAGATGATTTTTCGGCTCAAATAGATACTGGCTTTGATCAGCTCAAAAGCGACCTTTGGGGAACAAACAACGTTCATTTTCATTCAAGAGATATAAGAAAATGCGAGAAAGAATTTCAAATTTTATTTGACCTCGATATCAAGAGGCAATTTTATGAGCGGCTAAATGACTGCATTTCTTCCTCAGACTACACAATCATAGCTTCAGGGATAAAGAAGAAAGATTACGCAAAAAGATATGGCGTATTGAATGATGTGTATTCAATTTCCCTGACTTTCATTATTGAGCGGACCATTTTCTATTTAGACGATCAGGACGATGTAGGGGATTTGTATATCCTTGCAGAAGCAAGGGGTAAGGAAGAAGATAAACTTCTCAGAGATCATATGAGAAAAATATACAATAGAGGCACTTTCTATGTTAATAACCAAAGACTTCGTGAAAGGATAAAATCCTTTAAATTTTATAAGAAAACAGATAACCATAACGGATTGCAACTTGC
>JAGREE010000154.1 GCA_020446675.1 Alphaproteobacteria bacterium | reverse complement strand
CCATTCCTTGTCCCCGTACTGCTCAAACCAGAAAACACCACGTCCATGTCCCATACCGCTCATGAAATCGTTTCTTCCGTCCTTATTAATATCCATCACGAGCATTTGTGAAAATGATACCGCAGGATCAATAATGTGCCACTTCCAGGTCCGTGTCCCGTCTGCAGCTATTTGCTGCTCATACCAGCCACCTTCATCAAAAGACTGCCTTGGTGCAGGATTGCCGTCCTTGTCGAAAAACCCTTCACCGGAACCAAAGACAACATCATTTAAGCCGTCACCATTTATATCCCCGACACCCAAACCATGTGTCGGCAGGGTAGCCCCGGTATTACGTCCCTCATTTTCCGCTTCAATGGTGTGGATCACATATCCGCCTTCATCAGGAAATTCAACCGCATATAGTTTTCCGGAAGCTTCATCAGTTTCTGCAGCGCCCGTAATGACCTGAGGTTTTCCGGTTCCAAGAATATCCATAAACACCGGCGATTCATTACGCGTATAATTCATAATAAGATGCTGCGGCCACTCACCATCAACACCTTTGGGATTTTCAAACCAGTAAAACCCGGCACTTGTAATATCAAGCGCGATTACGTCAATCCAGCCATCTTTATTGACGTCTTCATGAAACGTAAAAAAAGCCAGAGGATATGCTTTTGACCAGATATCTTGCTTTCCACCGCTTTCAAAAAATATTTTGATGTGATCTGACAATCTTGGAATTGAAACAGCGTCTTTCAACGGTTTTCTAATGACATGTCGCGTCCAGTCGGGTGCCTCATACCAGTAATGACCTGTCACAACATCATTAAGGCCATCATTATTAATATCGGCAACCGATGCCCCTTCTGAATTATATTCACCGTCCAGTTTAACATGCCGGAATTTTATGTCCGATTTTCCTTCGACATACTCATTATCATTGGCATTTATGATATAAAGCCCATTGGTTGAAGTGGTCGTTACCGGCGACATTGCATTATAGGGGGCAAGAATAAGAGACGGTGCAAACTGCCATACAAGCAAAAATAAAATAACAACCCCCAGAATAATTTTCACCAGTTTGCTGATCATCTTATTCTCCAATAATCTTTCGTGATACCGTTAATTTTCTTTTGCCATCGGCAGGCCATATTGCTGCCAGGTTGGCAAATCCGGGTCGCTTTTAAGTCTCTTTATTTTAATGTCTTTTACCTGCACCTTGGTTTTACCACCGGCATGAGCCTGTATGGCGATATGGCCTTCCTGCGGAATAGTTAAATCCGTTTCCGTATAATCCAGCGCTGGCACACCATTGATCCAGGAACGAATATGCCGCCCATCAGCGATAATATGATATTCGTTCCAATCCCCACGTTTTACCGCTTTATCAATTGCATCCATATCGGCAGATTCGGCAATCACTTTATCCCGGCGGCTTTCGTCATAAAGTTTTCCCCACCAACCATCACCGGCATCAACCTGATAACCGCTCATTTCACCGTTTCCATTAACTGGCATACTTCTGATCTGAAATCCTGAATTTATAAATCCCTCACTTCCAAGCAATCTGACTTTTAGGAAAAGTTCAAAATTCTGGAATGTGTCATCCGTTACAAGAAAAGTATTGGCTGGGATCTCCTGATCTAGCTCTCCGCCCGTCAGCATACCATCTTCAATACGCCAGATTTCCGGTTCTTCGGTATTCCAGCCCGTAAGCGTTCTGCCATCAAACAATGAAACGCTATCCTGCGCTTGGGCAGACATAACCATACAAAGGGCAGCAGTACAGGTAAAAAGTGATCTGATCATAACTCGCCTTGTTTTAACCTTTCAACTATATTATCGCCTGCCCGCATGGACAGCGCCATTATTGTCAAAGTCGGGTTTTTCTCGGCATGGGTAACAAATGGTGCACCATCAGCAACATAAAGATTTTTCACATCCCAGGTCTGTGAATATTTATTAAGCACCGATGTTTTCGGATCATCGCCCATCCTGCACCCGCCAACCTCGTGGTTCGTATCACCCCCTGGGCCAAGAAGTTTTCCGGCTTTTTTCATTTCCGTGAACCGATCATGAACAACAACGGCGCCCATATTTTTAGCAAGTTTATGAAGCATTTCATACATGTGTGAAGTTCGTCTGAAATCTTCATCAGACCATTTCCAGTGAAATTTAGGCACTGGAATGCCCCATTTATCTTTAACCTCTGGATCAATGGTAAGATAATTATCTTCCGTCACAGTCATACTGCCGAGGCAGCGTATTGACATTACTGATCCATAAAACTTACGCATATACTCTTTCAGTTTTTTCCCATAAAGACCCTTTTGGTTTATCAGCATCCCCCGGAAGGTATCTGACATGCCAGGAGGGCCAAAGCGACCACCGCCATATGGGTCAACCTCCAGCTTATAGCCACCAATAAAATCAGCCCCTGCTTTTTCCTTTTCCTCACCATGAAGCCACCAAGGGGCATAAACATGGGGCTGTGATACACCGTCTTCGTTATGTGCGGGTAAATTCTCGAATGACGGAATCTGAATAATAAGGCTCCCACCTGTCGTGTCAGACAGATATTTACCGACATTCCCCGAAGAGTTCGCCAGACCATTAGGCGCTTTGTCGGTTTTTGAATTCAGCAAAATGCGGGATGATTCCATTGCTGCCGGGGCCAGCACAACAACGCGCGCATGAACATCAATATGCTTCTCCGTTTCGCGGTCAATATAACGAACCCCTATCGCTTTATCACCGGCATCATTCATAAGCACTTTATAAACAACCGCATTGGTAACGATTGTCAGCTTTCCCGTTTCCATTGCCGGCTTGATATAGGACGTCACGCTGTCAAACGCAGCCCCGATGGCACAACCGCGAATACAGTTTGTGGCATAAAAGCAGGCCTGCCTACCATGCAACGGTGATGTCAGAATGGCCGTCGGATGGGCCATGGTTTTGATACCCATCTTTTCACAGGCCTTGGCAAAAATCATTTCTGCTGCGCGTGGCGCTGGGGGCTCCTGTCTGATATGATTGGGGGACTGAGGAGAATTATAAACGGCTTCATCAGCATCTGGGCCAAAAAGGCCCATAATTTCTTCTACCCGGTCATAGTAAGGCGCCATTTCCTCATAGCTAACCGGCCAGTCTTCGCCTCGTCCTACTCTGGTTTTGCTTTTAAAATCATCCGGGCCATAACGCGGCGTTTGTCTGCCAAAATGGTGCGTACGCCCACCCAGCTGACGTGCCCGCCACCATAAAAATCCATCCCCTTCAGTTGTATAGGGCTGTCCTTTTACTTCAAATCCACCGTCAACCGTCGCATCAAAAAAACCGGAATTTTTGTCAGGTGTTCTTTGATCGCGCAGTGGGGCTTCTCTTGGCCATTGAAACATGGCCGCTTCTGTTTCGGGGTTATATGCGCGCCCTGCTTCAAGCAAAAGAACATTAACGCCCGCCTTGGTTAAAGTATGGACCATCATACCGCCACCGGCACCTGACCCGACCACTATTACATCATGCTGTTCAGCCATTATCAGTCCCTCCTTTAAACGCCAATAAGTTTACGAATTTCTTCTGGTGGCCCGTCAAAACGTTCCAGTGGCACATTACCGACATAACCAATATCGGCCATGCCTTCATCCGTTGTGTAATAGCCGCCAACAAAAAGATAAACCAGCCGGGTAAAAAACTGATCGTCTGCTTCACTGGCTTTCCCGGCTTC
>JAGREE010000003.1 GCA_020446675.1 Alphaproteobacteria bacterium | reverse complement strand
TTTTTTAGAGGGTGACATATTTTGCAAAGAATATTATTGGCGGAAGATGATGATACAATGCGTAATTTCCTGTCGCGGTCATTAACCAAGGCAGGATATGAAGTGGTTACTGTTTCCCATGGGATCGAAGCAATGCCGCATCTTTCATCCGGTCGTTTTGATCTGCTGCTTACCGACATTGTCATGCCGGGTATGGATGGGATTGAACTGGCCCGGCGGGCAACCAAAATGTATGCAGATCTTCCGGTTATGTTTATTACAGGATTTGCTGCTGTTGCTATGGATCGAAGTTCAGAGCGGCCACCTAATTCAAAGCTGCTTCAAAAACCGTTTCATTTGCGTGATCTGGTTGATGAAGTGGAACGTATCCTGGCTGCATAAAAAGATTTGCAAATATAATTTCGTAATTCACAATAAATTGATTGTCGTAAGGGGACTGTATCTATTATCCTGCCCGACATAATTGATATTTAATGTGAGAAATATTCATGGACATGAAAATTACCGCCTCGGTTCAAAAGAGATATGCCGAGGGAGCCAATGAACGTCAGGCAGAGCTTTGCTGCCCTGTTGATTATAATACCGAATATTTAAAAATTATTCCGCAAGAAGTGATCGAGAAGGATTACGGCTGCGGTGATCCGTCCCAATATGTGCGTGAAGGGGAAGTGGTTCTTGATCTGGGGTCAGGGGGCGGTAAAATCTGTTTCATAGCGTCGCAGGTGGTTGGTGATAAAGGGCGGGTGATTGGTGTTGATATGACCGATGATATGCTTGATCTGGCGCGCAGAAATGCACCGATTGTTGCCAAGGAAATTGGCTACGCCAATGTTGAATTTAAAAAAGGCAATATTCAGGATCTTAAAACCGACATGGGGCAGGTTGATGAATATTTACGTGAAAATCCGGTTCAAAATAGTGAGGATTTTGGCAAGCTGAAGCAGAAAATTCAGGAGATTGGGGAAAAAGCCCCGATGATTGCTGATGACAGCATTGATATTATTGTCAGTAACTGTGTTCTTAATCTGGTATCCGATAATGAAAAAAAACAGTTGTTTCAAGAAATGTACCGGGTTCTTAAAGTCGGTGGCAGAATTGCCATTTCGGATATTGTTTCCGATGAAATGTCACCGGAACATTTAAAAAATGATGAAAAGCTTTGGAGCGGCTGCATTTCAGGGGCGTTCCAGGAATATGAATTTGGCCGACTTCTGGAAGAGGTTGGCTTTTATGGTGTCAGCATTGATAAATTTGATAAAGAACCATGGCAGATAGTTGAAGGCATCGAATATAGATCAATGACAATTCTGGCCTGGAAAGGCGATGACGCTGTATCCTTTGATAAAAACCAGGCGGTGATGTATAAGGGACCGTGGAAAGAAGTCATTGATGAAGCCGGGAATAAATTTCCGCGCGGAAAAAGAATGGCGGTCAGTGATAAACTGTTTACCAAAATGCAGATGGAGCCCTATAAAGATCAGATGATCGCAATTGAGCCCCATGTAGCGGTTACTGATGATATTCCCTTCAAAGGGGGGTGTTGCGGTCTATCTGAACGAAAACCAGAAGAAACCAAGGCGGGAACAAAACGAATAACAACAAACCCCAGCCAGGACGGTTGTTGCTAATATAAAAAAAGTAATGTTTAAGAAAGAATAAGTATGTCAAAAACTGTGGCGAAGTCCGATGCGCCAAAAACCAAATATCTCGCCGATTATAAGAAACCAGATTTTTTAATTGAAACCGTCGATCTTGATTTTGACCTTCATGAAGATGTGACCCATGTGACGTCACGAATGCATTTGAAGCGACAGGGGGCGGCTCACGCGCCGCTTGTTCTTAACGGTTCAAATTTAAAGCTGGTCTCTCTCCAGATTGACGGTAAAAAAATTCCTTATGAACTTAACGAAGACTATTTAACGATCGAAAATGTGCCAGATGACTTTGATCTGGTCATCGTCAATGACATTGACCCTGCCGCCAATACGGCACTTGAGGGACTTTATATGTCAAACGGTATGTTCTGCACCCAGTGTGAGGCCCAGGGCTTCCGCCGAATTACTTATTTCATCGACCGTCCTGATGTTATGGCGATTTATAAGGTGCGCATTGAAGCGGATAAGGATAAATATCCTGTGCTTTTATCAAACGGCAACCAGATAAATGCGGGTGATGCTGAAAATGGCCGCCATTATGTGGTCTGGCACGACCCATATCCGAAACCAAGCTATCTATTTGCCCTCGTTGGTGGCAAGCTGGATTATCTGGAAGATCATTTTATCACCAAAAGTGGCACTGATGTGACGCTACGGATCTATGTTGAGAAAGAAGATTTGGATAAATGTCCCCATGCCATGAAATCGCTGAAAGCGTCCATGAAATGGGACGAGGATGTTTACGGGCTGGAGTATGATCTGGATATTTTTAATATCGTTGCAGTCAGCCATTTCAACATGGGGGCCATGGAAAATAAAAGCCTGAATATTTTTAATACAAAATGCATTCTGGCTAAGGCGGAAACGGCGACGGATACTGATTTCTCCTTTGTTGAGAAAGTTGTCGCGCATGAATATTTTCATAACTGGACTGGAAACAGGGTAACCTGCCGCGACTGGTTTCAATTAAGCCTTAAAGAAGGCTTGACCGTGTTTCGCGATCATGAATTTTCAGCCGATATGGGCAGTCGTGCCGTATGCCGTATTGATGAAGTGCGCAGCCTTCGCCAGCATCAGTTTTCCGAGGATAGCGGGCCGATGGCCCATCCGGTCCGTCCAGAATCCTATATTGAAATCAATAATTTCTATACGATGACCGTTTATGAAAAAGGCTCGGAAGTGATCAGGATGATCCATACGCTGCTGGGGCCGGAAAAATACAGAAAGGGCATTGATCTTTACTTCGAAAGGCATGACGGACAGGCTGTGACCTGTGAAGATTTTGTCCGGGCTATGGAGGATGGTTCAGGTGTTGATCTTGGTCAGTTCCGCCTCTGGTACAGTCAGGCGGGGACACCGGAGCTTACAGCCACTGGTAAATATGATGAGGTGGCCAAAAGCTATGAATTAACAATTGCGCAATTTGTGCCGGATACGCCGGGGCAGAATAATAAAAAGCCAATGCATATTCCGATAGAACTGGGACTTCTTAATAAGGATGGTGGGGAAATGCTGCCCGGTGGAACAGAGCTAATAAACTTGAAAGAGGAAAAGCAGACATTTCATTTTAAGAATATAATAGAGAAACCTGTTCCGTCACTCCTTCGGGGGTTCTCAGCGCCAGTGAAACTGAAAAGCAATTTAAGCCGCGAAGAACAAATCTTTCTGATTGGTCATGACAGTGACAGTTTTAACCGCTGGGAGGCGGTGCAGGAAATATCCACGGATATTATTCTGAAAATGATTGAGGACCAAAAAGAAGGGCGTGCCCCAATGGTTGATGGATCATTTATTAATGCCATGCGACTGGTGCTAAATGATAAAAAAATTGACAGGGCATTTATCGGGGAAATGTTGAGCCTGCCATCAGAAGGGTTGCTGGGTCAGCAGAAAAGCCCGGTTGATGTTGATGGAATTCATTGGTCAAGAAAGCATCTTGTCGGATCACTGGCAAAAGCATTGAAGGATGACTTTCTTCGGATCTATAATGATTGTCAGACCAATGAACCATACGACTATAATTCGGAAGCAACAGGACGCAGGCGATTAAAAAATATGGTACTTGGCTATCTTATGGAAATTGCTGATCAGAATATCGTGACAATATGCAACGAACAGTTTCATTCAGCAACAAATATGACCGATGAAATTGCCGCTTTTACCTATCTGGTGGATAGTGATGTTGAAGGCCGGGAAGAAGCGATCACAAAATTTTATGATAAATGGCATCATGATCAGCTTGTGCTTGATAAATGGTTCAGTGCCCAGGCATTATCATCGCGAAGTGATGTATTGGACCGGGTAGAGTTTTTGAACAGTCATGCTGACTTTGATCTTAAAATGCCTAATCGCGTGCGTTCACTGATCAGCGTATTTTGTGCCCTTAATCAGGTATCCTTCCATGATAAGTCGGGAAGGGGGTATCAATTTCTAGCACGGAATATTAAAGCGCTTGATCCTCTCAACCCGCATATTGCGGCCGGTCTGGCGAAGCAGTTAACGCGTTGGAAAGCCTTCGATGCGGATAGACAGAAACTGATGGTGGAAACGCTGGAAGAAATATTAAAGCAGAAAAATCTTTCTAAACATGTTTATGAAATCGTGTCTAAAAGTCTGAGTTAATTATTTTTTTAATAATATGCGTTTATAGTTGAAAAAAATTATTATAAGGGCAGGATTAATTGGATCAGTCAGACAAAATCTCTTCGCGTGGAAATCGGAAAGTTTGGATATCTTTTATACTGGCAATTTTGTTGCTGGCGGGTGCCGAGGCTGCATTACAGTTTCGCGCTTATATGAAAGGTGATGAAGAAGCACCTGTTGAAACAGTTGACGATGGGGGCATTTATTATTTCAATGAGGATTATAAGCTAAAGCTTATTCAACCGAATATTGATGTTGATGAAGGCTACCGGGTGGTGCGTTCAAATTCGCTTGGGCTCAGAAGTCCTGAAATCCCGGCAAAAAAACAGGATAATGAAATCCGAATTGCCATGCTTGGCGCGTCATCGGTAATGGGAATGCTGAACCCGGTCAATGAAGAGACAATTCCTTACCGGCTGCAGGCTGATCTGCAGGCACAGTTTCCGGACAAAAAAATCAGTGTTATCAACGGCGGAATAGCCGGATATTATTTTGCTGATCAGCAGCAGCTCTTTGAAAAAATACTTGAACCCCTTGATCTGGATCTGGTGGTGTTTTACAGCGGTTTTAACAATGTCTCTCTTTACTGCGATGATGGGGGCGTTCCAGCGGAAAATCATGGCCTGATGAATTTAACATTGCCGAAATGGGTGATGTCAATTGAACTTCTTGTAAAAAACACGGCAATCCTTCGTGCGCTCAGACCGGAAGTTGAGCAGACAACAGACCCGAAAAGTTTAAATGAAAAACCGTTCCGTGATAATTTTGAAGCAGTTTTAAAATCTATTCAGAATGCCGGGGTACCGTTGCTGGTTGTCAGAAACCCCCGTGCCTATACCCGCGATATGTCAGAGGAAGACCAGTATGAGTTATCGGCATTTTCCAGATCAAAAGACGGATGTTTCAGTATTGAGGGACTTCATGATGTCTATGACCGCCATAATGACATTATGGAGGACATCAGCAAAGGGTATGGCATTCCTGTACTGAAGCTAGATCAGTTGGTGCCAGGTGGACATCAGTATTTTGCCGACTCCATTCATTTTAACGCTGAAGGGTCAGAATATGTTGCCAACCTTATGCTTGAAGAAATAAACAAGGATCACTTGCTTTCCAAAGGAGGCGCAAAATGATTTTTCAATCATTCCAATTTCTTACCTTCTTCCTAGTTGTCTTATTCGGCGCAAGAATTGTCCTTGGTAAATTCCCGGAACTCAGAAAGCTGTTTTTGCTGGTTGCCAGTTATTTCTTTTATATGTGCTGGGACTGGCGGTTTGGCGGTCTTATTCTGGCGATAACCTTTATAAATTATTATATAGGACCAAAAATACAGGATGCGGAGGATGACGGGGCTAAAAAACGCTGGCTGGCTTTATCGCTTATTATCAGTATAGCGATCCTGGCCTATTTCAAATATGCCAATTTCTTCATTGACAGCATGAATGATCTGCTTACTTTGCTGGGCTTTAGCGTCAATATACCGCTGCTCAATGTTCTCTTGCCGATAGGTATATCATTTTACACATTCCAGAGCATAAGTTACACGCTTGATATTTATAGAGGCAGAACGGAAGCCGTAAAAAGTTTCAGTGATTTTGCTCTTTTTGTGGCTTTTTTCCCGCAGCTGGTCGCCGGGCCGATTGTCCGGGCGTCCCATTTCCTGCCCCAGCTCAAGAATGATCATAAGGAAGAACCGGATTCTATGGAAACCGGTGTTGCCCTGATGATCCGCGGGTTTATTAAAAAAGTCGCTTTTGCCGATGTCTTAGCTGTGCATTTTGTTGATCCGGCATTTGCAAATCCTGAACTTTATTCACCAATATTTTTGTTGGTCGCTATATACGCATACAGCTATCAGGTCTATATGGATTTTTCCGGCTATACCGATATTGCCCGCGGGGTTGCCAGAACGCTTGGCTATGAACTTCAGATAAACTTTAACAGGCCATATCAGGCTGTCAGCGTATCAAACTTCTGGCAGCGCTGGCATATTTCCATGTCGTCATTCTTTCGGGATTACCTGTTTTTTGGGATTGGTGGTTCCCGTTACGGCAATGTTTACTTTAATTTGATGGTGACCTTCGTCGCTATCGGTATCTGGCATGGCGCCGGATGGAATTTTGTTCTTTATGGTATCCTTCATGGTACCTTCGTCGGGCTTGAACGCTGGCGCCGAAATAAAAGAGCAGCCGAAGGCATCAGTGAGCCAGAATATCACGGCATAAGACTTGCCGCTCAGTGGTTCTGGATATTCAATGTGGTTGCTTTTTCAAGGCTTCTTTTCCGTGGCGGATCACTGGACAGTGCCATCCATTATGCAAAGGCTATGACACATTTTGAGGTCACTTCATTACCAGTTAATATGGTTGGCGGGGCTATATTTGTTTTAGCGTTTATACTGCACTATACGCCGCTTAATTGGACTTATGGCTGGAAATCACTTTATTGCAGGATCCCCGTTGTCATACAGTCTGGATTGATTGTCGGAGTACTTTATTTTCTGGTTGCAATATCAACCACGGAAGCGCCGTTTATTTATTTCCAGTTTTAAGATCTTGAAAGTGTCCAAAGCTGACAATTCTGGCTGAAGGTATGATGAAGGTTGCGGTGGTTCCAACACCATATTCACTGGTCAGGATAAATCGACCGCCATGTAGACTGATCAGATTGTCAACGATGGAAAGGCCGAGTCCTGTTCCTTCTTCGTTTAGAAGTTCATTTTCATGGGCCTGATTAAAGGGCTTTGTGACATGCTCAATCCGTTCAGGGAGTATACCGATTCCTGTATCCTTAATTTCAATTTGAATATTATTTTCAGAATCTGAAAATGCTCTGCATGTTACAGATCCGCCAGGTTTTGTAAACTTAATGGCATTTGATAAAAGATTGATAATCACTCTTTTTAAGCAATTTTCGTCACCACGAATGGTGATGTCGCTTATGTCAGGCATGATGTCACTTTTTAGAGATACCTCATTTTTTTCTGCGATGCCCCGGAACATTTCCATAGAGAACACTATAATCTTGGATATTCTGAATTCTGTTTCATAGAGCTGCCATTTACCGGCATCTATTTTTGATAAGTCCAGGATATCATTGATAACAGTTGCAAGGTGTTTTCCACTATTTTCGATATCTTCCAAATATTCCAGATATTTTGGATTGCCAATTTTACCAAAAAGCCCGGACGTCATTACTTCCGAAAATCCGATTATTGCATTGAGGGGTGTTCTGATTTCATGAGACATATTGGCAAGAAAGGCTGATTTTGCAGAATTAGCCTTTTCTGCTTCAAGTAAAGCCTGTTTGACCTGCTCTCTTGAGCTTTTAAGCTCAATTTCAACTTCAATTCTCCGGTTAATTTCTTTTCGCAGGCTACGGTTCCAGATCACAAAAACGGATATAATTGCAAAAGCGACAATCAGTATCTGCCATATCAAATTATAATTGAGTATTTTTTCAACTGTAAAAGTAAGCCATTTACTTGAAATTCCAGCACGCTCATTTTCATCTATTGAGGCAAGGGCTTTTTGAATGGAGCTTGCAAGCAGTGGGAGTTTATTTGATGTGGCAATGCTGACATATGTTTTTATAGGCGTTTCACCAACCACAGTTAACTGTATAAGTCCGTCGCTGCTAATTATGCTTGTGGCCACTGGTATGTTGCCGATAAATGCGTCAGCAATGCCATCATTTACTGCATGGAGAGCTTCTCTAATGCTATTAAATTGAACAATTTTGACGTCAGGATTATTCGTACTCAGATATTCATTTATTGCAAAACCGTAAACCGTTGCCACTTTATATCCAGAAAGCGAATTGATTGTGTCAAATATTTTGCCGTCAGATCGGCCAAAGATTACACTGGAAATTGTATAATAGGGTTCCGAAAAACTCAGATATTCAAGCCTGTTGGGGGTTGAAGATATTCCAGAAACAATTTCGGCTTTTCCGTCTTTGATCATATTCAGTCCCTGATCAAGATTTTGGTTGCCTGACCAGACAAAATTTACTCCCAATTTTGAGCCAATAATTTTAAGATATTCACCGGCAATGCCGCTTATATTCTGATTTTGATCTATAAAATCAATGGGAGCAGCCCCGGAATCTACGACGACGCGTATTTCCTTGTTTTCTGAAAGCCACTTTAACTCATCAAGGGTTAATCCCAAATTTATTGGGGAATTATATTCCAGTAACCATCGGTTGGAAATTTCAGTTAGTTCTTTTATGGAAATTGCTGCCGCTGCTTTTTTTATTATGCTCGCTAATATGGGCCAGTCTTTTCTTATTCCTAAATGCAGATTCTCACCCTTAATGTCCTCAGGGACAAATTTCTGACCGACGACTTCCAGACCTGATATAAAATTTTTGCTTATGAGATAATTCCCTACCGGGAGCTGGACAATAAAAACATCAATCAGACCAGCAGAAACGGCGTTAAGCCCCGCTAGAGAATCCTTTTGCGGATAAAGCGTTAACTCAGGATAATTTTTTCGGTAAATATTTGTAGTAGACCAGCCATCAATGACACCAATTTTTTTTCCAATCAGGTCTTCGACCTTATTAATCCGATCTGATCCTATGCGAGCAAAATAGACATATGGCAAACTGACATAGGCGTCTGTGAAGTTAATATATTCAAAACGGTCCGTAGTCGGACTTACGCTATGAAGAATATCAATTTTTCTGTTTTTGATATTGTCAATTTGCTCAGCCCATGAATATCCGGTAACAAACTCAAGTTTAAGGTGGGCCTTTTCAGCGACAAGCTTAAGATAATCTATAGAAAAACCTGTTGGTTTACCGTCACGCATAAATTCGATCGGTGGAGATTCGGTTGTTCCTGCTGCGCGAATAACCGGATGTTCAGCAATCCATTCTTTTTCTTCCGGAGAAAGGTTAAGATCCTGGGCAAATGTGGTCTGGACAATATTGGATGTCAGACATAAAAATGCCAAAAGAAAATAGCGCTGTAAAATATCCAATTAAGTACCCCGCTTAGAGGAATAAGTTTTTTAACTTTAATTAAGTCATAAAATTTAGCACATATATTTAACACTTGAAATTAACTATTTGGTTAATGAAACGAAAAAAGGCCGCTCGGATAAAGCGGCCTTTTCGATAAATTAAGAAATAACTTTATTTCTGGAATTTAATGTCACCGTGAACAATGGTCAGAACATTTTGAGATGACATGATCTGATCAAGCGGTATTTTCATCCAGTCTTTGTCGAAGACAGCGACATCGGCAAATTTGCCAACTTCAATAGACCCCAGCTTGTCTTCCTGGAAGGCGGCAATCGCACCCCAGATAGTCAGCATTTTAAGGGCTTCTTCCCGTGTTACTGCTAGTTCTGGATGCCATCCTTCGCCGGAATAGCCATCAAGATCTTTTCGGGCAACGGCCGCATAAAATTCAATGCGCGGATCACCAATTTCCACCGGCTGGTCAGAGCCGCCTGGAACAATGGTTCCCTTGTCAATGAATGTCCGCCAAAGATAGGCATTTGCCAAACGCGGAATACCCAGACGGTCAGCGGCAAAATGAAGATCGCCAATCGCATGTGATGCCTGCATTGATGGGATGATATCAAGATCAATGAAACGGTCTACATCGTTTGGCTGAACATTCTGGGCATGTTCAATGCGCCAGCGCGGATCATTTACCTTACGTTGCGATTTGGGAACCGCTTTCAGTGCAATTTCATAGGCATCAAGAACTTTACGATTGGCATCATCGCCGATCGCATGAGTTTCAACCTGAATCCCGGCTTTAAGTGCCGCTTTTAACATTGGCTCAAGCTCTGCAACTTTGTAGCGCATGAGGCCGCGTGTGTCATAATCGGCATAAGGCTCAATAAAGGCAGCCCCGCGGGAGCCTAGAGCTCCATCCATCACAACCTTAATATCACGGACAGTAAGATAGTCTTCAGGATCTATCTGTGCGCCTTCTTTTATCAGACGTTCTGAATCTTCACCAAAGGCCATTGCTTCATAGACTCGGTGGGCAAGTTTTCCTTCGTTATGGAGTTCTTTCATAAGTCCGAATGTTTCATAGGAACTTCCGGCATCCTGGAAATTGGTCCAGCCGAGTGAAACGTTTCTTTCTGTCCCAGCCTGAAGTGCTGCTTTTGTTTCTGCTATTGTCGGATTTGGAATAAGTCCACGCATATATCCCATAGCGGTATCAATCAGCATACCTGTCGGTTCACCATTTTCATCAAGATTGATATGACCACCAACAGGGTTATCTGATTTTCCTGTAATACCGGCTGCTTCCAGTGCTTTCGTGTTAGCAACAAGGGCATGACCATCTGCGCGGCGCAGTGTTACCGGCCGGTCAGGGACAATGGCGTCGAGGTCCTGACGGTTTGGGAACCGTTTTTCCGGCCATACTTTTTCAATCCAGCCGCGGCCGTTGATCCATTTCTGATCAGGGTTTTCATCCGCATATTTTTTCACAGCTGCTAGCATTTCAGCGAGACTGTCGATACCCTGAAGGTTCAGACTCACAGCGCGGAAACCGACCCCGGCAAGGTGTCCATGACTTTCAATCAGTCCCGGATAAACAGCTTGACCGGCAAGGTCAATGACATTGGCATCGCCACAGGCAAAACGTCCTGCTCCTTCATTGTCGCCGACATAAATGAATTTATGATCTTTGATGGCGAGGGCTTCTGCAGTCGGGTTATTTTCATTAACTGTATAAATTGTCCCATTGGTCAGCACAATATCGGCCGGGGTACAGGCAGCCGCCATATTGGCTTTACTGCTTTGTTCGCCTTCCGGCTCCTTTGCCGTACAGGCGGCAAGCAGGCCAACCGCAGCCGTTGCAAGTAGTAAATTTCTTATCATTCTTATTTCCTCAATGAATTTTGTGATATTTTGTCCCAAGCAGGATAGGCCCGATTGACTGCAAATATCAACGGATTTTTTCACGAAATTATTTAAGCTGATTAGATTTTTAGTTGTTTTACCAATTAAATTTCTGATCAGGTTGTTATTTTATTTTCCCTGTAAACTTCAAAATTTATATTTTCTATTTTATTTGTTCTCAGCATAGTCCCAAGCCCAAGACAAATACATACTTGAAAATAGACGCTTAAGGCTACGGGCTCCCACAGATCCAGCTGATAAAGTTGCAGTGCGCCATAAATAATCATGAAGCAATTGGCGGCTATACTGACATAGACGGTCATTCTGATTACAGATCCAATATATAGTTCTCTCTCTTTCGCGGTTTGAAGAGGATTAATTTTTTTGCCATACATAACCCAGACGACAAGAGTGGCAAAATAAATATGCATAAGTAAAATTGCTGCCAACGATATTACTCCATCACTTAAAAAAGTCTGGTTTAAAATAATCCGGTAGAAACAAAAGGCGATGAAGCACAGAAAAGTTAGTGCGGCGATGATAAAGACCGATGGAGAGATATAATCAAAATAGCGTCGTCTTTTCAATTCGGCAGTTCTTAAACGGCTTTGGTTTTCCTTCCTCATCATACGGTAATGATTTAATTCTGCCTTTTCGAGTAAGGCAAAGGGAATAAACTGAATAAATCCAAAAACCACAACCATACTATCCTTTATTTCAGTATGGGTGAGGTTGGCCAGCAGGAGAAAAATAATACCCAGTATGAGTGTGGAACTTGAAATAATTTTAAATATTCGAAGACTTTTTCTGGCTTTTTCCATTTTGTTGTTGCCCGGGTATAATTTGGGATAGTCGGATGCCGGATAATGGGTCAACATATAATGGATACGGTTTATTATTTTACCGGGAAAATAATAGGACAGTAAAAACAGCTGACTTAAAATCACAATATTTAATAAGATTGGTATATTCATCTTTTTAGCCCTGAGTTCTGTTGTTCATGACATCGGCAAAGGCAATCCTGATTTCGCTGTCTGTTGCCCCTGTACCTTTTAGTTTTTCAATGACTTTGCTTAATTCTGTAAAAATCAAATTGTTTAAATCTTTGGTGCAGTTATTTCGGGCATCTGAATGGATATAGGTGCCGCGATACCCTTTTGTTTTGACAATCTTGTCCCGTTCCAGCATGCGGTAGGCTTTGGCAACAGTTTTGTTATTTAAGTCAAGATCATTGGCAAGTTGTCTTATGGACGGCAGTGGGTCATCAGGAGCCAGAACACCGACTTGAACAGCCCCCTTAATCTGGTCCACCAGTTGGGAAAAAAGCGGTATGTCGCTTTCTGTATCAATTGTTAATTCCATTGCAGATTGCTCATAAAAAATATTTATGTACCATTTGTAGTAAGGGTACAACTGGAATTATAATATTACAAGCAAAAATTTGAAGTTCTAAATAAAAAGGCCGCTGAATGAAGCAGCGGCCAGATTAAATTATTGTTTAAATTTTATTATTTTTGATAAACGATTTTACCATCAACGATGGTCATGACATTGTTTGATGACATGATTTCTTCAGGAGGGATGGTCATCAGGTCTTTATCAAAAATACTGAAATCGGCGAGTTTTCCGACCTCGATTGAGCCCAGTACATCTTCCTGAAACGCTGCTGTAGCGGCCCATATTGTAAACATTTTTAAGGCTTCTTCACGGCTTACAGCCAGTTCAGGATGCCATCCTTCACCGGAAAATCCATCAAGGTCCTTACGGGTTATTGCGGCATAAAATTCAATGCGGGGATCACCAATTTCCACCGGCTGGTCGGTACCACCGGGAATAATCGCACCTTTATCAATGAATGTGCGCCATAAATAGGCATTGGCAAGTCTTGGGATGCCAAGACGCTGCCCGGCAAAGTGCAGATCCCCGATGGCATGGCTTGGCTGCATGGAAGGTAAAATATCCATATCAATGAAGCGGTCAACATCCTCGGGCTGGACATTCTGTGCATGTTCAATGCGCCAGCGCGGATTGATCACTTTACGCTGGGATTTGGGCACTTCGTTAAGGGCCTGCTCATAGGCATTTAGCACCATACGGTTCGCCGCATCCCCGATGGCATGGATCTGAATCTGAATGCCGGTTTTAAGGGCGCGAACCAATATCGGTTTAAGATCATCTTCATTGTATCTTACCAGACCGTACGTATCATAATCGGCATATGGTTCAATAAAACCAGCACCACGGGAGCCAAGGGCGCCATCAACAGTAATTTTAAACTGGCGTAACGTGACATAATGTCCAGGGTCAATTTCCCCGCTTGACTGATAAACTTTTTCCGCGTCTTCCGGATAAAGCATGGGGCGAACGGCATCATAAACCCTGTGTTTCAGTTTCCCTTCTGCATGCAGTTCTTTCATCTGGACGAAATCATCATAAGTGCCCCCTGCATTATGAAATCCGGTCCAGCCCAGCCTGACATCCCGTTCGGTGGCGACGCGGAAGGCTTCCTTGTTTTCTTCACGGGTTACGGGCGGGATCAAAGGGGTAACAAGGTCTTTTGCCTTATCTATCAGCATACCTGTCGGTTCACCATTTTCATCGAGATTGATAGCACCACCTTTTGGTGCTACCGTTTTGCCGGTAATTTTGGCAAGGTTCATTGTGACCGTATTGATAACTGCGGCATGGCCGTCAGCGCGGGTCAGATAAACCGGCCGGTCAGGGACAATGGCATCCAGTTCCTGCCGAGTCGGGAAGCGGTTTTCCGGCCAGACTTTTTCGATCCAGCCACGTCCGTTAATCCAGGCCATATTAGGATTGGCATCAGCATATTCTTTAACCTTAGCAAGCATTTCAGCGAGACTGTTAATACCCTGAAGGTTGAGGGTTGTTTCACGAAAGCCAACCCCGCTTAAATGGCCATGAGCATCAATCAGGCCGGGATAAACAGCCTTTCCTGCCAGATCAATGATATTGGCATCGCCACAGGCATAACGCTCCACGCCGATATTATCCCCAACATAAATGATTTTATTGCCAAGTATGGCCACGGCCTCTGCGGTCGGATTATTTTCATCGACCGTATAGACAGCACCATTCTTAAGAACGATATCAGCGTCCTTACAGCTTTGGGCAAATGACGGGGCCGAAAAAAACGCACCCACGCATGCTGTGATTAAAATTTTTCTGATCATAAACTATCCCCTATATCCTGTTTGATTTTATTAAAATCAGTTTAGACAATATAGGAGGTGTTTTTCAACTTAATATCATTTAACAGGTTGATTATTATGAACGTCCGTATGTGTCTTCAAAGCGGACAATGTCATCTTCACCAAGATAAGAGCCAGACTGAACTTCAACAATGAAAAGCGGAATTTTACCCGGATTTTTAAGCCGATGTGTGGCGCCAATCGGAATATAGCAGCTTTCATTTTCACTTAAAGTTGAGACCTTGTCATTAATGGTGACTTCAGCGGTCCCTTTTACCACAACCCAATGTTCTGCACGGTGATGATGCATTTGCAGTGATAAAATCTGACCGGGGTTAACAACAAGTCTTTTTACCTGGAAGCGCTCATCAGCATCTGAAGTCTGGTATGATCCCCAGGGCCGGTAAACAACGGTATGACTGATATGTTCTGCCCGACCGCTTGCTTTTAACCTGTCAACAATCGCTTTAACATCCTGGGTTTTATGTTTGTCACAAACCAGAACCGCATCTTTTGTCGCGACGACAATAAGATTTTCAAGGCCGACACTGGCGAGAGCCGGACCATCGGTTTTTAAAAGACAATTTTTGCTTTCATGGGAAATAACATCGCCGCTAACGACATTGCCGTCCTTATCCTTTTCAGAAATATCCCAAAGCGCGTTCCATGATCCGACATCATTCCAGCCCATGTCAACGGGAACCACAGCGGCCCGATCGGTTTTTTCCATTACCGCATAGTCAATTGAGTTAGAAGGACATTTCAGAAAACTTTCCTTATCAGGGCGAATAAATGTCATATCATTTTTAGCGCCATCAATGGCTTTTTTACAGGCGATAAGCATTTCCGGCTCGTTTGCCGCCAGAATATCCAGATACTGGGCAACCGGGAAAAGAAAAATTCCACTGTTCCAGTAATAACCGCCGGCATTTAAATATTCATTCGCTGTTTTAAGATCAGGTTTTTCCACGAATTTATCGACCATGTTGCAGCCATATACGCTTTCCAGATTGTCGCCACATTTGATATAGCCGTAGCCGGTTTCCGGTTTGTCAGGAACAATACCGAAGGCGGTTAGCATTTTTTCCTCCTCGGCAGCCTGTTTGGCAATATTTAGAGCGATCTGAAAAGCTTCCTCATGGGCGATAACATGATCTGATGGCATAATGAGCATTAGACCGGCAGGATCCGACATTTGAATATAAAGAGCGGCAAGTGCTGCCGCAGGGGCGGTATTTCGACCCTCTGGTTCCAGTATTATTTTTGCATCTTCAAAACCGATTTTTCTTAGTTGTTCGGCAATGATAAAGCGGTGTTCTTCATTGGCAATAAAAAGCGGCTGATTAAAATGGTCAGGATTTTTTACCCTTAAAACCGTTTCCTGAATCATTGTCTGCTCACTGACCAATGGAAGCAGTTGTTTTGGATAAAGTGAACGGGAAACGGGCCACAGGCGGGTACCTGAGCCACCGGATAAAATTACGGGCGTTATTTTTCTGTTTGTCATGACTTTAATTTTGCCTTTTGTGCCGTTTTATAAATTATTCCTATTTTATATAGTGATAAATTTAATTCATTATTAATGACGGACAGTTGTTTTAATTCAAATATTTATATATGTAATGGCGCTTAACAGTTTTTTCACAAAGCTGTGATAGTTTTCCATAGTTTATAACCAAATAATAACAACAAGTTAAATTGAATATGAACGAATCGTGTGATTTTTTTTTAAATAACGGCTGATTTATTCAATTTAGCGAGAAAGGAAATAAAATAGTATACCTGAGTTGATCATTTAGAAGATCGGGTCATGTGAAAAATACTGTTCAAAAATATTTCAATGATTAGAATTTTTAAACATTATATCCCAAAATCGATACTTTATCTTGCGGCAATTGAATGCATCATGCTGTATCTTGTTATCTGGCTGGCACTCGCGATCAGGTTTGATCAGATTGGCGATCCGGTTCCGGGATTTAATGATTATACAGCCGAAAAAATATTTTATGTTGTTATCGTTTACCTGGTTTTGTTGGCGACAGGGCTTTACCGGCTGGAAACCTGCCGGGATATCAGAATCTCAGTTGTTCGATTATCAGTCAGTATGATCCTGTCCTTTTTTGCTATATCCATTGCACTTTATATGTTTCCCAACATCGATATCTGGCGAAGTGTATCGGTTTACGCGATCATTCTGACCTATCTGATGCTGATCAGCGTACGGTTTTTCTTTTTACATTTTGTGGATCATGAAAGCATTGAAACCAGGGTTATTGTTCTTGGGGCTGGCAAAAGGGCCAAACGAGTTCTTGAAAGCGATGATAAGTCTACGTCAAATGTGAAATTTATTGCCTTTTTAAGGATGGGTGAAAATGAGAACGAAATAGAAGGGGCTATTGATTATAAGGATATTGAAAGCCTTGAAGGGCTGGTGGAAAAGAGAGCCTGTCAGGAAATTGTTGTCGCCATTGAAGAAAGGCGCGGTACGCTTCCGGTCAGTGATCTTCTAGCCTGTAAAATAAACGGCACATATATTTCTGAAGCGGCAAGCTTTATCGAAAGACAGGTTGGTGCCCTTAATCTGGCAATGTTTAACCCGAGCTGGATGATCTTTTCTGATGGCTTTGATAATACCAAAAAGCGTGATCTGTTTGTAAAAAGGCTATTCGATGTACTTGCAAGTGCGACACTGCTTATTGTCAGTATGCCGCTTTTACTTATTACGGCCATTGCTGTGAAGCTGTCCAGCAAGGGGCCGGTCTTTTACCGCCAGGAACGGACTGGACTGATGGGTAAAAAATTTGACGTGCTCAAATTCCGCAGCATGACCCAAAATGCCGAGGCCGATGGGGTGCCGCAATGGGCACAAAAAAATGATGCCAGAGTAACACTCGTCGGTAAATTTATAAGAAAAACCCGAATTGATGAAATTCCACAGATTTTCAATGTGTTGCGTGGTGACATGAGCTTTGTCGGCCCAAGACCGGAGCGCCCTTATTTTGTTGAGCAATTGACACAGAAAATTCCAATGTTTGATAAACGTCATACGGTAAAACCGGGGATAACAGGCTGGGCACAGCTTAATTATCCTTATGGTGCATCAGAGGAAGACAGTCGCCGTAAACTGGAGTATGATCTTTATTACATTAAAAATTATTCAATATTTCTAGATTTACTCATCCTGGTTCAAACAATCCGCGTAGTGTTATGGCCCGATGGGGTTAGGTAATATAAGTGGGGAGTTTAGCTCTTAACATCAGTTTTATGACCTATGGATTGGCGGCTATGGCCTATGCCGTTCTGTTTGGGCTACTTATTGATAAGAAACAGTATAAAGAGGAAAATATATGGCTGTCGGTGGCTGTGCTTGCAAGCATTTTATGGGGTTTTATCCACGTAATTGATGCCGTTGCCGGAGCTTATACCACCAATATAGTTTTATTAACGCTATCTTATCTTGTGCCCTTTATCGACTGGCTTAAGGGCGTCTTATGGGCACTGTTCCTTTATAATCATTTGCGTCATATCTGGAATTCGCAAGGAAATCAAAATTATAGTAAAAACGCGGGGATGATAATTGCCACTTTTATCGGAGTCGGCTTTTTCATTGAAGGGGCTAACTTTGCTTCCCAATGGGGATTATTTGACCGTGACATAGTTGGCAGATTGCCACTTTTTAATAAATTACTGGTTTCATTTTCCATTTTGCTGCTGGTTGAAAATTTATACAGAAATATTGCCAGCGAAAACCGCTGGGGGGTGCGTTTCTTTTGTCTGGGGCTGGGATCAATTTATGCCTTTAATTTCCTTCTTTACAGTGATTCTGTGCTTTATGCTCTTATTGATCCCGATCTTTTCCAGGCGCGGGGTGTGGTCAATATTATTGTCGTACCGCTTATGGCAGTGGCCATTTCCAGGCGGGCAAACTGGTCTGTTGGTGTAAGTCTCTCCCGCAGAGCGGCCTTTCATATGGTTTCCCTGATTGCGGGTATTGCCTATCTGATGTCCATTTCTGTGCTTGGATATTATATCCGTAGCTTTGGTGGGGATTGGGGAAAAATTCTTCAGGTCAGTTTTATATTTGCGGCCTTTGTCGGATTTGTTGTGATTATTTATTCCGGCAGGATCAGATCAACCATTCTGGTGCTGCTGAATAAATATTTTTTCATGTATAAATTTGATTATCGTGAAGAGTGGCTGCGGTTCATTCAAACAATGACGGCCTCAGAAGATCATTATAATATTCAGGAACGGGCCATTAAAGCAGTTGCCAATATAATGGACAGTCCGGGCGGGTCACTTTGGTACCTTGAAAAGCCAGACAGTTACAGCCAGATTGCCATGTGGAATTTCAGACGGGAAATGGATGAGGAACTTCATGTGGATGATCCGTTTGTAAATTATATTGAAAAAAATCACTGGGTCGTTGACCTGAATGATATTGCGGGCGGAAAAATCCCGAAAACCGATATAAAAATACCGCAATGGATATCACAAAACCCAGAGTTCTGGCTTCTTGTCCCGCTGATCCATCATAGCCGGATGATCGGGTTCATTATTATATATCAGCCAAGAGCGGGGCGGGAACTGAATTGGGAAACAATAGATATCCTAAAAACTGTCAGCCTGCAGATTGCCAGTTATCTGGCTGAACAGGAAACACTAAAAGCATTATCAATTGCCAGTGAATTTGATGCTTTTAACAGAAAATTTGCTTTCGTAATTCATGATATTAAAAATATGGCAAGCCAGCTTTCATTGCTTCAACGTAATGCAGACAAACACGGGGATAACCCGGATTTTCAAAAGGATATGAAGCTTACGGTCAAAAACACTGTTGAAAAGATGAATGATCTTTTGTCCCGCATTAATATTGTCAATGAACCTTCAAAAACAAGGGAATTTGCTGTCATAGATGTGAAGCCCGTGGTCATGGCAAGTGTTGAGACATTCAAAACGGCCGGACATAACGTTGCCTTTAAAGGGCAGGAAGATATCTATTGTGCCTTAAGCAATCATGACGATCTTGAAACGGTGTTGATGCATATCATTCAAAATGCTCTGGATGCCAGTGAGGATCAGAAACTTGTTGAAATATCACTTGCTCAGGATAAAAATTACGTGATGATTAAAGTTGCTGACAGTGGCACAGGAATGGATAAGGATTTTATCCGCAATGAGCTCTTTAGGCCATTCCGGTCATTAAAAGAAGGCGGTTATGGCATAGGCGCTTATGAGAGCCGACAGTTAATTCAAAATATGTCCGGGCGGATGGAAGTAAAAAGTAAACCCGGGGCAGGTACACTGGTAACGATCTATTTGAAAAAGGAATAAAAAATTACTGAACAAAAACGGATATTACTGGTAATCGAAGACGACGAAGGGCTTCAAAGACAGTATAAATGGAATTTTGAAAATTTCGAAACACTGATTGCCGGTGAACGGCAAACAGCCATGGCGTTTGTCGAAAAATATCGGCCTGCGGTGGTTTTGCTAGATCTTGGCCTGCCACCAGATCCGGACGGTACGACCGAAGGGTTCGCCATTTTAAATGAGATTTTATCCATAACCCCGGACACAAAAATCATCGTTGCGTCCGGTCATGGGGCACGGGAAAGCGCGATAAGGGCAATTTCTGAAGGTGCGTACGACTTTTATCAGAAACCGGTTGATGCGGACGAGATCGGCTTTATCGTTGATCGGGCCTTCAGGCTTTATGATCTTGAGCAGGAAAATAAAAAACTGCAGCAAAGAGAGGAAACAACCCGTTTACCCGGTCTGGTCACAGCTTCAGAACAGATGGAGCAGGTTTGCAGTGTTATTGAACGCGTTTCACCAACCTCAGTTTCCGTTCTTCTATTAGGGGGCAGCGGAACAGGTAAGGAGCTTCTGGCGCGGGCGCTTCATGACCTGAGCGACCGTAATAATATGCCATTTGTTGCAATCAATTGTGGGGCAATTCCGGAAAACCTGATTGAAAGTGAGCTGTTCGGCTTTGAAAAAGGCGCCTTTACCGGCGCGATGAAACAGGTAAAGGGAAAAATCGAGCTGGCTGAGGGCGGAACCCTATTTCTGGATGAAATTGGCGACCTTCCACTGCCATTACAGGTTAAATTGCTCCGGTTTCTTCAGGAGCGTGTAATTGAGCGTATTGGCGGACGTAAGGAAATACCCGTTGATGTCAGGGTGATCAGTGCTACGCATCAGCGGCTGGAAGACCAGATTACTGACGGGCGGTTCCGCGAAGATTTATTTTACCGGCTCAGTGAAATAGTTGTGAATATTCCTGATCTTAAGGACAGGGACGGAGACGCGCTTCTTCTGGCCCATAATTTTCTCAATAAATTTTCCCGTGCCTATGATAAACGAGCGAAAAGTTTTGATAAGGATGCGGCGCGGGCAATTGCGTCATATGACTGGCCGGGCAATGTCCGCGAACTTGAAAACCGGATAAAACGTGCCGTTATTATGAGCGACAGCAAAAAAATCACGCTGGATGATCTTGAGATTGATTATAGTGATGACCATATCGAGACGCTTAACCTGAAAGAGATCAGAGAGAAGAATGACAAAGCGGCAATGCTGAAAGCTTTATCGCTGACCAACGGAAATATCAGCGAAACTGCAAGACTTCTTGGCATCAGTCGGCCAACCTTCTATGGATTAGTCAAGCAATATGATTTAAACATAGATAAGTGAACAGGATTTCGGAGGGAATACGCGATCATGCAGGCGGGATATAAAATCTTTGCACTTTTGGGTTTGGGCCTTTTGTCCACCGCCGGTACAAGCCATGCGCAGCAGGCGGTTGTCTCGCTCCCAGATATGGCGGCGGTCCCGGAAAAAACAGAAGAAAAATATGTCTCGCGCGAGCCAACCAGAAAAGAACTGGAAAGATATGCGCTTATTGCCCAGACTGACAAAAAATGGGCAGAGCTTTTTGATGATCCTGAAAATGGCGAACTGCATCAGGATATTGCCAGACAATATATAAAGCTGGGCAATGGCGATATTGCCCTTAATGAATTGATGCGGGCAGAGGCGCTTGGTGTTGACAGATCGCTGCTTCTTGCCGATATCGGCAAAACATATTTTCTCCTTGGTCAGTATCAGGAAATTTTAGATGAAGTGCAGTTTGAAATGGCGGCGTCGGAAACTTACGGGGAGGTCTATCTGGTTCGGGCACAGGCTTATTACGCCTTGGATGATTTTAAGCAGGCCTTTGTCAATTTTTATCAGGCAGATGCATTGCTTCAGGAAGACAGGCTTGAACTGAACCAGCCGCTTGCGGTGCTTTACAATATGGCTGGGGATTATGAAAAAGCGGAAATCAATGTTGAAAAAGCTTTGGCAATGGATGAACTGAATGCTGATCTTTATGCCTTAAAAGGGGAACTGGTTCACCGCCGGGAAGGGGCCAGAGCCTCCTACCGATATTTTGCCCGGGCCAATTTTTATAAGCCGGATGACATTGGAATTGAGGCAAAACTGGCGGGCGTTCTCTATGACTTAGGGGAAAAAGACGACGCGATGAAGGTGCTGAGAAAAATTCTCGCTCAAAAATCGGATGACGGATATGCCAATTTTATGATCGCAACCCTGTTTGCAGAAGGCAATAATATCAGAACGGCCAGCGGTTATTTGAACAGAGCCGGTGATGCCTACAATAATTCGGTTGAAGGGCTTTTGCTTAAAGGAAAGCTGGGCTATGCCACGGGGAATTATTCTGAATCGGCTGAGGCCTTAAGCCGTCTGATCAGAATAGATCCGGACCATGTAAATGCCCGCCGTATTCTTGGGGCCGCCTTAATGCAGCAGCAAAAATACCAGCAAGCCGTTGAGGTACTTGATTATCTGGCGGATATCAAAAAACTGGATATTACCGACCTGACGTTGCTAGGGGACGCTTATCTGCTGGCTGGGAATGATGATAAGGCGAGCACATATCTATCTCGTGCTTCAAATGAGAATATGGATCGGCTTAGTGCTGATCAGGTCAGACAGATTGAAGAATTCGACAGTGGCAAGGAATTTGGTGTCAAACTTGATATCCAGTCAGTTATGAACAAGAACCCGTCAGTCAATAAGGGCCTTATATTAGAGACTTATCAGAATCTGAAAAAAGAAAAATATAAGGAAGCGATTGAAAATGCAGCTGCACTGATTGATCAGGATAGAGCAAGCCCAATCGGTTATAACCTGCTTGGCCTTGGCTATATGGCATTGAACAATGTGGATGCGGCAAGAAGCAATTTCAGACGGGCAATTGATCTTGATAATAATTTTAATCAGGGCCGCATCAATCTAGCAAAACTGGAACTGAAAACGGGCAACCATAATGAAGCGGTCAGAACGCTAAATGATATTCTCGCAAAGGATGAAGGGTATATTCCGGCTTATGAGCAGTTATATGAAATGGCCCGAAGCAGCGGGGATATGATTGCCGCAGAACGCTATCTGGTAACGGCAACGCTGGCCAAACCTGATCTGGTCTCGGTTCATGAAAAGTTGGCCGGTTTTTATTTTGAAGAAAGTAATTTTGAAAAAGCAAAATCCCTTGGACAAAAGATGGTTCAGGCATTCCCAGAAAACCCGCTCTCTTATAAAATTTTGGGGAAAGCCCAGCTTATGCTTGAAGAATATGAAGCGGCGCGGGATAATTTATTAAAATCCAAGTCGCTTAATAAACGTGATAGCGAAGTATACGTTATGCTTGCCCGTGCTTATAGTCAGACGGATGAAACTGACAAAGCCCGTCCACTGTTAAAAGACGGTTTAAAATTTGCTACTGATATTTGGCCGCTTCAGATTGAGCTTATCAATCTGGCAAAGACGGATGGAGATTATGATGGAAGTCGGCTTGTTGTCAATCAGTTGAAACTTGACCCCTCAACCAGAGCAGAAGCCTTTTTACTTGAAGGTAAGCTTTTTCTTGAGCAGGGGAGACGTGATGAAGCCATTCAGTCATATCAAAGTGCAGCGAAAGCTGGTGCCAGATCTGACCTTGTAATGGCGGGACTTAATCAGGCCAATGCGGCGGGTGAAACGCTTCCCGACCCGGTTCAGTAAATTTCTTACTGGTTCAGTTGATAAATAGTCAAATTGTTTCAAAGACAAGGAAAATATTAATAAATTTGCGCTAATTGATATTAGATAAATAATTTTAAAATAAAAAATTGAGTTAGCCCGTTGAAAATACTGTTTTTAAGTCATCGTTTTCCCTATCCGCCAACCCGTGGTGATAAGATCAGATCATATAATATGGTCAAATATCTGCATGAGCAGGG
>JAGREE010000153.1 GCA_020446675.1 Alphaproteobacteria bacterium | reverse complement strand
ACTGATTACAAATCAGTTGCTCTACCAACTGAGCTATAGAGGCATCTTAGTAAAGATAATATCAGAACCATAAACTTCAAGACTCTGACGAAATTAGGCGAAAACTAGTGTTGTTTTATTTCAAAATCAAGCATTATTTTCGCGTGATATGTGTTTTTTATGACGATGTGGAAAAAACATAAAGGGCGACTGCCGCCGCGTTTGAAACATTTAAACTTTCCACCGTGCGGCTGATCGGTAATTTTACAAGTCCATCACAGTGATCGGCAGTTCCTTTTCTGATGCCTTTGCCTTCTGCGCCGAGCACAAGAACGATATTATCCCCGAAATCTGCCTCGCGAATATCCTGCTCGGCATAGCCGTCAAGACCAACACGCCAGTAGCCCATATCCGCTAGCTGATCAAGGGCGCGGCTCAGGTTAGTTACGCGCACCCAGGGGAGCGTTTCCAATGCACCGGATGCTGATTTGGCCAGTACTCCGGATTCCGGCGGGGCATGTCTGTCTGTGGTAACAATTGCCTTGGCGCCAAAGGCAGCAGCGCTTCTTATAATAGCGCCAACATTATGTGGGTCAGTTACCTGATCCATGACCAGAACCAGATTTTTTCTGTCCTTCAATATAATGCATACATCTTCAAGATGATTGTCGGGCAGGGGAGCGGTAAGCACGGCAATACCCTGATGGACGGCATCAGGGGGTAATAGTTTCTCAATCTGCTCATTAGCAACTATTTCCGGATGCAAAGCACGGTGGTTTAAATGTATTTCTGTCAGGGCAGGCTGATATTGGTCCTGGCTTTTGGTTGCCACGATCAGTCGCTTGATCTTGCGCATTGGATTTTCAAGGGCAGCAAGAACAGCATGTCGGCCAAATAACCATAATCCTTTTGATTGGGAAGGAGCCTGTTCATGCGGATGATTCCTTCTTGCCAAATTCTCAGGCGGCTTTTTCGGTTTATTTCTGGGGGCCTGTTTTTTAATTTTATTTTTGCTCATATGATGTGCTATAAGCTAGTCTGCATTTTAGCGCAACCGCTTTAATTGCCAAGTTATTGTGTGATTTTTGCAAGTTTATAAAAAAGGTTGTGATTTTCTGGAAAAATACATTGACATCACAGAATAAATGTCCATATTGCGGCTTCAAGTTGCCTGCTTTTGTTGGTGACTTAAACCCTGTTTTTGGAGGGGTGGCCGAGTGGTTAAAGGCACCAGACTGTAAATCTGGCCGCATAGCGTACACAGGTTCGAATCCTGTCCCCTCCACCATTTTCCTGACTTTTGATGTATAATCAAGGTCCGGAAAATAAGTGAAATCAGGGTGGAGCGGTGTTCTGTGCGGGCGT
>JAGREE010000018.1 GCA_020446675.1 Alphaproteobacteria bacterium | reverse complement strand
ATGAACCACGTTGAAAAGAAAATATTTGATGTGAAAATTTCAACTGTTTCATTTTTTGGAGCTGAAGAAGTTTATTCAGGTGAAATGAAACTAAAAACTAAAAAGAAATTTGATCTTAAAAAATTCAAATTTGTTCCAAAAGAACAGTATTTTATCAGCAAAGATAAAAGCACTAAAATTCAGGTTGTAGAACCTACAGTTGTTAATCAAATGCAAATTGCAATGATTGATGGCAAAGATCAATTCGAAGAAATGTTTACAACACTCGAATGTGATTTCGAGTAACCCCTCTTTAAGTTTTGTAAAACGTCCGGCTCTCTCAAACCGAGAGAGCCATTTTAAAATTTAATACTATCATCAAGGAAAGATATATGCGTAAAATGGAATTCATGAAGCTATTAGTTGTTTTTTCGCTCTTAGCATCGACAAATACTTTTGCTCACTGGTTTGCACCAAAAAATAATAAAAAAATATGTTTTGTATCCAGTAAAGCACTCAGGGTCATGCTGATACGGGGAATTTCGCCGCCTTCCCGGATAATCGCCTGACAAAGATTTTTATTGCTTATATCCATCGCCTCTTTTGTATTCTCAAGTCCTGGAAATAATGACGCGATATGTCCGTCTTCTCCCATCCCAAGTAAAACCAATTCACTCGGCAATGGTAAATCGGATAATTTTTCGTCAGTTTTTATCTGACCTACTACCACATCAGCCCCTTCTGACTTTAGGCCTATTAAATGGGCAGCTTTGGCCTCATTTTTTAAGAGTGTTTCTCTGATCAGCTTTTCGTTACTTTGCGGATTGTCGCGGTCTACCCACCGTTCATCAGTGAGTGAGAACCAGACCTTTTCCCAGTCAAATTTTTGCCCGGAAAGCCGTTCATAGAGTGGACCAGGGGTCGTCCCACCGGAAAGGAGCATAGATGCTTTCCCATGCTTCAAAATTCCGTCTTGTAGTTTACCCATAACATCCCGTTCCAATTGCTGAAACAAGTCTTCCCGGTCACCAAATATAAACTCACTTAAATTTGTCATTCTTCAAAATCCGGACCATCGGTTCCAGCCGCATATGTTTTCATTTCCTGTTCCGTTTCCTCCCAGGCATTGCGGATACGGTCAATCCATTTCCATGAGGCCATTATTTCATCATCACGAACAAAATAAGTCTGGTTGCCTTTTATGACCTCCCCGATCAGTCTTTCATAAGCTTCCGGAACCCGTTTAAAATGTTCATCATCTGTTGCTATCTGCATCCGGTTTGCGTGTGATTTAACAGCGGCATCTGCGCCCATAAGCTGTTTCATCAACATCTGGATTGAAACAGTAAGGGCGGGTTGAATTTCAATCACCATCTGATTTCCGTCACGCGTATCATATAAGTCGTTTGAAGGCGGGTTAAATTTCACCCTAATTTCTGCAAAACGCCGAGCCATGCGTTTTCCCGTTTTTAAAATAAAGGGCACACCGCGCCAGCGACCATTGTCAATATTGACTTTTAGGGCCACAAAGGTCTCCCCCTTGCCATTGACCTTATCGCGAACCGGCTCCAGTTCCTCAAGATAACCAGGAACTTTTATACCATCAATTTCACCCGCTGTGTATTGTGCCCTTACTGTCCGCTCTGCCACGTTTCTGACTGTTATAGGCTGAAGCGCCTTGATCACTTCTATCTTACGGTCACGAATATCATCCGCAGACAGACTTTTGGGTGTTTCCATAGTTATATAGGTCAGCAGCTGCATCAAATGGTTTTGCACCATATCCCGCAATGTACCGATGCGGTCAAGAAACTGGGCGCGACTTTCAACCCCAACCTGCTCCGATACGGTAATTTCCACATGATCAATATGCTGATTATTCCACACCGTTTCAATCAGATGATTGCTGAACCGAAGGTGGAGAATATTCTGTACAGCTTCCTTGCCCAGATAATGATCTATTCTGTAAATCTGACATTCATTGAAACATGATGCCAGTATATCATTAATTTCTCTGGCGCTTTCATAATCTTCGCCAAGCGGTTTTTCCACCACCACCCGGGAACAGTCAGGGTTTAGTTCTTTTCTGCCAAGTTGTCTGCAGATCGGTGCAAATAGCGATGGGGTTACCGACAAATAATAGATAATATCCCTTTTGCATTTGTTATCTTTTAGATTAATAAAATCAACCAGCTTTTCCCAGCCATCCTGCCCTGAAAGGTCAATATCCATATAAGAAAGGATTGATTTGAAATTCCGCCAACTTTCTTCACTAAAATCGGTGCCGACAAACTGTTCGAGCTTTTCTTTTATCTTTTTTAAAAAAGCATCCCTTTCAAGTGGCGACCGGGAAACACATAAAAGGCGGCATTGTTCCCGCTTACCATCACTGAACAGATAATAAAGGGATGGCAGCAGCTTTCTTAAAGCAAGATCACCCACCCCACCAAATATAACGATATCAAGCATATTTTTGCGCTTTATTGATTCAATATTTAAAAATGTAATCGGTTACACAATCTTATTCAACATCTATTATTTTTACGCCAAAAAAATTGAACAGCCCTTACCACCATGTATAATATATGGCAGTCAAAACCATGAAAATTGCAAGCGCGATTAAATTATAACTTTTTGTCGTGTGGAAATCCGCCTTTTCAATTTTGTGAACATGCTCACTTTCCTCCTTGACCAGAAGGGAGGTTCCGACGGCAAGAGCCAGACAAATTACAAAAATAAAATTCATCCGGTCCAGAAATGGTAATGCTGGCCAGAGAATTTTAAAGGCTAGGGACGTCACGAATGAACCTATGGCCGCTGCCAGAGCTGCTGCAGGTGTCATCCGGCTCCAAAACATACCAAGGAAAAAGATTATCACAATTCCAGGCGTGAAGAAGCTGGTAAATTCCTGAATATACTGAAAGGCCTGATCAAAATTCCCAAGCAGCGGTTTGGCACAGATCATGGCAATAACAAGCGATGAAAAACTGACAATGCGCCCAACTTTTACATAATGATGCTGGCTTTTTCCCGGCTTATAATAGCTATAGATATCCATAGTAAATATGGTCGATATACTATTGGTCATTGAGCCCAGGGATGAGACAATCGCCGCAACCAATGCGGCAAAAACCAGCCCCATCATCCCGGTTGGCATTAGTGTCATAAGCTGAGGATAGGCCTGATCTGGCGTTTCAAGACCCGGTTTTATCACGACAGCGGCAATGCCGGGAAGCACGACAATTATCGGTGTAATCAGTTTAAGAATAGCGGCAAATGCTATACCCTTTTGTGCTTCCTGAATGCTTTTGGCTGCGAGAGCCCGCTGAATGATATACTGGTTGAACCCCCAGTAGGCAAAATGTAAAACCCATACCGCACCAAACAGCGCGGTAATACCGGGAAGATCCTTATAATATGGATTGTCAGGCGACAGGATCATATCAAACTTTTCCGGCGCTTTTTCTGTCAATGTAATAAACCCTGAAATAACCCCGCCACCGTCACTGATCATGTTAAGGGTAAGATAAGACAGATAAAGTCCGCCGATTATGAGAAGCACGACCTGGATAATATCGGTGAAGGCCACAGCCTTTAGCCCACCATAAAGTGAATATGCGGCGGCAAATGCCCCCAGAAAAATAAGCCCATAGACAAGTTCAACACCGGCAACTGTGTTGATGGCAAGTGCGCCAAGCCAAAGTACCGACGTTAGATTAACAAAGATATAGACCCCAATCCAGAATATGGCGAGCACCAGCCTTACGTTATGGTTATACCGCCTTTCCAGATATTGCGGCATGGTATAAATGCCATGTTTTAAAAAAATCGGCAGAAAATATTTTCCCACAATCATCAAAATAATTGCCGCAATCCATTCATAGGACGCGATACCAAGTCCAACAGCATAACCGGAACCGGACATTCCAATGATTTGCTCAGCTGAAATATTGGCCGCTATCAGCGAAGCACCAATTGCCCACCATGTCAGCGTATTTCCAGCAAGAAAATAATCTTTTGTATTTTTTTCGTGTCCCGCCTTTTCACGTGACACCAAACTTGCGATCAGAATTAATCCTATCACGTAGGCAACAAAAATGCCGATATCGACCCCCGTCAGCCTCATCTCCCATCCCCTTTTTGTGATAAATTATTTTTATAACTCAGCTTACCTATAAAAAACTGACTTACCAATAAAAAAATATCTGTCATTCAGACAGACATAAAAAAGCACCCTGAAATTGAAATTTCAGGGTGCCTCTAAATAAAAACATAATAAATGTATTATGCTTAGTTGCTTGCTGGCGGATGTGCCGTTAATTTCAGAATTTTTGGATTTGGCATATCCTGAATAACATATAGGGCACCGTCAGGTCCTTCACTTACATGACGAAGTCTGTGGCCGGGCTCATCAAGAAGCCTTTCCTCACCGATGATATGGTCCCCAGCAAGAACCAGCCGTGCCATATGCAATGAAGATAAGCCTGTCAACAGCAGATTTCCTTTCCACTGCGGGAACATTTCTCCAGTATAAAAAATCATTGATGACTGTGCCATTGGTTCAGGACTCCAATAATAAACTGGCTGCACAGTGCCTGGTTTAGTCGTATAGCCGGTACCAACAGGCTTTGTTCCACCCATACGGCCATAAGAAACATAGGGCCAACCATAATCACACCCAGCACAGACAACATCAATTTCATCGCCGCCGTCACCGCCCATGTCACCGGCCCAAATTTCTCCTGTCTCAGGGTTTTTTGCCAGTCCCATAGTGTTTCGAAGTCCGATAGCATAAGCCATATCATTTACATCAGGATTGCCGACAAAAGGATTGTCATTTGGCACTGATCCGTCCTTATTAAGCCGCAAGATCATTCCATAAGTGCTTTTTAGATTGGGTTCACCCATCGGGCTTTTTCGCTGAGTTGAAATAAGAAGTTTTCCACTATCATCAAACATCATGCGGCTTGGTATCGTTTCAACCAGGATTTTAAGATCAGAAATACTTTTTTCATCAGCAGAAAGTTTTGCACTTGCAACGCGCCAGATTCCCCAGGGATTTGCCGACTGCTCTTCTCTGGAAAGCTTATTCCAGGCTTGTCTTTCTTCCGCAAATTTTTTATAGGTCGCATCGGAATTATCACTTTTAACCCCATCAGGAGCCGCAAGATAGCTGAAATAAATCATTCGGTTATTTTCAAAATCCGGATCAAGAATTATTTCATTTAACCCACGTGACCCCCAAGCCCGAACGGCTGGCATACCGGAAACTGGTTTTGAAACTTTTCCATCAGGCGTAATAATTCTTAACCGTCCGGGAACCTCAGTGACAATCATTTTGCCGTTTGGCATATGGGCCATCGCCCACGGATGATTTAACCCAGCAACAAATTCGCTGACAACAAATGGAGCACTTTTTGGTGCTAGCGGCGCTCTTGTCTGTCCGGCAAACAGTGGCGGGATCGCCTGTGTTCCTTCAGATACCTGCTGCGCTACAGTTGGCATTGAAGATGTCGATGCTATAACAAGGCCCGTTAATAAGGCACCAATTCCTTTTTTAAATTTCATTTATCTCTCCCTTGGGTTTATGTGGGCAGAGTATAGAAGAAGACATTTTCCAAATCAATCCGATTAGCACTTATCCTGACCTGTTCAACAATTTATTTCTAAATTGTAGTGAATGCGTTATAAATATATAGTTTATACAAATACGGGATAAATAATGACAATAACTTTCCACAAAGGCGATCTTGACGAAAACGTTAATTTTTCCGGCTCTGTTGCCATAGATACAGAAACCATGGGCCTTAACCCCAACCGCGACAGATTATGCCTCGTTCAGCTTTCTGCCGGTGACGGCAATGCACATATCATTCAGATTGCGGATGGTCAGACCGAAGCACCAAATCTTAAGAAACTACTTGAAAATCCTGATATTATAAAAATATTCCACTTCGCACGCTTTGATGTTGCAGTACTTAAAAAATATCTTAATGCTGATGTCGCTCCAATTTACTGTACAAAAATAGCCTCTAAACTAGTCCGTACATATACAGACCGCCATGGTCTTAAAGATTTACTAAGTGAACTTTTGAATATCGATATTTCCAAACAACAGCAAAGTTCCAACTGGGGAAGTGCAACACTTAGTCAGGCACAACTTGAATATGCCGCGACGGATGTTTATCACCTGCATGATCTTATGCGTATTCTAAACGATATGCTTGATAGCAGCGAGAGGGCCAGCCTTGCCCAAAAATGTTTCGATTTTTTACCGACTCGATGTGAACTTGATCTTGCCGGCTGGCAGGACACCGACATTTTTGCACATAGCTAAATTTTCCCTGCAAAAATCGTGCCTTTTAACTTGAAGCATCCTTACGAAAGCACTACATTTAAAGTATAGTCATAGGCTATTTCATTATTTTGCCATGTTTGCATTTTAGCAAGGCTATATCTAATGGGTTATGGAAGCAATATTGGAAATAAATATAGTGAACACTCAGCCTGATCATTATTTAGAAACACACGAAAATGTAACGTTTGATGAAAATGAACGTCAGATCAATCGTGCCGGTCAGCTAAAGAAAATGATCCCGATTTTAACATTGATCGCTTTTTTATGTCTTGTTCTTTATCCTATTCTAGCCTCTCGTGAAAACAGCTTTACGCTGGCTATTGACAAATTGCCGGAACGTGATGAAAAAGCAAAATTGATTAAGCCAAGTTATGTCGATGTTGACAGCAACAATAACCCTGTAAATATTTCAGCAGAAACTGCCATCCGTGAAGACAATGGAGAAACCAATTATTTCTTTACAAATCTGGATGCTCAGATGTCATTACCATCCGGGGAAGGCATCGAAATACTGGCCAAAAATGGAACGCTGAACACCGGAAACCAGATTATGGATCTCGGCGGTGAAATCACCATAACTTCTGAAACAGGGTTTCAGCTGCGGGCAACCGAAGCGACTTTTCTGATTGGGGATAAAATAGCATCTGGCCGGAACGGAGTATCAGGCATAGCTCCATTCGGTCATTTTAATGCAAATAATTTTAAAGCAAATATTCAGGATGAAGTCATTACCTTAAGCGGAAATGTAAAAATTAGCTTTGACCCGAACAAACCAATGAATATTTTTGCTTCTAACGAACAAACAAACGAAAAAGGAATTAATAATTGATCGGCCTCAGAAATTTTGTCAGCATTACGTTGCTCGCTTTCAGTTCCTTATGTCTGTCAGCACAGGCGCAGATTTCATCCTTAAAAAATCACGAGGTTCAAAACCCCGTTGACATCAGTGCTGACAGGCTTGAAGTTAAACAAAAGGAAAATATCGCCCTTTTTACTGGCAATGTCGTGGTCACCCAGGATGATATGTCATTAATATCCGACCGTATCACCGTATTTTACGAGGAAGAGCGTGATCAAAATAATTCATCGTCAATTTCAAGACTTGATGCTTCCGGCAATGTAACACTGACATCGCCAACCGAAACCATAAAAAGTACCTGGGGTGTTTATGACTTTGCAGAAAAAATCATTACCCTTGGTGGCAATGTTGAATTTAATAATTCGGATGGACAAATTAAAAGTCCACGCCTGCAGGTCAATCTAACAACAGGACAAATAACAATGGATGGCGGACGCGTTGAAGGAAGCCCGGACCGCGTAACAGGACAATTTACACCACCAAAAAACTAAGATGTAAGCGATTGATAGTAATAGATATAACGAGAAAATAATTACTTATTGTTAATCACTTTTAGAGTAAAATAAAAAAATGGAAAAAATAATACAACTTTCACCAGCGGATCATCATCCAACCTCATTAGATGAAGGACTCGTTGTTGACGCGGTTGAAAAAAAATACCGGAAAAAAACAGTTCTTCGCGGTATATCCATGCAGATCAAAAAAGGGGAAGTGATCGGTCTTCTGGGTCCAAATGGTGCCGGTAAAACAACAAGCTTTTACACTATGGTTGGATTGGTTAAGCCGGATAGCGGAAGAATTCTTCTCGATGGTCATGATATTACACATATGCCAATGTACAGACGTGCAAGGCTTGGCATCGGATATCTGCCTCAGGAATCGTCAATTTTTCGTGGTATGACCGTGGAAGAAAATATTTGGTCTGTACTGGAAATCTGTGAACATAATCCGACAAAACGGGCAGAAGCACTCGAAAATCTTCTTGATGAATTTGCCATTCAGCATATTCGACAGTCGCCAGCACTGTCACTTTCCGGCGGCGAGCGCAGAAGAGCCGAAATTGCCCGTGCACTAGCCTCCGGCCCCTCATATATGCTTCTTGATGAACCGTTCGCCGGTATTGACCCCATTGCTATTGCCGATATCAGAAATCTTGTCTCTCATTTGAAAGACAGGGATATTGGTGTTTTGATAACTGACCATAACGTCAGAGAAACTCTCGATATTATTGACCGTGCCTATATCATTCATGACGGACAGGTTCTGATGTCCGGTTCGCCGAAGGAAATAGTAGAGAACGAAGATGTGAAACGCGTATATCTTGGTGAAAATTTCAGTTTGTGATGGGAAAGTATAAATGGCATTAACGCCTCGCCTTGACATAAAACAATCTCAATCTTTGGTGCTGACACCACAGCTTCAGCAGGCCATCAAAATGTTGCAGCTTTCAAGTGCTGAACTGGTTGAATTTGTCGCTGAGGAAGTTGCGCAAAACCCACTGCTGGAATATGGTGAAAATTCTGATGGCGAAGAGGATCGCCGATCAGCCAATAATAGCGAAAATGACCGCAAAGATGAAAATACCAGCCCCGAAAGAGACGCATCACAAAAGTCATCGGACGATTATTTAAATGAAACGACCCAGGTGGATACACAGGACGATTCACCCTTGGATACCGATTATAGCGAACTATATGACGATAACAGTTTTTCTGATAATATAGGTACAATGCCTAATGAAAATCTGGGCCTGAACGGCAGTAATATGATCACCGGCGGCGTCGGTAATTTTGATTTTACAGAAAGTTCCGCCGAACAGAAACAATCCACTGTTCTTTCACTTAAAGCTCATCTTGAAGAGCAACTGACCCTTTTGCAGGCACAGCCCTATGAGAAAGTCATCATCCAGTATCTGATCGGACTGATGGATGAAGCCGGTTATATTAATGAAGAGACATCCCTGATTGCCGACCGCTGCGGATGCAGCGTAGAGGATGTCAATCGCATCTTTGAAATTGCCCAAACTATGGAGCCGCTTGGCGTATTTGCCCGAAGCCTTGGCGAATGTCTGAAAATTCAGCAAATTCAGGCGGACCGCTATGATCCAGCCATGGCTATTTTTCTTGATAATCTTGAAATGCTGGGTGACCGTAAATTTAATGAACTGAGAAAACTTTGCAAGGTAAGTAAGGAAGATTTTCTTGATATGGTCGAGGAAATCAAGGCGTTAAACCCGAAACCCGGCCTCGAATATGGCGAAGATATTGTCTATACGGTTGTGCCTGATGTTTATGTAAGAAAGACGCCAAAGGGGACTTGGGCCGTCGAGCTTAATAATGATAGCCTTCCAAAAGTATTAATGAACAATCGTTACCTGAATGAAATCGGTGGAAAAACAACCAGCAAAAAAGACAAAGAGTATATTGACGAATGCGTTGCAAAGGCAAACTGGCTCGTCAGAGCCCTGGATCAAAGAGCACGGACCATCCTCAAAGTATCCAGTGAGCTGGTGAAGCTGCAAAAGAAATTCCTCGACGATGGCATACAGTATCTAGCACCGATAAATCTGAAAACGATTGCCGATGCAATTGAAATGCATGAAAGCACTGTGAGTCGGGTTACGGCCAATAAGTATATCTCGACACCAAGAGGGATTTTTGAAATGAAATTCTTCTTTACCAACGCGATCGGATCACTGGATAGTGATAATCAGTATTCATCCAAGTCCATTAAATATAAAATTAAACAACTCATTGATGACGAAGACCCTAAAAAAATATTATCGGATGATAAGCTCGTAGAAATCATAAGGGGCGAAGGCATTGATATTGCAAGGAGAACCGTGGCAAAATACAGAGAATCCCTAGAAATCCCGTCTTCAATAATTAGAAGAAGAATGAAAAACCCGGTCCTTTAATTCTAAGCTTTGAGAAAGAATTTACAGATAGCGTTTTTTCTCTGCAGGACTGGAAATAACAATAATCATAGTTAAATATGATGTATTAAATATGCGGGCATTTCGTGAAAGCTTGACAGACAGGTCACATATCACTAAGTTCCGCGACCTTAATATCAGTGCTGTCATCAGCACGTTCAATATTTAAGCTATCTGAGATAGGATAAGAATAAAATGAGAATTACGGTTACTGGAAAACAACTTGATGTTGGCGCTTCATTGCAGGAACATGTTCAATCACGGCTTGAAGGCAGTGTTAACAAATATTTCAGTCATACAATTGAAGGGGATGTGACCCTTTCTAAGAATGCTCATTTATACCGTGCAGATTGCAAAATCCATATCGGTCACGGCATTTATCTGCAGTCGAGCGCTGAAGAAACGGAAATTTACGCCGCCTTTGATACCGCCGCTGATAAATTGGAAACCCGTTTACGCCGTTATAAAAGACGTATTACAAAACATCATAAGGAACGTAGTAAGGCCAAAGAAGAAATGAATGCGGTCTATAAAGCAAGCTATAATGTCTTTGATGTTTCTGATTCTAAAGAACTCGAGGAAGAAGAAAGCATGCCGGTCATTGTGGCCGAAATGGATATGGAAATTCCGGAAGTTACAGTAAGTGATGCTGTTATGAGACTTGACCTTGGTGACCTTCAGACACTAATGTTCCGAAACAGTGGACATGGCGGCATCAATGTTGTCTATAGAAGACCGGACGGCAATATTGGATGGATAGATCCTAAATTATCTTAGTAAAAATAATAAGAGACCGTAATCTTAATGGACATTTCAAATTTGATTAATTTGGACCGGATATTTCCTAATCTGAAAGCATCCAGTAAAAAACAATTACTGCAGGAACTTGGGAATATAGCCAAAGATAAAATTGGCAAGCCAGTTTATGAGATTGCCAACGTTCTTATGGAACGCGAGCGACTTGGCTCTACCGGCGTTGGGCACGGTGTTGCCATACCTCATGGCCGCTTTCCGGACCTTGATCAAATTGTCGGAATATTTGCCAAACTGGAAAAACCGGTAAATTTTGACGCACTTGACGATCAGCCGGTTGATCTTATTTTTCTCCTGCTTGTTCCTGAACAGGCAGGAGCCGATCATCTGAAAGCCCTTGCTAAGGTCTCACGCGTTCTTCGCGACCAGTCTGTTTGTGAAAAATTACGCGGCACTGATAGTGCAGATGCTATATATGCCATTCTGTCCTCTGCGGCCAGCACAAACAAGGCTGCATAAAAAAACACTCCGTAATTTTATTACGGAGTGTTCATAAAACCAAGCAAACTAAAATTTAAAGTGTATTTCCGTCATCCTGTTGGGGTGGGAGTTCTTCCCTGTATTTATACTGTTCGGCCAGCTTCTTGTCCTTATCTGATTCAGGAAGATCACCTTCAGTCACTTCGGGCGGACGTACCCAGCAATCTGTTCCCAGTTCCTGTATTTTCTTACAGGCATCACGGGCTTCCTCATAACTGGTAAGCGGACCGGCATTAAGACGGTAAAAATATCCGGTTGGCGGTGTGTCACGATTACCAAAATCGATCTCCGAACGGCGGGGTTCAAGCCCGCCAATAATGTCAAAATATTTGGCTTTCAGTTTTTCCCAGCCCGGGCGCAATTCTTCTTTTGTCCTGTATGCGGCAATCTGCAATGCCCAGCCTTCTGGACCAAGAAGGGCAGGAACACCATTATCGTCCTCGGCTTGCTCAACTGGTGCTGGCTCCGGCTCCGGTTCAACCGCTGCTACAGGTTCCGGTGGCACTTCAGTCAGTCGGGCAATTGTAATGGCCTTTGTCAATTTATTATCGTCATCATTATAAACTTCGTTTGCCATTTTGGTCTTATCAGTCATATCACTCGCAGACTGATTAAGCACTGAATCAAACCGGTCATCAGTAGGAAGATTGCTGAGCATCCGATAATAATGGAGATTTTCAGCAGCAATATCAGGCCCACTGTCAATGGAAAGTAGTCGGGCAGACATGACTTCATTTCCTGAAAGCGCATAGGCCATCGCAAGATTCTGACGATTTGTTGCGCCCGCATCCTTATGCTGTGCGGCCTGTTTCAGAATATTAATCGCTTCGTCATTTCGTGACTGAAGGGCAAGCGATAAGCCATAATTATTCAACAGTTTAAGATTATCCGGATCAACCGCAAGTCCGTCTTTATAGACCTCAAGTGAAGCTGCACGGTGGCCTTGCATATCAAGAGCAACTGCAAGAGAACTCATCGCGTCCACGTCCCGCGGACTGACACGGACCGCTTGCTGTAAAAATGGCAGGGCGCGTGTTGGACGATTAAGCGCAAGATAGCTTGATCCCAACCCTTTGAGAGCTCTGATGCTTTGACCATTTTTTCCAAGTGCTTTCTGGAAAGCTTCATTGGCTTCATTATACTGCCCAATCGCTGCCAGGCTTTCCCCTAATCCAATCAACGGTTCTATACTTGAGCTTTCATAGCTATGAGCGCGGCGATAAAGAGGAATTGCGGCATTATAATCGCCCTGCTCCGCCATTTCATTTGCCAGTGCAAGAAAGCTGTTATCTACGACACCGACTTCGACCGCTTCCATGCGGGTTTCACTGTCGCTTTGTTTATAAACAGCCGTGGCCTGATTATTTATATTTCCATTCGAACAAGCCGTTACCAAAAACGTAAATGCAACAGCAAGAAGGGAATCATATTTGATCCTCTGCTTCATACTTACAATCAGTTCTCTGTCTTCGTTGAGTTGTGTCATTTTCAATTCCATTCGACTTTTTCTGTCATTTTTTTATTTAATTCGTAAGACAACTACACTCGCCCAAATCACACACTTTTTTGTCTTCGTTAAGATACATTTCAAGGGCCGCAGAAATAATTTCCTGACAGCTTTTTCTTGAATGCGCTGCATAAATTCTAAGTTTAAGATGATCGTCCTGTTCCATGCGGAGCGTCATAGCGATCCTTTTGCTACTAACATCTTTACGGTTATCTGGAACTTTGTCATTTTTCTTTTGAACTGTATGCTGACCGATATTTGCTCTTGCAATCACTTTGGTCGCTTTTGGTTCCGCATCCTCATCAAAATCCACATTATTATATTGTCTTTTTTTGACGTTATTAATTTCCATTACCGCTTCAACAAATCTGCTGTTATCAGTATCTTCAGCTTTAATGTCTTCTGCCGGATGTGGTAATGCGCGATGATGCTGTACCGGATTTAATGCCTGTATCGTCAAACGATGATCAGTATGTGCCGGAATAGCAGTCCCTTTTCTCGCCAGTAATAATCCTGAAAGTCTTGCTTCTTTTTTTACTGAACTCATAACTCTACCCTCTTTTAACCTTCGGCCTGACGGCGACCAAACCCTGTGTTCTGAACTGGTGTGCGTCTTAACTGCTGGGCCTGATGCTGAAACACGATCCTTCTGAAATTCTTTTCAAGACGATCACTTACATAATCCCAAAGTTCCGCAATTTCCTTGGATGACCTTGACTCCGGATTGATTTCCATAACCGTTCTGCCATCAATCATGCTTGATGCAAAATCCGTTCTCTGGTGAATTGTGGCAGGTGAAACTGTCCCATGCTGTGAAAGAGCGATTGCCGCATCGCTGGTAATTCTTGCTCTCGGGGTTGCAGCATTAATTACAAACATAAAAGGTTTATCGCTTCTATCAGCGAGTTCGACTGTCGCTCCTGCTGCACGCAGGTCATGTGGGCTCGGACGGGTGGGGATAATAATAAGGTCGGAAACGGCAATTACACTTTGAATAGCCAGTGTAATGGCTGGTGGCGTATCAATGATCGCCAGTTTAAATCCCTGTTCACGAAGCTGATCCAGATCGGAAAGAAGCCTTGATACATTGGTCTGCGCAAAAGCAGGGGTCGGCGCTTCACGCTCATTCCACCATGCTGTCAGACTGCCTTGCGGATCTGTATCGACCAGAACCACAGGTCCCGCACCGGAAAGCTCCGCCTGCACTGCCAGATGTCCGCTTAAGGTCGTTTTACCAGACCCGCCTTTTTGAGATGTTACCGCTAATACACGCATTTATCTTACCCCGCTTCTAATTAACTAAAATGTGGTAAATTGCGAGAATATATAGACTCGCCCAAACCACCCAACCATTGCATAATGCCTGATATATCTTAATAAATCGTAAAATAGTTAAGGATAGTTAAGGTGTTAAGTTATTGAAAATAAACATTTAATTGTTAAACATTTAATTAAATTCGAGATAATTTTATGAAAATCCCGCATAATTCAGATCATTTGAACGGCAATCATTCCTCGTACGGAATTACAAAGAAAGACTTGACCGGCAGACTTTAACTCTTTGAGGGATATAATTTTTTCCTGATATTTTTGCGGATCTGACATTAAAAGCGACTGTCTTAAAATACCGCCTAACAGACCACATTTAACAGGTGGTGTATAAAATATCCCGTCCTTCTCGATGAATATATTGGTGAAGCTGCCTTCTGTCACTTCACCGCGCTCGTTGGTAAATATCACATCAAAACAGCCGGTTTCCTTATGGTGTTTATTATATTCCGATGCATAGAGCCCGCGAAGCGTTGTTTTATGGAACCTTATCGGGTCCTGACTATCTATAACAAATTCTGACATTTTGGCAGTCGCCAATTCAGTATTTTTCATCATCCTGATCTTTTCAGATGTGATGGAAATGGTCCCTGATTTTGCAAGAAGCAGGCGGACTTTATATATTTGGTCCTGATCTCCTGAAATATATTCACAATGGTCTTTAAGGGCGGCTTCCACTTCATCCTGATCAAATGAAAAAGAAAAATAATCGGCCGAGGTATGAAGCCTCTGAAGATGATCCTTCAAAAAAACAAATCCGTCCTTCGCCGACCAGGCAAGACTTTCAATCAGTGCGAATGCCGGATAATCATGGGTAAGAAACTGTGCTTTAAGCAAACATTCTTCATATTCTGATTGCGCCACTGAATCGGCAACGATTGCCCCACCAATCCCCAGCTCTCCTTTGCCATGATGATCAAGAGTAATGGTTCTGATCGGAACGCTGAAACACATGTCATTATCCGGGGTAAAATAACCAATAGCACCAGTGTAAATTCCTCTCTCTCCGCCTTCCAGTTCGCAGATAATTTCCTGCGCCCTTATTTTTGGTGCGCCTGTTACAGACCCGCATGGGAAAATTGACGTCAGGACGTCAAGGGCCGAAACCTCCGGGCCAACTGTCGCTTCCACCGTTGATGTCATGGTAAAAAGGGTCCGATATTTCTCGACCTCGAAAAGCTTTGTAACCTCCACCGATCCCTTGTCCGCAAATTTTGAAAGATCATTACGCAGCAGATCAACAATCATTAAATTTTCCGCCCGCTCTTTTTCGCTGTTTTTAAGAGCCTCTGAAAAGTCTATATCCTCTTCAGATGTACGACCACGCCGATGGGTTCCCTTCATTGGCTTTGTGGTCAGATTATTGCCTTTCTTCCTGATAAAAAGTTCCGGGCTTAAGGAAAGAACATTCAGATTATCGCTTTCGATAAAGGCAGCATATTCAACCGACTGTGCGTCTCTTAAGGTTGCATAAAGTGCCCTCGCTTCTCCCCTAAAATCAAATTCGGCTTTCTGCGTAAAATTAACCTGATATATATCTCCGGCATTTAAATAATTCTGAATCTGATCGAATGATTTCTGATAACTTTCCCGGCTTCGGCTTAGATGAAGATTGGAAATTTCAAAGCGGGATCGATCCCTGAAAGACTGCCAGTAATAGTCAGCATCCCGGTCATCCAGTATTTTTCGATTTTCATAAACCCCCATATATAAGAGCGGTATCTTAAAATTTTCCGGAAGCTTTGCTCTTAGTTTTTTTTCAAAATAAAGTCCTGCTTCATAGCTGATCCATCCCGCAACATGAAAATTTTGCTTCAGGCTTTGTTTTATTTGTTTAAATGCGCTTTCTATTTCCGTCGGATGGTTGGCAACAATCACGTCAACCGGGTTATCATAAATATAAGCAGCTTCATTATTTTTTCTGGTCTTATTATTTTCCAGAAATAATGAAAGTTTCGCTTTATCGCCCATCATTTAAAACCCTGCCTAAAGACTTATAATAATTAAAGGCACAGTGGTCTGCTGTGCCTTTAACTGAAGATAGTGTTATTTCTGCGCTGTGAAAAGCGCAATTATAGCTCTTCGATAAAACTGACCATTCTTTTTCGTTCTGCTTCTGTTGGCAGACGCCCTTTTAGGGCACCAATATTATCAACCACATGATAATCATTTATTGTACCCGGAATGATGACCGTTACATCCGGATGACCCAAAATAAATTTCAGGAAAAATTTACCCCAGCTGTCTGCGCCGAAATCTTTTGCCCAGTCCGGTATGGCCAGCCCTTTCCCTGCTGTCGGCCCGAACAATCGGCCACGCGCAAATGGCACATTGATCATGACCGCAACCCCCCGCTCACGGGCAGCCGGAAGCACACGATCTTCAATAGATCTGTCAAGCAGGTTATACTGGCATTGCATGAAGTCCAGCTTATGGGCCTCAATCACTTTCACCGCATCGTCATTCTGACTTTCCCTGAAATGGGTAATCCCCGCATAGCGGACTTTCCCCTCTTCCTTAAGGCCATAAATAGTTTCAAGGTGGGCCTCAGTATCGCGAAGATTATGAACCTGAAGAAGATCAAATCTGTTGGTTCTTAAATCTTCAAAAGACTGACTATTCTGATCAATCCCAGCCTGTTTTCCTGAGATACTGGTTTTCGTAGCCAAAAAACATTTATCGCGAGCCCCCAGTTCATCTAGGGCGCGACCAACAATTTTTTCAGCATCAGCATAGGTCGGGGACGTATCAATAACCGTTCCCCCTTCACGGAACAAGGCTTCAATCGCCCCTTTTCTTTTGCTAAAATCTGCACTTAAATCACCAAATTCAAGCGCTGTACCAAGGCCAACGGCGGGTATTTTCTCACCCGTGGAATGGATAGTCCGGTGCAGAAGTTCACTTGCCTGTGCATTGGCGCTATTGCCCAGCCCCATGCCCGCCAGCAGGCCACCTCCTACGGCAGCACCGCTTAATTTTAAAAACTCTTTTCTCGTTAGTTCATTATGGTTCATTTATATCTCCCAATATTTTTAACTGATTTAATAAGTTTCCCGACCCTTATGGTTTAATTTCTGTGATCTTTTCATGATGCCGCCCCAACCTCCAGGCCAGCATGGCCCAGATCGCGGCAAGAGGAACACCGATCATAGCAATTGCCCCGATCGATAATCCAATAGCTGAACTAAGTCCCGTATAGATCCAACCATTGATCACATCGCCGCCTCTGAATACGGCAGTATCAATGAAATTTTTGGCTTTATATTTTTGTTCCCGGCTGACAATACTGAACAGGTTTTCACGTGACGGAACGAACATACCATATTCGGTTGCCCGTCTTATTGTCTGAAACACAATAAAGACACCAATAACCGGCGACACGGCAAGAAGTGAAAACCCAATAATAGTGAGAGCCGGCAAAACGATTATTCCAAATTTAACCCCATATTTGGAAAGCACCGGTCCTGAAATAAAAACCTGAAAAATCAGAGCGCCGATAGATACATATTGCTCAATCAGCGCAAATATTTTGACACGCTCTGCTGTATCAGGATAAGCATCATAGATTAATGACCCTTGTTGGAAATAGGCAAATGTCGCAGTCAATGACAATAAAAAAACAAGAAGGCTTATTCCCATAAGATAGCGGGATTTCAGAATTTCCGTAAACCCGGCCATGGCCCCACCGCCAATGGCTTTCTCGTTTGCGTTTTTTTCCTGACTATTTTCAAGTTCTGCAAGACTTCCGCTTCTAAGCTGAATAAGTCTCAAAACACAGAATATAGAAAAAAAGATCACTGCTGCAGAAACCAGCAACAGATTTTCAATTCCCAGACCATCAATCAGATTCCGAACCAGATTTGGACCGATAATACTGCCGATCGTTCCGCCGGACGCGATCATACCAAACAGCTTCTTGGAATCTCCTGCTTTAAAAATATCAACCATAAAGCTCCAGAAGATTGATACCACAAAGACATTAAATACACTGAGCCAGACAAAAAACACCTTCGCCACTATATCCAGCCTTATTTCCTGAATAAAAAGATACCAGAACAGCACTAGATTAAAGATAAAAAACAAATAGATATAAGGAATGAGTTTACGGCGGGGATACCGCGCGACCAGTGCACCATAAATGGGCATGACCGCCAGCATCACCAGAAATGTATATGAAAAAAGATAGGCCAGTGATCCAGTGCCGCCGGCAATGCCCATGGCATCTCGGATTGGCCTTAAAATAAAATAAGCCGTGAGCAGGGAAAAGAAATAAAGAAATGACCACACAAAGGCAGCCCCTTCTTTTTCAAAGACGCTTAAAAAAGAATTTTTCTGGCCCCCGTTTTTCTCATCAGTCCCCATTGCTTACCCCTAATATTTTATTCTTTTACGCAGGCAACCCTATATAACCTGCAATATTTCAGCCGATTATAGCATAATTCATAACAGTTTAGAGCGAAATCGGACGGGAGTTCTCCGATTTTGGTTTTCAGATAACCGTAACAGTGCCGTCCTGATGCGTAAGCCGCGCACTGCATCCTTTAAAATGCTTCAGAACCTCTTTTATTTCAGGCAGAGACGTATTTGAAAAAGCTGTCGAAAGCGCGTCTGCCGTTGTTGCATCCAATGATGTGACTGTGACAGAAGCATATAGCTGGCTGCTTTTTCCAGTGCGTGGGTCAAACAGATGATGGTAATTGCCGGAGGGGTCAAACTGATCTCCATAACCGCCCGAGGTGGCAACAGCCCCTGATTTAATCTCTATCACGTCAGTAATTGAAACCGCATCGAACGGATCCAGGAGACCGATCCGCCAGGGCGAGCCGTCATTCTGTGGTCCGCCAGCCCTGTATTCTCCAATATCGACAAGTATATTGTCAAAACCATTTACTTTTAGGTAATCGGTCACTTTATCGGTGATATAGCCCTGCGCTATTCCATTAAAACTAATTCCCATTCCCTGCTCTGTGAATGCGACAACATTGTTCTGAAGGGTTATTTTATCTGTACCGATTTTTGCTAATGTGGCCCTTATTTCATTATCAAGGTTTCCAGCGTCCGGCTTACCAAAATGGTGTTTATATAAAGTCCAGAGTGGCTGAATTGTAATATCAAATGCGCCTTGTGTCGTCTTATAAAATTGCACTGACTGTTTTAACAGATCCATAAATTCCCCGTCCGGGTTATTCAGCTTACCGGTCTGGTTCAATTGCGATATTTGAGATTGCGGATCATATAGACTGAAAAGTTTTTCATATTTTCGGATAACGGACCGAGCGCCGTCTATCACTTCTTCTGCTTTTTTTTCATTATCAGAATATAACTGTAGTGACGTTTCAGCACCCATGGCCCTTCCCTGCCATTCATAGAACTGTTTGGGTGTTTCTTTTGCAATAAGTCCTGATGGCGTAACAAGAACCCCCGTTCCCAGCGCCATAATTCTCAGCATGCGTCTACGATTATTCATAGTAATTCTTATCCATTAAAACAGAAATAAAACAGTATTTTTTGCTCGGTCTAACAAATTTGACGGCCCACCGGAAAAGAGCATATTAAAACTATCCGGAAAAGCAAATATTAAAAGTTATCCGCTTGATTTTCCTGTCCAGTAAGACTTAAATAAATTCCTGAAGATTGCTTTCTTTACTCGGCTATCGTCCTTTGATATTAATGCAAAAGCCAATTTAGAAATCATTCGCACTTCCGGCAAAAAAATCCGGACTTAACGTGATGGGATAAATTATGAAATATCTGAACATTATCGTTGCTGTTTTGATTTTCAGTACAGTTTCAGTATATGCACAAGACACCTTCCACCCAGCGGAACGGGTCTATAACAGAACGAATGATTATGTAAAAAGTTTCTTTGATGGTGAAATACCAAAAAAATCGACTGTTTGGGTCATCGGCGAACTTCGTGATCACATCAATGAGGTTCTAAATGGCGCAGATAATACACCGGTTAGGTACCGATATTGGCGCAAGGGAAACAGAACCTTATGGGTCCTTGAAAGTGTTGCCCGGACCATGCCTATTACTGCGGGTGTCGTCGTAGAAGATGATAAAATTGTCGATATAAGCGTGCTTATTTACAGGGAAAGTCGTGGCCATGAAGTACAAAGCCGTGCTTACCGGTCGCAATATTATGATGCGGCACTGACTGGCGATAATTCACTAGATAAACCGATTAACGGTATCTCCGGCTCGACGCTTTCTTCAAATTCCATGAAACGCATAGCCCGAATTGCCTTGCTGCTTCATAAAGATGTCATGGATGACCAATGACCATCAAAAACCTTAACCCCGTCAGGAATTTATATTGACCCTATTGCACATCATTGTTCTTGCCATCGTGCAGGGCATTACAGAATTTTTGCCAATCAGCTCATCAGGCCACCTTATTTTGGTCCCACTTCTGTCAGATTGGCCCGATCAGGGTGTCATGATGGATGTAGGCGTTCATGTTGGTACTCTTGGCGCAGTCATTCTTTATTTTCGCAAAGATGTTTGGCGTCTTTTACACGCCTTCATTCAGATGCTCATGCTGAAAAAAGACTATAACAGGTCGGAACGCACCATGATGCTGGCTATTATTCTGGCCACAGTCCCGGTTATTATTTTTGGTGGCTTATTTTCAGCAATAGGATTGATTGACAATTTTAGAAGCATGGAGGTCATTGGCTGGACATCGATCATTTTTGGTATCCTGTTATACTGGTATGATACAAAATCACCTGTAAAAATAAATCTTTCCGGGCTTAAATATGGACATGCCCTGATCATTGGTCTGGCGCAGGTGCTTGCCCTTATTCCGGGGACAAGTCGGTCCGGTATCACCATGACGGCTGCGCGGGCTCTTGGTTTTTCAAGAACCACAGCCGCCCATTTTTCCATGCTGCTGTCAATTCCAACTATTCTCGCTGCAGCGACCCTGCTGTTGATAGAGCTCTTTACCGGCGATCAGCAGCCTGTCGTCTCCGTTTCAGAACTTCTCTGGGGGGCGGGTCTTAGCTTTATATCTGCGCTGCTCGCGATTACTTTTCTAATGAAATGGCTGCAGAAATCATCTATGACCCCGTTTGTTATTTACAGGGTCGGTCTTGGTCTGTTTCTGCTTTATTTGGTATATCTTTAAAGACTATTTTTTCAGCCATTCAATAAAATTGATTGATGCATCGATCAGTTGCCCTCTTGGTTTTTCAAGAAGGGCAGCATGATCACCACCTTTTAAGACAACCCATTGCTTGTTGGCATTTGGAAATTCTGAAAATGCCTTTGCATGCGATTTTGTTTCCGCCAGTGGGTCAAACTCCCCCTGAAGAAGCAAGACGGGCATTGATACTTTTTTCGGATCAAACTGGTTATACTGTTCCTGATTACGCCAATCAGCTCTGACCGGATCTGCTTCAAGTGACGCCCGCACATATTCATCAATAGCTTTCTGACTGATTGATCCGGGTGTAATAAAATCACTTGCTGCCGCTTCTGCTGTATTTTCTTTCATAGGCGGTTTGCCGTTCTGGGTATCATCCGGATATGTATTATCATAACGAACCGGATAGCCAAAAAGGGTCAGGCTGGCAAAATTTTCCGGATAAAGCTGTGCTGTCAGCTGACTGATCATTGAGCCCATTGACCAGCCCCAGACATTAATTTTCTGTCCCGTCCTTTTGAAAAGCCAGTCGAGAACAATTGACAAATCTTTTGCCGCTCTGTTTGGCGTGTTCCAGCCAGTCTCATCGCGCGGCGTACCGCCATATCCGCGGGCATCAAGCGCCCAGACACTGTAGCCCCGTTCATTAAAACCGTCCATGAGCGAAAGATCCTCGCCTTCCACCTGTAAATCAAAATCCGGAATTGAACTCCAGGTGCGACCATGGTGAAGCAGGATAATTCCTTTCGGATTTTCAACCGACTTTTCCCAGACTGCCATGGGATGACCATCTGCCACAACAGTATGTTTTGTTGCTGTTTTTGCCTGTGAAAATGCCGTATTGATGCTTATCAGAAACAATACCGGAATTATTATAAATAGTTTTAATTGCTTCATCTTAACACCTCTTAATTCTGTTTAATTCATTGAATGGTGGTCGCCCAGTTTTTCGCCTGATGATAATTCTGCATCGGCATTATACTTGATTGTTTCTTACCATCGGCTGTTGTAATGGTCAATTTCAGCAAATCATTTTTGCTTAATTGCTCTATAGAACTCAAACTTCCTTCGGGAAATAAATAAAGTCTGGCATTTGCCGGTGCTTTTGTTCCAACCTGTGACAATAGCTTTTTATTATTTGAATCTACCATAGCAACAATCTCTTTCTTATCAGCCGAATTCGACATAAGTTCAAGATTATAGGTATAGTTTTCCTCATTTTTTTCGTTGGTGCCAATTGGACCTTCCACGGCTTTATTTTGTCCCGCCAGTTCTGTATTTGCCGGGTTTCTATATTCCAAAGAAACTTTCTCAACGTCGCCATTAAGAACAACCCCTAATTCGCCATTTACTCCGACAACCAGAATACAGGTGGTTCCTTCAAAATTCCCGCCGCAGCCAGGATAGGATACCATCCATGTGACATCTTCGTCCCGCGGCCTATAAGCAAGCCAGTTGGTAAAATCATTGGCCGGGCGGCTGTAAGGATAGCCGTCTTCATCAGCCTTGCTTCCTTCAACAAAGGCCCTTACTGATTTATCCAGATAAAAATAATAGTTGAAAATTTCATTGTTATTGGCCGTTGCCTGAATGGCTTCCACACTTTTGGCGGGGCGTGTTTTTATCAGATTTTCATTGGACAGAAACTTCTGTGTTGTCTTTTCTTTTGCGACCTTGATTAAAGAGTCTTCATATTTATCCCAGTCTTCCTGACTTGCCTGGTTGAGATAGTTCTCTTTGACTTCCAGATATAAATTATCAAGCAGGCCCCACTCCGCATCCGTTAAATAGTCTAGCAGCATTTCCTGTCCGGCTGTCCCCGTTTTTGCCGCTTCCTGATCAAGCAGGTGGATTTGTCGGGACAACAATAGCTGGTTAACCATTGAATCGCTTGCTTCCTGCCTGGCCAGCCCGATCAAACCCATAATTTCCGGAGAGTTACAGGATGCCCTGCGGGCAAATATTCTTGCTTCTTTTTTAAACTTTTCCACCCGGTCAAGCTTGCCCATAAAATTTGAATTTGCAAAAACGATCTGGCCATTTAAGACTTCCGCTTCCAGCCTTGAAAGCAGCGGACAATGTTGGTTCGCTTCCTCAATTATGACCATTGCCTGATATTTCTGAAAAAATTCAGTCTCTTCATCAGACTGAGCAAAACTTTTGAATGACAACAGATTGAACGAAAAAAACATAATTGCCGCTATTTTAAGCGTACCAATATTCATTAATCTTTTCCTTGCCATTAACACAGCCGTAAATAAAACAGAAAAATATGGCAAAATTATCATTCTTGACGCTTTAATGAGGACAGCGCCTCATCAATAAGAAACAGATCTGTCAGCATAGCTCTTATATGAATGGATGCGTTTAAATTATCAACAACCTGAGAGCCGATTGAAGGAAGTGATAGAACCATTGAAACAGCTGTCAGTGACTTTTGTGCATCCGCACGAAGAATTTCTATAAACTGATTAAACTCCTCGGCACCACTTTTTACATTTTCTTTTACTTCAGCTTCAAAGTCATCGGCAATTGATCCAAGTCCGTCTTTTAATCCGCCTAGATAACCACGGATTGAGGGTCCTGCACCACCGCCGGTATATTCAAAATCACGCCCCTGCGCGGCATAAGCCAGCATAAATTCGTAACCGCCCTCTATTGCATCAATCGATGTACGGAGTTTACTTTTACCTTGTTCACTCATCTTAATTCTTTCTAATATTCAAATTAATAATTAAACATCCCAGCGGTCAGGACTATGATTTTTGTTATATTCTTCACGGGTAATCCAGCCTTTAAACATAGACCGAAGATACATTGATTTTTCCGGTCTGAGCGAAAAGTAAATATGCAGCATAATTGAACTGACAAATATAAGTGTAGACAGACCATGGAAAACATAGATTATTCCCCAGGTTTCTGCCTGAAAGATAAAGGGGTTACGCTGCCAGAACGGCGTATCTATTTTCAAAAGAAGCAACCATCCTGTAATCAGGGAAATCAGACTGAACACCATAATCGCATGATGCATCAATTTCTGTTCAAGCGAATATTTACCACCCAAAACTTTTCCGCGATTATCAAAAAATTCACGAATATCGCTCACTGATATCCACATTGATTTCAATTTTTTTGGTGAAAGAGACCGAAACAGATGAATTAAAACAGCAATTGTCAGGGCAATACCCGCGATCCAGTGTGGTTCAACCCATTCAAATTTAAACCCAAGTACCGGAAGCAATCCGGTCGCCAATAATGTTAAAATACACGCCGCCATTAACCAGTGAAAAATCCGACTGATAGACCCATGCCGAATTATGTGATCTTCATTTTTTTCCATAAGTATTTTATCGCTGAAATCAGCGCCTTTTTTCAATGTCCCGTTTATTTTGCATCTAGACTTAACTAACATCAAGTTATATAGTTACAATACCTCATAGCGGGAGGCAAAAAATATCTCAAGAAAAATCACAAAAATATTCTAGAGGTATGGGAACATAGTTGCAGTAAAATCATGTCCAATAGAAAATATTGAACGTGCGGTGGGTTGTTGATGACATTTTTTATGTCTTATATATATTTGCAACGAAGTATATAGAAATACTAATGTGGAGGAGCACAAATTAATGCAAAAAAAATTCAGTTCAGATCGGTATGATCCTCTGAGCACAGAACGAGATGCGCTATCCCGGCGTACTTTTATTAAAGGCGTAATCGCTGCCGGTACTGTTGCCGGTGCCGCTGGCCTTATGACAGGGTGTTCCGGAGGCGACAGCTCAGGCGGTGGCGCAGGTTCAGTTGAAAGACTTGTTACCATCAATGTTAACGGCAAAGATCGTCCCGTTGATGTTATGCCAAACGAAACTCTGGCTCATACTCTTCGCAACAAACTCGGCCTTACCGGAACAAAGCTCGGCTGTGACCGCGCATCCTGTGGTGCCTGTACCGTAATGATTGACGGCGTCACCACATACAGCTGTTCAACATTAACCCACATGGTACGAAATAAAAAAATCGTGACTGTTGAAGGTGTCGTTGGTCCAAATGGTGAGCTTCACCCTGTTCAGCAGGCCATGATTGAGGAACTTGCCCCGCAATGCGGATATTGTACCCCTGGCCAGGTTGTTTCAGGTGTTGCTCTCTTACAGCGCAACCCCAACCCGACACGCGATGAAGTTCGTCATGCACTCTCCGGCAATCTATGTCGTTGCGGCGCCTATAATAACTACATTAATGCTATAGTCAAAGCAGCAGGGAGGGCATAAAAATGGCAGAAAAACTATTAGGGAACAACTTTACCCCACCAGACGTGAGAGCAAAAGTAACTGGCGCCAGCAAATATTCGGAAGATGTCCGCGTAGATGGTATGTGCTATGTTAAAATGCTCGGCAACCCTATGCCAAGCTCCAATGTCACTATTGTTGATACTTCAGAAGCATTAGCCATGAAAGGTGTGCTTGGAATTTTGACGGAAAATGATGTTCCGCCTTCTCCTCCTCCAGGGTACCCAATCCTGACCAACAAACCAAGACAGCTTGGTCAGCCTATTCTCGCAGTTGCTGCGGAAACCGAAGCTATTGCAGCAGAAGCTCTTGAAAAAATTAAAGTAAACTACGAAGCTCAACCATTCAGTCTTGATCCTCTTCAAAGCCTTTATCCTGGTGGACCAAATGCCCTTGACGAAGGAAATATTTCAGGTGGACGCTCTATCCCCCTTGGTGTTCTGAAATGGACAGCACGTGATTTTGCAGAAGCCGGTGAAACCAGACTTCCAATGGGCGAAGCCCCTGAAGAATGGTCCGTAGGTGATGTTGAGGCGGCCTTCAAGGACGCAGCCTTTATCATCGATGAACCATTTGTTGTTGCCAGCTCGAGCCATCAGGCCCTTGAGCCAAGAAGCACATTATCCTATTGGGAAAATGGCAAATGTTTTGTCTATGGCTCTTCACAAAGCCAGTCATGGATGATGCCTGGCCTTGCCGCCATGTTGCAAATTCCTGTTGAAGATGTTGTTTACATCGCGGAATTCTGCGGTGGCGGTTTCGGCGCCAAAGCCAGCCCATATCCGACAATGGCTATTCCGGCCTATATGTCCAAGAAAATTGGTCGCCCTTGCATGCTTCGCATCACCAGGGCAGAGGAATATCATATTGGTGGTTCACGTCCCGGATTTCAGGGTCAACTGAAAGTTGGCTTTGACAATAAGGGTAAAGTGACTGCGATTGATTGCTACATTGTCCAATCCGGCGGCCCAAGCAACGGTTCCGGCGACTATACAGCAGCAGCAGAAGCACTCGCGCTTGTTTATACGCCAACAAACATGCGTTTCCGCGGTGTGCCGGTCGTAACCAATAAACCAATGCATATTTCACAACGGGGCCCTGGACAGAACCAGATCGCCTGTATCATGGAACCCTTTATGGACCGTGCTGCCAAGCAGCTTGGTATCGACCGTATCATGATCCGTGAAATTAATGCACCGGATCATGACGTTGTATTCTCTGACCGTGAAAGTACTGTGACCAGTTCTTACATTCGCGATGCCCTGATTATGGGGTCCGATAAATTCAAATGGAAAGAAAAAATAGCCCTGAGCGGTAAACGCAACGGCAATAAGGTCATCGGCATTGGTGTCGGACAAGCCTATCACTCTGCCGGTTCAAACGGTTTTGATGGTCTTGTAACCATTCGTCCTGATGGCAAACTTCATATCCATTCCGGTGTTGGTAACCTTGGAACATATTCCTATGCATCCGCATCACGTATTGCCGCGGAAACATTGGGCTGTTCCTGGGAAAATACTGTAATCGAACATGGTGACAGCCGTCGCGGACTTCCTTGGGTTCTTGCCCAGTTCGGAAGTAACACAACCTTTACAACAACAAGAACCAACTTCGCAGCGGCAAATGATGCCAAACAAAAGTTGAAAGAAATTGCAGCAATGGATCTTGGCGGTGCTGCGGATGATTATGAAGTGGACAATGAAACGGTCTTCTTAAAATCCGATCCGTCAAAAGTCATGACCTTTGCACAGGCTGCTACAAGGGCTATTGAGCTTGGCGGGAAATATGACGGGCACGAATTCCCGGATGAACTGAACGCCGTGACAAAAGCAGCAATGCCGCTTGTGGCCGGACTTGGCCTTTGTGGTGTTGCCAAAGATAACATGCCTAAGAAAGGGACAGTTCCTGCACTTGCAACTGGCTATGCCATGATTGAACTTGATACCGAAACCGGTAAATATGAAATCCTGGAATATACAGCGTTTGTTGACTGCGGAAGCGTCATCCACCCACAAAGCCTTGAGCAGCAAGTTCGTGGCGGTGGCGTTATGGGCATGGGAATGGCATCAACTGACCGCATGGTCTATGACCCGCAAAACGGTCTCTGTGCTACTGTTGATCTTTACCATACAAAACCACTCACCATTCTTGATATTCCAAGCAATCTTGAGGTCGGTGCGGTGAATAAACCTGATCCACAAAGCCCTGCCGGGGTAAAAGGGGTTGGTGAGCCAGTGATGGGTTGTGCCGCTGCTGCGATCTTGAGTGCTATTCAGGATGCAACAGGCCATAGCTTCAACCGTACGCCGGTTGATCCAGATATGATTGTCAATGCCATGGCTGGCAGACCGCAATCATTTAAACCTTTACAAGTAAATATATAGGAGGGCACGAATATGAAAGATATGATGCCAAACTTTAATCTGGTTCAACCAACAGACCTTGCAAGTGCAATTAGCCTGCTGACTGACGCCGGTGAAAACGGCTGGGCGATCGCTGGTGGACATGACAGTCTTGACTGGTTCAAGGACAGGATCAAAAGACCAACAACCGTTGTTGATTTGACAGGAATCGACTCTCTCAAAGGCATCCGTGAAACAGCGGATGGCGGCGTTGAGATCGGTGCCCTTACCACCTTAACTGAAGTCGAGAATAACCCGATCATCAAAGAAAAATTCGGTTTGCTTTCTTCTGCAGCCAGCCGTGTGGCCAGCCCGCAAATCAGAAACAAGGGAACAATTGGCGGCAATGTCAGCCAGGATGCCCGTTGCTGGTATTATCGTAGTGGTCTGGACTGCTACCGTGCTGGTGGTAACACATGTTACTCTGATACGCCGGAAGGGATGAACAGGGAACATTGCCTGTTTGGAGCTTCCCGCTGTGTTGCGGTATCGCCTTCTGATACAGCTTCTGCATTGGTTTCCCTTGATGCCAGCATGGTCATTCAGAACAGCTCTGGTGAAAAGGTTGTTGCCGCAACTGATTTCTTTATCGGCCCCGCAATTGACATTGAGAATATGACAATTCTGAAACCTGGTGATGTTCTGACGGCAATTCGCATTCCGGCAACTTGGGCCGGTGCGGAATTTTATTTTGAAAAAGTGGCTGACCGTAATTCATGGGATTTCCCACTGGTCAATATCGCTGCGGCAATCAAAATGAATGGCAGCACTATCGAAGATATCCGCATTACTTGCGGCGCCGTTGAATGTGTTCCAAAACGTCTAAATGTTGTGGAAGACATTGTCCGTGGTAGCGAGCGAAACGAAGATACAGCAAACCTTGGCGCTGGTGCAGCGGCCCGTGGTGCTGTTCCGCTAAACTATAACCACTTTAAAATTCCACTCATGGAAGGTTTGGTCCGCAAGGCCATCAGAGGGTAATTTAAAATGGAACTACTCCGCTATACGCGTGATATGTACGGACAGGAAACGTTGCAGGGAATCTCATGGGATCTCCTGCCCGTCTTTGCCGGTGTCGCCGCATTAGTGATTATTGCACATTTTACTTATCGCCTGATGACGGACAAGAAAAAGTAAAAATATAAAATAACTTTATTAAAGCCTTCCTGAATTTCAGGAGGGCTTTTTTATTGCCATAAACCATGCAACTGGCTAACATCCAAATCATGATCCCATATGGAAAACAAGATATAAATCAGGAAGATATCGACGCCGTGATTGAGGTGTTGAAATCAGACTTTATAACACAGGGTCCCCGTGTTCCGGAATTTGAGCAATCATTGACCGATTATACCGGGGCCAAATATGCTATAGCGGCAAATAGTGCCACATCTGCTCTCCACTTGGCCTGCCTTGCTCTTGATGTTGGCAAGGGGGATATCGTCTGGACATCGCCTGTCACATTTGTTGCTTCAGCAAATTGTGCCCTTTATTCTGGCGCGGACGTTGACTTTGTTGATATCGACCCCAAGACATATAATATGTCTCCGGAAAAGCTTGAAGAAAAGCTCGTCAAAGCCAAATTGACCGGCACTTTGCCAAAAGTGGTCATTCCTGTACATCTTTGTGGTCAGTCCTGCGAAATGGATCGCATCAAAAAACTCGCTGAACAATATGGATTTAAAATTATTGAAGATGCCTCACACGCTGTTGGCGGCAAATATAAAGGGACACCAATCGGCAACTGCAAATATTCGGATATCACCATTTTCAGTTTTCATCCTGTCAAAATCATCACCACCGCCGAGGGCGGCATGGCCATGACCAATGATGCCGGACTGGCTGAAAAAATGATGCTTTACAGAAGCCACGGCATCACCCGTGACCCAGACCGGATGACCGAAGAAAGCCATGGCCCATGGTATTATCAGCAGATTGAACTGGGCTATAATTACCGGCTGACAGATTTACAGGCGGCCCTCGGCACCAGTCAGATGAAACGCATTGATCAGTTTATTAAAATCCGCAATGATCTGGCCGATAGATATGACGACCTTCTTTCCAATCAACGTTTAAGCATTCCAAAACAGCATAGGGACTGTTATTCGGCCCGGCATCTTTATGTCATTACCTTGCATGACCAGAATATGCATAAGACTGTTTTTGAAAAAATGAGATCTTCCGGAATTGGTGTAAACCTACATTATATTCCCGTTCATCTTCAGCCTTACTATAAAAAACGGGGATTTAATGACGGTGATTTTCCCATTTCCGAAGATTATTATTCCCGTGCCATCAGTCTGCCGCTTTATACAAAACTGACCCACGCCGAGCAGGACCAGGTCATAAATGCCCTGCTTCAGGCTGTGGTGTAACCTCTTCAGAACTTTTTTAAGCATCAAAGTGAAAATTTAGGAAAAGCAAATATTAAGCCCCTTGATATACACCATTAAGCATTTCCCGTTTGCGGCCATATCCCGGCCGCTTTGACATGGTGAAGCCAACATCATTTAACCCACGACGGACAAAACCGGCAGCGGTGAATGTTGCCACTTTTGAACCCTGATTTGAAAGCCGGGCCATTTCCTTAAAAATTTTATCGCTCCACATATCCGCATTCTTGCTTGGTGCAAATCCGTCAAGGAACCAAGCATCAACAATGGCATTTGTTTTGGAAAGCTCCGATCCGCTGTCCCCTTTAAGCAATTTGAACTTTACCCGACCATCAAATAACGTCATCTCCGGCGATGGATAATTTACCAAAAACGCCTTTAAATATTCTGAAAGCTCGGGCCATTGAACCGCCTTTTCAATTTCTTCCCCTGTCAGCGGGTGAAGCTCCGTTGCCATATAATGAAGGGTCTGCTCCTCGTCACTATGACTAAGCCAGAGTTTCAGGCAGTTAAAAAAATTGAGCCCTGTACCAAAGCCAAGCTCAAATATGGTAAATTCCTTTTTTCCGGTCCAGACGTCCGGTGCGTTGATCCCGTCCAGAAAAACGGCTTTGCTTTCCGCAAGGCCATCTTCAACTGAAAAATAAATATCATTAAATTCAGCCGAGTATGGAACATTATTTTCTTTCCAATCTATCACTGCCTGTACTCTTTTTCTTCAAAAATCCGGTTGCTGATCACCTTGGCTCCTATCCACATCAGCCAGGTCAGGATTATTGATACATACCCATCAATTGCGTAATGCCAGCCAAGATGGATTGATCCTATCTCGATCAGAATCAAATAAACCAGAAAGATATATCCCGCTTTTCTGTTTAACTCCCGCGCCGTAAAATAGAGGAGCGATGCGATTGCAAGATGCATGCTCGGCATTGCCGAAATGCCCGTTCCCAACTGAACCTCGGCGCTCTTATAAGCATCCCAAAGATACTCCTGAGTATCGAGGGCATAAATATAAAAATAATTGTCTTTAAGTGGGTCATTAATTGATTTTAAAAGCGCCATCAGCGGTTCAAAAACGCTGTTATCGCCAGTAATTCGTCCGTAATATACAGGCCCGGCTGAAGAAAATATAATCGCCAGAACCGATCCGATCACGATCCAGGTCAGCAGAAAAGTCAGCAAAAACTGAAATCTGATTTTACCATAATCAACACTGACAATCATCCAGAGCACGAAAAAAAACATTACCCCGAACCAGACATTATAAATAAAATTTAAAAACAGCGTGGCATAAGTTCCCCCAAATATGGCGAAGGTTATTTTCCAGGGATCAACACCAAAATGTAGCATTTTGTCAATTGTCATGAATGTTTTGTCCCATGTAAAATCATGGATACGATGGATGTTTGACTTGGTCGCCGAGAAAAGTGAGAAAAATGGCGGCAATACCATCATAGGCACAGCAATATTTATAAGATAGTTTTTATCCGTTGCACGGGTCATAAAGTCATTTGTAATGACTTTAATGCCTTTTTCTTTAATCGGGCGGCGGGTGTATCTGATAAAGTAAACCACCGCCTTGATCAAAAGTATATTTATCAGGCTCAAATAGAGCATTGATGAATATATGGACAGCCGATAATAGTCGAGCAGTTCATAATGCCTGAAAATCACAAAAACAGCGAACGCGTATAACAGGACAACTATGACAATAAGGCTATTTGCCTTAAGGTCGGCTTTATTGAACATATTATCCTCTTTCACTTTGTATCTACCCTTTTTAAAGTTCAGAAAAAGCAGGATGAAAAAGGATTTGACCTGACACCTTGCTCAAACTTCCAGGAAACAGTTCCTTTGCCATAAAGCATTCTGGCGGCACTCCCTCATAAGGACATATAAGTCCGAATTTCGTGGACTGCTTAAACCCAAACCTTGGATAATACTCCGCATGTCCCAGCAAAACCGCTGCCTGAAAACCCAATTTCCGACAATTATCAAGTCCTTCATTGATTAACGCAGCGCCGATCCCTTTATTCTGATGTTCTGGTAGCACCGCAACGGGGGCTAGCCCCATTATTTTGAAATCCTCATGCCCTGTAATTTTGACGGGCGAAAACATGATATACCCTACAATTTTATCATGTATTTCTGCTACCAGCGAAATGACCGGTGACGCTTTTATACGAAGTGCCGAAACCAGTTTTGCTTCCCCCTCGTCCTCAAAGGCCGCCAGCAATAAATTATTGACTGCTTCGAAATCACATTCTTTTTCTTTTCTGATTATCATATTTTTCAACGGTACGGCCAATCATGCCTCTGGCAATTTTAAAATCTGTCGCTATTATATTGATTAAAACAACAAGGGGTTAAAAAAATGAAAATACTCAAAATATTTCTGCTTCTCTCAATCGGGTCAATTTTCAGTTATGCGCATGCTGAAACTTATGATCTGACAGTAGAGCCGGGCAATGTCTATAACATGGCGGCCTTTCGTATGTGGACACCGGACGCCAAAAAATTCCGCGGCATTTTAATGCTGAACCCGGGGTCAAACGGTGATGGCCGACCGCAGGTTGAAGACCAGTACTGGCAGGATTTTGCCAAGAAGCATAATTTTGCCCTGTTGGCGACTTACCTGACTGATCACAAACATCCCAACATGATGATTGAAGATTATATTCAGGTCGGAAAAGGCAGCGGTCGGGCAATCCTTGATGCCATTGACTATTTTGCCAAAGAAAGTGGTCATGAAGAACTTTCCTACGCCCCGTTCCTGCTTTGGGGGATGTCAGCGGGGGGCGAAATCAACCACGAAATCGCCAGCTGGATACCTGAGCGTGTGATAGCCTATGTGGTTAACAAGGGCGGCTATTATTATTCATCCGTTCCGCCGGAAGCAACCCGCCAGACACCGGGGATTTATTTCATCGGCCTTACCGACCTGCCATCACGCAATAACATGATAAAAGGCATGTATCTGACCAATCGCCGTGCCGGGGCGCTCTGGACACTGGCGGAGGAAAAAGGCGTAGCCCATGAAGTGGCCGGTAGCCGTGATCTGGCTGTACTTTTTTATGAGGAAGTGATGAAAAAACGCCTTCCTGATAATGCAATGGGGTATAAAGCCCTAAAACCGGTAAGTGAAGAAATGGGCACCGTGGGGAATATTTACACCCATAGTATTGATAAGCCCGCAGAAGGCACACGCATGGAAGACACCACATGGCTGGTATCAGAAAAATTTGCCAAGGCCTGGCAGACGTTCGTTACCAAAGAAAGAGAATAGTTTAGAGCGTGGCCAGCTGTTGCCTGACCAGTTTGGTCCAATAGCTGGCCCCGATTTCAAGCAGATCATCGTCATAATCATAATAGGGATTATGAAGCGGCGGCTGGTCAACCCCGTCCCCCGCCCCCAGCAATATAAAACTTCCCGGAACATGGTTTAAAAATCGGGCAAAGTCCTCAGAACAGGTACATGTGTCGCAAGATGAATTCACCCTGTCCGCCCCCACCGTTTCTATGGCAGCGCTGACCGCTGCTTCTGTTTCAGCATCCGCATTATCAAGCACAATAAATTCATGTGAATAGTGGACTGTTCCCGTTACATTATGGGCATCGCAGATACCACTGACCACGTCCCGCATTCTTTTTTCAATTCTTGTCTGGACCTTGGGGTCAAGGGCACGTACATCCCCTCTGATCGTCACGTTCGAGGGAATAATGTTACGGGCACCATCGGTCAGAAATTCCGTCACCGAAAGCACACCCCATTCTTCCGGCCCTATGGAGCGTGAAATAATCGTCTGTAGCGCCGTGACAATTTCTGCACCGGCCACCATAGGGTCACGGGTCATATGCGGCATCGACGCATGCCCGCCTTTTCCTTTAATATCAATGACAAAATTATCTTCTGACGTCATCATCTGACCCGGTTTACTGGCAAAATGACCTTTTTTTATCCCTGGCATATTATGAAGTCCGTAAACCGCTTCCATTTTAAATTGGTCAAACAGTCCATCTTCCATCATAGCAAGGGCACCGCGGCCATTTTCTTCTGAAGGCTGAAAAATAAAATAAACAGTGCCGTCAAATCCGCCTTCAGTTGAAAGCCGCTTTGCTGCGCCCAGCAGCATTGCCGTATGACCATCATGCCCACAGCCATGAAAAACGCCGTCATTCAGGGATTTATGGGCACTTTCCCCCATTTCCTGAATAGGCAGAGCATCCATATCCGCACGAAGACCAATTGTTTTTCGGGATGATCCACATCTAAGAACCCCGACGACACCAGTGCCGCCAATTCCGACATGGGTTTCAATACCAAATTCCTGTAAACAAGAGGCAACCTTGTCGGCTGTTCTTAGTTCATTAAAGCCTAGTTCTGGATTTCGGTGAATATCATGGCGCCAGTTTTTCATTTCATGGGCAAGATCATTCATTTTCTTATCTCTTCTTTCTTATTCCCTGCCGGCAGACAATAATTCCGCTGATAATCAGCGTACCGCCAATCAGATGATAAATGCCAAGTGCTTCTGAAAATAATATCCAGGCGAGAATAGCCGCCACCATCGGCTGGATCAAAAGGCTTACCGAGCCGAAGGCAGCCGGAAGGTGGGCCAATGCATAAACAATCATGCTTTGGCCGACAACATGGGTAAACCATGCCAGCGCAAACAGTGGTGCCCAGCCAGCCAGTGTCTCCGGAATAAAATTACCACTTTCATTAAGCGCGATAGGAAGCAAAAATATGCTACCGAAAACGGCCGTACCAAAAACGATTGATACGGTTGAATATTTCTTTCTTGCCCTTGAATTGGCAATCATATAACCGGCATAGGCAAATGCTGTCATAAGACCAAGAAAATCACCGATCAAATGTTCAGGGCTCAGTTCAATACTGCTTCCCATAAGCGACATTGCCCCCAGCAGGGCCAGAATCATTCCTCCAACAAATGTGCGGCTGAACCGCTCCCCAAAAAACAGAAATCCGCCTACCGCCGTAAAAATTGCCGCCATATTGGCAAGCAACGTCGCGTTGGCGACCGTCGTCAGGCGCACCGACCAATGCCACATGGTCAGATCTAGTGAAAAGAAAAAACCGATTATAATAAAGGGCTTCAATTCCTTAAAATTAAGTGCGGGGGTAGCTGCTCTATTGTTTTTCCGGATGTCATATAATTGCCATGCAAACATAAGCGGCAGTGATAGGGCCAGCCGCCAGAAAGCCGCTGATGTCGGCGTCACGTTGGCATAACGCATAAATATGGGAGACGTTCCAATCGCCAAACCACCGATCAGAAGTGATATAAAAGCCGTCATATTTATATGATCAGCTGCATTCTCCACTTGTTCTGACACTTGTCCCACCACTCTCAAAATATAGTGTAATATTCACAAGTCCTGTGATAATCTACTTTTAAAAAGATGCCTACTTAAAAAACAAAAATAATACAGGAATAATGATGGCAACCATAAAATCCTATGCGGCCGAAGACCTTGCCGATATTAACACACCTCTGCTTTATGATTACTGGTATGTCGCGGGACTGGCCGATGAATTTACGCGCGCGCTTCGCGAACGAACAATTTTAAACCGTTCGCTTGTGCTTTACCGCGATGAAAATGGCAACCCCATTGCCCTCCAGAACCGCTGTGCCCATCGTTCCTTCCCGCTTGATCAAAGCACACTGGAGGAAGGTGGTATTCGCTGTCGCTACCATGGGATTAAATATAATCATGACGGTAAAATCATTGATGTTCCCTGTCAGGATAAATGCCCGCGCACAGGAATTAAAAAATATAAAACAAAGGAAATCGGCCCACTGGTCTGGGTCTGGATGGGCGATTATGCCGATGCCGACGAGGCGGACATTCCTGAACTTCCGGTCCATGACATGAACAAATGGACCCATGTTGTCGGCAAATATAATTATATGGAGGGAAGTTATATCCTGCTTCATGAAAATCTGTGTGATCTGTCGCATCTTCCCTTTCTGCATGCATCAACTTTCAAATTCCCAAAAGAATATACCGCGGCCCCGATCAGGGTGGAACAGCATGGCAATCAGGTCACCTTTTACCGTCAGCTCGAAGACTGGAATATGCTAAAGCCCTTTTTTCATCCGAAGCTGGATTTTGGCAATCAGAAAGTTCTTTATAAATCTGGCGGCAAATATGTCTCACCGGCCACCAATAAGGGCTATGGCCTCCTCATTCCCCTTGATGAAAGTGGCAATGAACAACCGGCCGTCGGCCATTATGTCAATCACTATCTGACCCCGGAAAGTGAACGCAGCTGCCATTATTTTTGGTTCATCGCCCGAAATTATGCCCTTGATGATAAGGACTATAGCAAAAAGCAGGGCGAAATGGTCCAGGCCGGTTTCGACGAAGATGTTTATGCAATAAAATTATTGCAAGCGATGTTTGAACGTGATCAGCATGATTACCGGGAAATTGGCATCAAAGCCGATAAACCCGGCGTCATTATGCGCAAAATTGTTAAGAGCCTGGCGGGTGCCTAATCAAAGAATGCACAAACCACACTAGCAAAGCTTTTGCTTGTTCTTTGAATTTATAGTATGATGCCTTCCTCAAGGCATTGAAATAATTGATAAAGATATGCCTGTTGACATGGGAGGGTGGTGTGTTCATAGCAAGTATGAAGCTGTTCCTGATAAATTGCCGAAATGTCTTTTCGGCACAGAGAACCAATAACATTTTTTCCGTCCCCAGCACGAGTTTTAAAACAGAAAAAAATTCATCGTGGCAGCATTTACGCCCTGCCACGATCACTTTAATTCGGCCTAAAAATTTATAAAGACTATAACAACAGGAGAATAAAATGACTGAAGAATTATACTGGTTAGTTTTAACCACCCTTATGACAGCATTGTTCTGGCTGCCATATATTTTAAACCGCATCATGGTTCGTGGCCTTATGGGCGCAATGGGAAATCCTTCACCCGACGACAAACCGGAAGCCGCCTGGGCCGTTCGCGCTCATGCTGCCCATAATAATGCTGTGGAAAATCTGGTTATATTTGCACCGCTGGTGATCGCCACACAAATGCTCGGTGTCAGCACGTCACTTACTGCAACAATGTGCATGCTTTATTTCCTGGCCCGTCTCGCACATTATATTATTTATGTACTGGGGATTCCGGTGGCACGGACACTTGCCTTCGCCCTTTCATTTGTTGCGGAAGTGGTTCTTGCGCTAAACCTTCTCGGAATGATGTAACCTTACAGGGCGGGAAAAGTCATTTTACGCTTAACCCGCCCGAATACGAAGCTTGAATCAATCGCGCCGACCCCGGGAATGGTCGAAATTTTTTCACGGACAAATTTTTCATAACTTTTCAGATTTTCACTAACCACATGAAGCAAATAGTCTGACGTTCCCGTCATCAGATAACATTCCATAACCTCATCAAGATCGGCAATTCCATTTTCAAAGGACTTAATACAGTCATCAGAATGACGCTCAAGCCGAATATGAATAAACACACTGAGCGCCAAACCATATTTGTCATGATCAACAAGGGCCGTATATCCTGTAATGATCCCTTCATCCTCCAACTTCCTGACCCGGCGAAGACAGGGCGATGGTGACAGTCCGACCCGGTCTGCCAGTTCCTGATTACTCAGTCTTCCATCCTGCTGCAAAACTCTTATAATTTTACGATCAATTGCGTCCATTATAAATTCCTTGGCATATTCTGCCAATTTATAGCAAATTATTGGTAAACTACGCAAGCACATTGCTTCAATTTTTTGCTATAATTGCTGCAGTCAATCATTTTGCAGTTTCAGGAGAAGACGCATGACATCCGACAATGAAAATAAACTCGGTTTTGCCACACGGGCGATCCATCTGGGATATGATCCCGCAACATCGGACGGGGCATTGGTTCCTCCTGTCTATATGACATCAACATTTGCTTTTGAAACAGCGGAACAGGGCGGTGACATATTTGCCGGTGAACGTCCAGGGCATGTTTATAGCCGCATTTCAAATCCGACCCTCTCCCTTCTCGAGCAACGTCTGGCAAGCCTTGAAGGGGCGGAAGCCGCAATGGCAACCGCCTCCGGTATGGGGGCCATTACCTCAACTTTATGGACCTTGCTTGAGCAGGGTGATGAAATCATCGTTGATAAAACCCTTTATGGCTGCACATTTTCTTTCTTCCGGCATGGCCTGACCAAATTCGGCGTCAGCATCAAACATGTTGATATGAAAAATCCGGAAAATATCCGTGGGCAAATTTCCGATAAAACCAAAGTCATCTATTTTGAAACCCCGGCAAACCCGAATATGCGCCTTGTTGATATTGCGGCCGTCTGTAAAATTGCCAAAGAGCATAATATCACCACCGTGGTTGATAATACTTATGCAACACCATATCTGACACAGCCTATCGCCCTTGGCGCTGATATTGTGGTTCATTCAGCCACAAAATATCTGGGCGGTCATGGCGACCTGATCGCCGGCATCATTGCCGGACCGGAAGAGATGATAACCCGCATTCGGCTTGAAGGGGTAAAGGATATGACCGGGGCCGTGATGGCACCGCTAACCGCTTACCAGATTATGCGCGGGCTAAAAACTCTGGAAATCCGCATGGACCGTCATTGCAGCAGCGCTGAAAAAGTTGCCCATATGCTTGAAGCCCACCCTGCTGTTAGCAAAGTTTATTATCCGGGCCTCGCGAGCTTTGAGCAGCATGATGTCGCCACCAGACAAATGAGCAAACCCGGCGGTATGATTGCCTTTGAACTTGTTGGCGGGCTCGCCACTGGAATGCGGTTTATGAATAATCTTAAACTGATCAAACGCGCTGTCAGCCTTGGTGATGTGGATACACTTATCCAGCACCCGGCCAGCATGACCCATTCGACCTATACACCGGAAGAACGGGCAGAACATGATATTTCCGATAGTCTGGTCCGTATTTCAATTGGCCTTGAAACACCGGATGATATTATGGAGGATTTAAGATCAGCTTTAGATAATATTAAATTGTCAGCACATAACGCTGAAAGAAGTGTTGCTTAAAAACCATAAAAAAAGGCCTGTTCGAAAAAACAGGCCTTTTAAGTTCATAGTGAGGGTATATTAGAATTTCTTACCGATACCGGCACCAATAATCCATGGATCAATTTTTACTTTAGCTGTCACTGCACCACCGTTAATGCTGGCATCAGTTCTCAGGAACAATTTCTTAACATCTAAGTTAATAAATGTATCTTCAGCAATTTCAAAATCTGCGCCTGCTTGCAAAGAGAAGCCGAAACTGTCTTTCAGATTAAAGCCTGTAATGGCTCCGCCAGCTGCTTTTTCGCTATAGAAAAAAGTGTAGTTCACACCTGCACCAAAATATGGCTTAAAACCGGTTCCTGTTGGAACATGATATTGCAAAGAAAGTGTTGGCGGTAATAACCATGCACTACCGAGGTCAGCAGATGCACCAAGAGCGGTACCAATACCAGCCACATTATGCTTTGTTGTTGCTGCAATCAGCTCAACACCGATATTGTCGGCAACGAAATATGTAAAATCAACTTCTGGTACAATTTTATTATCAATATCCACTGTACCGCCAATTGATGTCGTTGCACTTTCATGAGGTGCTACATAAATACCACGTGCACGCACAAACAGATCACCTGCCTGCTGTGCAGAGGCCATTTCAGCTGAAACCATTGAAGCTGCGAAAAGTCCAAGACCCGCAAGTAATTTTTTTGACATTTTATTCCTCCTGTCAGTTTTTGTTAAGCCATCAATACGATTATTAGAGACTTAAAATCTTTGACCGGGGTCAATTAACTTGCAATAATTGCCATAGCTAAAAAAAAATATCAGAAAAATGGAACTTCAACCCAGATCAGAAAGAAATAAATGAAAAAAACACTCTCTGTTCTTCAGATTGGTGCCTCATTGGAGGGTACGAGGGCGACTCTGGATAAAATTCTGAGCTACGAAAAAGAAATCATTGCCGCAGGATCAGATATTCTGGTTTTGCCTGAAGCGATCCTGGGCGGTTATCCAAAAGGCGAAAGCTTCGGTACCCAGCTTGGCTTTCGGCTGGAAAGCGGAAGAAAGAGCTATCAGAACTATTTTGATCAGGCCGTTGAACTATCAGGCCCTGAAATATCCGAGCTTTGCACTCTTTCAAAAAGGACAGAAACAACGATAGTCGCCGGTGTTATCGAAAAATCAGGATCCACTTTATACTGCACCGCCATTTTTATTGATCCGGAATTGGGCCTTACCCGCAAACACCGAAAACTGATGCCGACCGGTTCAGAGCGTTTGATCTGGGGTCAGGGTGACGGCTCCACCCTGCCTGTTGTCGAAACACAGGCCGGTAAGGCCGGAGCCATTATATGCTGGGAAAATTATATGCCACTGCTGCGAACCGCCATGTATGCTAAAGGCATTGAAATCTGGTGTGCGCCAACGGTTGACGCGCGTCCCGTGTGGCAATCCACTATGCAGCACATTGCCCTTGAAGGGCGATGCTTTGTTGTAAGCGCCTGTCAGTATCAACCTTCACCAAAAGCACTGGGAATGGAAATTGCAAACTGGTCAGATGATGATGACCTGATCAGCGGTGGCAGCGTTATATTGGGCCCGCTTGGCACACGTCTGGCTGGCCCACTAATAGGAAGTGAAGGGCTTATTTCTGCCGAGGTTGATTTAGATGAAATTACCCGCGCCCGTTATGATATGGATGTTATCGGGCATTATGCGCGTCCAGATATTTTTGAACTTCGGGTCAATGAAACCCCACGTCAATCGGTGACACTATTTGTTGAAGATAAAGAGGATGACCGGGATTAATTGACAGGAATTAGAATTCACCTTTACTATCAGATAGGCAATTATGCTGATTTGGGAGCACTAACATATGACTGAATTCTGCAAAATTATGTCACAATCAGAAAATGAAAATGAAATTGAAGTCGCAGACGGCGTATTTGTCCGAAGACGAACGTTTTTAATTGGTGGCCTGTCATCAACGCTACTTGGCGGTCTAATGTCATCAATTCCCTTGCGAAAAGTTTTTGCCCAATCAGACACATTTTCCTATGAGCAGTTTTTATCGCTCGCAAACCCATTGGCAAAATCATTGGTAGGCGACACCTCCACCGAAGGACAGGACCAGTATCTTCATTCGCTTGCGGCGATTGCCGCCCGAATAAAAACTGTCCCCGAGCCTGTTGCCTGGAATGACAGCACCCAAAGCTTCAAACCCGGCACAGATATTGGATTTACCCCGGGCGGTGATGGATTTACTGTTCTTCATTGGCGCATGGCTCCCAATACCCAAATCCGCCTTCATCGCCATGATTACGGCAATGTCGTCACAATCGGACTTGGCGGCGACGCCCGCGTTGAAAATTATGAAATTGCGGATAATGATCAGGACTATATCCCCGGAAAATCCTTCAGGGTTCGTAAAACCGTGGATCAGCAATTAACACCGGGCAACATAAATCTGGTTTCTCTGGACCGGAACTACATACACGGCTTTACCGCCGGGCCCGACGGGGCACATGGATTGGACATTACCACGCGGATCAGGCCAAAACCGGACCATGGCACCCCTTATTTAAGTGTGAGCAGTAATGCGGCGGATGAGGCCAGGCAAATCTATGAGGCAGAGTGGGAGGAATAAGTTCCCACTTTAACCAGGCATATTTGCAATTATTTCATTTAAATGCGCCATCGCCTCACCTGTCGGGCCGGGATAATCACCCAGTATGGGGGTATTGCCCATATAGCCAATATCCGTCATTCCTTCAGGACTGGTGAAATAGGCCCCAAAAACCAGAGTCCGTAGTTTGGCAAAGAAGAGGACCGCATGTTCAAATTCAGGATCATCAGCTTTGGCAGAATACGCAATGTCGTCGATAATCTGTATCTGTTCATCCGGGCCCAAATCCATAAAACCCTTTTTAAAACGGCGATTTGCTTCATCGTCCAACCATTGAAGACCATTTAAAATAAGCTCCCGGTCATTATGCTGCGTTTCATATGGTGCGCTGACCCATTCGTCAATGACATCCGGAACACCGACTTCCACCGCCGAAGGGCCATTATCATCTGCAGGACAAATTATATCACTTAAATGTGCCACCAGATTAAGCTGGTTTTTATCCAAAGTAAGGGACCATGGCGTTGTCGGATTTAACAAATCCGGATCCTGCCCGTATTTGGGGCCGGTGATTTTGCCGAATTTCATATCCGGCCAATTGCTTCCCTTTTTCACATCCGGCAGTTCGGGGGACGGCGCATCACACGAAACGACAACGCCGCCAATCACCACATAGGATGTTAAAGACCCCAGCCACTTCAGGCTGTCACGACGGTTTATTCTTGAAATATAATTTTTATTCATAGCTGGCCTCCCTTAATTTTTGTGGCAAGCTCAGTTGCATTTTTCATCGCCAGGGTAAGAATGGTAATGGTGCAATTTTTATGTGGATTTGATGCAAATACACCCCCGTCCATTATATAAAGGTTATCCACATCCCAGGTTTGGCCCCATTTGTTGGTAACCGAAGTTTTCGGGTTATCGCCCATTCTTGTCGTGCCGACTTCATGAATAATCTGCCCGCCAGCGAGAATAGCTTCTTCCGGTTTTCTATTTGGCGAAGTGACATATCCGCCCATGGCTTTAATAATTTTTTCGCCCCATTCAAGCCCATGGGCTGTCTGGTTAAGTTCTTCTTCCGACCATTTCCAATGAAATTTAAGGACAGGGATACCCCATTTATCTTTTACATCAGGGTCAATTTCACAGTAACAATCATCACTGACCACCATTTCCCCCCGCAGGGCAAAGGTAATATTACTACCATACTCGTCCCTGACAGCCTGTTTTGCTGAAGCCCCATAGCCATCGACATTCGCGCCGACACCCATGCTTGGTGCTTCAAAGCCACCATCTATTTCAAGATGGTAACCGCGCTTGAATTTAACACTGCCATTATCCTGTCCCTCATAATCCCACCACGGGATATAAAGATGGTTTCCGGCAAGGCCGTCTTCATTATATCTTGGACGTCCTTTAAGGGCCGGAATATGGCCGCTAATATCCGCGCCGGTACTGTCCATAAGGTTTCGGCCCACCTGCCCACTGGAATTGGCAAGTCCATTTGGAAATTTTTCACTTTTTGAATTGAGCATTAGCCGCGCTGTTTCACAGGCACTGGCAGCCAGAATAACAACCCTTGCACCAACTCTTACATCTTCCCTCGTTTTTCTGTTTACAAATGTCACACCAGAAGCCTTTCCATTCTCATCAAGATGGACTTCTTTGACCATGGCATCCGTCACCAGCCTTAAATTTCCTGTATCTTTCGCCCAGGGAATGACCGATGTTGTTGTCTGGAATGCGGCCCCGATGGCGCATCCACGGCCGCAGTGTGTCGCATTGAAGCAGGCTTCCCGATCGCCAATAGGGCGCGTCAGTACCGCGCGGCGCATTGGCACAATGGGAAGGCCAAGTTTTTCGCAGGCTGCCTTTACCAATAGTTCATAAACTCTGGGCTGGGCATGCGGCTGCAATACGCCTTCTCCTGAATCGGGCACATCATAAATGCCCGGATTGTTGCCGGAAACACCAACCAGTTTTTCACATTTATCATACCAGGGTTGTACCTCATCATAATCAAGCGGCCAGTCAACACCAAGACCATCATGACTGAAAGGCTTAAAATCCCGATCATTAAAGCGTGGCACATAGCGGCCGAAATGATTGGTTCGCCCGCCGAGCATCCGTGCCCGCCACCATAGAAATTCAGTTCCTTCCGCCTTCGTATAAGGCTCCCCCGGCACAGTCCAGCCGCCGTCAACGGTACCGTCATAATAACCAAAATCCTTGTCAGATGTGCTCACGCCCCTTAAAGGGGCCTGATGATTTTCCATAAACATCGGTGTTTCTGTGACCGGATCATAATCACGTCCCGCTTCCAGCATCAGCACACGTATGCCTGCTTCGGTCAGGATGTGAGCAGCCATACCACCGCCAGCACCTGAACCTACGATGACAACATCATATTCAAAACCTTCGTATGTAGCCATAACTTCTGTTCCTCCCTTAACTTTCCAAAACTATAAACTATATCAAGCGAATTGACAGCCCCTAATTGTCTGATTACTCTGAACTAAATATATTCATATTATCGGGAGCAATAAATTGAAAAATATCACCATTATATCAGCATTCATTATTGCAATTTCATTCGGGCAGGCTTTTGGGCAAATGGTGCCGGAGCCGCGCGCGACCGAAGTCTGGGGCAAGGAACCGGTAAAAGTCACCCCGGGAGAGAATGGTTCTCCACCTTCTGACGCTATAATTCTTGATCATTCGGCCTGGGAAAGCATAGATGGCGGCGAAAATAAATGGGATAACCAAGATGGTGTGATGACTATAAAACCCGGCTCGAAGGATATCAGAACAAAGAAGTCTTTTGGCGATGTGCAACTCCATGTGGAATGGCGTATTCCGGAACTAGGCCCGGAATTCAAGGATCAGGACCGTGGCAACAGCGGCGTATATTTGCAGCAGTTTTATGAAGTTCAGGTTCTGGATAGTTACACCAATAAAACTTATAATAATGGACAGGCAGGGTCTTTATACAAACAGTATATTCCGCTTGTTAATGCAACCAAACCGGCAATGGAATGGCAGACATATGATATAATTTATACGGCTCCCCACTTTGGCAAAAATGGTACTGTGATCAGCCCGGCACGTATGACTGTTCTGCATAATGGGGTTCTGATACAAAATAATGTCTCCCTATTGGGGCCTACCGTCTATATCGGGGCGCCTGCCTATGAACCTCATGGCAATCTGCCGATTTATTTACAGGACCATAATCATAAAGTAAGCTACCGCAATATCTGGGTCAGGGAACTTTAAAAAAACAGTGGGGGGGAAGCCATAGAAATAATTCTTAAAACAGCAACTAACGATGATGAGGATGCGATCAACGAGGTGATCAGAGCATCCTTTTCATCGCTGCTGACATCTATGTATGATGATATTTCACTAACGTCGGTACTCCCGCAAATTACAAGGATAAACCCGACGCTCTTATCTTGTGGTACATATTATATTCTTCAAAACGAAAAGACAAAAATTATGGGCTGTGGCGGCTGGACCCATGAACGTCCCGGGACCACAGAGCGTATTATTGGCGAAGCCCATCTACGCCATTTTGCCACTCACCCGGATTTTATCGGTCGCGGAGTCGGACGAGCAATATTTAATCACTGCAAAATAATGGCAAAAAAGGAAAACATCCGTCGTTTCATATGTTTCGCCACGTTGAATGCTGAAATCTTTTATAAGTCACTCGGCTTTAAAACTAAAAAATCAATGAATATCGAACTCGGGGAAGGACTGTCCCTCCCCTCGCTTCTGATGACAGCAGATATTTAATATTTGGACTTTTAATTTTCAGGCAGATTACCGGACCGGTTTACAGTTTCCCTGCCATTATAAACCAGACGCGTTGACCATGGGATCGGATTTCGCAGCGCATAATGAGCCATACAGCCACCTTCCGCCTCGCTCAAAAGATCCATAATCTTTTCTTCCGTCTCCGGACTTTCAATAATGACATGGGTTTCAACCATATCACAGCCCCCTTCCGTCATATATCCGTGCTCGCGCATGTGACCAAGATTGGTTCTGAATTTGATCCGTTGTTCAAGTTTCAGACTATCCACCTGTATTTTACGCGCTGTTAAAATATCGGTTAAGTGCGTCATCAGACAAAAGCCAATCCCCGCCGCAAAAAAGGCAAGTGGCGGCGGTGCCGTATCCTCACCAACAGGGGGTTGCTCATCACAATATAATTTTACAGGGCTAAACCCAGGTATATTTACCGAAACCACACCTTTCTTGGATTGCATTTTGCCCGCTTCTGCGACCAGATGCACATCAAAACAATATGGTTCTGGGTGGCGCGCTTTCTTAAAAGGCCCCACCTCAAACTGTGTTGGCGTAATCGGCTCTTCGCTTCGCTCCCCTACGTGGTAGAATTTTTCTTCTGACATAATTTTTATTCCTGAATAAATGTTCTTATTAAGAAGATATTACATCAATATATTTGATGAAACCCGTCAAAATCGTTATTATTTTATATATATTTGCCGTTTTAATTCAAATTTTCGTATTTTCTGGAGATATTCACCATGATCACAGAACAGGATAAAAAAATACTTGAAACATTACAGAACCATGGCCGCATGCCGATTGTGGAATTGGCTGCAAAAACCAATATGTCGGAATCAACCTGCCTGCGGCGAACCAAAAGTCTGGAAGACGTTGGCATTATAAAAGGATATGCAGCCATACTGGACGCGGAAAAGGTTGGGTTTGACGTGATGGCATTTGTACAGGTCAGCATTAATCAGAATACGGAAGCTGCCTTTGACAGCTTTAAAAATGCAGTTCGTGCCTCACCGAATATTCTTGAATGTTATTCGCTTTCCGGCCCCTATGATCATTTAATGAAAGTTGTTGCCCGCAATAATAAGGAACTTTCACACTTCATTTTAAAAACATTAAAGACCTTTCCTGAAATTCGTGATGCCCAGACCTTATTTGTCCTCCATCAGGTTAAGCATACAAATGCTCTGCCTATTGAACTTCTTGATTAAAGATTTACGAATGGAAATCCATATCGTAAAATTCGATTTTACAAATTCAGAAAGCCAATCATGACGCATAAAATAAAAATTTTGACCATAGCTGTCCTTTGCACTTTTTGTTCAGCACTAAACACAAAAGCCGAAGACGGCAAATGGGTTTCCATTTTTAATGGTGAAAATCTTGATGGCTGGGCCATAAAATTTTCGGGACAGGATGTTGGGGTTAATTTCCGAAACACATTCCGGGTTGAAGACGGCATGATGCGGGTCATTTATGATAATTACACCACATTTGATGGCGCTTATGCCCATATTTTTTATAAGGAAAAATTATCCCATTATAAGCTCAAATTCGATTATCGCTTTACTGGTGAACAGGTTCCAGGGTCCGAAATCTGGAATGTCAGAAATAGCGGTGTGATGTTCCACAGCCAGACCCCTGAAAGCATGTATTTTGACCAGGATTTCCCCGCATCCATTGAATTGCAGCTGCTTGGCGGCCTTGGAAATGGACAAAGCAGAAGAACAGGAAACATCTGTACCCCCGGCACAGACTTTCAGATTGATGGGGTCCTGATGAAAAATCATTGCTACCGATCATCATCAAAAACCTATCACGGCGATCAGTGGGTGCATGTTGAACTTGAAGTAAACGGCGATAAGAACATAAAACATTTTATTAATGGCGAGCTGGTATTTGAATATGACCATACCCGCATCATTCCGGGTGAAGAGGATTCCGCTGATTTCATCACCGAGGCGCTTCCCTTAACCGAAGGTTTTATAGCCCTTCAGGCGGAAAGTCACCCCGTTGATTTTAAAAACATTATGCTGATGAAGCTTGATTAAAATTATTTCTCCAGCACATTGGAGTCTTCAAATTTACCACTGCTTTGTTTTTCGCGCTCACCAACAATAATCTCATCACCCGCCAAGGTAATTTCCATAAAATCATGGGCAACAGTCAGTGGGCCGGAATAATAGGGCTTTGTATCCTTTTCAAGTTCTTCAGCAGTTGTTCCGGGAGGAATAATATGGGAATAAACGGCCATCCGCGGCTTTGTTTTGGTAAATACCAGTCCCGCCTGTTCAGGAGTTGAATGGACTGATAAACTGACATTGGCAAGATTTGCTTCTTTTGTTGCCCCGGGGGAAGGCACCTGTACTTCATGGATCAGAAGATCAACCCCTTTGCCTTCTTCGTTAATTCGACTTTCTTCCGTTGACCTTGTATCGCCGGAAAAAAGAACGGAATGCCCCTTATAGTCAATTCGAAAACCGAGCGTTTCACCGCGAAGTCCAAGAAGTTTACCGGTTTTGACATCAATCGGCATATGTTCTACCGGAAATGCGGTAATTTTAATACCGTCCTCGTTAAATATGACCCCTTCGGATACCTCATCAACAATCAGTTCAGTCCCTTCAATCGGCACACCGACCATTACCCGGTAATCAACGTCCCACTGATAAGCCTTTTTGATATTTTCCATCATATCCTTGATACCTACAGGTCCCTGGATTTTTAATGGAACGCGTCGACCAAAAAGCCAGCCGCTAAGCCACGCACTGGAAATGCTGACAGTGTGATCAAAATGAAGATGGGTGATCAGCAAGTGATCAACGCCGGATATTGCGGCAAAGCCCCCTGCTTCAAACAACCGTTCACGCATGCCCGGCCCGGCATCAACCAGAATTTTATGATCCCCCGCTTCAATATAAATGCTGGGTCCATATCTTTCTGTTGACGGTCGCGGTGCCCCGGTCCCAAGGAAAGTCAGTTTCATTACATCATTGTCAGGGGAAACTTCGTAAGTCTGGGCCAATGCATTATTGCCAATAAAGGATAAAATTATCAGGCAGGTTAAATTAAGCAGTTTCATCATTTTAATTCTCAATCTGAAATGGTTTGATTTATGCATATTAATTGATTAAATTTATTATATGCATATGCATATAATCTATATATACAGATAAAAAAAATGACTGGCAACTGATATAACGGCAATTAATAAAGGGGCTAAAATTGGCTGGTAATGCGCATTTTGATCTTGAGAATTTTGTTCCTTACACGGTTTCAACTCTCTCCCGACAGTTTGCCTCACTGCTCGAGGATGCGCTCAAAAAACAAAATCTTACCTTGTCCAACTGGCGGGTACTCTTATGCCTAACACATTATGAGAAAAGAACTTTGAATCAGATTGTTGACTATACATTATTGCCACAGTCAACCTTAAGCCGCGCACTGGCAAGGATGGAGGAACGGGGCTTAATCAGCCGCAACAAAAATGATCATGATCAGAGAAATTATGACATTGAAATTACTGAACTGGGACGCGACACTATTACAAAATCGTTCAAACCGGTTCTTTCAGCTTGCGCGGAACCGCTTTCCTTCCTAGATGAAAATGAGAAAAAAGCATGGATGATGACAACAAAAAAAATAATTGCTCATCTTGAAAGCCTTTAAATTTCATTTTTGTATTATATTAAATATTTTACTCTATAAATATCGCCATCTATAATAAAACTGCTTTAAATCAAACGACTTATATCGTCTTATGGAAAATATTATATGAATCTGACAGTCGTCATCGTCAATTACGGGACCGCCAGGCATGTCCTTAAAAATCTGGAAGCACTGGTTCCGGAGCTACGCAAGCTGGGGGACAATGCCCGCTGCTGGATTGTAGATAACTGCTCAACCGATGATTCTGTTTCGATAATTACAAAAGCGATTGATAAAAATAATTATTCGGACTGCGTTGACCTTATTCCCTTTCCGCTTAATGGTGGCTTTGGTGCAGGTAATAACGTCGCGATCCGTAAAGCATTGAGCCTTGATACACCACCTGATTATTTTTACCTGCTTAACCCGGACGCCATTGTTCACCCGGGAACCCTTAAAAAACTGGCAACATATTTAAAAAGGCACGAAAATGTCGGGGTCGTTGGTGGACCGCTTTATGATACGGACGGAAAACTTGAATGCGGGGCCTTCCGGCTGCCGACCCTGACCAGCACAATTGAAGAAAATCTGGGCATTGGCCTAATAAGCCGCCTCATGAATAACCACCGCGTCAGCATTTCACCACCGCCTGCGGAACCGACAGTTGTCGGCTGGATCGGCGGCGCCAGCATGATGGTCAGCCGAGCAGCATTTGAAAAAGCCGGGCTCTTTGATGAAGGATATTTTCTTTATTTCGAGGAGCTTGATCTTTGCAAGCACATCAATGACAGCGGAATGGAGGTTCATTATCTTCCGGATGCCGGCGTTATTCATGATTCCGGTGCCTCAACCGGCATCCATAAAGCCAATGTAAGACTGCCCGAATACTGGCATTTTTCCAGAAGCCGTTATTTAAGAAAGACATTTGGTGAAAGCGGACTGCGGCATCATAATATCGCCACTGTTATTGCTGGTTCAATCGGCCGGATATACGGATTTCTAAGGCTTAGAAGGCCTTCAAAAAGCCATTACCTTCGGGATATCATCAAATATAATTTTGGCAAGAATACTGAAAGCCCGATTAAAATAGATGTGCCAATAAAAACCGCAGAATTACCGACCAATGACAATGCCCTAATCGCCCGCCGTCCTCATTATAGAAAAGCGGATGACCGCATATATTTTATGGCTTCGCGGAACCCGGCCAAATCTCTCAGCAGGGAAGAATTATTGCTATGGAATGCCCTTGAGCAGGAAAAAACATTCGGGGACATTAAAAAACTGTTGGGCGAGGAAATTCTTCCTGCCCTATCCACCTTCATTGAAATGGGGATATGTGATGCTTTTGACCCTCAAACAGAAACAGACCGCAAAAAAATACTGGTTTTTGAACCCCATTCCGATGATGCGGCCCTAAGCATCGGTGCCACCATGTGGCAATTGCGCAACCAGAATAACTTTACGCTGGTAACGCTGGGAAGCACCAGCAATTATACCAGCTATTTTTCTGCCACTTATGGCCCGCTTAAGGTGGATGAAGTCACCAATATCCGTAACCGTGAAAATGAAATTTTCACGCGCTATATGAATGGTCACTATGTTCCGGCAGATGAGAAAGAAGCAACCTTAAGATATGAAGATGGTGACTGGAGCCACGAATTTCTTAAAAAGCACCGTATTTCCGTTGCCGCTTTTAACAATCATTTTGGCACAAACAGTGAGCGCCAGTGCTGGCAATCAGTCATCTCTAAAATGATCAATAAATTCCCCGCCGATGAAATCTGGATCCCCATGGGGGTCGGCACCCACAGCGATCATGGTATTACTCGTGATGCCTGCCTCGCGGCCCTTAAAGATGCACAAAATACCGATATTCTGTTTTATCAGGATGTCCCTTATGACGGGGAATTTTGGGAACATAAACTAAAAATCGTTGAAACGCTGGAACATAACGGTGCCGTGCTTGAGCATATCCCCGTTGAGATTTCATCAACACTTCCCGATAAACTCAGATTATTAAACATTTACGGCTCACAATTTAAACTGAAGGCTATTTTACAAAATGTGCTCAGAAGCGCAAAACCAAAATATGCCAGAGGGTTTTACGAACATTTCTGGAAAATTCATAAATTTCCGGAGCCGCTAACTCCGGCCCCGCTGTTTTGTGACAGTGCCTATGTGGAATTGATCAGCGCCAAAACCCAAAAATGGTTCAAGCGAAACAAAACGGCTGAAAAAATAAGACTATTACTACTGATGCCGTCCGGACAATGGAAAACACATATTGACTATCTGATGGACCAATTTCCGGACGCTGATTTTGAAGTGGTCTGTTCCCCAAGCTCGGAAGCGGAACTTACCCGTTATCAGCATCCCCGTATTTCATATTCTGTCCTCGACGCCGGAGGCAAGGCATGGGGAAAACTGATGCTCAGATTAATGGTTTCGCCCGGAATGCCCACCCTGTTTATTGCCGGGGATAAGCGCTATGAAGTTGCCCAAAAAATAGCGCGTCTCTGGCTGCAGCATGACACTATGGTCAGCCGCACTCTGGAAGCATTGATCCTGGCCTCCCGATCAGAAGCATAAGACCTTATTTTCCCTGCATTATTTTTAGAACCCGTCCATTATAATCATCCGGGATGACATCTTTTAGCGTTTGAATTTTTCGACCCTCTGCTGTTAAATAAGTGACCTCAACCGTCACATAATTTATTTTACCAAGACCAAAATGAACCGGCATATTGCTGTGACTGTTATAGCCGTCTCCCGTTGGCACCAGCCGGGTTGCCAGTAATTTGCCGTCCATATCAAATAGCCGGACTTCCGCCCCTGCTCTGGATGGTCTGCCGGCACTATCCAGCACTTCAACCTGTAATGAGTGATGACTATCGTCATTGTGTAGCATATTTTTAAGAAGCGGATGACGCCCTTTAACATTATAGCCTTCTGTCAGGGAGATATCGAGATCCCCGTCCATATCAAAATCTGCCCATTGAATGCCGTGATCAGCCGCGTTTAAGGGGGACGATGAAATATCAATTTCTGTGAACGCGCCACCATCATTATGGAACAGTCTGTCAACTGGCTTTCTGTTATCGGCGGGGCCGGTATATCCTGTTGCATAAAGATCAAGATATCCATCATTGTCATAATCGCCCCAGCTGGCCCCAACGAGATGATCATCACCGGATATACCCAGACGTTCGCTTAGCTCCCTAAAACCGCCAGCGCCATCATTTTCATATAAGTAATTGCGCCCGTAATTGGCAACGAAAAGGTCAAAATCACCGTCATTATCATAATCACCAACGGTGCAATCGACCCCACCTTCGTCAGTTGTTCTTTTCTCTCCCTCCATCCCAAGCATCGGCGCCACATCAACAAAAGTACCACCCATATTTTTATAAAGCGCATCTGTCGTCCCGCTTTGATTGGCAAGGAACAAATCCAATAGCCCGTCACCGTTATAATCAAACCAGCAGGCCCCAACTGTCGGCCTCGCGTCATCAAGCCCTGTTTTTTCGCTTATATCCGTAAAGCGTCCATTTTCATTTTTAAAAAGGCGATTTTTCCCAACCCTGTCGGCCACAAACAAATCAACCGTGCCATCATTATCATAATCAATCCAGCTGATCTGACGGGTACTGACCTTGGGAACGTCAACTCCAAGGGCGACGCCAACCTCTGTAAAGCTTTTTGCGCCGTTGCTTCGGTAAAGTTCGTTGCCGTTCTGATTGCTGCCGACATAAAGATCCAGAAACCCGTCCTCGTTAAAATCCCCCCAGGCAATTGAGCGGGTTTCCTTGCCCGCTTGTGGCAAGCCCATTTCCGGACCAATATTGGTAAACATGCCATTATCATTTCGGTAAAGTCTGATATCCCCGGTTTTAAAAGATATTGCCAGGTCAAGGTCCCCGTCATTATCAAAATCACCCCATGCGTTTGACAAGGCCATATTATGGGAAAATACATCCGGCTGAACCGGTTCGAACTTTGGCGCAACTGATTGGGCGTTAACTTCCATCGCCGCCGATAATAAAACACCGATCCCTATAATCCCCAAAAATTTTCCAATGCCAATCTTCGCCATACTAATCCCCTTTTTATTTCAAGGCTTCCGCTTTTCGCTTTGTAAAGCGTACAATTCTGTCTGCCGCTTCTTCAAGCCTGTCTTCATCACATAAAAACCCGATCCTGACCGTTTTATCAGCAGAACGGCCAAATCCAAAACCCGGAACCACTGCGACCTTTTCTTCTTCCAGCAGCTGTTCGGCAAATTTTTTCCCGTCCAGTCCGGTTGCTGAAATATCGACAAAGACAAACATACCACCGCGTGGAATAGCAAATTCCAGATAATTACTTTTTCGCAGTCCACTGCAAAGCGCATCACGCCGTGCTTTAAACATGTGTTTAAATTCCTCGACCTTGTCTTTTTCCTTTAATGCGACAATAGCCGCTCTTTGCACAAACTGGTTTATGCCGAAATGAAGCGCCTGTGCCAGATCGGTCATCGCCTTGATAAAATGACGCGGGCCGATTGCCCACCCAATGCGCCAGCCTGTCATGGCATGCGATTTGGAAAGACTGTTTATCACGATGATAGAATCCCGATAGGGCTTCATTTTATAAGGGGAATTATGTTCCCCATCAAAACAAAGCGACCAGTAAACCTCATCAGAGATCAGCCAGATTGACCGGTCATGACAAAATTTCGCGAGTTCATTGAGCTTTTCCTGATCAAAAACCGCACCGGACGGATTACCAGGCGTATTGACCAAAATGGCTTTAGTCTTGCTGCTCACAGCATTTATTATTTTTTCCAGATCAAGGGCATACCCGTCATGTTTATCCAGCTCAACAGTCACCATTTTACCGCCACCGGCCGTGACCACCGCCGGGTATGGCGCATAGGATGGCTCAAGCACGATAATTTCATCATCCGCTTCAATCAAACAAAGGAACGTGGCAAATAATGCCCCCTGAGCACCGTTTGAAATCACCACATCTTCCGCAACCACACCGCCCTGATAAAGCCCGTTGGCATGCTCGGCAATTGCCTGGCGCAGATCATATTCGCCTGATAATGGCGTATAATGGGTTTTGCCGCTGTGGATGGCATCAACCACCGCTTCCTTTATTGCGTCCGGCGTATCAAGGTCAGGATCGCCAATACCCAGATGGATAATATCCTTATCCCCGGCAAGAATGCGTTTTGATGCAATATCCCCGACTGCCCAAGCCCCGGCTGATGGCCCGGAGATCCGCTTGGTCAGGCTTGATAATTTTAATTCACTCATACTATCCTCTTAATATCCGAAATAGAGCTTTTCACCAATGACCCTTTTAGTCAATGACTTTAAACCCCTTAGCCCAGTTCACAATTACCATGAATCCGGCATCCGCCATTCATTTCTTCTTTATCAAACGTAATGATTATTTCCGATGCCCGGCCCATGGCTTCACCCTGCCTTATAGCGACACGATCCTTTCTGGTTACCAGCCCCCATTCCAAAAGGCCAAAGGCCAGCGCAGATGCGGCAATCCCTGTTGCCGCATCCTCCGGATATCCGGATGAACGTGGGAACTGACGCGCGTGGAATATATTTTCATTATCCCCCGCAGCAAAGGGATAAATCCCGGTGGAGCCAATCATTTCACACAGCCCTTTCATTTTACTAAAATCCGGGATCAGGTCATCTAATCTTTTGCGGCTCTTTAATGGAATAAGCGTTTTAACCCGGCTGGTACATGAATTTAATATTTCCGGCTTTGCTAAATCATCTTGATTTAATCCAAGTATTTTCAGAACTTGATCCACATTTTCATTGCACAGCTTTTCAATATCTGCCTTTGGCTGGGTAATGGAAATAGCTCCGCTTTTTGGGACATGGGCCGTGACAATGCCGCTTAAAGTATCAATCAGAATATTTGTTTTTCTTATTTTTCCATGTTTGCGAAGCAACCAAAGCGCCCCGATTGTGGCATGACCGCACATTTCCATTTCATGTTCCGGCACAAAAAAACGAAAACGGTAATCCGCCTCACTCTTCGGATCAACGGGCAGAACAAAACCGCTTTCCAGACCATATTTCCCGGCAATTGCCTTCATTTCATTTTCGGATAAACCCGTCGCATTTAAAACCGTCGGGGCCGGGTTCCCTCCTTCTTTAGACTTTGGAAAAACCCGAACGACTTCCACATCTGTTTTAATCACTTTAAAAAATTTCCTATTCGATAAATCATTTGCCCACTTATAGCAGTATATAGCCCAAATTGCGTTGCCAATTAATAACGCACGCTGAAACATTTCATAAAAACGGAACAATAACGCAATATGGCTGTAACAAAAAACATTCATTTTTCAGCCAGTGTTGATCTGCAAAAAGGAACCTCATATGAAGCCACTTCAGTTTAACAATCTTGAAGTACGACTTGCCACAACAGAACACGAAATTGATGCCGCTCAGGCTCTTAGATACCGGATATTTTATGAAGAAATGGGCGCCAAGCCAACCACGCGCTGTCGTGCGTTAAAACGCGATATAGATACTTATGACGATGTTTGTGATCACCTGTTGGTTATTGACCTTGAAAAAACGACCCCAGAAGTGCCCTTTGTAGTTGGCACATACCGCCTTTTACGTGGAAATATTGCCAAGGCAACAACAGGATTTTATACCGAAAATGAATTTAACCTCGACCAGCTTGTATATGCACCTGAAGAAATTCTTGAACTGGGCCGCTCATGTATTGACGGGCACTATCGCCGCCGCGGTGCCATGCAGTTACTCTGGCGCGGGATCAGTGATTATTTAAACCTTTATAATATCAAAATCATGCTGGGCTGCGGCAGCATCCATGGAACCAATATTGATGAGGCACAAAGGGTTCTTTCCTATCTTCATCATTATCACCTTGCCCCAAAATCCATACGTCCCCGGGCACTTGGGGATCATTTTATTCCTATGAATATTTTAAAGCGCGGCCAGCTGGATAACGTAAAGGCCGAAGCAGAACTGCCACCGCTTTTAAAAGGATACCTCCGTGTTGGCGGTTATGTTGGTGAAGGGGCGGTTATTGACCATCAGTTCAACACCATTGATGTCTGCATCGTTGTAGAAACCGAAAATATTACCGGAAAATATAAAAACCATTTTAGCCGTGACCAAAAACCGGCAGCAAAACCAGTGGCAACAATGCTGGCAGAATGATATGTGCCATTCCGCATTACGGGCCAGCTTAAAGCTGACGTTAATTGTTACCACTGCGCTGGTCCTGCTTCCACTCTATCTTCTGACTTACGGGTTCGGCACAAAATGCAGGCGCGCGTTTTCCCTGCCATTTTTTAAAGTCTGTCTAACCTGTGCCGGGCTGGATTTGAAAATTACTGGGTTTGCCAACACTGACGGCGTAAATTTCTATATTTCAAACCATGTTTCCTACCTCGATATTCCTATTCTCGCCTCGCTAAGACACGGGCTTTTTGTGGCCAAAACCGATGTTGCCTCCTGGCCCTTCATTGGTTTTCTGGCAAAAATAACCCGTACTCATTTTGTCAGTAGAAAAGCGACGGACACATTGCGCGAAAGAAAGAACATTTCGCACAGTCTGGAAAATGGGGACGCCATTTTTCTTTTCCCTGAAGGAAGCAGCAGTAACGGCCTTGACATTCTTCCCTTTAAATCAGGGCTGCTGTCTACCGCGCTACTCCCTCTAAAATCCAGCAATATTGTCATTCAGCCAATTTCAATCATCTATGGTCCGGAAATCTCACCGCAAGAACGTGATTATTATGCATGGTATGGGGATATGGACCTCTGTCCACATATCTGGCAGCTCTTGGGGAGAAAAGAGAAGCTTGAAGTCATCGTCACTTTTCATAAATCCCGCTGCCCATCAACATTTAATGATCGCAAAGATCTGACCAAATGGGCAGAACAGGAAATCCGGTCAGGACTAGAAAACGAACTTTTAACGCATCCTGAAAATATTAATTTACAGCCTTTAAGAAATCAGCTTTGATCGTTCTGGTGACTTCCTCGGCCCCCAGATAAACGTGATTATGATCACCAAACTTACTGGAATCCATGGAATATAAGTTATTAAGAATTTTCAGATCATATTTATCTGACAATGATTTCACATATTGTTCGAATTCATTTTTGTATTCAGGGGAAAGCACTGTAAAAGATTCCGTATTTATCGGATTATTAAACCAGAATACCTGTATATTATTATCCTTGGCTTCTTTCAGGGTTTCTTCAACATAATATCTTACGACTTTGGAAGGAGTAAATTCGTCAAACGCGGTTTCTGATGATAGCTCTGTTGATCCCGGCTCAACCGCGGCGAACCGATGTCCTTTTGATGTTTGGAGTTTGTCCCAGGCAATCTGATTTCGCTGCCATCTTCTTTCCAATAACCCGTTTATAAGATCCTGAATATACATGCCCGTGTATATTTTATAATCATAATATTTAACCGGCCCGATTATGGCATTGTCATGCAACCTATCTGCGTTTTCGGCAATTTCTTCATACTGATCATCTTCAAGAAAGCCGAATTTAACCGTATTGGCTTCATAGAAATATGGACCTGTCAAAATGGGCGGCGAATATCCCATTAAAATATAATCTGGCTTTTCGTGATATTTCAGATAGTTTTTAATCGTATAATATCCGGTGATTGGTGATGCCCCCCCAAGTGCAAAATTGATGGAATTTAAATTTTCGTCATCAAAAACTTCCGGCATAAAAGATGACTGGGTGCGGGAATCGCCAATCGCGATAAAATTATAGGGCTTATCCTTAACGTCCCTTATTTTCTCATAAACATAAAGGTAGGACGGATATTCGAAATTCAAATATAACATTTTGAAGTTCATAATAAAATATGAATAAACGGCAAACAGGCTGACCGTAAAGATCATGACATAAAGCGTGAATTTTTTATATGTAAATGTCATCAGTCATCCTAAAAGTTATAATAAAGAAATTCACTTTTCCTGGTGATATAGAGTAGCCCTATAATCAACGTGAAACCAAGAAACACCAAATGTTTAAGATCCGGCTTAAATTCTTTCATTCTCTCGATGGAGTTTTTAAAGGACAATACAAAAATATAGCCAAAAACGATCCAGATTACGGTCCATTTATCACCATTAACCGACCCAAGGAAATCACCAAATTTTATGCCAAAATTATTTGCGAACTCAAGTTCCGTTGGCAGGATGATCTTATCAAAAGCGACCATTCCTTTAAAAACACGGACGGCAGCATCCCAGGTTGGTGCGCTGAACAAGACGCCGGTTACGGTCAGGAAAAATGATGTCAGAAACCAGTTAAACCAGTCATAGAATTTGATGCTACTATATTTTTTCCAGGTGTGGCAGATAACCACAGCCGTCCCATGTAGGAACCCCCAAAGCACAAATGTCCAGTCGGCACCATGCCATAGCCCACCCAAAAGGAAAGTTGCCATTACCGCAAGATATGTTCTGAACCTTCCCTTTCGGGCCCCACCAAGCGGCAGAAAAATATAATCCCTTAAAAACCGGGATAAGGTCATATTCCATCTGGTCCAGAATTCCTTGACCGATTTGGATTTGGGAGGAGAAAGAAAGTTGATCGGTATATGTATATTGAACATAAGTCCCAGACCAATTGCCATATCGGCATAGCCGCTATAATCAAAATAGATCTGGTGATAAAATGATGTCGCCGATGCCCATGCCCCGAAAAAGTCCATTGGCTCCGTTCCGCCGTAACCAAAATAAACCCACTTGGCAAAAGTATCGGCAAAGACCAGTTTTTTGAATAAACCAATGGAAAATATAAAAAGCCCCGTAGCAATATTTTTATAATTTATAAGTTTGCTTCTGAGCATCGCAAATTGTGGCATCATTTCCTTATGATGGACAATCGGGCCAGCGATTAACTGCGGGAAAAATGTTACAAACAAACTGTAATTGATAAAATTATGCTCGTTCACCTTGCCTTTATAACTGTCCACAAGATAGGAAATCTGCTGAAACGTAAAAAAGGAAATGGCAAGCGGCAACACCAGATGCAATAAGGTAAAATGCGTGCCAAGAAGTAAATTGGTGTTCGATATAAAAAAGTCACTATATTTAAAATATCCCAGCAGTGCCAGATTAACGACCACACCAAAGGTCAGAATAGATTTTGGTGAAATTCTGCTGCTTTCATTACCCAGTGACGCATGTATTTTCTGGCCAATATAATAATTAAATAAAATGGAAGATAAAATGAGCGGCAGATAAATAATATTCCACCAACTGTAAAAGAATAAACTTGCCAGCGCCAGAAACGCATTGGCTGCGATCGTTAACTTTTTATGATTAAGAAAAAAATAAACACAAAATGTAACGGGCAGAAATACAAAAATAAATTCATAAGAATTAAATAACAATATTAAACCTATTTAACCAGATTTCCAAAAATTCAGAAACAGCCCCATAAACATTTATATTTCCGGACAATTCCGGCCGAGGTTAGACATTAGGCATATTGCTTTAAAATTTGGTTAAATCATTTGAAAATATAGAATTTTATGAAAATTTAAGATTTTTATTTATCAATTCTTTAGCCTGAATCCGGTTTTAAATATCCACGCTATAATGGCAAGGCACAGGAACATGAAGACCGTTATCATCACAACACTGGTGGTGATACTGACATCCGAGTTTTCATAAAAGCTCCAGCGAAACCCGCTAACCAGATAGACAACAGGATTGAGCAGGGAAATTTTCTGCCAGATCCCGGGCAGCATATTAATGGAATAAAAACTGCCGCCCAGAAAGGTCAGCGGATTAATAATCAGCAAGGGGATAAGCTGTAATTTTTCAAAGCCGTCCGCCCATATTCCGATAATAAATCCAAGAAGGCTAAAGGTCACACAGGTCATAATAAGAAAAAACATCATCCAGAAGGGATGCTGAATATAAAAGGTAACAAAAAAATTGGCCGTGATCAGCACAATAAGCCCGATCATAAGCGATTTGGTCGCCGCCGCCCCGACATATCCGATGCAGATTTCAACGAATGACAAGGGTGCCGATAAAATTTCATAAATGGTGCCGGTAAAGCGCGGGAAATAAATACCGAACGACGCATTGGATATACTTTGCCCCAGAATGGTCAGCATAATCAGCCCCGGAATGATAAAGGCCCCGTACTGAACCCCGTCAACATCACTGATCCGGGAGCCGATCGCGGTGCCGAAAACAATGAAATAAAGCACCGTTGAAATAACGGGTGACGCAATACTCTGCCCAACGGTTCTGAATGTTCTTTCCATTTCATGGCGGTAAATCGCCCAAATGCCCCAGTAATTCATTTCTCACCTATCAATTGTACGAATATTTCCTCGAGCGTGCTTTGCCGCGTGTTAAAATCTTTGCATTTAACCGAATGCGCTTTTAACTGATCCAGCAACCTGACAACCCCGTTATCCTGCTTTGCCGGATCATAAGTAAAGATGATCTGGTGACCATCCTGCTTAAGATGCAAATCAAACCCTGAAAGCGCCTCCGGAATTTCGCTGATCGGGCTATAAAGCTCCAGCACCAGTTCTTTTTTACCCAGCTTTTTCATCAGTTTCTTTTTATCTTCAATCACGATCATTTTGCCGTTATTAATGACCCCGATCCGGTCGGCCATTTCCTCGGCTTCCTCAAGATAATGAGTGGTCAGAATAATCGTGACCCCGGTTTCCCGCAGCTTTCGAACCAGCTGCCACATGGATTTTCGAAGCTCAACATCAACCCCCGCCGTCGGCTCATCAAGAAACAGAATATCCGGCTCATGAGAAAGGGCCTTTGCAATCATCACACGGCGCTTCATTCCGCCCGATAACATCCTGATCTGATTATCTTTTTTATCCCAGAGCGACAGACTTTTAAGCAGGCTTTCTATATACTCCGGCTTCGATGACTTTCCAAACAGATGGCGGCTGAAACTGACCGTATGCCAAACCGTTTCAAAGGCATCGGTGGTCAGTTCCTGCGGCACAAGGCCAATGCAGCTCCGCGCCTTCCGATAGTCTTTCTGATTATCATAGCCAAAAACATCTATTTTACCGGATGTCGCATTGACAATGCCGCAAATGGTGCTGATCAGCGTGGTTTTTCCGGCCCCGTTGGGGCCAAGCAGCGCCACAATTTCACCGCGTTCAACATCAAGGCTGACATCATCAAGGGCTTTAAAGCCATTATCATATGTTTTATGAAGATTTTGTACGGAAATCGCGCTGGTCATTATGCCTTCTCTTATATTTTATAAGTTTAAGAACCTACTATCGTTAACATTGATCCGTCAAGCAAGCAGGAGCCGTTTTTCCCAGAAATAAAATAAATTTGCAATTCTTGAAAAAAATTGTTTTGTGCCCATATATGGAATAGCCGTGAATACCGCCTCACTTATAGCAGGTTAACCTTAATAATCATATCCCAGTTTTGAAGCGCTTCTCTGTCTATCTTAAAAATTACCCCGTCATCGGTCATTTCATATAGTATCTTTTCATCCTTCCCAAGCAGTGTGGCATCACCGATTTTAATATCGGTAAGGGGTATAAATATCTCCCCATCCTTCCAGTCCAGGATATGGATATAAATAGTTTTGTCCTTATTCGTGGTGACACCCCACGGGCGCGGGCCAATGGGGCCGCCACGGGTGCCATAGATGCTTTCCCCGTAAATTTTAAGCCACTCCCCCATCTCGTGGAATGTCTTAATATTTTCCGCCTGTATCTGCCCGTCCGGCATCGGCCCCGTGTTCATCAGGTAATTTGAATTCCGCCCCGCCGCGCCGACAAGAGCGCTGATCAGTTCTTTGGTTGATTTAAAGCGGTCATCAACCAGATTAAACCCCCACGACCCGTTCATGGTCTGCGCCATTTCAAGCGGCATTTCATTGCTGACAAAGGTTGTGTTAAAACCGGCATCATTCTCACCGGGAAGGTCCTGTTCAAACGGCTGGACATCTTCCCCCGGATAGGGCGCCACATGATGATTATTGATGATCAAAGCCTGCGGCTGCAGATCATGGATCATTTTATAGGTCTCGGTCAGGCGCCAGCGATCCTTCATCGGGCCATCTTCCTGGTCCCACCATCCGTCAAACCATATCCCGCCGATTTCGCCGTAATTGGTCAGCAGCTCCCGAAGCTGCGCATTCTGATAATCGATATAACTGTCCCAATCGCCGCTCTGCGGCCGGCCGGTATAAACATTGCCTGTCCGCCCGCGCGGATAATATTCCGGATGGTGCCAGTCAAGCTGCGAATAATAGAAAAAAAGCTTAATGCCCGCCTTATCGCAGGCCGCTTTCAGCTCTTTTAAAATATCGCGCTTAAACGGGGTGCGTTTGGCAATATTATAATTGCTTACCTTGCTGTCATACATGGCAAAGCCGTCATGATGCTTTGATGTGATCGTGATATATTTTGCGCCCGATGCCTTGATATCCTGCACCCATTTGTCCGCATCAAATTTTACCGGATTAAAAAATGTGGCGAGCCGCTCATATTTATCAATGGGGATCTGCTTTTCTTCCATAACCCATTCGGCGACATCCTTTTCGCCCGCCCCCGCCATAAGGCTATATACCCCCCAGTGAATAAAAATACCGAACTTCGCGTCCTGAAACCAGTGCCGCGCCGCAATATTCTCTGCCGATGGTTTATAAACCGCTCCCCGCTCCTGCGCAGTCGCGGTCATGCAGGACGATGTAACGCCCGCTAATAGTACTAAAATAACCGCCGATATTTTTTTCATGTCTCTCCCCTGGGTAAATTCATTACTTTATCATTAACTTTTTTGGAGAGTGGGAGATAGTACTAATCAGAAAAAATGATTGAAAAATATTTTTCACAAATAATGATACTTGTAACATCACAATAAAATTGCTTAGTATTAAACAACGGAAGAAGTCAAACCCGCATTTGTTTTAAAGACGATTTTGCACCAAATTATTTAAAATCGGATAGGCGACACATAAAAAAATTTGAAGTAATCAAAGTATGGAAAATAAAATTAACAAAGCCTCAAAAAACATCCCCACTACCTCGATCTTCTTCTTTATTTTTGGTTTTTTAGTGACCGCTCATCCTCAAGAAATTAGTAATAATTCTAGATGGCAAGATTGGCAATTCGATTGCACAAATTATTCTCCTACATCTGACTTGAAATTTCGACAAACAGCAGTAGGAAATTATGTTTCGGAACCTTCTATTAAAGGAATAGGGTTTACTAATTTCTGGCGAGACGAAATAAAATATCAAGCAAAGCTAATAATCACATCTCAGAAATTGTGCAAAAATAGAACCTTTACTGAATGTTCTGAAGTCTTCAGTTATCAGTTTATGCTTTTTGCCAATGATTCAACACCTAGTATTGACGATACTATATTGCATTATTTCAAAAATGATCGTGGTGAAATTCAACATACGAATTCAACTAGTTTTTCAGCAGATATTTGCAGGTGGAATGGGTGCCCAGACGGTTATAATATAAGCGGCTGGAACGCTGTTTCCCCTATTACTCAACCATTAAAAAATGGCTATTTCGCAATTGAACGGTGGAATGGAAATGCCGGAAAACGTGACTGGTATGATGAGGATCTCTTAAAAAATATTTCCACTTTTATACCTACATATAAGGACTTTTGTGTATCCCGCCATCAAAGAATTGTCGCCAAACAAACTGAAATTTCTGATGACCTAAAGTCTCGGTTAACACCCGAACAACTTTGGAACATGGCTGAACGCTTGGTTAATGTATCAGATAGAATAGAAAGAATTAAAAAAGATAATGCCAGATTCAAAAAAGAACAAAAAAAAGAATGGGATGAATTTTTAAAAGAAGATAATTCTAAATAAATAATACCTTAACTGTGACTTTAGGATAAAGGCTATATCTTTAATTTTTAGAGCGACTTCTTCGGGACAAAACCTGCCTTTTGCTGCGGCATATTTATTGTGCAATTAAAATAAAACGTAAATTTATATGGATTAACCACAAATCATAGAAGGGAATTAGTAATGGGCTTTTTACAAGAATGGATCGTCGCACTTTTTGCCTGGATGTTTCGCATAATTTTAGGCAAAACATTAAAAAAAGAAACTCCCAGAAATAAATGGACACTTTTCGGGTCCCGAGCATTTGGAGTTTTTATTCTTGGCTTATTTTTGTCCCTAGAAAATTATTTAAACTATTACGATTCAACTAAAGCTTGGTTTTATTTAATAATGTGCGTCTCGTCATTCTTAGTCTCGTTCTTCTTTATGCTGAAGGGGTTTTCGGAAAATATACCTGAAAAAGACAAGTATTAGTCCGTTAACGTTTTGTCTTTCGTTGATTAATTTGTAACTTCTTTATTTGATTGTATAAATTAGATAAGCCTAATCGAACCATTTTTTGTAATGCATCTGTACTATAATTATCACAATTATAAATCTAAACTCTTGAAAGTTATAGAAATTCCGAATGTCCTCTTTGGGTCCTAAGCAGTCTTTGATCAGCATAATTTAAATATTACTGCAAATAAGATATGAACACGAAAGGAGTATCTACCGTCCTCGCTTTCTGGGCCAAAAAACATTTCCATCTGGATCGGGCTAGCTCACCACTAAATCATTTATGGAACTTAGGTTTATTTAGACGAAACCTCAAAAAAATTTGATCATCAATCGTCAATTGTCCATCTTCCAAAAATCCAAAACGCTTTACGGCATTGATATTAGGCCGGTTTGGCGGAAGCAAAATGATGATTGACATAAACCCCATTTCATTAAAGGCCTGGTCTTTAATTTTATTGAATATTTTTCGTCCCCATCCCCAGTATTTTGGATGAAGCACCAATCCAAAATCAGCTTCGCCCTGCTCTGGCTGGATACCACCCCAGCCGGCAAACTCTCCGTGAATAAGAATTGCCCACGGACCAAAGCCATGATCATCCCAAAGCCGCTTTTTGGCTTTCAAAAAATCTCGGCAGCTTTCAGCGGTGAATTCACCAACAAGAAGCGGTAAATATTGACCAACCTCCCTGTTGTTCATGAGGTCAATTATTTCTTCTTCATAAATCCCGGAAAGCGGAACGAAGTCAATTTTATCCATTAAAAATTCTTTTTTAAAAAGGGGCTATCTATTTGAATTCATGTGTTCAGAATTGGACCATTATTAAACCATTGCATCATCAATGAGTTTTTTTCCGATCTCTTTTGCGGTAACAGCGGCCTCCGGCTTTTGAGATACCTGCGCAGTGACAATGGCCCCCTCCAATAGCAGGCTTAGCTCATTCGCTAGCTTTTCAGGTTCTTTAACATTTGCGTCTTTCGCCAATTCAGCAACATAATTCCACATTAACTGCTTGAACTGTCTGCTGATTTCGCGGATGGGGGAATCCTTCTCCGAATATTCGCCAATTGCATTGATAAACATACAGCCAAAAAACTTGTTATCGTTAAACCATGTATGCGCAACATCAAAAATAGCCAGCAATTTTTCCTCTGGTGTTTTTCCTGCTGCCTCAACAGCTTTCATAAAATTATTGCGAAACACACCATCATATTGGCGTAATGCCGCATATATCAGCTCTTCTTTTGATCGAAAATGCTGATACATGGTTTTCTTTGAAACGCCTGCTTTATCCAGCAGCATATCTATTCCTGTTGCATGATAACCATGCTCACAAAACAAGGTAATAGCAGTTTCTATTAAATGCTCTCGCCTGCTCGGTCTGGCCACATTAACCTCTTATAATAAACTATATTGTTTACATTAATATATCATAATTTCAGGTCTTTGCAAGTCTAAGTTTTTCAATAACTTATTATAAAACAATAAAAATAATCTCACTTTATTTCAGATTCCCTATTGACGTTTAATGAGAATCGCCATAAATAGCTTTATAAGTAAACCGATCTGTTTACTTATAAACTGTCTTAAACCAAACAAAGGAAAATTAAAATGACAAGATTAAACCCGATTAACATTGACCAGGCACAAGGAAAATCAAAAGAGCTTCTGACTGCTGTCAAAAAGGCGATGGGGGCTACTCCAAATATCTTCACAACAATGGCAAATGCCCCATCCGTGTTGGAAGGTTACTTAAATTTCAATGGCGCCTTGAGTGGCGGCAAACTTACACCACAATTAAGAGAACAAATTGCACTGGTGACCGCTGGTGCCAATGGGTGTGGTTATTGCGCGTCTGCGCATACATATCTTGGCGATAAAGCCGGCATTAAAAAAGAAGAGCTGACCTCAAATCTTTCTGGCCATTCTTCAGACGCCAAAACACAGTCCGCGCTTAACTTTGCACGAAAACTTATTGATGCACGCGGTACCGTCAGTGAATCCGACATTCAATCTGTTCGTAACGAAGGATTTGATGATGAACAACTTATTGAAATTCTGGCTCATGTCGCATTGAATACCTTTACAAACTATTTTAATGAAGCTTTCAAAACCGAAATTGACTTTCCAAAAGTTGATATTGATAACGCACAAAAAGCGGCATAAACGAATTTGTTCAGAAAGCACAAACTTTCTTAGCATTTGCGGTTTCAGGCTTTGGTCCTTATTGCTCCCCCAAAGGACCAAAGCTTATTTCTACAAAAACAAACAACCTATAAAAGTTCTTGAATTTTATTTCCGGAACTTGCATTAACGGTAAGGACATCTGGAGCAATTTATTTATTAGATTTCCAAAATAAGTTTTATAAAAAATATCCGGATAAAGTTGAAATAATCATTTTTAGCATTGCTGAGCCTCGCGGCGTCAGAAGCCACACAAAGCCTGCACAATTAACGATGACCGTTACCCAATAAGTCAGTAAAAAAGGGACTTTTATTGTTTTATGGCGAAATTTCTGCTGGGCAAGCAGTGCACCAGGCCACCCACCAATGAGGGAAAGAAAATGCAGTCTCTTTTCGGGTGTTCTATGCTGATCGTTCTGCGCAGATACCTTATCCGCACCGTAAACAATAAAAGTCACCCCACTCAAGACAATATAATAACAAAATACATAAATCGGCAGGTCAGATATCACGCCCATAAACCCAACAAAAAAAATGAAAAATACCGCCAAAATAAACAATGCTGCATTCATTTTCACAGGACTTCTCTTCGCTTCAGGCGCTTCATTAAATGCCGCCTCAATTGCACAGACACGTCCCTTTTTATCAACCGAAGTACTATAGGTTACAATCTGATTCACTTCAGGTCTTTTATTGCGGTAATAAAAACCGGTAGCATGAATAAATATCTGCTTGCCACCATTAAACGGCGTTATAAACCCGAACCCCTTATCATCATTCCAGCTGGTCAGTTTACCTTTTGCATACATTTTATTGTTCTTTCACGAAGTTTTCTGCAAACGTAAATTCCGAAAATCCTGTTTTATATTTTTCATAATATTACTAATTAAACCTTAAATTTCGGTTTAATAAGACCGGCATTTTATTTTTTGGCTTTTGTTGTTTGAATTACCGTCGATCGCATTGCTCTCTCCGTTGCATATGGCCGAACCTTGCAAATTATGCTTTATGCATAATATTGCGGCTTAAAATCGAACGACCACATAATCAATAAAAAACCCCGACCTCAAGGGTCAGGGTTTTTTATTGATTGCGGTAATGCTTGTAGCATTCCCATGAAGCGCGCTCATGGCTGACCATTTTCCGGTGAGATTAGAGCCTTGTCCGGGACTAGGCCGGTTTTATTTATTTGCCGCCTTAACAGGTTAAGGCTGGTGCATACTCCATGATCTTGGCATTTAATTTAGCAAAAGAAAATTATTTATCCCGCCATTTCACTTCATAAAGATCAAATCTGCGGTCCTTTAAATTTTGAACAGATCCCGATTTACGGGCCAGATAAAGGTCATTAAGATTTAAATCTGCAAAGATAATTGTTTCTGTATTTTCCGGGGCTTCTGCTGCGATACCGTCCCGCGCGAAGGGGAAATCACAGGGGGTCATGATATGGCTTGACGCATAATGAATATCCATATTTTCAACATCAGGTATATTGCCGATTACCCCTGCTGTTGCCACATAAAACTGGTTTTCAACCGCCCGCGCCTGGGAACAATATCTAACCCGCAGATATCCCTGACGTTCATCGGTGCAAAACGGAACAAAAAGGATCAGCGCGCCCTGATCCGCAAGATGCCTGGCCAATTCAGGAAATTCTGAATCGTAACAGATCAAAACACCAATTGGTCCACAATCCGTTTGTATAACATTAAGGTCATTGCCCCCCTTCATATGCCACCAATAGCGTTCATTTGGCGTTGGATGAATTTTCTCCTGTTTATGCACTTCGCCGCCGCGCAAGAAAATATAGGCAATATTTTTAAGCCTATCCTCAACAAGAGTGGGATGCGAGCCACCAATAATATTGATATTGTAGGAAATCGCCATTTGGTTCATGCGTTCAACATATGGTTTGGTATATTGGGTGATGGACATAATCGCCTCTTCAGGCGTATGTTTTTTATTTTCCGCAGAGAGCAATGCAAGCGTGTAAAGCTCGGGGAATACAACAAAATCAGCTTTATAATCAGAGGCAATATCGACAAAATATTCCACTTGTTTCATGAATTCCTCAAAAGAATTAACTTTCCTGACCTGAAATTGCACACAGGCCAGGCGAACAGTCCCTTCAACGCGCCCGCGCTGTTTTTTATTTTTTTTATTTTCTGCCAGGGAATTTTCCCAGAACATATGAGAGGCATACCCTTTTGAGGCTTCATCATCCGCAAGATAGTTTTTTAATATCCCAATGGGTTCAAACCCGTTACGGATTTGAAACCCGAGCACGGGATCTCTGAATTTTTTAGAGACAACCCCTTCAATATATTCCTCTACAGACAGGCCAGTTTTTGCTTTTTTGGCATAGCCGGGGATCCTCCCGCCAAAAACTATTCCCTGCAAATTCAGGGATACGCATAATTTTTTGCGCATATTATAAAGACGCTGACCAATCCTCATTCCACGAAGATCAGAATCAACAAACACCTCCATACCATAAAGAACATCCCCTTCAGGATCATGGCGCGAAGCATAGCCCCCGCCGGTAATTTCTTTCCATGTATGCGGGCTTGTTGCCGTTTTCCTGTCAATAATAAAAGTGGCCGCATAGCCAACAACCCGGTCATTAAAGACAGCAACAAACTGTCCTTCGGGAAAATGGATAATCTGTGAACGTATCATTTTTTTTGAGTAGGACCACTTTGCTCGATAAACTTTCCGGCAAAGCTCATAGATACCATTGACATCATCAAGGGTGGCTAATCTGACAAAAAGTTTCTGGTCCTGTATTTTTTTGCTCATCACTCAACTCTGCCATTTCATTTATTGTACTCATTTTTACCATTTAAAGAGGCTATGGAATATATGTATATTTACTTTACCCGTACTAAAGCATAAAAACCACCCCTGGTTTTAGGGTGGTATATCGTTTTTGGATTTGGTTATTGGGTTTACGGTTGGTCGCTTTGTTCCTTCCGTTGCCTCCGCTTTGCTTCGGCCGAACCAGTTTGTCCATTCACAAGCCCACAGCATCTAAAAACGACAAAACCCAGCACGAGGCTGGGTTTAATCGTTTTTGGTTGCGGGGGTTGGATTTGAACCAACGACCTTCAGGTTATGAGCCTGACGAGCTACCGGGCTGCTCCACCCCGCGTCATTTTAATTTTACTTCCGGTAATGCTTGTCGCATTCCCATGAAGCGCGCTCAAGGCTGCACCATTTTCCGGTGAGATTAGAGCCTTGTCCGGGACCAGCCCGGTTTTATTTATTTGCCGCCTTAACAGGTTAAGGCTGGGGCATGCTCCGCCCCGCGTCATTTTAATTTTGCTTCCGGTAATGCTTTTAGCATTCCTATGAACCGCGCTCAAGGCTGACCATTTTCCGGATAATAGCATATTGATTTTTATTATCCATAAACAAAAAAACCGCCATTTTGGTGGCGGTGCTTTGATTTTTGAGATTGTGAAGGGTTCTTTATCCTTAATAGATCTGGCAGCGACCTACTCTTCCGCGTCTTAGGACGAAGTACCATCGGCACAAGGACCTTTCACTTCCGGGTTCGGGATGGGACCGGGTGGGACAATCCTGTTATAACCACCAGATCAACTAAAGATAAAGAAAGTCTAATTTATGTTTGCCTCAATCGCCGGCGCTTACGCTTAGGCTACCGCGCAAAAGTGCGCGCGACCCGGTCGGGTCGTTCCTCAGACCTAGCGGTCTTCGGTTTGGATTATAATTGGCAAAAATTTGTGTATATGAGCATCAACAGAGCTATAGTCTAATCTCTGTTCATGATGAGATTTCAAGTCGATTGAGTAATTAGTACTGGTCAGCTTCATACATTACTGCACTTCCACATCCAGCCTATCAACGTGGTGGTCTTCCACGGCTCTTAAGGGAGAACTTATCTTGAGGGGGGTTTCCCGCTTAGATGCTTTCAGCGGTTATCCTGTCCACACATAGCTACCCTGCAATGCTGCTGGCGCAACAACAGGTCCACCAGAGGTGTGTC
>JAGREE010000152.1 GCA_020446675.1 Alphaproteobacteria bacterium | reverse complement strand
GGTGGAGAAAGTTTTGCAGATGGCGTTGATCGATAAGCGTGACTTTTCCCTGAAATCCTCTGAGGTCAACCTGCACGATGTCATCATTTCTGCCCTGGAAAACATCAACCTGCAAGTGGAAAAGAAAGAAGGTACGGCAACGGCCGTCCTGGAAGCAGATAACCCGATTGTGGAAGGCGATAGCACCCATATTTCCAATATCATCAATAACCTGCTGGATAACGCCAACAAATATTCACCCGATAAGCCCGCCATCACGGTGCACACCCGAAACGCACCCAATGGCGTGGAGGTAGAAGTGGCCGACCAGGGTATCGGAATGAACAAAGAACAGCGCAAACACATTTTCGATAAATTCTACCGCGTACACACTGGCAACCTGCATGACGTAAAAGGCTTCGGACTGGGCCTGAGTTATGTCAAGGCAATGATGACAGCCCACAAAGGGCAGATCGACGTGAGAAGTGAATTGGGCAAGGGCAGTAGTTTTATCCTGTTCTTTCCGTTTAAACAATAACTCCAGTAAAAGAAAATAACCAACGGAATATGACAAATAATAAAATCCTCCTGGTAGAAGATGATCAGAATTTCGGTGATGTTCTGAGGTCTTACCTGGAAATGCACGATTATGAAGTAACTTTAGCTACAGATGGTATCCAGGGCCTGGAAAGCTATAAAAAAGGGGAATTTGACCTCTGCATCTTTGACGTTATGATGCCCAAAAAAGATGGCTTCACCCTGGCTAAAGAAATCCGTGAACAAGACCAGACAATGCCCATCATCTTCCTGACCGCTAAAGCCATGAAAGATGATGTCCTTCAAGGATTTAAGATCGGAGCAGATGACTATATCACCAAACCTTTCAATTCTGAGGAATTACTCTACCGCATTCAGGCTATCCTAAAGCGAAGCTTGTCAAAAGCCGACCCCAGAGAAGATGTCAAGGAATTCAACATCGGCAAATATCACTTCAACTACCCTCTTCGCATCCTGACGTTTGATATCGATGGCCCAAACGAGGAGAAATACAAACTCTCCCCCAAGGAAGCACAGCTGTTGCGCATGTTCGCCATGTATAAAAATGATATCCTGCCCCGATCTGAGGCACTGACTAAAATCTGGGGGGAAGACAACTACTTTACCGCCCGCTCTATGGATGTTTTCGTCACTAAGCTGCGCAAATACCTCAAAATGGATGAAAACATCGAGATCGTCAATATCCACGGAAATGGTTTCCAACTTCTGGTCAAAGCGGAAGAAGAAGCCTGAACATTTGCCGGTTTTAGCATTTTTTTTATATTTTTATAGCGCTTAAGTGAAAATTGATTTGCATTAAAACCACAATTAAGTATATTTGTCTTTGAATTATATGTGGACTGTAACGCCCTCTT
>JAGREE010000002.1 GCA_020446675.1 Alphaproteobacteria bacterium | reverse complement strand
TTTTCTTTTGTTAATATGTAAATTAGCAAATTAATTCATGATCAGTGCTCAACATGAGCTTTTAGACCTTATAATTCCTGCACTATTTACCTTACCAATTTGCTGGGATATAGTAATTCACATATATATATAATGCTCATCCGAAGGGGAGAACTTGATGAGAATTAATCATTTCTTGATAGCCTGCATTTTGACTTTTATTGCAAGCAGCACAACATTCGCACAGGACTATTCAAAATACAGCGAGGATGCTCTTAAAAAAATTCTTGCCGATATTGCAACGGTTGAAACAAAAGTGCTGGTGCCCATGCGCGATGGAGTCGGATTATCAACAGACATTTATAGACCCAAAAATAGCAATGGCCCTGTTCCTACTATATTTGTCCGCACGCCTTATAATATGAACAAACCGGGTCTAAGAACATTGCGAAATATTGTTGAAGCTGTCAGTCGCGGTTATGCCTATATCCTGCAAAATGAACGTGGACGCTATTTTTCTGAAGGAAAATTTGAAATTCTGGGGCACCCAAGAACAGATGGATATGATGCACTTGACTGGATTTCTTCCCAGTCCTGGTCAAATAACAAAGTTGGCACAATAGGCTGTTCTTCCACAGCAGAGTGGCAACTCGCACTAGCGGCAATGAACCACCCGGCCCATGCTGCTATGATTCCACAATCCTCAGGCGCAGGGATCGGCCGTGTTGGTGAATTTTGGGAGCAGGGAAACTGGTATACAGGCGGCGTACAGCGCATTCTGTTCTTTGTATGGCTTTATGGTGTTGATAACCCGCTTCGCGCACAAATACCAACCGGTTTAAGCCCGGAAATCCGGACACAGATCTCTGAATATAATGATCTGGAGGCAAATAAACCTGAAGTAGACTGGGAAACACAAATAAATCATCTTCCAATTCAGGATCTGCTTACTAGTATGGGCGAACCAGAAGGAACCTTTGAGGAATTTGTAAAACGCACGCCCGCATCACCCGATTGGTTTAAAGGCGGCCTTTACCATGATGATGAGAAGTGGGGGGTACCGGCACTCTGGTTTAATGCATGGTATGATGTGTCAATCGGCCCCAACATGGCATTATTCAATCATGCAAGGAAGAATGGCATCGACGAAGAAACACGCAATAATCAATATGTGGTGGCCGCCCCTAATCCGCATTGTCAGTTTGACCGACTAGGCCCGGATTATGTGGTTGGTGAACGTAATATAGGCGATACAAGTTTTGATGTTGATGGCATGGTTTATAACTGGTTTGATAAATGGCTAAAGGGCGACAAGGATGCTTTTGATCCTAAAACACCGCATGTTCAATATTATACCATGGGGGCAAACAAATGGCAGAGTGACGATCAATGGCCCCCTAAAGCCGCTAAGGAAATGAAACTATATCTCCATTCCGGTGGAAATGCCAACAGCCTTTATGGCGATGGAACGCTTAGTTTTGAGCCGCCAACTGGTGAAGGGTCAGACAGTTACGATTATGATCCGATGATTCCTGTAAAAACCATTGGTGGTGGTGACTGTTGTAACGGTGGGCTAGTTATTCCTGGTGCCTATGACCAGCGTTCAATTGAAGCGCGCAATGACGTTTTGGTCTATACCAGCGATCCTCTAGAAGAACCTCTGGAGGTCACAGGGTTTGTTGATGCGGTTCTTCACGTATCCTCTGACGCAAAAGATACGGACTTTGCTGTTAAGCTTGTGGATGTGGCGCCGGACGGTACGGCTTATATCATTGACGACACAATATTTAGAGCACGTTACCGCGAAGGCTATGATAAAAAGGTTCTGATGAAAAATGGTGAGATTTATAAACTTGATATGACACCAATGACAACCAGTAATGAGTTTGAAAAAGGACATCGGATTCGTGTCGAAGTAACATCATCTAATTTTCCAAAATTCGTCCGCAATCTTAATACCGGTGGTAACAATTATGATGAAAAAGAAGGGGTGGTTGCCCATAACACTATTCATCTTTCAAAAGACCATCCATCATATATAGTCCTGCCTGTTGTGAAATAAATTAATTTATAAAGGCCCGCCGGTAGATTTCGGGCGGGCCTTTATGCCAAAATTTTTGAAACTATCTGATGCGTTAATTCATGATATATATTTTCTAACAGTCATTACTTTTATGGAATTTGTGAAAAACCTTTGTAGTAAAGTTCTTTTCTGAAATATCCTTATCATTAATCATTAAGCCAAAGTCTACTCTTCTGCTATATCCGCCAGAAACATAAGTGATCATTTGCAAGCCGCCACATGTGCACCCTAAATTCATAGATTGGCAGATTTTTTTACAAGATACAAATTCTTAGCAGCAGCAGAAAACTTCAATTATCTGCTTCATAATAAATAACCTGTGGTTACAACTCAAACAGCCCACATGAATATAACAAAACGGCTATTCAGTTACTGTTTCTTTTTGTGACAGAAACCAGAGTACAGCTGCCACCAGAATAAGTGCGGGCACATCCCCCAACATATGACCCATTTCATGTCCGTCTGTAAATGCCTGAACGCCCATAATTACGCCATGGACAACACTTGACCAGATGGTAAATGAAATCAGACTCGCGTGTTCCGATGGGTTTTTGGACGCCATGATCAGAAATATTCCAAGCACGAAATAAATTCCGCAAATCATCTGCAGATAATATTCTCCGCCACCGCCATGCCAAACCCAGCCTGCGGGCCAGACCAGACCCAGTGGATAAATAAACAAAAAGATGATGCCGAAAATTTTTAGTGCTAGTTTTAGTAAGTTTTCACGTGCCTCAGTATTCATAGTTACTCCCCTTTTTATTCCCCTTGGTTAAAAATATACTCGGGACCAAACACATACCTCATAAAAGTGTATCACGGCTAATGCACGTTGTACAACTAATGTTATTAACGGAATCCATGGGTACGTAGAGCATCAAGTCTTTTTTTCATATTAGCAAAAATATCAGGGTTTTCTATTGCAACATTAGTAGTTTCTGCAGGATCTTTTCGCAGATTATAAAGTTGTGGTTCACTCTTAAAACCGCCATCAATTGCTTTATCTGTTGCAACCCATTCTGATCTTGTAATTAAATCTTGCGGGGTTTGTTCAATATATTTCCAATCCCCAATACGCAATGAAATAGTTGCCACAGATTCTTCAATCATATCAGTACGTCCCTGTTTGTTTTTACCAAGGAAAGCATCAATAAATGCCTGGCTGTCAATTGCTTCGTTGGCTTCAAGCTCTACACCAAACATTTCAGCAAGCGAGGCATAAAGATCAACCTGGGATAGGAGCGCATCACTCTTGCCGACCTTGACTGTTCCAGTCCATCTAATAATAGTGGGGACACGGGTGCCGGCTTCGTACGCACTGTATTTACCACCCCGATATGGGCCGCCCGGTTTGTGATCGCCTAGTCGTTCTACGGCGCCATCCTTATAACCATCGTTTAAGACCGGACCATTATCACTTGTAAAGAGAACAAGTGTATTATCCGCCAGCCCCAGCCTATCAAGTTCATTGAGAATTTCTCCGACCGTCCAATCAACCTGAGCGATGACATCACCGCGGGGTCCCATCGATGACATCCCCTTAAAATCCGGATGAGGCATACGTGGAACATGAATATCATGGAAAGAATAAAACAAGAAAAAAGGATTCTCACCGGCATCCTGTATAAAAATTTTTGCCTTCTCATTGAGAACTGACGGAATATTTTCATCAACCCAAAGCGCGCTCTCACCGCCAGCCATGGAGCCTATTCTTGAAACACCGTTAATTATAGTGCCACTGTGCTGGGGGTCCGCAACATATTGAAGCAGGTCCGGCTTTTCGCTGCCAAGTGGGCGGGACCCTATTTTACCATCATAGCTGATACTAATTGGATCTGAGGCATCCAGGCTCACCACTTTATGGTTTTCAAGGAAAACTGTTGGCACCCTGTCTCCCGTTACGGGAATAATAAAACTATAATCAAAGCCTGCCTCTATCGGTCCAGGGCTGATCTCTTTATTCCAATCAATATTTCCTTTTCCCAGTCCAAGATGCCATTTTCCAATGATTGCTGACCGATAACCAGCCTTTTTGAGCATTTTAGGCAATGTGGGACGATCTGCTGCAATTAATGCAGGGGCATCCCCTTCCAAGATATCGCTCTTGATGCGAAAACCATGTTCGCCTGTAAGTAGGGCATAACGTGACGGTGTACAGGTCGCTGCCGTACTATGAGCATCGGAAAAATTTAATCCGGCACGGGCGAGCGCATCAATATTAGGGGTGTTGACACCTTTAGCACCATTAATACCGATATCGCCATATCCCAAATCATCAACATAAAATAATAGAATATTAGGCCTGTTATTAGTTTGTGTCTGATCACTTCTTTGCTTTACCGACTGAGTTTCACATATCCCCTGAGTGATATTCACCCCTATATATAAACAAACCACCCATATTAATTTACGGAATTTTTTATCCATCATTATGCCCCTATGTAAACGATTACAAAATTTTACGAAACAACAGAATATAGTCAAGCCAATAAGGCTCCCGTTAGGGAGCCATATCATACCTTATTACCCCTGTAATCAGATGACGCCGGGGAAGGCCCCACCATCAAGAAGAATATTCTGTCCTGTAACAAACCCGGCATTTGCCGAACAAAGCCAACCGCAAGCAGCACCGAATTCTTCAGGGCGACCAAATCGACCCGCAGGATTAGCGGCCATCCGGTTTTTTCGTGCTTCTTCTTCGCTTATCCCTTTTGACTTTGCCTCTCCGGCAATAACCTCTGCAATACGGTCTGTTTCAAACGGTCCGGGCAGAAGGTTATTTATGGTTACATTATCTTTTACTGTCGTTCTTGATACACCCGCTACAAAACCAGTAAGCCCCGCCCGTGCACCGTTGGACAGTCCCAGAACGTTAATCGGTGCTTTAACGGCCCCTGATGTGATATTGACAATACGCCCGAATTTTCGATCAATCATCCCGTCAACCACCGCTTTGATCAGTTCAATCTGGGTCAGCATATTTGAATCCAGAGCTTTAATCCATGTATCGCGGTCCCAATCCCTGAAATTTCCGGTTGGTGGACCGCCAGCATTGTTGATCAGAATATCCGGATTAGGGCAGGCGGCGAGAATTTTTTTGCGGCCTTCAGGTGTCGTCACATCACAGGCAACGGCAGTGACTTCCCCGCCTGTTTTATCACGAATTTCCTGCGCCGTTTTTTCAAGTACCTCTTCATTTCGACCATTAATAAAAACATGAGCACCATCAGCAGCAAGCGTCATGGCGCAGGCTTTGCCAAGTCCTTTTGATGATGCACAAATAATAGCTTTGCGTCCTCTAATTCCTAAATCCATTTTTCACTCCTAAATTTATCTTTTTATTATTCCTGTGGCAGCTGCCGCCATAGCAACACCTGCCCAGCATGGATCAATCACCGGCACACCAGAAAGTTTTTGCAGCCACTCCTGGTGGAGACCCATACCGGCACAGCCAAGTATTATGGATTTTGCTCCATATTTCTCAACCAGTTTTTTTGCCATTTTTTCGATACGTGGACGTGCCAGTTCTTTCTTTTCAAGCTCCAGTACACCCAGATCCAACGGCAGATCACCTGCCAGCATAGATGTTAGTCCCGCATTGGCAATCTGTTTTTCATGACGTTTTACAGATAAGTCCGAGATTGACAATATACCAAACTTACCACCCATATTGGCGGCAAGATGCATTGCACTTTCCCCTATACCAAACACTGTTCGATAACCCGCATCTCTAAGTTCCCTGACACCCGGATCACAGAAACAGGCAATAACATAAGCATCCGCTTTTGATATGGTGACAAAATCCCGGGTCAGCCTGTCTGCAACATGAACATCTTCTGTCGTTTCAATTGTCACAGGGGCATCATTGATTTGGGTATAACTCAAGTCGGCATTTATTATTTTGGATGGTTCCAATAATTCCTTTTTTATCCCCTCCGTAACCGAACAGGATGAATTGGGATTAATCACTAAAATTTTTGGTCTAACAAACCCATTCATAATTTATATACCCCAATGCTCAAAGATACTTTTATGGACATTGTTTATATGCCGTGCCATTCGTGCTGATGCCTGAACGCCATCTCGCTTTTCAAGGGCGTCAATAATATCAAGATGTTCTTTATTTCCAGGCTGCATTCGTTTGGGTAAGCGTTCATGATCAAACATTGCCGTCCGTCGGCGTAAATCACCTATCAGCTCAACTAAAAGATCATTGCCTGATGATTTGGCAATTAGGTTATGAAACATGTCATCAACATTTCTTAGCTCAATTGCGGTTACAACTCTTTTTTCGAGAAGCTTCTCAATTATGGCCCTCATCTTCTGCAGTTCTTTGGCATCAATATTGTTCGCAGCTGCCCTTGCAGCATCACATTCAAGTAATTTTCTAACATGAAGTATTTCAACAAATTCTTTTAAACGCACCTCACGAACAAACACCCGGCCGGCGTTTCGCTCAACAAGACCTTCCGCCTCCAGTCTGTTTATCGCTTCCCTTACAGGCGTTCTGGAAACATTAAGAAGCTCCGCCAGGCGCCTTTCCTGCAATGGATCACCATAGGAAAAATTGCCATTCAGGATCATTTCACTTATTGTACGATAAGTCCGTTCGCCCAGATTATCATTTTCATCATCAAGTGCCTGATATTCCTGCAATTTATCTTTAAAGTCCGTCCTGCTGGTTTCTGTGGGTGTAAGCATTCATTAGCCCTCTTGATTATTTGGTATTCTAATGGTATACCAAATGAATACCAAATTCAATTCATAAATATATTTTGCTTAATCAAATGCAGATAAAAGGCTGACAACATGACAAAAAGATACGATATGGTGATCAGAAACGGGTACACTGTTACGGACCGGGAAAAAGTAAAACAGGATGTCGGAATCGTAAATGGCAAAATTGTCACACTTGGTGAAATCCCTGAAATGGGGATAAGGGAGATTGATGCTGAGGGTCTTCTGATACTTCCAGGCGGGATTGATGCCCATTGCCATATTGAACAGAAATCCTCTTCCGGCATAATGACGGCCGATGATTTTTACAGCGGTTCAGTTTCTGCCGCCTTTGGCGGTACCACCACATTGCTGCCTTTCGCTGCCCAGCATCGGGGACAAACTCTTCGTGATGTGGTTGATGATTATATGGCTCGTGCCAAACCAAAAGCCGTCATTGATTATGGCTTTCATCTGATTATATCCGATGCTTCGGATGCCATCATCGGGCAGGAACTGCCCGCCATGATTGAGGATGGCATCACCTCCTTTAAAATATATATGACCTATAATGATCTTAAGCTTAGTGATTATGAAATACTGAATGTTCTGGCTGCCGCAAGACGTGAACAAGCCATGGTTATGATCCATGCAGAAAACCATGATGTTATTCGCTGGATTACAGATAAGCTCTTAGATCAGGGTTGTGGTGCGCCAAAATATCATGCCATTGCCCATGCCCGCATTGCAGAAAAAGAAGCAACCCACCGGGCCATATCACTGGCAGAACTTCTTGATACGCCGATGCTGATTGTTCATGTTTCTTCTGAAGCGGCATTAAATGAAATTCGCCGCGGACAGGAAAGAGGGCTTAAAATTTACGGCGAAACCTGCCCTCAATATTTATTTTTAACAATTGACGATCTCGATAAGGACGGGATGGATGGAGCCATGTTCTGTTGTAGTCCGCCCCCCCGTGACAAGGAAAGTCAGGAAGCAATCTGGGAAGGATTGATTGACGGATCATTCACCGTTTTTTCATCAGATCACGCCCCTTACAGATATGATAGTTCCGGTAAACTTGCTGCTGGACCTAAACCGACATTTGACAAAATTGCCAATGGTGTTCCAGGTCTGGAAATCAGAATGCCTTTATTATTCTCTGAAGGGGTCATGAAAGGGCGGATGGATATTCACCGATTTGTCGAGGTGACTTCCACAAATGCTGCTAAAACATATGGCCTTTACCCGCAGAAAGGCACTATAGCTGTCGGGTCCGATGCTGACCTTGCTTTATGGGATACTGAAAAGCAGGTAAAAATCAGTGCATCCGCCCTGCATGATAATATGGACTATACGCCTTATGAAGGCATGGTCGCAACCGGATGGCCAACAACAGTGATCAGCCGTGGCCGCATTGTTATAGAAAATGAAGAGCTGAAAGTGGAAAGAGGATCGGGCCAATATTTGAAACGCGCCAGACCGGACGCCGCAAAACCCCTGGGCAGACTGGTTCCTGAAATGGACCCCAACAAAAACTTTGATGCCAAATTTATTTAAGGATCAGAAAAATGACAAAATTACTCAATGAAAAAGCGAGCGGCGTTTATATAATTTCGGCAACCCCGTTTAATGAGGATGGCACAATTGATATGGACAGCGCCGACAGCCTGACAGATTTTTATCTGGATAAAGGCGTGGATGGCATAACCATATTAGGCATTATGGGCGAAGCACCAAAATTAACGGCTGAAGAGTCAAAAGCCTTCATGAAACACATTATAAAAAGAGTAAACGGACGGGTGCCAGTAGTGGTCGGCGTCAGTAATGCCGGTATGGATAATCTGGCAGCTCTCGCAAATAGTGCAATGGACCTAGGGGCCGCCGGCGTTATGGTTGCACCTTTTGCCGCTCATAAAACCGATGAAGCGATTTTTAATTATTTTGCCGCTGTCGATAAAGCACTTGGTTCAAAAATCCCGCTTATTTATCAGGATTATCCGCTTACCACCAATGCCACTATTTCTATTCCCTGTTTATTACGGATAATTCGTGAGATACCACAAATGGTAATGCTTAAACATGAAGAATGGCCGGGGTTGGCTAAATTATCCGCCCTACGCAAAAAAACGGCTGATGAAGGTCTTCGCCGCATAAGTGTTTTATGCGGTAATGGCGGACTGTTTCTGCCTCAGGAATTGGCGCGCGGTGCAGACGGTGCCATGACCGGGTTTGCCTTTCCGGAAATGCTGGTTGAGGTCTGTAAAAAATTTGCTGATGGTGACAGTGAAGGTGCGGAGGATTTATATGATGCCTATCTACCACTTATAAGATACGAACAGCAGCTGGGAATTGGTCTTGCTGTCAGAAAAGAAATTTTAAGAAGAAGAGGTGCCATTAAATGTGCAAGGGCACGGGCACCGGGCCCCACCCTCACAGCAGAAGACCATCAGGACATTGACAGACTGCTTAGAAGACTGGATAACAAACTGGCCTCTCTTAATTAAAGAGAGAATAAATTAGGATAAGGAAAAAATATTGATGCGCCGATACTTCGCTCTCGTAAATCTTATCCTTGCAATTATCGTCTGCCCCTTAAAGGCATTTCCGCAGTCAGGGTCAGACAAGGAATTACTTGTCGGCGCCAATATCGGTAATGTTCCCTGGGAATTCCAGGATACAAATGGTGAGTTTATAGGGTTTGAAATTGATCTGGTTAATGAGATTGCCAAACGCCTTAACCAGAATATTAATATACTCAATGTTCCATTCAATGGTCTTTTTTCTGCGGTTCAGTCAGGCCGGATTGATATCGCCATTTCGTCTATTGGCATTACAGAGAAACGACTGGAATCAATGTCATTCACACAGCCTTATTATGACAGCGATCAGTCGCTGACCACAGTAAAGGGAAATGGTATTAATAGCCTTGAAGACTTAAAAGGTCAGATCGTCGCCGTTGATACAGGATCCACCGGTGATATGTGGGCCACCGCCAACCAGAAAAAATATGGAATTGCCGAAATCCGCCGTTATGAAGGGTTGGCACCGGCTATGCTTGATGTCGCCATTGGTCGGGTCAAAGGATATATCAGTGATATCCCCGCTCTTCTTTACTATACGAAAGACAAGCCTAATCTTGAAGTGGTGGAACGAATTCCAACGGGCGGCCGCTATGCATTAATGATGGCAAAAAATAAGCCTCTCGTCAGTGAAGTAAATGCTGTAATCTCTCTCCTGAAGGAGGAAGGGTTTATCAATTCTCTCCATGAGAAATGGTTTGGTGTACCAGCGGAACCCTCTACGTCAACGGTTAAAATAGTCGATATGCCAACTGCAAATAATGGCAATCTTCTGAATTTCTTCGATACGTTCTTAAATAAACAGGTATTCCTTCAAACTTACCCAATGCTCATTGCCGGACTTATCACAACAATTCAGCTTGGACTGTTAAGCATCATATCAGGTCTGGTCTTGGGGTTAATAGTATCGCTGATCCGCTTATATGCGGCGAAGCCACTACAGGCTATTGTTAAAGTCTATATTGATATATTTCGCTCTATTCCGCTTCTGGTTCTGCTGATTATAATCTTTTATGCCTTGCCTTTTATCGGCTTAAACCTGTCTCCCTTTTCCGCGGCCGCCGTTTCACTGAGCCTGGTTTCCGGGGCCTATACTGCTGAAATTTTCCGGGCTGGCATTGAAGCCATTCCCAAAGGACAGTTTGAAGCTTCAGAAGCCCTCGGGCTTGGCTATCGTCATATGATGGGGGATGTAATTTTGCCGCAGGCGATTAAGATTGTAATTCCCCCACTAACAAATAACTGCATCAATGTTATTAAGGACACGGCTCTGGCATCCGTTGTTGCTATGCCTGATCTGCTTAAACAGGCAACACAGGCACAGGCCGTTGCCGCAAATCCGACGCCCCTTATTGCTGCAGCGGTCATTTATCTTATGTTTTTGCTTCCCCTTGTCCTCTGGGTTTCAAAATTAGAACGAAGATATAAACATCAGGAGGGCTCAAAATGACGACACTGATCAGGCTTGAGAATGTCAACAAACATTATGGATCATTCCAGGCTCTCAAAAATATTAATCTGAAAATTGAAGAAGGAGAAGTTGTCTGTGTCATCGGTCCGTCCGGTTCAGGCAAGTCAACAATGATCCGCTGCATAAATCTGCTTGAACAATATGATGCAGACGGAAAAATAACAGTTGAAAATGTGCCTGTTCAAAAAGGGAAAGACCTAAAATATGTTCGCGCGGAAGTCGGCATGGTCTTTCAGAATTTTAACCTGTTTCCGCACCTGACTATTCTTCAGAATATTATGCTGGCCCCAGTCAGAGTAAGAAAAATGCCTGAAAAAAATGCCGAAACTTTAGCGCTGGGTCTACTTGGAAAAGTTGGCATCGCCGAACAGGCAAATAAATATCCGGCACAATTATCTGGTGGACAACAACAACGCGTTGCCATTGCCCGCGCTTTGGCAATGGAGCCAAAAGCACTTCTTTTTGATGAACCCACTTCGGCCCTTGACCCGGAAATGGTGGGTGAGGTGCTTGACGTCATCAGAAAATTAGCCGATACCGGTGTCACAATGATTGTTGTGACCCATGAAATGGGCTTTGCCCGCCAGGTTGCTGACAGAGTAATATTTATGGATAGCGGGCAAATAGTCGAGCAGGGAACGCCTGCAGATTTGTTTGACAATCCAAAAGAGACAAGAACCCGCAATTTTTTAAAAGCTGTACTAAATCATTAAAACAAAGGAGTTTTAGGTGGCATTAAATATGAATTTTGTTCGGGATCAGTTTCCCGGCCTTAAAAGCGAGTGGGCGTTTATGGATAATGCCGGAGGATCACAAATCCTAAAAGGCTGTGTCGATAAGATTACCGAATATTATTATTCAAACAATGTTCAGCTTGGCGGAAGTTATCAGGTATCGCAGGACGCCTTTAATGCCTTTGCCAAGGGCAGAGAAAATATTGCTACTTTTTTTAATGCTGCCAGACCGGAAGAAATCGTTTTTGGTCCGTCAACAACAGTGCTTCTTCAATTTCTGTCAAAATCCATGGCCAGCCAGTTTCAGGCAGGCGATGAAGTAATTGTTACAATAACCGATCATGAAAGCAATATTGGCCCTTGGGTCTGGCTTGAAGACCGGGGAGTCAGAATTAAATTCTGGCCCATGAATAAGGAAACATATGAGCTCGAGCTTGAAGCACTCGACACACTCATGACCGAAAAAACAAAACTTGTCGCCTTCACCCATGTATCAAACCTGCTTGGGACCATTAACGATGTTAAGAAAATTACAGAGTTTGTTCATGAGCGAGGCGCACTCGTCTGCGTTGATGCCGTTGCTTATGCTCCCCACCGCGCTGTTGATGTTCAGGACTGGAATGTCGATTTTTATGCCCTGAGCCTATATAAAACATACGGCCCGCATCACGCTGCACTATACTGTCGTTATGATCATATGATCAATCTTGATGGCCTATACCATTATTTTTACGGAAAAGATAAAATCCCCGCCAAACTGGAACCCGGAAATGCCAATTATGAGCTGTCCTATGGGTCAGGGGCCATTGTCGATTATCTGGTGGCCCTTGGCGAACAGGCTGGTGCAAATGGGTCGAGACGGGAAAAACTGGAAACAGCCTATAAGGATATTGCGGCCCAGGAAACCATACTTTGTGAAAAGGTCCTTTCCTATTTAAGAAAAAGAAATGATTGTACTATTCTCGGCATAAAAGACGGGCTTGACCCTCGTCGTGTGCCAACCATTGCTTTTACTATAGACGGCAAGGACCCTCAAAAAATATGTCTGGAAATGGATAAACATAAAATTGCCATCCGCTTTGGTGATTTTCACGCTCGACGCCTTGCTGACAGCTTGGACATCAGCAAGAATAACGGTGCCCTTCGCATTTCTCTTACTCATTACAATACAGTGGAAGAGGTAGAGCGACTAATCAGCACACTAGATAATGTTCTGGCCAAATAAAGCGCCGCTGATTTCATCAAGAATTTTTGGATCATCAAGCGTCGCCGGGATGGAATACTCCTCCCGTCCGGCAATGCTGCTCATCACCCGCCTGAGTATTTTACCCGATCTTGTCTTGGGGAGTCGCTTAACAATGACAGCATGCTTAAAACAGGCCACCGCCCCAATATCCTGACGGATCGCCTTAATCGCATCAGTAATTATGTCATCATGAGAGGACAAAACATTGTTTTTTAGCACCAGAAAGCCATATGGAATCTGGCCCTTTAAGTCGTCCTGAACACCAACCACGGCACATTCGGCAACCTCGGGAAGGTTGGCAAGGACCTCCTCCATTGCCCCGGTAGACAAACGATGTCCTGCAACATTGATCACATCATCGGTCCGGCCCATAATATATAAATAACCGTCCTCATCTTTATGTCCGGCATCTCCGGTCAGATAAAAACCTTTAAATTCTGAAAAATAGGTATCAATGCAGCGCTTATCATCTTTCCAGACCGTTAACATCGCTCCCGGTGGAAGCGGTTCCTTCACGACAATATTTCCCAGCTCTCCCACCGCCGCTTCCTTTCCTTCATCTGTAAGGATACGGACATCATAGCCCGGTGAAGGTTTGCTGGGACTACCGTATTTAACTGGCAAATGTTCAATCCCCATAAAATTGGCGCAAATTGACCAGGCGGTTTCCGTCTGCCACCAGTGATCAATAACGGGTACCTTAAGAATTTCTTCCGACCATTTTACTGTATCCGGATCCGCACGTTCCCCGGCGAGAAATAAGGTTTTAAAAGGACTTAAATCATATTTACCCAAAAATTCCGCTTTTGGATCTTCCCTTTTTATGGCCCGAATCGCTGTCGGTGCAACAAATAGTGCATTTACCTTATGATCCGAAATCACCCGCCAGAATGCGCCCGCATCCGGCGTGCCAACCGGTTTTCCTTCATATAAAATTGTCGTACAGCCACGAATAAGCGGACCATAAACGATATATGAATGACCAACCACCCAGCCGATATCAGATGCGGCCCAATAAACGTCACCGGGATCCATGTTATAAACATTCTTCATGCTCCAGTTCATGGCCACCAAATGTCCGCCATTATCACGAACGATCCCTTTTGGCGTTCCTGTTGTTCCTGACGTATAAAGAATATAAAGCGGGTCGGTTGCCGATAACACTTCACAAGGCACGGGGATTGCCGCCTTCATCTGTTCAGACCAGATAAAATCCCGGCCAGGAATTATGGATGTTTCACATTCGGGCCGTTCTACAATAATTGTTTTAATTGCTGATTTGGCAATGCCCTGCGCTTCATCAAGAAGTGGTTTATATTGGATTATCTTACCAGGCTCCAGCCCATATGACGCCGTAACAATAACCTTTGGTTCTGCACCAATAATACGTTTCGCCAGCTCCATGGCCGCAAATCCGCCAAAAACAACAGTGTGAACCGCACCAATACGCGCACAGGCAAGCATAGAGATAACAGCTTCCGGAATCATCGGCATATAAACAAGTACCCGGTCACCTTTTTCAACGCCAAATGATTTCAGGAGTCCGGCACATTTCGCGACTTGATCCATCAGCTGCTGATACGTGAACTTGCTTACTATGCCGGTCATGGCACTATCATAAATAAGTGCAACCCTGTCACCGTGACCCGCTTCGACATGGCGATCAAGCGCATTATAGCAGCTATTGGTTTTTGCGCCCGGATACCATCTGTAAAGCGGGGCGTTTGAGCGGTCCAATACCTGATCCCATTTTTTATACCAGCTTAAATCAGTAGCTGCTTCCTCCCAAAAAGCCTCTGGATCATTTTGCCAACTTTTATATATTTCTTCGTATGTTTTTGGTGACATTTTATTTTCTTAAAATATGTAATTCTTAATTGTCACTGTAAAGTCCTTCATAAATTTGACAAGCTCCTAAATTTTGATTTTGCCATCTTTAATTTTCTTTTTGGCTATCCTTAAAAACGTCCAGTTGGGCTGCGAATGCCCGGCTGAAAGCGGGCCTTGCTTCCCCTCTCGCCACATATTCAAACAAATTCTGAAATTCTTCCAGTAAGTCTGAATTTTTTATTCTGCGAAGCACGGTCACCATCATCAGATCACCCGCACTGAATTTATCATCCAGCCATTCTTTATTTCCTAACCGCTGTGATAATCTTGTCAGTCGAGCTCTTATTCGATCTTTTAGCATCGGCTTTCTTTCATCATACCAGTCTTTATCTCTTTCAAAATAACCCGCAGTCTCAAAATCCAGTATAGGGGGTTCAATTGTACTCACCGCGGAAAACATCCAGCTCACAGCCCGTGCTCTTGCCTGTTCATCGACTGGCAGCAGTCCTCTGTGCGTCATCGCAATATGATGTACAATCGCGCCTGATTCAAATAGTTCAAGATTTCCCTCCTCATAGGTTGGAATCTGGCCAAATGGCTGAAGTGTAAGGTGTGGAGTTTTTTTCATTTCTTCAAAAGTAACCAGTCTAACGTTGTAAGGCTGGTTAACTTCTTCAAAAGCCCATCGGATCGGCATGTCTCTCGCCATTCCTTTACCGCCGTCCGGGGATGCTTTAAACGCTGTTATCGTGGGAATCATGAACGACCTTTTATTATTGAAATTGGAAAAATAAATTAACAGGATAATAAGACTTTATACGTTATACAGTTTTTAAGCACAAAGAAGAAAAAGAAAGATTGCTAAAAGAATGTCAATTCATTGGGTAACAAGAAATATCGGACTTCCATTCTGGGTAGGTGAAATTTGTCTGTTCAGAAAATCCTTCAGGTTAAAAGCTGCCAATATTGATTTTCCTAATATCCTGCCCGAAGATGTACAAAAAATCATTCCCCGTCACCCGATTGATGATACAGACGGTTTTATGCTCTATTCGGCTCCCATGAATGAGAGCCATAAAATTCTATGGAAGAACGACGCATATATTTTTTATGTTCAACAATCTTTTCATCGCTATTTCATAACTCTGGATGAGGACTATGAAGAGTATATGCAGCAGTTTTCCTCAAAAACCAGATCCACTTTCCGCCGCAAGGTTCGTAAATTCGAAGAGGAAAGTGGTGGAACTATAGACTGGCGCATTTATCGGTCGCAGGAAGAAATGAAAGAATTTCATAAAATTGCCCGCGACATTTCCAAAGAAACTTATCAGGAAAAATTGCTCAATGCCGGACTGCCTGATGATGAAGGCTTTTATAAACATATGATGCAGCATGCCGAACGTGGTACAGCTTTTGGATTTCTATTATATTTAAATGGAGAAGCCGTCAGTTATCTTTACAGTCCCATTTATGATGGTCGCATGATTTATGACCATCTTGGTTATCTTCCGGAACATTCTAAACTTTCCCCTGGTATTGTTCTCTTTTTGTTGGTTCTCGAATATTTATTTGAAACCAAACCCAATCCAATTTTTGATTTCACAGAAGGGCAATCTGAACAGAAGAAACAGTTCTCCACCAATTCAATTTATTGTGCAAATCTGTTTTGTATAGAAAATAAATTTTCAAACTATTTCTGGCTTTGGCTTAATAATGCTATAAATCATCTGTCTGAAAATGTGGCCAGCTTTCTTGACAAAATTGGCCTAAAAGATTCTATCAAAAAATTACTTCGACGGTAATTAATAAGACCAGACTGTATCATTAAGCTTATTATGAAGTTTCCGACCGATCATATAATAGGTTGGGCATTCCAACAGACCCTGATCATTAGGTCCTTTCTCCTGCCATTTTGCTGCGCTACTTCCAAAATCTGCAGAAACAAAATCCTGATCATGTTCGGCAATAAACCGGCACAGTTTTTCCAGTCTGGTTTGATTAACTCTGTTTCGGGTCATATGGCTGAAACGGGCATCAGTCCGTTTAATAAACTCAAAAGGATGAGTAAGAATAACGATATTGGTTATTGCTTCTTTTCTCGCCTTCTTGAGAAGATATTTCATCTCCGGCCATGAGCAACTCGTTATTTGTAGAGATTTTATATTTTTTTTGCCCAAAAAATTGGTGTCCTGATAACTGAAAACAGGCAATTCCATCACACCGTTAATAAATTGTCGCCCGCCAAACAACTGCAGCTCCTTTTCTGCTGGCATATTTACGCCGAGCGCAACATTGGAAGAAAGGGGAATATTCAAATCTCTCATGACTTTGTAAATATTAAGGTCCGCAACAAGGCTACCTGTGCGTATGGCTTCCGGTTTTTTTTCTGTCCAGTTCGTAAAAACATCAATGCAAAGCTCAAATATTTTTTTAAGTTCATCATACCCACGGCCCTGACAACTGTCATTGATTGGGAATGAACCTATATTTTTATCTTTAATAAAGTTAAGCCAGCATGGGTGTATATGTAATTGCGTATCCTGTCCTGCCTGATTAATGCGCCTGATCACATTTTTCATTGGGTCGTCACCAAAATAGAAATAATGTGCACATTCGACAAAAAAACTTGCCTTAATTCCATATTTCTCAAAGGTATCAAGCAAAAAACCCACCCCATGCTCTTTTCCGTCGATTTCACACAAAATTGCTTCCTCAGCAATTGGTTTGTTTTCCGGATCAGCAAAAGCGCCCGCAATACTACATTCGGTATCTATGGTTATGGTTATTTCTGTCGGGTTTATCATGTTTCCGATATACACTTAAAGGTCTTTAAAAATCGTTATAAATAGAAAAATATCAATTATTTCTCTATTTATATTTTGATACTCATCTATTTTTGCTTTTAATGTCCAGAACAAAAAAATAGGGCCGGTAAAACCGGCCCTAACTTTAAATTAATTTGGGTATTTATCAGAATGCGTATTTCAGATCTAGATACCCATAACGACCTCTTGGACTATGAAGTGCACTCATAAATCCGAAATCTTCATCAGCCAGCGGAGGTGATGTACCCAATATATTATTCAGGCCAGCTTTTATGCTAAATCCTTCCAAAGAACCTTCAGTGAAGTCATATCCAACAGTCATATTCACTGTCGTCCAGCTGTCCACTCTCCAGTAAATTGGCTCCCCATCAGGACCAGGGATTGAAGCTGAAAGATCATTAACAGCACCGATATAATTTGCAAAGATTGATGTTGTCCAATTATCCTTGAACCAGCTTACACTGGCATTACCGCGCAGTTTTGGACGATCATTCTGTTCCAGAAGATTGCCGCCACCGACCACTGTAATATTTGGATCATTTAAAGCTAAAATTGGATCATAAAGGCTGCCTAAAGATTGCTCCGCTTTAAGAAGTCGGCTCGCACTCACTGAGAAGCGGAAATCACCGATTGATGTATCATTAAGGACATAAATAGCCTGCATATCAATTCCTGATACCACACGATCATCAAGGTTCATATATGGGTTAAGGCTCTGATAAGCTTCACCAATTGGCGTAACGCCGGAACCAGCAAAGAATGCATTGACTTCAGGTGTAGGTGCCGAACGAATGATATTTGGATTTGGACCCAGGCCCAGTTTCCGCATTGCATAATCAAGCTTTAGGTTATCAACAACACTAACAATTCCAACGATACCTGACTGTTTAATTCTCCAGTAATCGGCAGTAAGAGTAAGTCCTTCAATAAATTCTGGTTGCCATACGGCACCGAATGAAATGCTGCTGGTGTTTTCAGGTTTTAGCTGATCACTACCATAGGTCACACGGTCCGTTGACGTATTATTATAAAGATACCCTTGTATTGCATCCAATGTCGCATTGTTACAGTTAGCCAGGCTGTCAGTAAGCCCTTTCTGCACCGCTGCATCACAGAAATAATAATCCTGACGCGGAATCACGATAACTTGTTTTCCTGCAGAAGTTTGCGCCAAGTTCGGAGCTTTAAATCCCAGAGCCCATGAACCACGGAACTGGAAGCCGTCAACAGGATACCATGAAGCCGCAACACGTGGCTTAATAACGCTACCAACATCAGAGAAATCTTCAAATCTTCCGGCAATCTGAACATTAAATTCCTTAACAAATGGAATATCCATATCTTCACTTACAAGAGGAAGGATAACTTCACTTGAAACTGAGAATACATTACGGTCACCGTAACTGTCAGAATTCGGGCTTGACCCGACCACATCACTATCTAAAATAGCCCCGAATGGATTAGGAAGATCGTAAGGAATTACACCTGTCATCCGATCATCTCTGTCATCCAGATAAGTATGCCTGCGGAATTCGGCTCCTATCGCAAAACCGACATCACCTGCTGGCAACTCAAACAAAGCTGCATTTGACAATTTTAAATCCGCCAGTAAAAGTGAGGTTTTAGAATAGCGGTCGACCGTTATTGTATATCGATTAACAGTTGCTTCCGGGTTTGGCGTTTCATCAACGGCGTTGTCTGTATAAGCGCCGGCACCATTAAACGGGTTGTAAGCAAGCGGCGTATTAAGTCCAAGAGTCTGAATAAATTCAGTCGCACTGATACGACCCGCACTACTATCATCTGTTTCAGATTCAGAATAGACAAAACCGGTATCGAAATCCCAGTCACCTATTTCGCCTTTTAAACCTTGAACTACTCTAAAACTTTCATCGATAACCGTCGTAATACGCTTTCTTTCCATTGTCAGCAATCTTGTCCCAAACCGGCTGCCCAATGGGATATCCAAACCTTCTGCAGGGACCTGATTTATATCGAGACCCGGCAGACGGTTTGGATTGGGTTGTCCATTATCAAGAGTAATTTGTCCGAATGGGTTCCAGTAGTTACTGGCTGGAATCCAAAGCGGACTATGAGAAAGTGGTCCAACATTGCCTTTACCATAATCATAAGTGCTTTTTGCTGTATAATAGCCAAGTTCAGTATACATTTCCCAACCGTTTTCAAATTCAGTTGTGATCATGCTGTAAAGATTTATTCTTTTCGAAGCTGGAATCAGTTGTCGGTCATATGCACTATTATAACGAAGTGAAGGGTCCGTTACGGCTTTATCGGTCAAACAATATCCGTCAGCACCAACCAAACTTGCCGTACAATTTCCCAAGCTTGTCGGTTGAATGCTGAAACGACCCGTATTGGAGGTTATCTGGGTCCCATTTTGGGTAATAGGAATGCCCACACCGTCATGCGTCATAGCAACATATACACCCCATGGTGTCGCAGTAGAATCATTTCTGAAGTCCAAATCACCTTCAAATGGCGTACCCACAACAAGAGGACGTCTGTCCGTTTGTGCAGAATATTCACGTTCACGGGCATACATTGGATCCCGTTCAAATCGGTTAACGCTAAAAACGATATGAGTCTTATCATTATTCACTCTAAAGCCCGCAATAGAGTTTAAAGTTAATTCATCCATCCCCGTTCCAAATGACTTACCGTATCGTGATGTTACTTCCAGTCCTTCATAATCACTTCTTAGAACTGTATTGATAACACCGGCAACAGCATCAGTACCGTAAATAGCTGATGCGCCGTCCCTGAGCACTTCAACCCGGTCAAGTCCCATAACTGGTATGGCGTTCATATTAACTGTTACTTCCGGCACATTCTGCTCATTCGGTTGTGCACCTGGATGGTCAACCAGTCGTCGACCATTCATAAGAACAAGCGTGTTCCCGGCACCTAATGTTCTCAGGTTAATACTCGCCACATCCCCGCGGGCTGAGTTGACACCATAATATTGTGAATTGCTTGAGTTCCCGCCAAATGTCATTGAGCCAGCGCTAGGCAATGTTCTGAACAACTCGTCTCCAGATGCAGCGCCAATTGCCTGAATATCTTCAGATTTCATTGATGTTACGGGAAGTGTCCCTGTTACGCGAGCACCCTTGATCTGAGACCCCACAGCAACAATAACCTCAACTGGCATGGCGTCTGCCCTATCTGCTGTTTCATCTGCTTGAGGAACTGCCAGATTTTCCTGATAGTCTTCAGCATAGGATATTTTCTGGAACCCTGCTTTATGTATGGGACTGTTTGCCATTACCAGAATGGCTCCTGAAGAATCTTCTCGTATCGTCAGATTTGACCCGCTTAAAAGCTGATGCAATGCATCTTCTCTGGTAGAAGAGCCGTAAATACCGTCTGTCCAAATACCTTCTAGTTGTTCATCACGATATATCAGCTGTACACCAGACTGATTAATATACTCATTAAGCGCTTCCTTTAAACTCCCTGCCTCAATATTAAAGTTTGTGACTGAATTGCTTTTCTGGGCGTAGCCTGAACTACCTAAAGAAATTGCAATGACACTCACTCCGGCAATTAAAGACCGTCTAAAATTATTCATTCTTATTGACTTTAATTTCATATTTTGTCCTCTCCTAATATCTCGGCAGTTGTTGCTTTTGACGCAATTTTTACCGATATTTTGCAAAACGATTATTCATCGTTCTTATCTGGACGAACAAAACTTGTATTTCCTTCAAAATTAAAAAATTTATGCTTCAATTGAGATTTTATTATTCTGTCGTAAGATATGAAATCCAAATCCTTCTTCTAATAATCTTAAGAAACCTTCAAGATTATCTGATTTAAATCTTCCGCTCACAAGCATTCTGGCAATCTTCTGATCTTTTATTACAAAATCAACTTTATGATAACGACTGAATTCTTCTGCCGCTTCTTTCAGCGTTCTTTTATCTAGAACAATATATCCATGCCGCCAGCTGAGCTCTCTCTCTACTGCATCAAGGCCTTTATTAAGAACCAATAAAGTACCATGTTCAGTTTTTGCAATATCGCCAGGCAAAATAACTGTTGGTGGGGTGGCATTTTTTGATGTTCCCTCACCAATGGCGACGCGTCCTTCTGTTACCGCGACCTCAATTTCACCCGCATTTCTATATACGGCAAATTTTGTACCCAAAACTGTAACTGTGTGATCTCCGGCAATAATTTTAAATGGCCTGTTTGCATCGTGTGATACTTCAAAAAAAGCCTCTCCACGATCCAACATAATGACGCGTTCATTTTTTGCCATTTGAACTGTAAATTTCGTATCAGAATTTAATTCAACTTTTGAGCCATCAATAAGTGGAACGACTTCATGTCCGCCTTTTGCTGTCTGATAAGTTTTCGCATCCTGATCTCTTTCAAATGTTCTAAAACCAATCAGCAAGACAATCAGCAAACAGGCCGCAGCAAGTAATCCACCAACTTTTCTATAATTCAGCCCGCTATCGGAATGATCATTAGCCTTTTTAACTTCAGGTTTGGAGTTCGGTGATTTTAAAGCACTCATGCGGCCAGTACGCTTCCAGATTGATAATAATCGCAACAAGGCAACCCTGTTGGTGATAGATTTTCCCAACCAGTCTGAAAATTCTACATTATGACTTGCATAGTCATCTAGACAGACATCTCTGTCTCCATAATGGCTATCAATTCTGGAAAGCCATTTTGCAGCTTCCAATTCAACTTTTTCGGCAGATGGAAGAGCTGAATTCTGTTCTGCTTTTCTCATATTTCTTCTCCTGCGTCAGCCTTGCGATTTATTTTTGAGTTAAATTTACACGCAGCAATTTCTGAAACAAATCTTAAGGCTTCACTAAGACGTAAAACGCCCCTCTGTATATGGGCCTCAACGGCAGCCTCGGTAATCCCTAATTGATTTGCTGTTTCTTTTTGCGAATATCCCCAAACTCTACGCAATTCAACAACTTTCCGACAATTTCCTGGCAATGATTCAAGCGCGACCTGTAAATGCTTTAATTCTTGTCGTGATGATATCTGCTCTTCTATTCCTACTTCTTCATTTATTACATTTAAGGCTTCTATATCCATAACCGCTTCAATTCGTACAACCTGCTCTCTTCTGATCATATCACATAGCAGATTTCGCGCTGTTGCAAAAATGAAAGATTTAATACGTATTGGCCGCTCTTTTTGAGCCGCCGCATACACCCTGGCAAGAACTTCCTGACATAAATCATTTACTTCTGAAGAATTATCCTGCCAATTACGATATAAGAACCGCATCAATGCCTGTTCATGCGGCAAGACGCTGTCCATAAACCATTCATCAAGACTTTCTTTCCCATTATTCATTACCGCTCATCACCTGCTTTAAGTATAAAACCCCTAAGTCTAGTATAAGACGAAACTGTTGCGAAAATCCTTCACAAAAAAATAAATAAATTTTTCTGTATTTTTACAGTTCCTATTTATGCATAATTACTCTTATCTTAAGCAAGTAATATATAGCCAGCCCATTGTCAGTTCATTGACAAAACAAAAAGTTTTTTGATAGGTTTGCTGGATTATGGCAAAGGCTATATATAGAAATCAACATTTTACAAGGATAATGTTGCGTGAAAATAAGGTGGATATTTCTTCCTTTTTTAATTGTAGTTTTTCAAAATCAATCCGTTATCTCTGCTGAATCACAATGGACAGAGAAGAAACTGGGTAGTTTAAGCTTAAAAGCTGCGCAGGCGGCAAAAAACCGAAATTGGTCAGAAGCAATCCTATATTCAAAACAATTGCTTGAAGGAACCAAAGAAATTGAGAAGCCAAATAGCACAAGATACATAAATTTTTTAAAAGATTTTAACAGGTATCATGATAAAGCAGGAAGACTGAACGAAGTTGCTTCAAGTGTAAAGGATGCCTATTTTCTCTCCAAAGAGAACCTTGGAATTACACACCCAACAACGAGAATGTGCCGCACCTTATATTATAAATTACTTATTTCCAATAAGAGTTATGCCGCGGCTATACCTTTGGTTTTGGAAAATATTTCCATTTTGAAGGAAGGGCGTAACGAAAATTACAAACATCTTCAATATTTAAAGCAACTCTACTCTTTATATGGTTTGTCAGGACAGTTACAAAAAGAGGAAACAACCCTCAAAGAATTTCTTTCTCTTAGTAAGTCTCTTTATAACCGGTCTGATGAGGATAACATCAGTGTCATTACCAACCTGGCTAATAACTATTGCCGACAGGGTAAGTTAGATGAATTTCAGCACCTTATTGACCAGTATAATCTAAAATATTTTTGTGAATAAATTCCTTAGTGTGTTGGGATTCAACAACGAGCTTCAGGTTATCACTCTGAATGGTTCATATTTAACTTATGCGAATCATAAATGATTTATTCTGAAAATTATTTGCTAGAAAATGTTCTAAAATATTCAGTCTTGTAATTGATCCGTGATCCTTTATTTTAAGACTTATAATTTCTGCATATATTTTTTATTCGCATATATATTCACTTATAATTATATGAATTTATTATATATTACTTAAAGAACTTTTTGGGGGAAACATCTATCATGTATAAAAAATCCAGTTCTCAGGCCATTGCAACACCTGTATTTTCTTCTATTAAATCAACGGAAAAAGCCAGCAAAAGACTAAAGAAAAGTAGTTTACTAATGACGGTCCTGCCAATTGCAGCTTGCAACGGTAATAATCCCGTACCAGACTTCATTGAAACTCAAGCCAATCATTTCACAGCCCAGACGGACACTGGTGGCACTTTTTTGCAAGGATCGAATACCGCAAATCTTACTGTTACTGGGGGTGCCGGGAACGATTTCATCACCACAGGCTCAGGAAACGATATTCTGAATGGCGAGGATGGCAATGACATCCTAAACGGCGGTGATGGTAATGACATCCTAAATGGCGGTGAGGGCGACGACGAACTCAACGGCGGCAGCGGTAATGACATCCTAAATGCAGGTGGAAATAGCTCATATGACATACTGTATGGCGGGGATGGCAATGACACCCTTTATGGTAACAACACTTCAAATATATTAGTAGGCGGCCTAGGTGCCGACATATTTTACGGTGGAACCGTCGATTATAGTGACTCCCCGGAAGGTATCAATATAAACCTTTTGACCAATACAGCTTCTGGCGGTCATGCCGCAGGTGACATTATTAATAGCACGAGTATTAGAGGATCAAATTTCAATGACACCATTACAATTCATGATCAAGGGACTTCATTATTAGGAGTCAGAGGTAATGATGGTGATGATTTACTTAATGGTGGTGCGGGTGAAGATTATTTATTTGGCGGCGCGGGCAATGATACTTTAAACGGCTTCGGCCAGAATGATTATCTCTATGGCAATGAAGGAAATGACATTCTTAATGGCGGGGCTGGGTACGATAATCTTTCTGGCGGTACAGGTGCTGATATTTTAAATGGGGGGGACGGTAAAGACACAGTAAGATATGATGGCGATTACCCTTCAGCCATTACCGTAAACCTTACGACAAACACGGCCTCTGATGGTGATACTTTAATCAGTGTGGAAAATGTTATCGGATCTTATCTTAATGACACCATCATTGGGAATGATCAGGATAATAGTTTAAGCGGTTTTGATGGTAATGATATTATTAATGGCGGTAATGGCTCTGATAGGATCTATGGTGGAAGTGGGAATGATACACTCAATGGCGACGATGGCGATGATGAGCTTTCCGGTGATTTCGGCGATGATATCCTCAACGGTGGTAACGGGACCGACGGATTGTTTGGTGGTGTGGGTGTTGATATCCTAAATGGCGGCGCTGGCGATGACATAATACAAGGCGGCGAAGGTGCAGATATTCTGGATGGTGGTGCGGGTATTGATTTACTTTCTTATAGCGATAGCGACGAAGCTGTAAATATCAACTTATCAACTCATACTGCATTCGGCGGACATGCTGAAGGTGATATTTTCAGCAATTTCGAAAATGTATCCGGATCACAATTTGATGACACCATCATCGGGGATGATCAAGACACTTATTTAAGTGGTGGCCTAACAGGAAACGACACTCTAATTGGTGCTGGTGGCAATGATACCTTAAACGGGGGTGGTGGCAAAGACATCCTTGACGGTGGCAGCGGTGACGATCTGCTCACTACATATGGATACTATACAGGTATTGATTTAAGCACATATGATGGCGGTACAGACATCGATACTCTTACATTCATTGTCCTGGCACCTGAGCAGGATTTAAACATTGATTTGTCGAACTTATCCATTTCTAATATGGAAATTCTGGATTTAGAAAATAAAACTTTTCAAAGTTACGATAGAGCAGAATTAATTACGCTAACCATTAACGATGTTCTGGATGTAACAGATGTAAACAACGAGTTACGAATTGATGGCAATGCCAACGATTCAGTTACGTCTATTGGACAAGGTTGGACTTCAGGCGCGGATCAAATCATCGACGGGGAAACCTACAACCTTTATACCGCTGGTGGCGCAGCTCTTCTTATTGATGAAGATATCTCCCAAACTATTTCTTAAAGCTATTCTTACAGTTAAAATAAACTTCGCCCCCAATTAGTTTTTAATTGGATTTGGTTATTGGGTTTACGG
>JAGREE010000017.1 GCA_020446675.1 Alphaproteobacteria bacterium | reverse complement strand
CACCCACAATATTTTTACCAATATCGTGGACATCGCCTTTAACAGTTGCCATCAAAATTTTTCCGTTGGATGATGATGTGTCACCTTCCACTTTTCCTGCTTCAATAAAGGGCAGCAGATAGGCAACTGCCTGCTTCATAACCCGGGCCGATTTTACCACCTGCGGCAAAAACATCTGGCCAGAACCAAACAGGTCACCGACAATATTCATTCCCGCCATCAGCGGTCCTTCGATCACTTCAAGCGGACGATCAAATTTTTGCCTAGCTTCTTCGGTGTCTGCTTCAATAAAAGTGGTAATGCCTTTGACCAGCGCATGGGACAGCCTTTCTTCTGCTGACCTTTTTCGCCACTCAAGGTCTTCTTTCTTTTCTTCACCTGCCTCACCTTTATATTTTTCGGCGATTTCAAGCAGTCGGTCTGTCGCATCATTACGGCGGTTAAGGATAACGTCTTCAACCCGCTCCCGAAGCTCAGCCGGAATTTCAGAATAAACTGTCATCATCCCGGCATTAACAATACCCATATCCATTCCTGCCTGTATGGCATGATAAAGAAAAACGCTATGCATCGCCTCGCGCACCGGGTTATTGCCCCGGAAAGAAAAGGACACATTACTAACACCGCCGGAAACATGGCAGTAAGGCAGGTTATCCGTAATTTTGCGGGTCGCTTCAATAAAGTCGACCCCGTAATTATTATGTTCTTCAATACCTGTTGCCACTGCAAAAATATTGGGGTCAAAAATTATATCTTCCGGTGGAAACCCGACTTTCTCGGTCAGAATTTTATAGGATCTTTCACATATATCATATTTCCGGTCCAGCGTATCCGCCTGCCCTTTTTCATCGAAGGCCATAACGACAGTTGCTGCACCGTAACGTTTTATAAGCTTTGCCTGACTGATAAAATTTTCTTCACCTTCCTTAAGCGAGATACTGTTAACGATAGCTTTGCCCTGCACGCATTTTAGACCCGCTTCAATGACCGACCATTTGGAGCTGTCAATCATGATCGGTACCCGTGAAATATCGGGCTCTGAAGCAATCAGATTAAGGAATTTGACCATAGCCGCTTCTGAATCAAGCATAGCTTCATCCATATTGACATCAATGATCTGTGCCCCTGCCTCCACCTGTTGAAGTGCTACTTCAAGAGCGGCATCAAATTCGCCATTTAAAATAAGCTTTTTAAATCTTGCCGATCCGGTGACATTGGTCCGTTCACCAATATTGATAAAAATACCCTGTCTTTTTGTCATTTTATATTACCTTAAAGGGTTCAAGACCACTGAGGCGCATTTGTGGTTCAAAATGGGGAATTTTTCGCGGCGCAATTCCGGCAACCCCCTTAGCAATCGCCTTAATATGGTCGGGACGCGTTCCGCAGCACCCGCCAACAATATTAAGATATCCGCTTTCGGCCCATTCCTTTAACTGTGACGTCATTTCTTCCGGGCTTTCATCATATTCCCCCATTTCATTGGGAAGGCCAGCATTTGGATGTGCTGATACCGCGGTATCGGCAACTTTTGAAAGTGCTACGACATGGCGTCTCAGCTCTTTGGCACCGAGAGCACAGTTAAACCCGACACTGATCGGGTTGGCATGGCGAATGCTGTACCAGAAGGCTTCTGCCGTTTGACCGGACAGTGTCCTGCCGGATGCATCGGTAATCGTACCCGAAATCATAATCGGCAGGTCCACATTTTTTTCCTCATAAACCGACTGAACGGCGAAAATTGCCGCTTTGGCATTAAGCGTATCAAAAATGGTTTCAATCAGGATAATATCAACCCCACCATCAATCAGTCCTCTTGTGGCTTCCTTATAGCTTTCAACAAGCTCATCAAAGCTGATATTTCTGAAAGCCGGGTCATTAACGTCCGGAGATAACGAAGCCGTACGACTGGTTGGACCAAGCACCCCGGCAACAAAGCGCGGTTTGTCGGGTGTTTTCTCCGTAAATTCATCCGCCGCTTTGCGAGCCACTTTTGCACAGGCGACATTAAGATCGTAAATGACATCTTCCATTTCATAATCTGCCTGCGAAATGCTGGTGGCGTTAAAGCTGTTGGTTTCAATAATGTCTGCCCCGGCTTCCAGAAATTTTTTATGGATTCCATAAATCAAATCTGGATTGGTCATGGCCAGAATATCATTATTGCCCTTTATATCTTTTGTTTTTGATTTAAAAAGATCCCCACGAAAATCTTCTTCGTCAAGTTTAAAGGACTGGATCATTGTCCCCATTGCACCATCAAGCACAAGAATGCGTGAAGCCAATGCCCGCTTCAAAAGGGCTGTTCTATCAGTCATGATGGTTCTCCCTCTGGTCTGATGCCGAGAATGTGGCAGATGGTATATGTTAGCTCAGCGCGGTTGAGTGTATAAAAATGATAATTCTTAACACCGCCTCTATAAAGTTTAAGACATTGCTCTGCCGTGATCATAGATGCCACATGCCGCCTGATGTCTGGTGTATCTTCAAGACCGGAAAAAAGATTTTCAAGCCATGCCGGCACAGTCGTTCCGCAACGTTCTGAAAAGTTTTTTGCCATATTAAAATTTGTGACCGGCATAATTCCCGGGACAATTGGAACATCAATACCAGCGGCAAGGACCTTATCCATAAAGCGGAAATAAATATCAACATCAAAGAAATACTGGGTAATGGCGCGATTTGCCCCCGCGTCAATTTTCCTTTTCAGATTATCAATATCCGCATTGACGTCTGCACTATCCGGGTGTTTTTCAGGATATGCCGCAACCGAAATATCAAAATCTGCTATTTTCCTTAACCCTTTTACCAGGTCAGCAGCATTCTCATATCCCTGTGCATGAGGTTTATAAGGCTGACCGATCGTTGGCATATCTCCGCGAAGAGCGACGATATGGCGTACACCTTCGTCCCAATAAGCACGCGCGACCTCATCAACTTCATCTTTGGTGGCACTTACACATGTCAGATGCGCAGCAGGGGTCAACGCTGTTTCCTTTAATATTCGTGAAACCGTCTTATGGGTTCTCTCACGCGTGCTTCCACCAGCTCCATATGTTACCGAAACCATGGACGGATTTAAATTTTCGAGTTTTCGAATACTTTGCCATAAAGTTTCTTCCATCTGTTCAGTTTTTGGCGGAAAAAACTCAAAAGAAACCTCAATACCCTGTGCACGCTCGGCAAACAGGCTTGTCTGTAAATAGTCCTTGGTATTTTTTTTAGTCATACTTTCTAACTTCATAATTATTTATTTTTTTGTGGCAACCCATATCGCAATATCAAGCTCACTTCCCCGCATGGTTTCCATGGACGTAATCTGAAGACCGGTCATTTTGCACCAATCAGTTACTTCTTTGTTTGAAAAACCCAGACGCCTGTGTGCATATTCTTCCCGTAATTTTTCCAGCTTATGGGGAAGAAAATCAACAATGATTACATTTCCTCCAGGGCGAAGAATTCGGCTGGTTTCCTTAATCGCCGCCAGCGGGTCATCGGCAAAATGAAGAACCTGATGAAAAAGCACCAGATCCATACTTTCATCTTTCAGGGCAAGATCATACATATCCCCCTGACGTACCTGCATATGGCTTATAGCCTTATTCTCAAGATGCGACCTGGCAATTGCAAGCATATCACGGCTTAGATCAATACCCGTCCCATGTGCCACTCGTCCGGCAAAAAGTTCCAACATGCGCCCTGTACCAGTCCCCACATCAAGTAAGTCTTTAATTTCCATATCCGCAGAAATTTTCAGCAGATACTCTTCAACCTGTTTTTCCGGCACATATAGGGATCTAATTTTATCCCAGTTTTCAGCATTTTCCCGGAAATATTTTGCTGCTTTTTTATCTCTTTCCTTTTTTACTTCTGCCAGCCTTTCCTGATCATGCTGTAATATCTGATCAGAATAAGGAATATAGCCAAGGAGAGCTTTTGCCAGCTTAGATTTAGCTCCACCATCGGCCAATCGATAAAATATCCAGGTTCCTTCACGGTGCCTTTCAAGCAGCCCAGCTTCGCATAATAGCCTTAAATGTCGGGAAATTCGCGGCTGACTTTGTCTCAGAACCGAAACCAATTCCGTAACTGTCAGCTCTCCCGTTTTAAAAAGAGCAAGAATGCGCAATCGTGTTTCTTCACCGGCTGCCTTTAAAGCACCAAGTAAATCTTCCAAGCTAAGTTCCATCTTCTGGCTCTCCACGATTAAATCTTATAAAGAAATATATAAAGATATATTTATATAATGTAAATAACATTAATGTGATCAGTTCATATTCCATTGTGATTTGACTATTATAGGGGAATTACCAAATAATATGCATGTAGAACGGAAAGTTCGCTTATTATTTGCCAAGGATACTGATTTTATTCTACTGGCAAAATTCAGAGAATTTAAAAGGAACGAAAATGCGAAATAATGTGAATAAAATGCATAAATCAAGAAAAATCTTAGCTGGCATACTCATGGCATCCAGCTTGGCTATTTTACCTTCGATTTCAAGTGCACAGCTATCGTCAGAACCTTGGCTAGGAACAATTCCAGGAGACAATATTAATTTTGCTTCTACTGATGAATTGACTGCTATTCGTAATATGCTTAATGCTCAAGATTATGTAGGAGCTGTAAATTATGCAAAAAGATATATTTCCACACTGGAAAATTTTGAACGTTCAGGTAAAACCTCACAATATAAATATGATGCTTATAATGCCTTATGTCTTGGTCTAACTGCACAGCAAAAATATGAAGAGGCCATGGAAGCATGTAACACTGCAATAAAAGATGCACCAAACCGCTGGTTTGCATATAACAGCAGGGGATCACTTAACTTCCGGTCTGGAAATTTTAGTGAAGCTGAGAAAGATTACCGACTTGCACTAGAATTTGCTCCTAAAAGTGGAGATATCTCAGAAATACTGGAGCATAATATCAGTCTTGCCCAATCTCGGAAATAATAATATTAATAATTTACAGTCACAACAGACTGTTGTGACTGTATACGTGTATATTACAGGATACTAAAACTGTAACCTGAAAGGCAATCAACTAACTATGTTCAAATATTTAAAAAATAAAGTCTTTATGACAGCGGCCTTTGTTTTTTTCTTATCTATTGTGTCATCTGTCAGTGCGCAAAATTATGAACCGTGGACTGGTGCTGTCGTCGGTGCGAGAATTGATTTTTATGGCAACGAAACTTTAAATACCATCAGGAAATTAATTAATGAAGGCGACACTATAGGTGCCGTCCGTGAAGCTAAAAAACTTGTTACACGTCTTTCCCAAATTGAAAGAGGTGGCGAGGAAACCAACCTCAAATACGATGCATATAACGTCCTTTGTTTAAGCCTTACTGCTAATAAAGAATATGAAGAAGCTATGAAAGCCTGTAATGAGGCAATCATGCAATCTCCCGCGCGCTGGCAAGCTTTTAATAGCCGCGGGTCATTAAATTATAAAACAGAGAATTTCAATCAAGCTCTTTCAGATTATAAAAATGCCCTGGATTTTGCACCTGAGGCTCCTCAGATTATCCGAATTTTGAATCATAATATTAAATTAGCAGAGGCAAGGATTAATAGTAATTAAGCTATAGGTTGCATAATTATTTTATAAGTTGAAAATTTCAAAAAAATATTATACACTAACGGTTGTTGTTGTTCATTTAACGAAAAGGGAAGATCGTATGAATATTTTAAACAACCGTTTCAATATGTTACTTGTTCTCAAAGCAGCCTTGCTAATATTAGTGTCTCACTTAGTATCTACTCAACCCAGCTTTTCTCAAACTGTAGGAGAATTGTCATTAGGCGGTTTGCGTGGGATGGGTATGACAGGCACAGAAATATCAGAAGGACGAAGTGCCGGTAATATTATCGATTTTACTTCTTATAACCAACTTCAAAAGATTCGTGGTTATATAAATAAGGGCAAAAACGAAAAAGCCGCAATCAGAGCGATACGAATGATTGAACAAATGGAAAGCGGCCGGAATACCGGACTTCAGAAATCTAAATATTATGGTTTTGCCTATAATGAGCTCTGTGTAAGCACAACCAATTTACGAAAAGTTGAATATGCAATGGATGCCTGTAATAAAGCATTGACCATTTTCCCTGAAAATTGGGAAAGCCTGAAAAGTCGGGCAACACTTTATTTTATGACAGAGGATTATTCCAATTCACTTGCTGATTTTAAGAAATCCCTTGAATATTCACCAGATAATAATGGAATAAACACAGCTCTGAATAGAAATATCAGTACCGTGGAAAATAAACTTAATTAAACTTTAAATTAGATTTGAAGCAGAATATGTGGAAAGAACATATATCCTATTGGATATGTGTTCTTTTGCTTTCGATTTATAGTTGCTAATTAGATTGAATATTCTATAACAGACTTTGGTTTGTTATTCATAAAATATTCATCAAAAATTGCTATAAAACGATTATGAAATCTATTCATTGTAGAAGATATATTCCCAATTACGTTACTGGAGACAAATCAAAAAAGTTTCCTGGCATAAAATTTGTTTTTATTGGTCTAGCTCTTCTGTTTGTTTCAGCCTGCGCTAAAAGACCGCCGGAATCAAATCCAGAGGCTATATTTGCCTATGAAAAAGCCAATGATCCACTTGAACCGATGAACAGGCAGATTTTTGCTTTCAATATTTTATTTGATGAAACAATTCTGGAACCTACTGCTCGGCTATATCGCTTGTGGGGTCCACCGGATATTCGAAATGGTATTGCCAATTTTGTAGTTAACTGGCGAGAACCAGTAACCTTTGTAAACGACGTATTACAGGCAGAGCCAAAGAGAGCAGGCACATCAATGTCCCGCTTTCTGATCAATTCAACATTTGGACTATTGGGTGTTTTTGATACCGCATCAAGATGGGGAATTAAAGGCCATAATGAAGATTTTGGAGAAACATTTGCCGTTTGGGGAATTCCTGATGGGCCTTTCCTGATGCTGCCGTTTCTGGGACCTTCCAATGTGAGAGATTTTTCAGGTTTCGTCGTTGATTTCTTCTATGATCCCGTCAGTTTCTGGCTTGCTCATAAACATTGGACATATGTCCGCTATGGTAGGCTGGCCCTCAGAGGTCTCATTTACAGGGAAGAAAATCTTGAAACTCTTGATGATTTAAGCAAGTCATCAACAGATTTATATGCCACGTATCGCAGCAGTTATCGTCAATTACGGCTTTATGATATTAACAACGGTGAGCTTGATACCAGCGAAGAAGATGATTTATTTGACGAAGATTTTGATGAAGATTTTTAAGTCCTTCAGTCTTTGATCTTGTTTTTTTATCGCTTTTATACTTATTATATAAAAAATAATAACAAGAGCCCGCACCATGACACAAAATATCGATGTTGCAAGTCATCCTGATGAAATGCGTTCCATAGATGATTTAAAAAGACGTAACGCAATTAAAGCAAGCCGTACAATGTTACTTATGCAATGGCCTGTTTATACTGTACTAGGACTAATCGGAATTCTTTTGCCTTATTTGGGATCAGTTGATGAGGTGGCCCTCATAGGAACAATTCTCCTTATTTCTGCAATGACACAAATCGTTATACTTCTTAAATATGGAATTAATCCTGGCTTCGCCTGGAGGTTTAGCCTGACTGTTGTTACCGTAATAGCATGCATTCTCGTGTTGACTGGTGCCCTTGAAAATTATTTTTCTATTGAACAAATCGTTGGCGGCTATCTTGCAGGAACCGGAGGGTATACGGTGATCGAGGGTCGTTATTCATTTTCTAGCCGACATATAGAATCTGTCGTTTATTGCGGTTATTTTGGTGGTGTTATGGGATTAATGCTATTTACCGGGTGGCCTGATCTAACCTGGTGGACGCCAGTCACATCTCTTAGCCTATATCTTCTTGCACTTGGCTACACAGCACGCGTTTTTATTTATAGAGAAAAAAAATAATCCAAAAGAAATTAAATTTCTAACACTCACTTCACAAAATTGTGATTGTTAATTTTTTCTATAATGTTGTGTAATTACAGGAAGCACAAAATTTTAAATTGCATCAATCAAAGAATTGCTGTGTCAAATGGGGAAATTATAATGAAAATTTTAGCTTTTCACCGTCAAGTAGCCGGAGCAATAGTTTTGCTTTTCTTGGTATTTAATAGTGATTTTGCATCAGCTCAGATGTCAACATCAACAGGTAGATCAAATGCTCTTGTACAAAGTCTTAATGACAGTGAAATAAAATCAATAAGAAATATTCGAAAAAGAATAAATGAGGGTGATTTTAAAGGTGCTATTAACCGTTCCAATAGAGTTATCAGAGCTGAAGATAGAAATAGCAGAATTGGCATATCCAAATCAATTTTCTATAAAGAAGCTTATAATTGTCTTTGTGTTAGTTTGGCAGGGATGGGCGAAGCAAATGACGCTATGGAAGCCTGTAATAGATCAATTGAGTTAACGCCTACTCATTGGGAAAGCCTTAAAACCAGAGCTACACTATATTATATTTCGCAGGACTTCTCAAAATCTCTTGAGGATTTTACCATGTCGCTTGAAAATGCTCCAGACGATGAGGGTATCAAGGCGGCATTAAAGCAAAATATTGCTGTTGTTCAGTCAAAAATCCAATAAGCTAATTTATTAACGCGTAAGTTTTTTATACTGCATTTTATGTGGACGGTCAGCAGCATCGCCAAGTCTTCTGCGGCGGTCAGCTTCATAATCCTCATAATTTCCTTCAAACCATTCCACATGGGAATTGCCTTCAAATGCAAGAATATGTGTCGCAATTCTGTTCAAAAACCATCTGTCATGCGAAATAATAACCGCACAGCCAGCAAAATCCTCAAGTGCCGCTTCAAGGGCACTCAATGTTTCCACATCAAGATCATTGGTTGGCTCGTCAAGAAGCAGGACGTTAGCAGGCGTTCTTAACATTTTGGCTAGATGCACCCTGTTTCGTTCACCACCGGAAAGTTGTCCCAGTCTTTTTTGCTGATCTGTTCCTTTAAAGTTAAAGTTGCCAACATAAGCACGGGTCGGTACTTTCCGGCCGTTAAAATCAAACACATCAAGTTTGTCTGATATTTCTTCCCAGACCGTTTTGTTGTTATCCAGGCCATCTCGGCTCTGATCCACATAGCCAAGCAATACGGTATCACCAACACGAATGGACCCTGAATCCGGTTTTTCAATGCCTATGATCATTTTGAAAAGGGTAGATTTACCAGCACCGTTCGGCCCTATTACGCCAACAATACCTCCCGGGGGCAATTTGAAACTTAGATTTTCAATAAGAAGTCGATCATCAAACCCTTTATTGAGATTTTCGGCCTCAATAACCACCCCGCCAAGACGAGGCCCTACGGGAATTTGAATTTGCGCTTCACCATTGCGTCCGTCCTGTGCTGCTGCCAGTAAATCATCATAAGCTTTAATACGTGCCTTGCTTTTGGCCTGACGGGCTTTAGGTGACTGCTGAATCCATTTCAGCTCTCGCTTCATGGTTCGTTTGCGACCTTCCTCCATACGCTCTTCCTGTAAAAGGCGTTTTTCCTTTTGCTCAAGCCATGAAGAATAATGGCCCTCATAAGGAATGGCCCGGCCGCGATCCAGTTCAAGAACCCAGTTAACCACGTTATCCAGAAAATAACGGTCGTGGGTAACCAAAATGACCGTTCCATTATATTCCTGGAGATGGTTCTCAAGCCAGGCAACGGATTCCGCATCCAGGTGGTTGGTCGGTTCGTCAAGAAGCAGTATTTCTGGTTTTTCAAGAAGCAGCCTGCATAAAGCTACACGCCGGCGTTCTCCGCCTGAAAGAACTGTTACATCCGCATCTTTTGGCGGACAGCGCAAGGCTTCCATAGCAAGTTCAACACGACTTTCCAGATCCCATGCATCGGCCGCATCAATCTTGTCCTGAAGCTCTCCCTGCCTTGCAATCAGGTCGTTCATTTCATCATCTGACATAGGCTCCGCAAATTTAGCGCTGATTTCATTAAATTCATCAACGATGCCTTTAATGTCCCCCATACCATCCATGACATTTTCAAACACGGTTTTTTTCGGGTCAAGGTGAGGCTCCTGCTCAAGATACCCAACGCGAACACCTTCAGCGGCCCAGGCTTCACCTGTATAATCCTTATCTATACCGGCAATGATTTTCATTAATGTGGATTTACCGGCACCGTTTACACCAATGACAGCAATTTTTGCGTCCGGTAGAAATGACAGGGTAATATCACTAAAAGTCGGTTTTGCGCCTGGATATGTTTTTCCCAGACCCTTCATTACGAAGCTATATTGATATGATGCCATGTATTCTCACACTCAGTTAAATTAATTCGAGCCTGTATAACGCAAAGCACAGAGAAAGTGCAATGATAAAAAAATCCCCCTTAGTTAAAGAGGGGGATTTTAAAAATACTGAAAAATTTGACTTTACGGATTTCTGAATTTCAATATAAAGCGGCTGGTTTTGCCCTGAACACTTTCATCAAAAACCGACTTTGAAAGATCATCTGTATTATTTTGCAGAATATCAAGTTCACCAACCAGTTCGAAACCTGCTTTTGCCATGTCACGCTTGACAATTGCCGGATCAATTCTATGCACTGTATTGCCTGTACTACTTGGCGAACCATCAATAGCACGATGATCTATCACCGCCATTATCCCACCTGGTTTTAAAGCTTTTCGAAATACACCAAGAATTCTATCCACGTCGACATTAAATCTCTCGAAATAGAAATCATGGAAATTCTGAATTAGAAATACATAATCGAGACTATTTTCTTTCAGATCAAGACTATTAAAGCTTGCATAAATTGGAACTACATTGCTCATATGCGGTGTGTCACGAATATATTTCGCATAGGCATTATCAGGGTCCATTCCTGCATTTTGGAATGAATGAGCAATCACACGTCCGTTTTTACCAACAACCCCAGCCAGGATTTCTGCGTAATATCCCCCGTTTGACACCATATCAAGCACGGTATCGCCTGGACCAACCCCCATAAACTTTATGACTTCGCCCGGCTTTCTGAGTGGATCACGAACTTTATTGGCTTCCATTCTGTTTGGATTGGCCACTGCGGCATCAATCAGCGCATCATTATTCTGCGCATGAACAGGGCTATTTGAAAAGATACTGAAGATCATATACGCAAGTGAGATTTTCAAAAATTTAGTCACCATTTTTCTTCCTCCATTTTAATATCCGTTATAAATTCGCCCTTCATAGCAAGAGTAGCAAAAAAACAGCCTGAATTATAGCTATAATTCACAAATCAGACTGGATCAGATGCTGTTTCATCAGGGATTCCTGAATTTCATGATGAATCTGCTCGTCTTACCGCGAACTCTGTCATCAAATACGGAAATGGACTTATCATCCGTGTCATTCAATAGAATATCAAGTTCACCCTCAAAAATAAATCCGGCTTTTTCCATATCGTTTTTGACAATTGCGGGATCAATTCTGTGAAGTGTGTCACCCGTACTGCTTGGCGAGCCTTTGATCGCTTCGTGATCCACAATAGCTATTATTCCGCCAGGCTTCAGCGCCTTATGATAGGTTGCCATAATTTTATCAAAGTCAACATCAATACCTTTATAATAAAAGTCATGATAAAACTGGATAATAAAAATCTGATCCAGACTATTTTCCTTAAAATCCAGATCATTTATATTGGAATAAATAGGAACAACATTTTTAAGATGATTTGATGTTCTTATATAAGTCGAAGTTGGATTATCGGGGTCTCTTCCTGCATCAGGAAACATTTGCGTTATCACACGACCCTTATCCCCCACTATAGCAGACAATATTTCTGTATAATATGAGCCATCAGCATACATATCCAATATTGTCATACCCGGTTTTACGCCCATGAATTTTATTACTTGATCCGGTTTGCGTAGCGGGTCTCTGACCCTGTTACTTTCTTTTCTGGCAGGGTTTTCTACGGCCTGTTTTATAAGATCATCATACTGATCTGCATAAGCACTCTGTGTTAACACAGGTAAAATCGCAATGACCATCAACAGGGAAATTTTTTTTAGATTTTTCGGCATTTTCCACCTAATTATTTTATGGTTTATTTTTATAAATAAGTGTTGCTGATTGTAAGGTATATCATAAATGAAAAAAGAGAATTCACATCAATTTTTTGTGATATACGGACACATAGCCCTTAAATCCAACGGCGGACTTTATTCTTATAGTTTAAATATTCGTCCCCAAATTTTGCTTCAAGATATGCTTCTTCTTTTTCTATCACCGCTCTGTTCAGAATAATGATAAGGGGGATCATCATGATAAGTATCCATAATTTATCCAGATAGAGCCCAACCGCCAGCATCATAATCGCAACCCCAAGATAAATAGGGTTTCTGGAATAAGCATAAATACCTGATTGATAAATCTTTGAAACGGAAGCATGAACACTGGGGCTTTGCTTGTTACTGGCGAATAACCTGAACCCGAGAACAATAATAATACTTCCCAGTATGAAGAGAACAATCGCGGCGATTTTTTCAATCCCTGCTAGGCCAAACGAAAGTGGAAATATATAATCCAAACCCAAGCCGATAACCATTGCTATAATATAAAACACAGGAGGATGAGTAATAATCCCGGCATTATCCTGTTGGTCGTTCATGCTTTATTCCCTCTGAAAAACGATATTTCCTCCAGAAATGGTCATAACCACTTTACCATTAAGAAGGTCCTTTGGATTATGCGCCCCTACATTGAGTAAATCAATATCTGTTATTGTCACATCCGCCCACTTACCGGGTTCTAGGGTTCCGGTTTCATTTTCAAGAAAGGCCCCATAAGCCGCCCAGTTTGTATAGCCCCGAATTGCTTCCTCAGCGGTCAGCTTTTCCTCCGGATACCATCCTCCTTCCGGCTCACCATCACGGCTTTGACGTGTTATTGCCGAATGAAGTCCATAAAAGATGTTCCAGTCATACCCCATCAGATCAGAGCCAAAGGCAAGGGGAACATGATTTCTACGAAATGTGCGCCAGGCATATGCCCCTTTGGACCGTTCAGGTCCAATCCGATCAACTGTCCAAACTTTATCTTCTGCCACAAAAGGTGGTTGCACTGCTGCAATAATATCCAGATCATCATAAAGTTTAAAATCATCCGGATGAACAACTTGTGCATGCTCTACACGGTGACGGAGCTTTTGAAGTTCTGGGTTTTTTGCAATATTATCTTTAAAAAAATGTAGTACTTCCCTGTTTCCGCCATCACCAATAGCATGGATGTTAATCTGAAATCCTGCCTGCATTATATCACTGATTTCTTTGGTAAAAAATCCATAATCTTCCCCTGACACGCCAAACTGTCCCGGCATGTCGGAATATTCTTCTATCATTTTTGCCCCACGCGCACCGAGTGAACCGTCATAATATCCTTTAACTGAATGGACGAATAATTTGTTGCTTTCGTATCTGATCGGTCCCGACTTTATCCATTGCAGCATTTGTGGCTTATCACGACCACTGATCATTGCGCTTACTCTTATCTGTAATTCACCTGCATCATTTAATGATTGATAGGCTTGCATGATCGGGGTATTTGCTCCGGCATGATGGACCATAACATAGCCATCATTGGCCATAAGCTGTAGTCCGTTTTTTAATCTGTTCATCATCCGCTCATGACTTAATGGCGGGACGGCATCACGATAAAGGGCGACACCACGATTTCTTACGGCTCCATTTGGCTCGCCATTCTCATAGCGGTGAATTATTCCACCAACCGGATTTTCGCTTTCTTTGGTAATACCTGCTGCTGCCATCGCCAGTTTGTTACCCCAGGCCCCAAATCCATTCGTTCCATCCATAAGGACCGGATTATCAGGAACCCGTTCTGATAATAGTTTTTCAGTCGGATATTTATCTGCCCAGCGTCCCTCGTCCCATCCCCGGGCAACAACCCATTGTCCTTTTGGAACATTATATTTCTTAATATGATCGACGACCCGTTGAACCGCTTCTTCTTCTGTTTCAACGCCTTTCAGGTCAACATCATCAAGTGTTGCCCCTAATTCTTCTATATGAGTGTGCGTATCAACAAATCCCGGATAAATATAATTTCCTTTTACATCAATGACATTAGTCTGCGGCCCTTTAAATTTTTCAACGTCCTGATTACTGCCCAAGGCTATTATTACGCCCTCTTTTATTGCAACGGCCTGTGCATCCGGCATCCAATTCCCGTCTTTAACCGGGGCGTCATTTGCAGGCAATCCTTCTATGGAAGGTTCGTCCCATGAAAAACTGTAAACTTTGCCGTTCATAAGTATTGTATCAGCGACATTTGTTTCTGGGTTTGTCATATCAGCTGATTGCTGTTCACATCCAATGACAAACAGTGCAAGAATAGAGAGGGCAATTTTTTTAATCATATTTGACTCATTCATTTTAATATTTTGAAAAAACAGAATTTAAAATTCTTTCCAGCCATATCTGGTCAGTTGTATCAAATGTGGCAAATTTGGTGCTGTCAACATCTAATATGGCAATCAGATCTCCTTTGCTATTAAGAACCGGCACAACAATTTCAGAATTAGAGCGACTGTCACAGGCAATATGGCCCGGAAATTCATGAACATTTTCCACAATTTGTGTCTCGCGGGTGCGCGCCGCTTTACCGCAAACTCCGCGGTCAAAAGAAATACGAAGACAGCCCAGTGTCCCCTGATAGGGTCCGACAACAAGTTCGTTTCCTTTTTCCTGATCAACAATGTAAAAACCAACCCAGTAATAATCCTCAAATGCCAGATTAAGAAGACAGGATATGGAAGACATATTGGCTATCATATTGGTTTCGTCCCTTGTGACGCTGTAAATTTCTGCTTCAACAAGTCGATATTTTGATTCTTTTTCCATTAGATAAACACCTCAGCTACACCCTTTTGTCTATTATATAACACTTAATCCCTCCAGAAAAAGAAAATAAAAAAATATTTAACTTATTGTTTTTGCTTTACTTTTTATTAATTGCCAAAAAATCTACTATTTCATGTTGACATAAATTGATATAGTGTTATATATAACTACAACACTTAAACACTAAAACACGTTAAATTGAAATTAAGGATTTTAAAAAATGTTGAATTTATATAAACACGCAATCAGCCCAGACAGCTTTCTTGGGCTCGTAGCAAACAGACCACAATCAGACGCCAAAATACTCGAGAACAATAACCGCAGAATTTTTACCGGATTTGCCGTTCTCAGCCTGCTTATCCTGTCTGTAATTGCAGATGGCAGCCAGCATCAATTGGGATTTGGTATAGAAAGTCATACTGAAAAAACTTTTGTTGCATAAATAGGCCAATGAATGGAATCGTCCACAAAAAGCAAAATCGAGACAAATTTATTATGATTGGAAAATACTGTGACAGAACAATGGACAGATGACAAACCTATATACCTCCAGCTGAAGGATCAAATTCTCTCAATGATCATGGATGGGGTACTAGAGGAGGGAGAGGCTCTCCCTTCGGTTAGAAAGGTTGCAGTAGAATATCAGATTAATCCGATTACAGCTTCAAAAGCCTATTCTGAGCTGGTTGATGAAGGACTTGTCGAAAAACGAAGGGGACTTGGAATGTATATTTTAGAAGGGGCGAGAAAAAACTTACTCGCCGCCGAACAAAAAAACTTTATGGAAGTGGAATGGCCAAAAATCATGGAACGTATCTCAAGATTGGGAATTGATCCTGAAACTTTGCTAACGCCCTCTTCCCATAACAGTTCAGCGCCAGATGCTAAAAAATAAAGGACATGAAAATGACAGCTTATATTAGCGCAAAAGGCCTAAGTAAATCATACGGAAAATTCCAGGCCCTAAAAGACATAGATCTATCAATTTACAAGGGACAGATCGTCGGTCTTATCGGCTCCAACGGAGCAGGAAAAACGACATTGATCAATGCCATTCTTGGTTTAAGTTCCTATGAAGGTGAGCTTAATGTACTTGGATTTGACCCTCATAGCCAGCGTGATCAGCTTATGAAAGAAGTCTGCTTCATTTCGGATGTCGCAACACTCCCAGGTTGGATTAAAGTGCATCAGGCCATAGAGTTTGTTGAGGGCGTCCACCCAAAATTCAACCGGGAAAAAGCACTGGCATTTCTGAAGAAAACAACCATTCCAATGGAGAAAATGGTAAGAAATTTATCAAAAGGAATGATCGTGCAACTGCATCTGGCACTGATTATGGCAATTGATGCAAAAATCCTGGTGCTTGATGAACCAACACTTGGCCTTGACATTATATACCGCAAAACATTTTACGATCAGCTTCTTGAAGACTATTTTGATGAGGAAAGAACAATCATCATTACAACTCATCAGGTTGATGAAATAGAAAATATTCTGACTGACGTGATCTTCATCCGAGAAGGCAGAATACTGTATAACGCAAGTATGGAAGAAACACTGAACACCTGGAAAGTGGTTGAGCCCAAAAAGGAAAATCTTGATGAGGCACGCGCTCTTTTACCATACCGAGAAATAAAATCATTAGGGCGAACCAGTTTTGTATTCAAAGAGTGTGACAACGCCACGCTGAAAGAACTGGGTACCGTCAGCAGGCTTTCACTTTCTGATCTATTCGTGACATTGATGACAGGGGAATAATCATGGAAACAACGCAATCTAAAAAACGCAATAATATCTATACTCTGGTGAATATTGGGCTTATCGCCTTTCTGATAATCATCGCAACAATAGGCATGAGAGGATTAAGTGCATCGAGCATAGGTAATGACTTAATCACTGGAAAACCATCGCCCATAAAAAACAATGTTATGGTTTGTGCCATTGGCCAATGCCTTTTTATTTAAATACAAAAACTGGAGAATGAAATGTTTTCTACACTGACAACAATAAATGGCTATAGCCCCATAAAAGCCCTTTTCTTAAAAGAGTTCTGGGATAACAAACGTGCCCTTTTCGTGACGCCAATGGTTGTAACCGGCTTATTTATATTTTTCGGACTTGTTGCCATGATAAACGGACATGGCATGATAATAGATGGAATGTCTATGAGCGATCACATCGCCAGAGATCCGGAATTTGCTTCAAGATCTACTGAAATAGTAACGGGCATGATTATGGTTTCTCCAATGATCCTGATGATCACCGTTGCTTTCAGTATGGTGTTCACTGCTCTTTCCGTTCTGTTTGATGAAAGAAAAGACAAAACTATCCTTTTCTGGAAATCTATGCCTGTATCCGACACACAGGAAGTTTTGGTTAAGCTCTCTACTGTAATCGTGGTTTCGCCCCTCATTGCCATTGGCTTTGCTCTTATTATTCAGTTTGCTGCCATGTTAATGCTGGCGACTATGGTCGCTTTAAATACTGACTATAGTGCATGGGATCTCGTGTTTTCAAATATCAATTACATGGCAGTTCTCGCCAGTGATATCATCCCTACTTTTGTTATCATTCTCTGGACTTTACCGATCTTTACCTGGTTTATGCTTGTTTCCAGTTTTTCCCGCCGCTCCCCTTTCCTGCTGGCTTTTATCATTCCAATTTTGATTATCATTATTGAAAATCTTTTCTTCAGCAGTCATATTCTGGAAAGTGCGCTTAAATCCCGCTTCATTCATCTGGAAACTTATATAGACCGCTATGATGCCGATCATGGTGTCAATATGATCAATGGTATCTTTGGATTGCTCGGCAGCTTTGCTGAGCCATCATTCTGGGCTGGCATTGCTGCCGCAGCATTAATGATATTTGGATGCATACAAGTTCGTAAAAGAAACAGTATTGCCTAACATTATTACCTTTAGGGCAGGAAATTCATTCTGCCCGATATCTTCCCTCTTACCCCGGCTTCTAGCCGGGGGTTTTTTATTTAGAAAAGATATCGATAAATCATCTGACTTGAAACAAACAATAAAAAGGCACCAAAAGCCAAATTTAACTGCCGCTGATCCAGCCGATGAGCAATTTTAGCACCAACCGGTGCTGCAAAATATGAAACGGGTGCCACCAAAGCAAGTCCAAACAAATTGACATATCCAATATTTCCTGGCGGAAGTCCTTCTACGCCATAACCCGTAATCATATAACTAATCGTCCCGGGAATGCTTATTAACACACCAAAAAAGGAAGCCGTCCCCACAGCTCTGTGAATTGGCATTCCAAAAAGCGTCATAAAACTGACCCCCATAACACCCCCACCGATCCCTATCATGCTTGAAAGGCTACCAATTGAAATTGGCATTAGCTGGACAGCGATACTGTCAGGAAATTTATCCCCTGCTTTTTTGGTATCGCCTTTGAAAAGCATTTTTAGCGCAACAAAAAAAGCTAATATGGCAAAAAGTATGACCAGCGATTTTCCATTTAATTTTGACGCGGCAAAACTGCCCACTGCAGCCGCAATCAGCATAGAGACTGCCCAGCTTTTGATCAGCTTCAAATCAACATTTCCACGTCTGTGGTGTGCTCTCGCAGATGAAAAGGATGTAACAATAATAATGGCAAGTGACGTGGCGATGGCGATATGCATGCGAATAGTTTCATCAACCCCAAAAACAGAAAGGGCAAATTCAAGGATCGGGACAACAACGATACCGCCGCCGATCCCGAGCAGCCCGGCCATAACGCCGCTAACGACACCAGCCGCCAGCATGCTCAAAATAAGTGGCACCATTTCAGCAAATTCGTTCAAAGAAAACTTTTCCCTATTGCTTTTATTCGCTCGACCATTGCAAATAACCCATTTGTTCTCATTGGCGATAAATGCTGCGACAAGCCTAAATCAGATAAAATGGCTTTTGCATCAGTTTTGATAATTTCCTCCGGTGTTTTATTTGAAAATATCATCAGGATAATTGATACAAGTCCACGCACAATATGTGCATCGCTATCACCTTTAAAAATTAATTTATCACCTTGTTTTTCATACACCAGCCAAACTTTGCTGGTACAGCCGTGTACACGGTTTTCTTCTGTCTGGTCTTTTTCATCAAAATCAGGAAGCTGGCGGCCAAGATCTATAATATAACGGTACCTGTCTTCCCATTCATCCATAAACTCAAAAGTTTCTTTTATTTCTTCAATATTCATAACACAAAGTCACTTTGATTTTTCTGATAAGTCAGCATTTTTCGATCACAAAAATTATATACTTATCTGTTTCTGTTGTGTGTACCAGTTTCTGTCCTGTTTCCCGGCAGAAATTCGGTATATCAATTAATGTCATCATATCCGTTGCTTTTAATTCAACATAATGACCTGGTTTCATTTTTTCCATGATCCGACGAAGCCGCAACACCGGTATAGGGCATTTATGCCCGCTTACATCCAGCTGCAAATCCGTCTTTCTGGAAATGGTATACTCCTCTTATTTTATTACGATTAATATTATTACGATTAAGTTTACTGATGTTGATTTAGCAATTAGTTTCCCCACAAGCAAAGTATAAAATTAAAATGTACAAATTAAAGAAGTTCAATACAGTATTTTTTGGAATGTGCAGATTATATTCCCCAAACAGGTCAAAACATCTTAAAAATGGAAAGCCACCGATCCAACGTAAATTATCTAATATATTATAAATTAACATAAAATTAAACTTAAGCTCATAGGCTGTTTAATTTATAGAACAATTTATCGGATAGGTATGAGCCAACTGACCAAAAAGGTAACGCTATATGACCGTAATAAGTCGCATGATTTATTCGATATTGAAAGTATTCTTAACAGTCTGCCTTTTGGTGTAGCTATCTTTGATAACACATTACAACTTATTGATTACAATAATGTCTTTTTTTCTCAAATCCTGACACTTCATAATCAAATAAGCTATAAAAAAAAATTAGGGGATGTTTTTAAATTTCCTCTAAATAACAAGGTGTTGGAAAAAGAAAACTTAAGAACAGTCACTTTGATTTCTGAAATGTTTAAAGAAGGCCACGCCGCTGATAAATTCAATTGGAATTATAAATTTAACATTGACGATCACAAGACAATTGAATGTAAGATCGAATTTTTCACGAATAAAGGTGTTGTACTGAGCTTAATGGAAGACACCAACAAAGAAAAAAACCAACTTATTGAATTTCAGACTGCCAAGGCATTTTTAGAATCACAAACAAGAGAAGCCATTCATATGGCTGAAGATTTGGCAGTGGCAAAAGAGGAAGCTGCCAATTCAGCACAAAGAATTCAGATTATTTTGAATGCTATGGAAGAAGGCCTGGTGACTTTAAACAGTAGAGGACAAATCGTTGCTGCTAATAATGCCATGTCCGTAATATTTGGTTTTGAGCCTACAGAATTTATCGGCATGGAGTTAAAATCACTCCTAAAATCACAGTATCTTAAAACATCCGCGGATTTTGTATCTTTTCTGAATAAGAAGGTAGATGGATTAAAAGTCTATAAAACTGACGACATAGGAAATCGCAAGGATGGTTCATCAGTTCCACTCAGAATTGACATTCGGGAAGTGTTTCTGGAACAGGAAAAGCATTATACAATCCTGTTCAGAAATATAAGTGAACAGTATGAAGCTGAAAAAATAATTCGTCATATGGCCTGGCATGACAGTTTAACCGGACTTGCAAATCGTAATCTTCTATCGGCCAGACTGGAAGATGCCCTTAAAATAGCAAAACGACTTAACAAAAAAGTCGCGGTTATGATTTTGGATCTGGATAAATTTAAACCGGTTAATGACCTTTATGGTCATGCAATAGGCGACAAATTATTAAAAGTAGTGGCTGAAAGGCTTCTCTATTGTGCAAGAGAAGTTGATACAGTCGCCCGTCTTGGCGGCGATGAGTTTGCAATTGTATTATCCAATATTGAAAGCGATAAAAATATTATTACAGTTGCCGACAGAATTATTTATAGCATTCAGCAACCTACCGAAATTGATGGCAATATAATTCAGATCGGCACCAGTATTGGGGTTAGTTTTTATCCAGACGACTCTGACTCGCCGGATGAGCTGATCAGGATGGCAGATGTGGCTCTCTACCAGGCGAAAGACGACGGACGACGCCTTTATCGCTTATATGACCGTCAGATGGATGCTGAAACAAAGGCACAAAAGCAGCTTGAAATAGATCTCAATAAAGCATTGGAAAATGATGAGCTTCTGCTGCAATATCAGCCCCAATTTGACGCTAAAACCAATAAACTGGTCGGCGCAGAAGCCCTCATTCGCTGGGAGCATCCGGGAAAGGGAATGATCCCACCAAATAATTTTATACCCGTTGCAGAGTTATGTGGCTTAATGATCCCTATTGGTCAATGGGTGTTAAATACTGCCTGCAAAGCTGCCAAAAGCTGGCAGGATCAAGGGCTTCCGAAAATACGGATCAGCGTAAACATTTCTGCAAGACAGTTTCATTCTGATAATTTTGTAAAAACAATTGAAGATGCGATTAATGATTCCGGTCTAGAGCCATGTTGGCTCGAGCTTGAGATTACAGAAGGAATGGTTATCAAGAATACAGACAATGTTGTAATGAAACTTGAACAGCTGAAAGCGTTGGGTGTAAATCTTTCAATTGATGATTTTGGGACCGGATATTCTTCACTGGCCTATTTAAAAAGGTTCCCGGTTGACCAGCTTAAAATTGACCAGTCATTCATCCGTAACATCCACGAAGATCCTGATGATGCAGCAATAACTGACGCGGTCATTCGCCTTGGACATAGCCTGGGTCTTAAGGTGGTGGGTGAAGGCGTTGAAACTGAAAGGCATGTTGAAATCCTTAAAGAAAAAGGCTGCGATATTTTACAGGGTTATTATTTCTGCCGACCGATTAATCAGGAAGAATTTATTACTTTTTTAAAAAACCTTTAGCGCTGATTTGACTTATTCCTCATCTTCTTCATTGGGATATAGATCCCGGTTAAGATTTTTCACATATACCCATTGATATAAAGTTTCCCACGGTCCGGCTTCACCTTCCTTAACCTCGCGTCGTTGATGTATATTCAGTAAGGTACCGTCATCCTGCCGCTGCCAGCTCATTTTATATTCATACCCTCCAACGGTACCATCACTTTTTAAAACAAACTTATCTTTTTCAGGGCCCCCTTTTAACAACTGTACGCCCGCCTGATTATCAACCCATAACTGGACCCAGTATGACCCGTTAAATGCCGTTACGCTACGCCCATTCATACGGAACGGGACATATTTAGAAGAAAAATGATCGTCCAGGGAGACCCAAATCTGCTGAATGGCACACCCCTTCAAAATACGGCCAATTCTGTCATACCCTGCAAGTTTTCCTGTATCCTTATTAAAAACCTGCCAATCGCCAACGGTAAAATCCAGTTCCCGATAGAATGGAATTGCACAGGGAACAACAAGATCATTTACGCTCTGAGCCGACACCATCGATACCGATGCAGGTGATATAAGCAAATATAAAAAAATAAGAATATTTTTTTTCATTTTGTTTCTTTCATTCTTCGGATATGCAAAAAATTTCTTCTAAATATTATCCAATATAACTTTCAGAATATGATAAGTCTTATATAAATTCAAAAATATAGCGTAATAAGATCGTTTTAAAATGAACAAACCATGGTTCAAATTGCCGGACCCTATAAAAGTAAACGCACATATTGCCGTGATTGGCGGCGGTATTGCCGGCATATTGTTGTTCTATCATCTGAAAAATGCCGGTTTCAGGGTTACAATACTTGAAAAAAATAACCATATTCTAAGTGGTGCATCAGGTAATCCGGTTGCCATTCTTGATCCATATATTAGTGCGGGGGAGTCTCCGCAAAAAACCTTCTATGATCTTGCCTATCAATATGCCTTAAATTATTACGGCGCACTTAATAAAGATATATTCATACCCTGCCCTCTTATTAAATTTGCTGAAGATATCACAACTTTGGAACGCTACCGGAAAGTTGCAAAAAGAAACTCAGGTGAACAGCAGTATCTTAAAGAAAACAAGCTTGTCTTTCCCAATGCAGGCTATATTAAACCTGAAAATATCAGACGTTTTTTTAGCAGCTCTGATGACTTTCTATTTAATGTCCAGGTAAAATCTATAACAAAAACAAAAAATGACGGCTGGATCATATTTGATCAAGATGAAAAACCTCTTCTTGAAGTCGATGCCGTAATTTTTGCAAATTCTTATAATTATCCTGACATTGCGCAGGTTGTGCATAATCCTCTTAAGAAATTGTCTGGCCAGATTTCTTATATAAAATCAGATTATAATGAAAATACTATTTTAAACGCAGCCGGTTACTTAACCCCTCCAATAATCTCAAATGGCAATAAATTTAATATTTGCGGAGCCAGTTTTGAAAAAAATATCTCTTTAAAAATTTCACAAAAAGCTCATGAAGAAAATCTTAGGAAAGCCCCATTTACATTTAAAGAAATTGAAGTTATTGGAGGCCGCCGCGGAATTCGTTCTATGACAGATGACCATTTTCCACTTTGTGGTCCAGTTCCTGATCATACTAAATATATGACATCCTATGACAATATTCACCATGGGAATAAATATGAGGTCTATCCCGATGCGCCTCTTCACAAAAATTTGTTTGTGCTGGCCGGTCTTGGCTCCAAAGGATTTGTATCCGCGCCGTTACTTGCAAAATATTTAACGTCGATGCTAAGCGCAGAGCCGTTGCCGTTTGATCAGAAAATATGCCATTTGCTACATCCGGCGAGATTTATAATTCGTGAATTATCAAAAAAATAGACATTTAAACGTCAACTATTTAACATTACAAAAAAACAAATTTATAAGCTAAGGCTCTACACTTTATGTATAAGATTGAAAC
>JAGREE010000151.1 GCA_020446675.1 Alphaproteobacteria bacterium | reverse complement strand
TATCTGTTAGCCTACCTTCACTTGTGGCTGCTGATCTGGCTTCTGCCCAGCAAGCACAAAATGAAGAAGTGTTGACAGTTGTTGGTTCACGTGTGAAGGGTCGTACGGCTCTTGACTCTAACGTACCTGTTGACGTGGTTCAAGTTGGCGAGCTTCAAGCTACTCCATCACTGAACATTAAAGACGCGGTTCAAGCCGTATCTCCTTCGTTCGCTGTAGAGCGTGACGCTGTTGGTGATGGTAATACACTGTTGCGTACAACATCATTGCGTGGCCTCAATTCAGGTGAGATCGTTCTGCTTGTGAACAATAAGCGTGTTCACCGTTCTGCAATTTTGATTGGCGGTTACCAAACTGCTGACCTTGGTACTTTCTCTACCAACTCAATTAAAAGCATTTCTGTTCTTCGTGACGGTGCTGCTGCCCAGTATGGTGCAGACGCTGTTGCCGGTGTGATTAACCTTACACTTGACGATTCAGAAGGAATTACAGGCCAAGCTGATTACAGCAAATATTATGCCGGTGACGGTGCTGCATATACAATTTCTTCTAAAGTTGGTATGAGCCTTGCTGACCGTGGTTTCTTTACTGTGAATGCTTCATATGGTCATACTGATCCGACAAACCGTGTTTTTGCCGGTCATTTGCTTGCTCAGGACCTTATTGACAAATACAATCAGCAAGAATCTGATACACTTTCAGGTCCTGCACTTGCATTTGATGGACAGTTTAATGATCCTGCAGAACTTGATCCTTTGACAATTGCCCCTTACGGTATTGCTGAAGAATCAAGATTCAACATTACCTGGAACTCTCAAATGGAAGTTGGTGAGAATTCTCAAATCTATACTTTCGGTAACTTCTCAAGAACACATGTTAAAGAACCATTTAACTACCGTGCTGGTCTTCCAATCGGCTATTCACTTCCGGGTGTTGGCGGCAACTCTGGTGCATCCAAGCAAATCTCCATTGATCCATTCGGTTACGCAGAACTATACGGTGAAGCAAATGCTGAAAGATATAAATATTTGCTAGCTGATGGTCTTGACGTTGATGGCGTAACACCATTTGTGAACGCTAATGGCGGTGGGTTTGCTGGTCTTGGAATTCATCCAAACGGTTATAACCCTTGGTTTGAAATTGATAGTAAAGATATAGCTGCCTATGCTGGCTTTAAAGGTGAATTTGACAATGGTTTGACTTATGACCTTTCAGGATCACTTGGCCGTAACCGTGTTGATTATAATATTTCTGACACTCTTAACGCATCACTTGGTGCGCCAATGGCAGAAGATGGATCAATTGATTATGCAAAAGCACAGACAGCTTTCTATATCGGTGCGCTTGTAAACATCGAACGTTCTGTTGGTGTTGATTTCGGTTATCAGGTTGATACAGACGCTGTTGAAGCAATGACTGTGTCATTTGGTGCTGAATATCGTTCTGACCAATATTATAAAGTTACTGGTGAAGAAAATTCATGGAAAGTGGGTCCGCTTGCCGGCCCTGGTGGTGTTAACGTTGGATCAGACGGTTTTGGTGGATTTAACCCTGCCAATACTACAGACGACTCACGTCATAACTATGCGGTATATGTTGATGTTGATACTGATATCACAGAAGAATTCAACGTTGCAGTTGCTGCACGTTACGAAGACTATTCTGACTTTGGTGATAACCTAAGCTGGAAAATCGCAACACGTTACCAAGTGGTTCCTGATTTGCTCGCCATCCGTGGTGCTGCTTCTACAGGTTTCCACGCTCCATCAATCGGACAGATCAACAATACTCAGGTTTCAACAGGATTTGCGCCTGATGGTTCACAAACTCAAACAGGTACTTTCCCTGCTGATAGTGAGTTGGCATCATTCTTTAATGCTGAGCCATTAAGACCTGAACTTGCCAGAAACCTGTCTGCCGGCTTTATCTTTACTCCTGGTGCTGATACAAACATCACAATCGATGTGTTCCAGATTAAATTGTTGGATCGTATCCGTAACTCTAAAACTTATAAAATTGCGGATTATCCATCTGAATTTGCGGCACTGGTTGCATCTGATAACTCATTCAGCTCTCTAAACCAGGTTCAGTTCTTTGCGAACTCTATGGATACAAAAACCAGAGGTATCGAAGCTGTTGCAACTCATACAATTAACCTTGATGAGTCAACACTGAGATTAGTGTTAGCAATGTCACACATTACTAACAAAATCACTAAGTTTGACCCTCTTACAACAGACCGTCAAACTCAGTTCAATGAAGAGCATGGTTTCTCACCTTACAGAGCAACCTTTACAGCAAACTGGAACATTGATGCATTCACTCTTATGGGTCGTGCACGTTGGTTCTCAACTCGTCTGTATGACCGTTCATTAAGTCTGGCAGATGGTTCAAATATCGATACGAATGCTGATGCATCACTAGTTCGTATTGATAAAAACCCAGGTCGCGTATTCTTTGACGTGTCTCTAACATACGATATTGATGAGAAATTCTCAGTAACAGTAGGTGCAGACAACGTTCTGGATACATATCCTCTTTCACAGCCAAAAGTTGTTGAAGCTTCACAAAGACGTGGACGTCAATATCTTGATGGCTTTGATTGGCAAGGTGGTAAATACTACGCACGTATTAAAGCTGCCTTCTAATCTGATTGGAAGTGTTGTGAGCAGCCTCGGTTGCTCACAAGCTTAAAAGCTATAAAATCAGCCCCTCATTTCTTCGGAACTGGGGGGCTTTTTTATGTGGAATAAAAATTGAGAGCTAATAACTCAGCTGGAAAGTAAATTTGCAAGTTCACAATACCCCGCTGACCTTGCAAAACTTTCTGCTATTCGTCCATCATCCGCTTTAATTTTTGGATCGGCATTTTTTTCAAGTAAAATTGAAACAATTTCTTTATCCCCAAGTGCTGCAGCGGACATCAGCGGTGTAAACCCACCGAGCATCTGAACATTAATATCCGGGTTAAAATCGATAAGAACTTTAACCACATCAGTATGGCAACCGGCAACGGCACTATGGATGGCCCGTAAATCGCTGCCATTCATTGCAACCTTGTCAATATCGGCACCGTTTTCAAGTAAAAGCCTGGCACAATCCGCCTGCCCGAAATAACTGGCAATATGAAGCGCCGTAAATCCATCACCACTATATTCATGAACAAGTTTATTGTTTGTTGCAATCAGTGCTGATAACTGCCCGACGCCGCCAAGGGCCGCCAGATCAAAATGATCAAGTTCCGGTTTATATTCCAGCAGAATATCGGTTAATTCCGGTTTACGGATATAGAGCGTAAACAATACAGCAGAAAGACCATCGTTGCTCCGTGCCGATGCCTGAGAGCTATCCTTTTCAAGAATTTTTCTTAATGCATCAGCATCAGCAATATCAATTGCTTTAAAGACATCATCACGCATGTTTATAATACTTTATAATTGTTCAGGCCCATGTTGGCGAGTTCATCCGCCCGCTCATTCCCCTCGTCACCGTCGTGTCCTTTGACCCATTTCCAGACAACATCATGCCGCTCAACTGCTTCATCAAGAGCCTGCCATAAATCAGCATTCTTAACCGGTTTTTTTGTCGCTGTCCGCCAACCATTCTGTTTCCAGTTTTCAATCCACTTGCTGATCCCGTCTTTAACATATGTGCTGTCCGTATGCAGGATAACACGGCAGGGACGTTTAAGGGCATTGAGTGCTTCAATCGCAGCCGTCAGTTCCATGCGATTATTGGTTGTCTCAAAATCGCCTTCCATAATTTCATGACTATGGTCACCATAAATTAGCAGAGCGCCCCAGCCGCCAGGTCCCGGATTACCGGAACAGGCTCCATCAGTATAAATTATGACTTCTTTCATATGCCCATATCCACACCATATTCACCGGCCGATTTAACCTGCTGATGAAATGTTAATTTCGCCAGATATTCAAGGGGATCTTTGGTTTTTACCAAAGCCCCTTCAACACGGTTAAGCCAGTCATAAAGCCGTGTCAGCATAAATCTTAGCGCTGCACCGCGGCATAAAAGTGGCAGGGCATTTTTTTCGCTGTCGGACAAAGGGCGAATTGCATCATATTCCCTGATCAGTCCAGCCGCTTTGGTCACATTAAATGCACCATCCGCTTCAAAACACCAGGCATTCAGGCAGATTGCCACGTCATAGACAAGCATATCTGAACAGGCAAAATAATAATCAATCAGACCAGATAATTTCCCATTTAAGAAGAAAACGTTATCCGGAAACAAATCCGCATGAATTATCCCGGTCGGTAGATCGGTCGGCCAGTGGTTGGAAAGGTCTTCCATTTCATCGGCAATTATATTTCTTAAGCCTTTCTGGCATTCATCTGCACGCGCATCGCACTCTTCTGCAAGCGTCTTCCAGCCTTCAATGGACAGGTCATTTTTCCTTGAAAGTTTAAAATCCGCCACAGCAAGATGCATTTCCGCAAGAGCGGCGCCCAGTTCCCTGCAATTCTGTACCGATGGCCTGCTCACTGACAAGCCATCTAGGAAACTGATTAAGGCGGCCGGACGACCACATAATGTTTTTAAAATATTCCCTTCCCGATCGGCAATCGGCGTTGCACAATTAATTCCTTTATGGGCAAGGTGATCCATCAGGCCAAGAAAAAAGGGCAGATCGTTCTCATTCACCCGCTTTTCATAAAGGGTGAGAATAAAATGATTTTTTGTGGTGGTCAGCAGATAATTTGAATTTTCAACGCCTTCCGCAATCCCTTTAAATGATATCACTTCCCCCACATCATACTCATCAATAAAGGCAGCAATTTCATCGGCATTTACAATGGTATAAACTGCCATTATCAATCATCCTTTGCTAAAATTGCCGGAACTTTGAACGTTACATTTTCTTCAATGGTATGGATATTTTCAATCGTTGTATTATAGCGGTCTTTAAAGGCGTTCATCACTTCTTCAACCAGAATTTCAGGAGCTGATGCTCCTGCAGAAATTCCCACCGCACTGACATTATCAAACCAGTTCCAGTCTATTTCAGCCGCTCTTTGAATTAACACTGAACGGCAACCAACTTTTCGTGCCACTTCCACCAGTCTGCGTGAGTTTGAGCTGTTTGGCGCTCCGATAATAAGCACCATCTCAACTTTTTCAGCCAAAGCTTTCACAGCGTTTTGTCTGTTCGTGGTTGCGTAACAGATGTCTTCTTTCTTTGGATCCTGAATGGACGGGTATTTTTCTTTTAGTGTCTCAATAATTTCGGACGTATCATCAAGTGACAAGGTGGTCTGGGTAATATAGGCGACATTATCCTCATTTTTGAGCTGTAATTTATCAACATCTTCCGGACTTTCGACCAGATGAATGGCCCCCGTCGCCAATTGTCCCATTGTACCGATAACTTCAGGGTGACCCTTGTGACCGATCATAACAATTTCCATACCCTGCCGATCATATCGCTCCGCTTCCCGGTGCACTTTGCTGACCAAAGGGCAGGTTGCATCTATATAAAGCATTTTTCTGCTTTCGGCTTCCTGGGGAACGGATTTTGGTACTCCGTGTGCTGAAAAAACCACCGGTTTGTCAGATGGAACTTCGTCTAGTTCATCAACAAAAATAGCCCCTCGTTTTACCAAGCCTTCAACGACATATTTATTATGGACAATTTCATGACGGACATAAACAGGAGCCCCGTATTTCTCCAGTGCCATTTCCACAATTTGAATGGCCCGGTCTACGCCTGCGCAAAATCCACGTGGATTTGCAATATAAAGGTTCATATTTTTTTCGCTCATGACATGACCTTATACACATTGTTCCCGGAAATTCAAATGGCCTTATTTAATATTGAGAATTAATGCCCGTCATACATTCAACACAAAGAACATAAGCATGTTGCGGGTCATTCATTTTGCTGAACAGCGATAATTTCTCCGTGATTTTATTCATAAGAATTTGCTCAGGTCTTTTTTGTTTGGATTCTACAAAATCCGCCAGTTTGCTTTCACTGTCAAAAAGCCGTGACATGATTTGTACTTCAATAGGCAGTTCATCTTCCCAATAAACGACATTATAATCTTTGAGATCTGCCCTTGAAACAGCGGCTTTAATGGCATGATCCAGATTTCCCAAATGATCCACCAGTCCAATTTCCAGTGCCTTGGCGCCTGTCCAGACTCTTCCCTGTGCAATTTCGTTGACCTGTTCCACGCTCATGTGCCGTCCTTCGGCAACCAGACTTAAAAATCTGTCATATCCATTTTCAATATTGCTCTGAATAATATTTTTAAGCTTTTCCGGTAGTGGTTTATTAATACCGGCAGACACAAGCGGTGTTGTGCCAATACCGTCTGTCGTGATACCGATCTCAGCCAGGGTTCCTTCAATATTTGGTATTGCACCAAAGATACCGATTGACCCTGTTATGGTCGTCGGACTTGCCCAAATTTCATCGGCATTTGCTGAAATCCAGTACCCACCTGACGCAGCAACTCCACCAAATGAAGCAATGACTGGCTTGCCGGCGGCTTTTAGAAGAAGCACTTCCTGTCTGATCAGCTCTGCGGCAAAGGCGCTTCCCCCCGGGCTTTCAACGCGAAGTACAACAGCTTTTACCCGATCATCAAGCCGTGCTTCACGAAGCTGCCTTGAAAGCGTATCCCCACCAACCGTTCCCTGCGGCATCACGCCATCCATGATCGTTCCATTGGCATAAATAATGGCAACAATGTTGTTACCCCGTTCCAGTTGAGAGCGGTCAAATTTTGACGCGAGATAAGCTTTTAAATTTATCTGATTAATTTCCTGCTTTCCACGGCCTTTGCCGACTTCATTCTGCATATAAGAAACCCACTCAGCGCGGGTTTTTAAGCCGTCAACCAGCAAATTCTGCAGTGCAAGCTGACCAAGATCTCCTTTCAAATCCATCAGAAGCTGATCGGCATTATCAATGCCTGCACGTAAGACAGCCTCATCAATACCTCTCTGTTCTGAAATATCGGCCAGATACGAATCCCAGAAACTGTTATAAAGCTCAAGATTAGCTTCCCTGGCTTCATCCGACATATCATTTCGGATAAATGGTTCCATTGCCGACTTATACTTACCGACCCGGAATAGCTGGACTTCCGCCTTTATTTTATTCAAAAACCCGAGAAAATAGTTCTGAAATCCGCCATAACCATAAATGAGTACGGCGCCCTGTGGGTGCATGTAAATTTCATCGGCGAATGAAGCCAGAAGATACGCTGACTGGCTATAAAGACTGCCATAGGTGACAACTTTTTTGCCACTGTTTTTAAATTGTTCGATCTTTCTGCCGATATAATGAAGCTTAGAAGGATATGCCCCTGCAAACTGACTGAAATCAAGAACCAGCATTTTGATATTGTCATCCTCTGCCGCAAGATCAATGGCCCTCTCAATGTCGCGCAGGCGCGTATTGCCGCCGATATCACCCGCAAGCAGTTGTTCATAAGGATCACTGCTGAATGCCTCCTGCTCAACGATCAACCCCTTAAAATCCAGAACAAGGGCACTATTTTTAGCCGTCGATTCCCCTTCTTCCGAATCAGTCATAAAATTTGAAAGAATGATGGCCGAAAATATCAAAAGTACGATGAGAAAAAGTAAAGTGCCAACAAAAGATTGTAGCTTTTGAATTAATCTCCAGAACGATTTTATTAAACCCATTTGGCCCTCATTTTATCAAAATTCCAACTATAACAACCCATTATGTTGTGAACCCACTTCCACAACAGAACAAATTGATTTTTCTGCTTCTTTATATAATGACTTTGATTGACTCTTCAATCAATCCCCTTATTATGACGACTGCTATTTTCTTTGCGGGAGAGACCTTAAATAAGGCGCCGAAGGAGCAACCGCCCCGGAAACTCTCAGGCACCCGGACCGCCAGGAATTAAAGCACTCTGGAAAGTGAGGATAATCCCTCCGCCGACGGGGTAAACCTGATGAACGTCAGGTCAAATCTCTCAGGTACCGATGACAGAGGGGGCACCGATGATACGGGTTTTCGTATCAATAGTGCTTACTCTGGAGAATATTTATGAGTGTAGAGAATAATAGCAGTCTGTTAAAAACACCTCTTTATTCACTTCATGAAGACCTTGGTGGCAAAATGGTACCCTTTGCCGGTTACCTGATGCCGGTACAATATCCGCTTGGTGTTATGGGAGAACATAACCATACCCGCGAAAAAGCAGGACTTTTTGATGTTTCCCATATGGGACAGGTTGTCATTAAAGGTGATGGTGCTGACAAATGGCTCGAAACTCTGGTGCCAGGCAATATCATTGATTTAAAAACCAATCGTATTCGCTACACCATGTTTACAGATGAAAATGGTGGTATCCTCGATGATCTGATGATCACAAAACGGGAAAATGATATTTTCATGGTCGTGAATGCTGCCTGTAAGGAACAGGATATTGCCCACATGCGCGCCAATCTTCCTGCCCATCTTGAATTAATTGAGCTTAATGACCGCGCTCTTGTTGCTCTTCAGGGGCCGATGGCTGCTGCTGTAATGTCACGTTTTGCTGCCGGTGCCGATCAAATGGACTTTATGTCCTATGCTGAAGTTTCCATCTGCGGTGCTGATTGTTTCATCAGTCGCTGTGGCTATACAGGAGAAGACGGCCATGAAATTTCCATTCCTGCTGATAAGGCCATTGAGGTTTGTAAAACATTGTTGGCCGAGCCGGAAGTTGAAGCGATAGGACTTGGTGCGCGGGACAGCCTTCGCCTTGAAGCCGGCCTTTGTCTTTACGGTCATGATATTACAACTGATACAACACCAATCGAAGGATCACTTGACTGGTCAATAGGCCCTCGCCGCCGCGCTGAAGGCGGCTTCCCCGGCGCCGAAAGAATCCTCAGCCAGCTAAATAATGGTGACGCTTCAAAATTAAGGGTTGGTATTTTACCATCCGGTCGCGCTCCGGCACGCGAAGGAACAGAAATTCTCGATACGCATGATAATGTCATTGGCATCGTCACTAGCGGTGGTTTTGGCCCGACATTCGGAGGACCAATTGCCATGGGATATGTAAAAGCTGAGTATGCCAAAACTGGCACTGACATTTTTCTGGCCGTGAGAAAAAAGAAACTCGAAGCCAAAGTCGCGGATATGCCATTTGTTCCGCAAAGATATTATAGAAAACCAAAATGAAGGGAAAAAAGAGATGACAATTTATTATTCTGAAGATCATGAATGGATCGAGGTTGAGGGAAAATCAGGCACTGTCGGCATTACCGACTATGCGCAAAATGCCCTTGGCGATATTGTGTTTGTTGAACTGCCTGAAGTGGGCGAGGATTATGCCAAAGGTGACGAAGTTGCCGTTGTCGAAAGCGTTAAAGCCGCATCAGAAATTTATTGCCCTGTGGGTGGTGAAATTACAGCTGTCAACGAGGAACTTGAAGATAATGCAGCACTGGTCAACACTTCACCAGATGCTGATGGCTGGTTCTTTAAAATTGAAATTGCCGATGAAAGCGAACTTGAAAGCCTGATGGATGCTGCGGGCTACAAAGAATTCATAGCAGGTTTAGAATAAAACAGGATTAAACCATATGCGTTATTTACCATTATCATCCGATGACCGGGCCGAAATGCTTGCAAAAATCGGGGTAAAGGACATTGATGATTTATTTATTGATGTTCCAAACCATGCTCTGCTTAAAGGGCTGGTTGACCTTCCTCTTCATATGACAGAAATGGAAGTTGAACAAAATTTTGCCGCGTTTGCCGACAGAAATATTTCCGCAGGCAGCGTGCCCTTTTTTGTTGGTGCTGGTGCCTATCGGCACCACGTTCCGGCAGCCGTTGATTATCAAATTCAGCGCGGTGAATTTCTAACCGCCTATACCCCTTATCAACCTGAAATTTCACAAGGCACATTGCAGGCTCTTTTTGAATTCCAGACACAGGTCGCACAAATTACAGGCATGGATGTTGCCAATGCATCAATGTATGATGGTTCGACCGCCTGCGGGGAAGCGGCTCTCATGGCAAGACGGATCACCCGCAAAAACAAAGCTATCGTGAGTGGTAATCTTCATCCGCAATATATTGATGTGGTAAAAAGCGCTACAAAATATACCGAAGATGTTGTTGTCGTTTCTGAGACCACTGTTAATAAAGCTGAAAATCTGCTTGAATTGGTTGATGACGACACCAACTGTGTCATTGTCCAGTATCCTGACTTTTTTGGAAATATTACCGATTATTCAGCACTGGCAGATGCCCTTCATGAACAAAATAAGCTGCTGGTTGTTGTCACCACTGAAATTGTCGCACTAGGTGCCATTAAATCACCCGGTGAAATGGGCGCCGATATTGTGGTCGGTGAAGGCCAGTCAATAGGGAATGGCCTGAATTATGGTGGTCCTTATGTCGGACTTTTTGCCACGAAACAAAAATACGTGCGTCAACTTCCTGGGCGCCTATGTGGGCAAACAACGGACGCCGAAGGAAAACGCGGCTTTGTGCTAACCCTTTCAACCCGGGAACAGCATATCCGACGGGAAAAAGCCACCAGTAACATTTGTACCAATGCTGGTCTTTGTACACTGGCTTTTACCATACATATGACATTGCTTGGGGAAGCAGGCTATCGGAAACTGGCCAAAATTAATCATGCCGCCGCTGTGAAACTTGCATCCAAATTAAGCAAAGT
>JAGREE010000150.1 GCA_020446675.1 Alphaproteobacteria bacterium | reverse complement strand
CGCTGGTGATCAACTGGCTGATCAAACCTTTTTCCATGGCGGCGATCGGGGTGCTGTTTTTTGAATATATTTATGCCGGTTTGGTGGATGCGGGTGAGGCAAAGCACTATATCGCCGGCATGATCCTGCTTGGAGTAGCACCCTGCACGGCGATGGTTTTTGTGTGGAGCCAGCTGACCCGCGGCGATGCCGCATATACGCTGGTGCAGGTGTCAATTAATGATCTGATTATGATTTTTGCCTTTGCGCCGATTGCGGCTTTCCTGCTGGATATGACCGATATTATTGTGCCGTGGCAGACGCTTTTGATATCGGTGGTCCTTTACGTGGTTATTCCACTCATGGCCGGGTGGTTTACCCGCCGGACCCTTGTTGAAAAAAATGATTTAAGCGCCCTTAACCGTTTTACAAAAACACTTGAACCATGGTCGATGATTGGGCTGCTCGCGACGGTGGTGATCCTTTTTGGCTTACAGGCACAGACCATCCTGGCAAAGCCGCTGGTCATACTTCTGATTGCTATTCCATTAATTCTGCAGACATATGGGATTTTTGCACTTGCCTATGGGTGGGCATATTTCTGGAAAATCCCCCATAATGTGGCGGCCCCGGCGGCGATGATCGGCACGTCCAATTTTTTTGAATTGGCGGTTGCCGTGGCCATCAGCCTGTTTGGGTTGGACTCGGGGGCGGCCCTTGCCACTGTGGTTGGTGTTCTGGTTGAAGTTCCGGTGATGTTGTCACTGGTTTCCTTCGCCAACCGGACAAGGGATAAATTTGCCCTCAGCCATTAAGTCTTAAATAATTTAATCGGGGGCAATGAGCTTGCCGTAACTGCCCCGGTCCATATCAATTATTTCCACCGTCAGGCTTTTGGTGTTGCCGATATGGGGGCCAATGGCAGCGATTAAATGATCGCTTAGGAATTTTTTTTCGTCCGCCGTCCGTCCGGAAAGAATTCGAAGCTTTACATGGATATAATCATCACGACTTTGGCCGGATTTAAAAATATCAAATCCGATGGCGCGCGCTTTGATGGAGGCACGGTCAAAATGTCCTGACGTCAAAACAGCGTCAAAGGCCGTTTCAAGCAGTTCTGAAATATCAATCTTTTTCTCAATGTCGCGGGTATATTCAATGACACAGTGCGGCATGGTTACATATCCTCTTTACGTTCTTTAATGCCTTCAATGGCGCCGACAACCATACGGTTCACGGCTTTCAGGGTTACCTGTCCCGGATCTTCCGCAGGGATGGATGCAAAACCGATTGCAGCAGTTTTTGGATATTTTTGAAATATTTCCTTGAACAATGCGGCAAGTTCATAGCTGGTGGGGCCATTTTCGGTTGGATAATTATGAAACGGCACTTCGGATGCATCCAGAATATCCAGATCAATATGGACATAGATTTTATCGGATACCTTGCTAAGCGCGTCCATCTGATCATAGACATTTTTGGTCAGATTGCGAATGTCATCGACCGTTATATTCTGAATGCGTGCAACATCAAGCAGATGCTGTTCCATCGGGTCAACATCACGAAGTCCTGCGGTGACAATATGACTGGAGGGAAGCGGCGGGTTCAGTTTTGAATCGCGGCGCACCTGTTCAAGGGCAAGACCGTTGGCAATCGCCAGTGGCATGCCGCCCATGGAGCCGGACCGGGTGGTTTCCGGTGTGTTATAGTCTGCATGGGCGTCAAGCCAGAGAATACTGACCGATGATGTATCGGTGGAGGTCAGGGACTGCTGTAACCCCGCCAGCATACCGAGCGAGGATGGGCAGGTGGCCAGAAAACCAATAGTAAAAAAGCCATCCGCTTCATTTTGCATGACATTGTCGGCAAGACGGCCATTGGCATAGCCCATTTTGCGCCAGCTTCCATATTCTGTTTTTTCACGGTCCGAGAGTTCAGCGTTGGAGACGCGTACTGTCGCGCCCATATCACGCAGCATGTCCTGAATGCCGCCATTGGCCATAATATGTGGACCATCGGCGGCCAGCTTGCCGCCGGAAGAGGGCATCTGAACCTGTTTGGCGATGGCAACACGCATTGTGCCGTCCTCATTAAAATAATTATGACTGGTTGTGTCATCCTTTTTAACCAGCTGTGCGAATGAGACAGCGGGAAAAAGTGCAATGAAAATAGCGTATTTCAGGGCCCCTGATTTCATGAAAAAAATTCCTTTTCGGATTTAATTTTGTGATTTTGAAAAGCTACTATATTAACAAAGGTTAAGTCAATCAGCAGGACTTGATCAATTCTGTCTTTCTGGTGATTATAACGAAATAATTGCTATTATTGATGGCTGTGAGTAAACTCTATCAAATAACATATAAGGGAGTATAGCATGGGGACATTTTTTAAAAGAATGTTGTTGCTTTTGTCGTGCGTGATAATTAGCGCCTGTTCAGATAACGGCGCGTCAGATGATAAAGCAGCAACAATGAATGATGTAAAAGAGGCAGCCCGAGACATTATCGGAAATAATGCCTTTCTTTATTATAAAAATTATGATGAAGCCGTAAAATTTTACGGTAAAATTCTGGGATTTAAAAATGTATTTGAATTTCCCGGATTTGCCGTCATTTACCAGACCAGCCCAACCACCTTTATTACATTGGTTAATGATGACGGGTCAGGCCGGGGAATGCATTCTGCGGATGAGCCAAAAACAATTGCCATTGCGCTTCTGACTGACCAGATTGACGGCTGGTATCAATATGCAGAGTCGAGGAATTTGAATATCAAAAGCCCGCCAAAGCCACTTGGCGACAGTCCCCATAACGGATTTCTGGTGACTGATCCCGGCGGATAT
>JAGREE010000149.1 GCA_020446675.1 Alphaproteobacteria bacterium | reverse complement strand
AAATGGTAACAGTATTTGAAACATCTGTAATAGATGCCCCTATTGATAAAGTCTGGGAAGTTGTCCGCGGCTTTAATGATCTGCAAAAATGGCATCCGGCAATTGCAAAAGGCGAAATTGAAGGGGGACTTGATCCGCTTACAATCGGATGCATTCGAAATTTTTATCTGCAGGACGGCGAAAATATTCGTGAAACCCTTCTGGCTTTTTCCGATATTGACTACACATTCACTTATGACATGCTGACGACCGGACTTGGACTTTTTAATTATCTCTCCACTATGGAACTTCGTCCGATCACAGACGGAGATCGTACCTACATCCAATGGTCGGCTGAATTTACAACAGCGCCCGGTGAAGAAAAAGAAAAAGCCGATATGGTTGCAAACGGCGTATTTCAGGGCGGATTTGCCGCTTTAAAGGAACATTTCGCTCAATAAAATTCACTATAACATCACCGGGGATTAAGTAAGGGAGGTTTAAATGTCTGAAACAGAGTATGATCGTAACAGGATTTTTTTAATTTGTACCATGGCTCTATTTACAATTGCCATTTCCATGTCGCTTGGTGCAACGGTAGCAACAGATCTTAAAAACACCTTTCTTGATCCGATTGATTTTAAAACCTCCGCCACCATGATTGGTGAAATCCTCGGTATCATTTTTCTTGGATTTTCTGTGACCCTTTTTCTGGTCAGCCCGTTTATGGATGTAATCGGCATGGGACGGGCAATCACCTTGGCCGCAACTCTCATCATTGTTGGTAACGCCATAGTTGTCTTTGCTGGCAACATAACATCAGGGGCGAATATATACTGGGCGCTCTGGTTTGGCATGCTGCTTAAGGGGATCGCCTGGGGCTTTGTGGAATCAGCCATTAATCCGGCCACTGCCTCCCTTTATCCTGAGGATAAGACTCACCGCCTGAATGTGCTCCATGCCTGGTGGCCGGCGGGTTTAATAGTCGGTGGTCTGTCAGGTATTCTTATTAATTACCTTGATCTGAACTGGCAGGTCGCCCTTTCCATAATTTTTGTACCGGCTGCCGGGTTTCTTCTTCTTAATCTGGGGGTAAAATTCCCTAAAACTGAAAGCTCAGTTCTTGATGTAAGTTTTAATGACATGATCAAGGAAATTTTCCGACGCCCAAGTTTCTTTATCTGGTTCGGGGCCATGTTTCTTACCGCGTCTTCGGAACTCGCCCCAGGGCAATGGGTCGATCTGGCCCTTACCCATACCGTCGGTATGCGGGGTATCTTACTTCTTGTTTATGTAAGTGGCATAATGTTTGTGATGCGCCATTTTGCCGGACCGATTTCCCATAAGCTCTCTCCCGTTGGGCTTTTGTGGTTTTCTTCCTTACTGACAAGTGTCGGACTTTACATGCTTAGTGTTGCCGACAGCCCCGTTACCGGCGTACTTGCCGCAACCTTCTGGGGCGCTGGTGTCTGCTTTATGTGGCCGACCATGCTGGCCTCAGCCGCTGAACGCTACCCGCGAGGTGGCGCATGGACCATTGGTTTGATCGGCTCTGCTGGTGCCATGGCAACATATATAGTTTTACCGATCCTTGGGGCTGCTTATGATAAGGCAAAACTGGAAGCTGCCGGTGGGGCTGATGCCTTTGCTGCCATGGCAGAGGGAAGCCCTGAACAGATCAACTCGCTTATCTATGCGGCTGAAAAATCATTCCAGACTGTTGCTCTGCTCCCCATTGCGTTATTATTCATTTTCGGGGCAGTATGGTATAATGATCGTCGGCTTGCAAAAATGGCTGCGGAAAGCGCACCTGGCGAATAAAGGGTATTTCTTATGAAAATGCCGGACCCGGAAAAGGAAATTTTAGACAAGCTGCCTGAACTGACCAGGCGGCTTGTTCGTCTATTGGGAAAACAGGCCGTGATTAGTTCTGATCAGGGCCGAAAAGCATTTGAATCGGATGGACTGACCGCCTATCGGCAATCACCGATGATCGTTGCCCTTCCCGGCAGCACAAAGGACGTCAGCGAAGTCTTAAAAATTTGCAATGAGCTAAATATAAAAGTCGTGCCAAGGGGGGCCGGAACCTCACTTTCCGGCGGGGCGTTGCCCCTTGAAGATGGGCTTACCCTCGGTCTTTCCAAACTAAATAAAATTATAGATATTGATTATCAGAACCGCTGCGTTGTAAGCCAATGCGGTGTTACCAACCTTGCCATCACCCATGCAGTTGAAGAACAGGGCTTTTATTATGCGCCGGACCCATCAAGCCAGATTGCCTGCACGATCGGCGGTAACGTCGCCGAAAATTCAGGCGGTGTACACTGTCTAAAATACGGACTGACGACCAATAATATACTCGGGCTAAAAATGGTACTGATGAACGGTGATATCATTGAACTTGGCGGCAAACATATGCAGGAAAGCGGTTATGATCTGATCGGCCTTATTACCGGGTCAGAAGGTTTGCTGGGGGTCGTGACCGAAGCAACATTACGTATACTGCCCAAAGCGAATGTCATTAAAGCAATGCTTATCGGGTTTGATGATATTGAAAAAGCCGGTGAATGTGTTGCCAGCACCATCGCTTCGGGCATCATCCCGGCTGGAATGGAAATGATGGATAACCTGGCAATCAATGCCGCCGAAGATTATTGCCATCCCGGATACCCGCGCGATGCGGCGGCGATACTAATCGCCGAATTTGACGGTGTGGAAAGTGAAGTTGATTATTTCACTGAGCGCGTGTCAGAACTGGCGAAAGAATTGGGGGCAACCTCCATCGCGATCAGTCAAAGCGAGGAAGAAAAAAATGGCTTCTGGGCCGGACGTAAGGCCGCCTTTCCTGCAGTGGGCAGAATTTCACCGGATTATTACTGTATGGATGGGTCAATCCCCCGAAAAAAACTACCGATCGTTCTCCGCCGTATGAATGAGCTTTCCAAAAAATATGGCCTTAGGGTTGCCAATGTTTTCCATGCCGGGGACGGCAACCTGC
>JAGREE010000148.1 GCA_020446675.1 Alphaproteobacteria bacterium | reverse complement strand
AGACAACTGGTCAGTTTCATCTGAAATACATGATCAAGGCAGGCCTGATTACAACCAATACAGCTGTTAATTTCATCTGCTTTTCCGTTTGCCGCTTTATTGACAAATTCCGGATCAGCCAAAAACGGACGCGCCATTGACACCATATCTGCGTCCCCTCTTGCCAAAACGACCTCCGCCACCTCAGGCGTATTGATACGGTTTGATGTGATCACCGGCACGGACAGGGACTTTTTTACTTTGGCCGTGACCCAGGTAAACGCGGCTCGCGGTACTTTTGTGATAATGGTCGGGATACGCGCTTCGTGCCAGCCGATCCCTGTATTGATAATGTTGACACCGACTTTTTCCAGCGCTTTGCCAAGCTTAATAACCTCTGGCAATGTACTGCCATCCTCCACCAGATCGATCATCGAAAGTCGATAAATAATAATAAAATTATTGCCGACCGCTTTCCTGACACGACGCACCACTTCAAGGGGGAAACGCATACGGTTTTCATAAGAGCCGCCCCATTTGTCACTTCGTCTGTTGGTGCGGTGGACGATAAACTGGTTTATGAAATATCCTTCTGAACCCATAATCTCAACACCATCATAGCCCGCTTTTTTTGCCAGTTCGGCACATCTTGCAAAATCATCTATGGATTTTTCAATTTCCTCTTCGGATACTTCATGTGGCTTAAACGGATTGATCGGTGCCTGAATGGCGGATGGTGCCACCGAATTCGGATGCGCGGCATATCGTCCCGAATGCAGGATCTGCATACATATTTTGCCGCCTGCTTTATGAACGGCTTCGGTCACGGTACTGTGGTTATTAACATCTTTTTCACTTGCCATTTGCCCGGCGCCGGCAAAAACCGCCCCTTCAGCATTAGGCGAAATACCCCCCGTCACAATCAGCCCTACACCGCCTCTGGCCCTCTCGGCATAAAATGCGGCCATACGCTCAAACCCACCAGGAACCTCTTCCAGACCTGTATGCATTGACCCCATAAGGATACGGTTTTTAAGCTGACAAAACCCCAAATCTAGAGGTTCCATAAGATGCGGATAAAATTTACTCATTTTTATGGGACGCTCTTTTTGCCACAAAAGCCTCAAATGCGATTTTGACTGGCTCAGATGTAAAACATTTTAAGAACTCAACCATTTCCCGATCGAATGTCTTCATACGCTTTTTACTGTCATGGCTCATAAGTTTCTTTGTTGCCAATACGGCCTGCGTTGACATGGCGGTGATAGCTCTCGCACTTTGAAAGGCCATTTCAAGCGGGTTTTCAATGACTGCTGTCAGCAGCCCGTCTTTTAATGCCTGCTCTGCTGTAATGGTTTCGCCCAACAGGAGCCATTCAGCAGCCCTTGCCCTACCCATCAATTGAGGCATGATATAGCTGGCTGCCGCTTCCGGGCTAAGGCCCAGTTTTACAAAAGGCATTGAAAAACTGGCTTCCGGTGATGCATAGACAAGATCACAATGGAGCAGCATTGTTGTGCCTATGCCGACAGCGACGCCCTCCACCGCAGCGATAATTGGTTTTGGAAAATGGATCAGTGTATCAATGAATGCTGATGCTACATGATTTCGGCTGAAGGATTGATTTTGCTGCAGCTCAATAAAATCATCAATGTCATTTCCGGCGGAAAAACATTCTTTTTCACCCGATATAAGGACCAGTTTAACATCATCATTCTGTTCAACATCATTTAGCATTTTTGTAAGCGCACGGTACATTTCAAAAGACAATGAATTCATCTTTTCCACCCTGCTTATTTTTATGTGAAGAATTTGGTTTGATAGTTCTGCAACCAGACTGGAGGGTAAATTATCAAGTAACATCTTATTCTATTCCCTTGTTGATTGACTTAAATATAAAATATACCCTTAAGTCTACGAAGCATCCAGCCTGTAATTGATTTTTGGGAATATACCGATGACAAGCGACATAAAACTAGA
>JAGREE010000016.1 GCA_020446675.1 Alphaproteobacteria bacterium | reverse complement strand
TTCTATTCTTTGTGCCTGTGTCCCCTTACCTGCACCTGGAGGGCCGAGTAAAATAATGATCATCTGCGACGTCTCTTTCCACCACGAAGCTTTGATTTTTTCATCAGGCCTTCATATTGATGGGCCATTAGATGGCTATGAATTTGTCCTACTGTATCCATTGTCACATTGACAACGATCAACAGCGATGTACCACCAAAATAAAATGGTATTGCGTACTGTGCTTTTAGAATTTCAGGTAGTAAGCACACCAGACAGAGATAGGCAGAGCCGACCACAGTCAGTCGTGTCAAAATATAATCAAGATACCTGGCTGTATTTTTCCCCGGACGAATTCCAGGAATAAATCCACCATATTTTTTTAGATTTTCAGATGTTTCCTCAGGGTTAAAGACAAGCGCAGTATAGAAGAAACAGAAAAACACGATGCCCGCAACATAAAGGATCATATATAGTGGCTGCCCAGGACCCAACAATGATGTAAGCGTTGTTACCCACTCAGGGCTATCAGCAGACGCAAATCCGGCAAGCGACATTGGCATCAGAAGTAGTGAAGAGGCAAAAATTGGCGGAATAACCCCTGCAGTATTAAGCTTGAGCGGCATATGGGACTGTTCACCCTGACTCATACCGTTTGCCTGTTGTCTTTTCGGATATTGGATAAGCACCCGACGCTGGGCCCGTTCCACAAAAACAATCAACGCGATCACACCAATAACCATCGCTATCATAAATACAATGAAGATCGGACCGCCCAGGGTGCCTTTTGAACTCATATCCAGAGTATTGGCAATAGCAACAGGCAGACGCGCCACAATACCGGCAAAAATAATCAGTGAAATACCATTACCGACACCGCGCGATGTAATCTGTTCTCCCAGCCAGACAAGAAACAGGGTGCCACCTGTCAGCGTAACCACCGTCGTCATTCTGAAGAACATGCCCGGTTCTGTCGCAATATTTTGTTCCAGTCCCGTTGCAATCGCATAAGCCTGCACCAGACAAAGAACCACAGTACCATAGCGGGTAAACTGGTTAATTTTGCGACGGCCGGCCTCGCCTTCTTTCTTGAGCTCTTTAAGATTCGTACTCATCGATGTCATAAGCTGCATAATAATCGATGAGGAAATATAAGGCATAATACCAAGGGCAATAATACTCATACGCTGAATTGCGCCACCATTAAACAAATCCAGCATTCCAAGAATACCTTGCTGGTTTTGCTCAAACATTTGATTTAAGGCAACAGGATCAATCCCCGGCAACGGCAGATAAGTCGCCAGACGGTAAACCATAAGCGCAATCAGCGTAAACCAAATGCGCTTTTTAAGCTCTGTCGCCTTTGAAAAAGCGCCAAAGTTTAAATTTCCCGCTAACTGTTCCGCCGCTGATGCCATTGTTTAATCCCTATGCCTTAATATCAATTACTTCTATTTAAGATCAAGATGCTGCAGTTTCAACCTTAGCCGGCACAGATACTGTACCGCCCGCTTTTTCAACGGCAGCAATAGCAGCCGCAGAAGCACCGGATACTTCGATGTTTACTTTAGCTTTAATTTCACCTTTTGCAAGAAGACGGATACCATCTTTAACACTATTAACAACGCCAGCTGCTTTGAGCACGTCTACTGTAATAGGCTTTTTTGCATCAATTTTCTTGGCATCAATTGCTTCCTGTAAACGACCAATGTTCAAAGGAACAAAAGATTTTGAATTGATATTGTTAAATCCACGCTTTGGAAGACGCATATGAAGTGGCATTTGTCCTCCTTCGAAGCCTTTAATGGCTACGCCGGAACGTGACTTCTGACCTTTAACACCTCGTCCACCCGTTTTACCTGTTCCTGAGCCGATGCCGCGACCAACGCGTTTTCTCGGCTTGGTTGAGCCAGGTTTATTTGCAAGTTCATTAAGTTTCATAATTCCACCTATTCACCTTCAACTTTGACCATATGGTGAACCTTGCGGATCATCCCGCGCACTGCCGGAGTATCCTCTAGCTCGCGTGTCCGGTGCATTTTATTTAAACCAAGACCAATGAGCGTTGCTCTCTGATCTTCTGTGCGACGGATCGGGCTACCGATTTGAGTCACTTTTATTGTTTTCTTCGCCATCTAATTTACTCCGTTGCTTCGGCAGCATCAGCTTTACGGTCACCACGACGGGCAACAATATCACTTACTTTTTTACTGCGACGAGAGGCCACCATACGTGGTGACACCTGATTAGTCAGTGCATTAAATGTTCCGCGAACCATGTTATATGGGTTTGACGTTCCAAGTGATTTTGTCACAACGTCATGGACGCCGAGTGCTTCGAACACAGCACGCATCGGACCACCTGCGATGATTCCGGTACCTGGCTGTGCTGAGCGGATAACCACCCGGCCTGCTCCATGGCGACCTTCAACATCATGATGAAGCGTACGTCCTTCACGAAGTGGAACACGAATCATGTTCTTTTTAGCGGCTTCCGTTGCTTTACGGATCGCTTCCGGAACTTCACGTGCCTTACCCTTACCAAAACCAACACGGCCTTTCTGATCCCCTACAACAACGAGTGCTGCGAAACCGAAACGACGGCCACCTTTAACAACTTTGGCAACGCGGTTAATGTGAACGAGCTTTTCAGTTAGTTCACTTTCCTGACGAGGTTCTCTTTCTGCTCTAGCCATAACCTTTTCCTTAGAAACTCAAACCGGCTTCACGGGCAGCATCAGCAAGTGCTTTAACACGACCATGGTATAGAAAACCACCACGATCAAAAACAACCTGCTCGATACCGGCCTTTTTAGCACGGTCTGCTATTAATTTACCTACGGCTGCAGCAGCCTCTGAATTGCTTCCCACTTTAAGGCCCTTAAGGTCACCATCAAGTGTTGAAGCAGCAACAATAGTCGCACCTTTCTGATCATCAATAACCTGTGCATAGATATGCTGGTT
>JAGREE010000147.1 GCA_020446675.1 Alphaproteobacteria bacterium | reverse complement strand
AATAATGCAATATACTAAAATACAACTTTTTAGTGCATTTATAATTATCGCAGTCTTAACGATGAACAGCTCTAGTTTTGGCAATCATTCCGATCCGCTCTATGGCATAGATATCCGCCCGGCAAATATGTCTGTTCCCTATCAAAGGCACCTTTATGCCTATGGCGAGGACAGTGACCATGATGGTCAGAATACCAGGGCAGAAATTCTGATAAAAGCATCACTCTCCCCCGTTACATTCACCAATGATAAAAATAAAACAGTAAAAACCGGCCGTTGGTTTGACAGTTATACAGGCGTTACTTTTAAATCGGCAAAGGATGTTGATATTGATCATCTGGTTCCACTTTATGAAGTTCACATCAGCGGTGGTTATGCCTGGAGTACGGATAAAAAAAGGTCCTATGCCAATGATCTTGGGCCGGATAGCCCACTTAGGATCACTCATCGCTGGACCAACCGCATTCCGAAAAATACGGATGATCCCAGCAAATATTCGCCTTCTTATGTTCCCGGGCGCTGCACTTATCTTCAGGACTGGATAGCCATAAAAAGAAAATGGGGCTTAAGCATGGATGCGGTAGAGGCAGACGCCATTCGAAAACAGTTTACTGCCTGTCGCTAAATTCCAGTGTGATCTCTTTTTCCTGCCCGTTTTTAAGCATCGACAGAACAACTTTTGTTCCGTCAACATCAAGTGCCTGGATTTTTGCGGCTGCATCGGCACTATTAAAAATTTTATTTCCATTTATCGCCAGAAGCACATCCCCTTGCACTATATCTGCAAGGAATGCCGGTGAATTGCTAAGCACAACATCAATTACGGCGCCGGTATTTCTCTTATAATTCTCCCGGTCTTGCGGACTTAAATCACGCATAAGGATACCCAGTTTATGACGCTGCAATGACTTAACCATATAAACCGCCCACTGATCAAAATTATCATACTGACGCATATATGGGACCGTTACGGTGTCCCGTATAGTGACGGCTTCGGAAACATTGACGGTTTTACCATTAATGGTTCTTACCCTGTTCACAAACACCGTGCGATATACATCCTGATAATCGTAATCAAGTCGACTTTCGGTATTGGTATAGGCGGAGGAAACAAGAACATGGGTCGCTCTGACTTCCTTTGCCTGCTTTACGGCATTTTTCGGGCTTTCCTGAAGCCCATTAAAAGCGCTTTCACCAATAACGACATAATTATGTTCGCGGTAGCTTTGCACATCCCGGTCCAGATTGCTGGAAAGGATCAGATTAGGTTCCTGATCATCCCCCAGCATCACGACATCAGCCGCCATTTCCGGGGTCAAATATCCATGGTAGGAAGATCCGTATGACCCCGCACCACAGGCACCAAGCAACAGTATAAGGGATAAACTGACCAATATTTTCACGGTACACCTCTATTCATGTGTTATAGATTATCAGAACAACCTTAATCATGGCTGAATAAAAGACTAATGCGCATTGAAATATTGTTCGAGAAGAATTTTCCATTCTTTGATAAAGGCTTCAAAATCCCCCTGCCCGTGATCTTCTATAAAATCACGTCCTTTTTTCGTCAGTCCGATATACTCATAACATACAGTTACTTTAGTGTTTTGATTTTCCAATTGTTCACAACGAACAGAGACAATCGCTATTTTATCTTCCGGTTCAATTTTATAAAACTGCACAAAATGATTTTCCGGCTCATAACGTTTAACCAGCCAAATGGCATTGGTGGTTGCAAAATCATGATTTGATGTCAAAAACACATAATCTTCATGGAGATCCGTCCCTTCCGAAACGGCGATATAATCCCAGTCCGGAACCCAGAGCTTTTCTCCTTCAGCAGAAAAAAGTGGAAATAAAATCTCTGCCTGTTCCCTTATTTCAAAAGCGGACTCAAATTTTTTTCTGCTCATTTCCTGACCTCCTGTATTTTTAACAGTATTTGACAAAACTATTTCCTTTTCTTTGATGATACAAGAAAAGCTTCAACAAATAAGAATTTTGCACTTGAATAAATCGGGGGAGTATGCGAAATACTCACTTCCTATTGGTGCGGTGGCGGAGAGGCTACGCAGCGGATTGCAAATCCGTGTACACCGGTTCAAATCCGGTCCGCACCTCCATTCTTTCAGAATTTCATAAAATACAGGACTTGGGACTTAGGGACTGTTCTCTTCTTAAGAATTAATTGGGAAGGATAGTCTTACTGTGGTACCCACATGCTCTTCACTTTCAATTTCCATTTGAGCATCATGTTCATTGACCAGCGATTTTACAATGGAAAGTCCAAGTCCAGTTCCTGGAGCCGTAATATCCGCTTCTGCCTGACCACGAAAAAACGGTTTGGCGATATCTTTTAGAAACTCCTTGGAAATACCGATGCCCGTATCTTTGACATTGATTTTTAGAAATTTTCCGTTGTCGTATATGCTTAATATGACAATGGACCCATCACAGGAAAATTTAACCGCATTGGACAGCAGATTAATTAATATCTGTTTCATTGAGCGTTTGTCTGCATATATTCTGGACAGATTGGCCCCGATATTTGCTGATACGATAATCTGCTTTTCCTGAGCAAGTGCATTGATTGCACTCAGACAGTCAAGAGCAACCTCTTCAAGATCGATTTCCTCTTTCAGGAAAATTCGTTTTTTTGCTTCAATTTCCGAAATATCAAGAACATCATTGATAATATCAAGGAGATTCCTGCCACTGTTATAGATATCTTCGATATACTCTTCATATTTCGGGTTGCCAATTTCACCCAGACTTTTTGATTTGATTATTTCACTGAACCCAAGAATTGCATTAAGCGGTGTTCGAAATTCGTGGGACATTGTTGCCAGAAAATTGGATTTTAGCTTGCTGGCTTCTTCAGCCATAATTTTTGCTTCTTCAAGGGAAGCAAGGATTGCATGCTTATCACTGACATCACGGGTTACAGCAACCATTTCGACAACTCGGTTAGGTTTATACCGATCAAAAATTGGCGCGGCACGCTGACTCATTCGTCGCCTGCTGCCGTTTAATCCGGTGATATTAAACTCAATTTCAGATGTTTTTCCCTGATACGCCAAATCAACGCTCTCTTTAAAAACATCATGAAATTCAGGATCAACAAGATCGAAGAGACAGGCCCCCTTCACATCTTCCAGTGAGCCGGCATCAACCATTTCAAGTCCTGCCTCATTCATATCGATGAGTTTATAATCTGAGCTGACAATTTTCACACAGTCCGGCTGACTATGAACAATGGCTTCAAGGCGTGCCGCCTGATTACGGATCCTGGTAAGTTCTTCAAGACTTTCAGAAGTCTGTTCCTTATCAGTTGTTAAGCTTTGGCGCGCCATAAAATTACCTTTATTATTATGAAAAACAAGAGTAACGCCAATTAATTAAAAAAAACTTACTCCAGGAAGGCAATTCTCTTGTGCTTGCCCTCTGCCTGCCCTAAAAATAATTAAAAGCTACGAGGTTCACTATGCATAAAGTCGTTATTATCGGTCTTATTTACCTGCTCACCCTCTCTTCTCCCATGGCAAAATCCAGCGATCAGGATATTGATGCATCGGTCAAGGAATATGATCTGGCCAACATCGCCATGATGAAAGAACAGGATCAGGACGCCTATACCCATTTAAAGGCCGCTGTCAAACTTGATCCGGGCAATTCAACCTATTTAAATGGTGCCGGCTATTTGGCCATGAAACTGGGTGAGTTTGAAAATTCACTTGATTTTTTGCATAAAGCGCTTGAAATCGACATAAAGGATTTTGGGGATAATCATCCCAATGTGGCCTCTATTCTCAATAATATAGGTTCTGTATACAGTAAAATGGGAGACCATGATAAAGCGCTGGACTATTACAACAAAGCATACACAATCATGGAAGACAGTCTGGGAGAAAATCACCCACAAACACAGACGGTTAAGAAAATAAGGGACGAGGAAAAAAAGAAAATCCTCTAAAAATTAGCGAAGCAGCCATTTGCGAAATCATTGATTGTTATCAATGCATAGAGTCTGATAAACTGTTATAATTCCTTCAAATTAAATTAAAAAGGAAGCAAAATGTATAAAACAATTCTTATTCCCGTAAACGGTACAGAAAGATCAATGCCTTTACAAAAAGCCGCACTTGAGGTCGGGAGCCTGTTTACATCGCACGTGATTGGACTTCACATTGTTCCGAGCCTTCAGTCACTTCAGAGTATTGCCGATCATCAGTTTGTTTCCTATGAAATTTACCAGCAGCTTTTGGAAAACGAAACGGAACTGGCGGAAAAAGACAAAACCGCCTTTAATGAATTTTTCAATGCCTCTACTGTAAATTATGAATGGCTGGAAACAGAGGGTCATTTTAGCCAAAATATGAAAAATCATGCCAGAAC
>JAGREE010000146.1 GCA_020446675.1 Alphaproteobacteria bacterium | reverse complement strand
AAATCATCGCTGGAACAGCCCGTTCGATGGGTATTGAGATTAAAGGATAAGGGTGATGGCTAAATTAAGTAAACGCGCGAAAGCGATGCGCGAAGGTCTTAACCTTAATGTGTCCTACTCTATTGAAGAGGCGGTAAAGATTCTTAAAGAGCGTTCAAAAGTTAAATTTGATGAAACTGTTGAAGTGGCAATCGGTTTGGGTGTTGACCCTCGTCATGCTGATCAGATGGTGCGAGGCGTTGTTGGTCTTCCAAATGGTACAGGTAAATCAGTACGTGTGGCCGTGTTTGCCCGCGGTGATAATGCGGAAAAAGCAAAAAAAGCCGGTGCAGAGCTCGTCGGTGCTGAAGACCTGATGGAAAAAATCCAAAATGGTGAAATGAACTTTGATCGCTGTATTGCCACACCTGACATGATGGCAGTTGTAGGTCGTCTGGGTAAAGTGCTTGGCCCTCGTGGTCTTATGCCAAACCCTAAACTGGGTACAGTTACTCAGGACGTGGCCGGTGCAGTAAAGGCTGCTAAAGGTGGTCAGGTTGAATATCGTGTTGAGAAAGCCGGTATTATTCATGTTGGCGTTGGTAAAATCAGCTTTGATGACAAATCACTGGTTGAAAATGTAAAAACACTTATTGATGCCGTCATTAAAGCAAAGCCTGCTGGTGTAAAAGGGACATATTTTAAAACCATGTCCATGTCTTCTACGATGGGCCCAGGCTTAACAATTGATACAGCATTAGCCCTGGCTGACTAAGCGGGTGCTGATGAAAAGGAATTCCGTTAGACGTGTCTGACGGGAACTTGGGGTTACGAAGGTTTTTCTCCGTAATCCCGGCTTGTCCGAAACTGCAGGTGCCGGAACCTTTTATAAGGGGATGGTTTAAGCTTAAGGGCCTGCATAGATGGGGTTGTGATTTATCACAGTTTCCGTGTGGAAATCCGCAAGGATGGAAACGACAGGCATGAGCGATATGGAGAGGATATCCAACCCATATCAAATTTTAACGGTAAGGATTAATTTATTAATCTTTGCAAATTGAAATCGGAGACGAGAATGGATCGTACTCAAAAAAAGGAAATGGTATCCTTTTTAAAAGATGTTTTTGACACATCTGCTTCAATAGTTGTCGTGCGCAACCTGGGGCTTAATGTGGCTCAGATGTCTGATCTGCGCAATAAAATGCGTGAAGAGGGTGCCACTCTGAAGGTTGCTAAAAACCGGCTCGCTCGTCTTGCACTTGAAGGTACCAAAATTGAAGGCCTTGGAGAGCATCTAAACGGCACAACAGTCCTCGGATATTCCGAAGATGTGGTTGCGGCTGCTAAAGTTCTGGTTAAATATGCCAAAGACAGCGATAAAATTGAAATCGTTGGCGGATCAATGGATTCAACTATCCTTGATGTGGATGGTGTTAAATCTTTGGCGGCACTGCCTGGACTTGATGAACTTCGTGGAAAAATCGTTGGGCTGCTTCAGGCTCCAGCAGGAAAACTTGCAAGTATTACGCAAGCCCCTGCCGGTCAGCTGGCTCGCGTGTTTGGTGCTTATGGATCGCAAGGTTAAGCGACCTGGGTTTCAATTGAAATATTAATTTGAATTAAGGAAAATTAAAATGGCTGATCTAAATAAGATTGCTGATGAACTATCTGCATTAACAGTTATGGAAGCTGCAGAACTTTCAAAACTTCTTGAAGAAAAATGGGGCGTTTCTGCTGCTGCTCCTGTTGCTGTTGCTGCTGC
>JAGREE010000145.1 GCA_020446675.1 Alphaproteobacteria bacterium | reverse complement strand
TCCGGGAAAGATCGGATAGTGTGATCCGGGCGTACCGGGCGGAGCTGGAGAAGATAAAATAAAAAATCGCGCCAGAGTTGCAGACCTGGCGCGATACGAGACAAAAGCCGGTTTCCCGGCCCCTAATATTAACAAACAATGCAAAGTTAATCAAACTTGGGGAAATCTTCTCGCTCCGTATCGTATTTAAGTATCTTAACCGTTTTGCCTTTCCTAAAAAAATTCCAGGCTTTTATAATTAATGCTCGCTCATAAGATACTGAAAGTTTTTTTGTCTTATCAACTTTTGCTTTAGCGAGCATTGACCTGAGTTTGAAAACCGGGCTTGATGTAGTCAAGTTAAACCCAAAAGCCAGTTGTTCCATAAACTTCATCGCAGCAGCTTCATCAACCTTTGCCATCATATAGGCATACGAAGCAAACTTTGATGGCGTCAATAGCCGTCCCGACGCATCATACCACTTAATTCCAAGTAGAACAAAATCTGCAATCTCTTGATGGTCAAAATACCATTTAGCCATCTCGATGTTTGACGGCCTTGATGCGCTGTGCATTGTATCGTTAGTGGCGCCCCTTTCCATGCCGATAACTAGGTTGACTACTGCGGCCGCGTTTGCATAGTTGGGAATGCTCTCAATTGAAAAAACATCAGCAGGAGTTCTCTTTTTGCCGTCATCAATAGTTGCAAATGTTTCCTCATTTATTCCAAATCTAACGTCGAACGGAATAGTGAGCCCTGAATTTACAACAGCAGCCAAACGGTGCTGCCCGTCAAGCAATACACCTGTATTTGAAAAGATAATACATTGCCCGTTAAGCACCCACTCGCCGTTTTTCATTCTTGCTACGTACTCTTGAACGTGAGATTCCGATAAAGGGCGATTATTCTGGTTGAGTAAAAGCCAGGAGTTGGCTAGGCGTGGGTCTACCTTTATTGTATGGGTTCCAGATAGCTTTTGAAGCTCTGCCTTTAAACCCAATTTGCGGCGGTCACTAAAATAATCGAAATTTGTCATTGTGATACATTATTAAGATTCTTAATGGCCCCGGTTCGCAGCCGGGGCTTTTTCATTTCAAAGATACAAATATTCAGCGAAAGCGCAATTCTTTATAGTAGCTTACGCAATATTTGTTAATTCCTCCTTCTCACCCCTCCAGCCTTTGGCCTGAGTTCAAAAAACTCCCGCA
>JAGREE010000144.1 GCA_020446675.1 Alphaproteobacteria bacterium | reverse complement strand
ATTTTGGCTTTTGTCTAAAGCAAAAATTGAAACTATCCATAATGTATAAGAGGGGACTTGCCGTTATATATGCAGTAGCATATTTTAATTTTATATTATATGTGATAGCATATACTAAACTAGTGTAGACTATTAAGGAAGAGATGAAAGAAATTGCTGAAATTTTGAAAAAGGCCCGCAAGGAAAAAGGGCTGACGCAAGCGGAGCTGGGTAAAAAGATGGGGCTGCCGCAAAGCCATATTTCTAAGATTGAAGCGAGCGAGGTGGATTTGCGCCTCTCCAGCCTGCAGGAAATGGCCCGCCTCCTTGATCTGGAGCCGATGCTGATCCCGCGTGCCTTGACCCCGGCTGTCCGGTCCGTCATATCCGGCCGTGCGAAGGAGCGGAAACCAGCCTGGCAGCCTGACAGTTTATCTGAAAGTGATGAAGAGGAACTGGCATGACAAGCGTACTAGACATTTTTCTGAATGAGCGGCGCGTCGGCGTGTTAACCCTGCTCCCCGGCGGCCGGAACCTATTTTCCTTTGATGAATCCTATGCAGATGATCCCAAGCGCCCTGTATTAAGCCAGTCCTATTTTTCCGCAGAGGGAGATTTACTCACCCCTCCCAAGGCCTATAGCGGAAAAGTGCCGCCGTTTTTTTCGAACCTCTTGCCGGAAGGACATTTACGCGCGTATCTGGCCGAACGTGGCGGCATAAAGCCGACCCATGAATTTTATCTTCTCTATCTGTTGGGAGAAGATTTGCCCGGCGCGGTGATTGCCAAACCGGCAAAAGGGTTTTCGCTCCCACGGAAAAAAGAAGAACAGGAACGATCTGAAAGCAAGGAAGCGGAGCAGCCTTTGCGCTTTTCTTTGGCGGGTGTTCAGCTGAAATTCTCCGCGCTGATGGCGCGTAATGGCGGTCTGACCATCCCGGCAAGCGGCATGGGCGGCAACTGGATTGTCAAACTGCCGTCACCGGCCTATGACAACATCCCGGAAAACGAATACGCCATGATGCATATGGCGGCGGAGATTGGGATCCCCGTCCCGGAAACAAAACTGGTTCCTCTATCCGACATTGTCGGCCTGCCGGATTTTGGGAAGTTAAGAGGTAAGCAGGCGCTTGCAGTCAAGCGTTTTGATCGTACGGAGGATGGCAAGCGCATCCATATCGAAGATTTTGCGCAAGTCTACAGCGTTTTTCCGGAGAAAAAATATGAAGGCGTCAGTTTTACCAATATCGCCGGGATGGTCTGGACGTTGACGGGCGAAGAGGGTTTGCGGGATTTCATCCGGCATCTGGCCTTTACGATTCTGACCGGCAATGGCGACATGCATCTAAAAAACTGGTCTTTCATTTACAGGGACGGGCGGACGCCGGAACTGTCCCCGGCTTACGATTTGGTTTCCACAATCCCTTATATTCCGGGCGACAAGCTGGCTCTAAAATTTTTGAATACAAAGGATATGATGCTGTGTGATTTACAGCTATTTGAAAAGCTGGCGGAAAAGGCCGGGTTGCCAAAAAAACTGGTGTTAGACGCAGCGGGGGAAACAGCAGAAAAAACTAGGGAGGCCTGGAAGAAAAACAAGGCCCACTATGCTCTGCCCTCTGAAATAGAGGAAGTTATTGATGGACATATGAGCAGCGTGGTGCTTTAAGAAATCTGAAAAGACTATTACGACCGAGATCATAATCTATGAAGCAGGATATAGACAGTATTTTACTCAAATATTCCCCCATAAAGGCTAAAAAAATAGCCTCAGAATTGGGGATCAGTCGCAAGGAAGTTAATTCCTTCCTGTATGATCATCCGGAAAGATACCAACAAGATTCTGAATACAGGTGGTCTTTAATAAAGGGCAAAGAATTAGTTTTACCACCTGAATGGGTAACCGGAGATAACTTTGAAATAATTCTCAAACAGGCTGGTGATCTTATCACCGAAGACAATCAAAACATCAAAATTAATTTTTCTTCTGGTTGTAAGACGATGATTGATTGTATCGAGAGATTGCTTGCATTAGGAAATCAGCTAGCCCGCTTCGGTAAAAACGTAACTATGGATTTTTCTAATGCTGGAGAGACAAGAGCATATCTTAACCGCTCAGGGTTCTTTGATCATTTGGATGAACATGTCGTTGTTCTTCCAGATCGTCCTTTGATATCTGCGGCACAAAAATATCAGGGGCAAAGTGATACACTTGTTGAATTTGGAACTATTGATACCAGTGCAACAAATGAAGACCTAATTGAAGAATTAACAAATAAATTTATTCAACAATCCTCCGAAGAATATCGGGTCGCGGCTTTTACGGTATTTGGTGAGCTTATTGGTAATGTTCTAGAACATAGTGATACACCACTACATGGTTTTGCAGGTCTTCAAAAATATGGCGGCAGCAGAGAACACATTCAGGCGGTTATTTCTGACAGTGGAGCTATATTCGAAAGTAGTGTTTGGATGAGTTGAAAAGACGCGGCGTCTCGGGTTG
>JAGREE010000143.1 GCA_020446675.1 Alphaproteobacteria bacterium | reverse complement strand
GTAAAATAGGAAAATATTTAAAATTTTATTCAAATTAAAACGAAAATAATAAAGGCATTCCATCTGAAATGCCTTTATTCATTCTGGGTATAATAAGTTGGCAGACAATTTTACCAGCTTATTTTCTCTATATTCTCAAAAGTGATAGATCCGCCTTCATCAAAAGTAATTGTGCCATCAGCATCATGTGAGAGCAGCATTTCACCGGCATTGTCATCCGTTGACTGAATGGATGAACCATTATCAAGTACAAGCGTCCAGCCGACTTCATGCTCAAGTCCGTTAAAGCCGCTTAGCTCAATTGTATCAACCCATGAGCAACCGGAACCTCCATGAACTTTATCATCGCCATCGCCAAGACCAAAAATGAAAATATCATTTCCATCACCGCCATGAAGATTATCATTTCCGGTTCCGCCTATTATTACATCATTTCCATCTTCACCATGAATTGTATCTTTGCCTGATCCGCCAAATAGTAAATCATTGCCGCTGCCACCATGAATGGTATCCAGGCCACTACCACCGTAGATGGTATCGTTTCCGCTACCACCAAATAAGGCATCATTTCCAGCGCCGCCGTAAAGCTCATCATCTCCACACTGACCGTTCAGGTCATCATTGCCGCTTCCTCCAACCAGTATATCGTCATTCCCGCCGCCATATAGCTTATCATTACCCCCCTCGCCATCAATATAGTTTTTATTCTCATCACCATAAATCTGGTCATTGGTGTCATGTCCATATGTTTCATCATATCCTTCTGGTACAGCCGGTCCTTCATCAAAATTTTCTTCCGGCACGCCAATTTGTGCATTGGCAAAAGAGGTTTCAGCATCACTATTGCTGACCTCAGTAGACGTAAGTGCCGCTGTAAGATTAAATTCCTGATGACCTTTCGGAACCGAAATACATAGCCCTTCAATTTCCTCAGGACTAAAGGTCCAGGTACCATCATGATTATTGATCCCGACTGGATTCATCTCCCCATTGACAAAGAAAGTATCATCCGGCACGCCGCCTATAATAACATCGGAAAGATTTTCAGAACCATCTGTATCAGTAAGGGCTGTTGCAATCGTTACGGCAAACAATTGTGTGTTTTGAACCAGATTATTTTGATCATAACTGATCGTTTTAATAAAATAATCACTATTTCCTTCAACCCCGTTGGTCACATCTTTATCAGCGGTGAAAATAACCTGATCAAATGTAACACCGCCCCCAGGATTTATTGACAATGGCATTTCACCACCCCCGGCGATACCGGTAAATGTGCCATTTCCGACCACCACACCATTTTCGTAAAGTGTGTAATAGCCGATTTCGTCCTGTGATGTATTATCATCATTCTGAAATAGATGGGTAATGGTTAAGTCCATGGAAGAAATACTCTTGTCCAATGAAATAATAAGCTCCTCGGACTGATTTAAATTCTCAACATAGCCAATTTGTTCGTTCGGGCCATCACTGACGCCTGATACGCCAAAACCATCCTGACGAATGGATATATTATCTGCGGACGCATCACTTAAGGACCCGTCAGAATTAACAATGCGACCGGTAATGCTGTAACCGTTTCCTTCATCCAGCACATTATCCGTATTAATAGTGACCAATTCTGAAACAGGGCTTATAGCCACTTCTTCTATAGACAAGCTCAACAGAGGTGCGTCAGCAACCGCAATGACATCAATAATAGCGCTTCCTGCGA
>JAGREE010000142.1 GCA_020446675.1 Alphaproteobacteria bacterium | reverse complement strand
CTTTTCTGCTTAATTTATTCATTTGATAATTCTTTACTTTGATATTTCGTTGCTAAGGTCTTTGTAATTTTCTGTAATAGCGGTTGCAAATTCAGGATCGTTAATATGATAGGGGAGTTTGATAATTGTGATCATCGGGTTTGAAACCGTGTTCTCAAGTGCATCAATAAATGCTTTATCAGCGTCCGGATCAAAAAAAGCCATTCCTTCTGCGTCCAGAGCGGAAAATCCTTTTTCCGGGATCAGAAAGCGTGCAGGGGATTTAAACCTGTTTAGTTTTTCGCCGATCCATTTGCCCATCTGCGCATTTTCCTCTGCAGTTGTGCGCATCAGCGTGATTTGGGGGTTGTGTTCATATAAAAGTCTGTCCGCATATTTACCGGGCACAGTTGAACGTGCACCGAAGTTGACCATATCGATCGCCCCACAGGAGCCAATATAAGGGATGTTGGCCTGGATAAATTGCTCAAGCCGCCCCTCGCCGGCACTGAGTATCCCACCCATTAAATGATCGGCAACTTCCGTGGTTGTTGCATCAATAACGCCTGAAAGGCGCCCGTCAGCAACAAGTTTCTCCAGTGTTAGTCCCCCTGTGCCCGTCGCATGAAAAACCAGACAAAGATTGTCCGGTTCTAAATGCGATTTTACCTGTTCAATACATTTTGTTGTAACCCCAAACATGGTCATGCCGATCACCGGCTTTGATGATGGTTTGGGGGTATAGCTGTTTTTTATCATACCAGCCAGCGCATGCGCCGCATTAGCAAGAATTTGTTCAAGGATCGGATTAAGACCGCTGATATCCGTGATTGAGTAAATCATTGAAATATCGGATGTGCCGACATAGGGAGCTATATTGCCCGACGCCATTGTTGAAACAATAACTTTTGGGATACCCAGGGGCAAATTCTGAAATGCGGGGCTGATGAGTGCCGTGCCGCCGGACCCGCCAAAACCGATCACGCCACCCAGGTCGGATCTGTCAGCTAAAAAAAGCTTGAAGGCTTCTGCCATCGCTGCGACGGCCGTGCCCCGATCCCCCGTAAATACGGCATTGGTACCACCCGGATGCATTTTTGCGACGTCAATTGACGGGATATCAGCTTTGCTGTTTTTGCCATCTGATGATGTGCCAAGATCAACGGTAATTGTCTTTAGGCCGCAAGTCTTAAGAAGATCGCGCACAAACAAAATTTCATTTTGTTTGGTATCAAAAGTCCCGGCAATATAGGCGGCTTTTTCCGTCACGCTCATCCCTGTATTTTGTTTTTTATAAAAAAATAATAGGTGTTTTCGAAATAGCGGTATTGGTAATTTTAGCTATTTTTTTAGGAAAAAAGCGTCACTTAAACATCTATGTTTCTTTTGATTGAATGATGTTTAATATAGTTCATCGGCGTCATGCCGATTTGTTTTTTAAAATGTGAGGTGAAGGCACTCTGATCATAAAAACCGAGGCGATGTGCGGTTTCTGAAATGCTTACTCCCCCTGCAATAAGTAAATCACATGACTTTAAAATACGTAAATTAAGGATATATTGATGGGCGCTGATATTAAAAATCTGCTTAAATCGTTTTTCAAATTGACGCACAGAAAGTCCAGCGACTTTCGCCATATCCTTATTGCATATTTTTTTGGCGTAGTTGTCCTTTAAGAATACCAAAGCTTTCGAAATATCATTAAATGGCCGGAGATTCACAGAGCTGTCCTCGAGCTGCTGTAGGGCGCCGCATAGGCCCTGGACTTTGCCTTCTGCATCAATGATGGGAACTTTGTTACAGATAAACCATTGAACTTCGCCCATATGATTTGGGAAAAGTTCAATGATATTGAGTTTGCTTTTTGCTGTTTTAAAAACTTCGGCATCGTCTTTTCTGTATTGCACTGCTAGCTCATGGGTAAAAAGATCAAAATCATTTTTGCCCTTGATCATTTCAACCCGGTCAAAAC
>JAGREE010000141.1 GCA_020446675.1 Alphaproteobacteria bacterium | reverse complement strand
TTTATGATGAAAATAAGAAGAATTTTTATATGAAATGATCAGCGATGCTCGTGAAGGGGAACAAGTGACCGGTCGAGAATGAGTGTCACAAAACAAGCACCGCTGATAATCCTTATACGGGATCTGGTTAAAAACCCTGCGAATTATTTTTGCATAAGCTCTCTGGAAATGATCATCCGTTGAATATCGGATGTTCCCTCATAGATCTGACATACGCGTACATCACGATATATCCGCTCAACCGGGAAATCATTCAGATAACCATATCCTCCCAAAGTCTGAATGGCGGCGGAGCAGATTTTTTCTGCCGCTTCGGAGGCAAATAATTTTGCCATTGCCGCTTCTTTTAAACATGGAACGCCCTGATCACGAAGTGAAGCGGCATTTAAAACCATCAGTCGGGCCGCTTCCAGTTCCGTTTCCATATCGGCAAGTCGGAAGCCGACAGCCTGATGCTTGATGATCGGTTTACCGAATGTTTCACGTTCATTGGCATATGATATGGCAACGTCCAATGCGGCCCTTGCCATACCGACACTTTGTGCGGCTATACCGATCCGGCCTGGTTCCAGATTTGAAAGGGCGAGTTTATACCCTTCACCAACATTCCCTAGAACCATATCATCGCTTGCCAGCATATCATCAAAATTAAGGCTACAGGTGTCCGATGCCTTCTGTCCCAGCTTGCTTTCAACATTGGCAACGCTATAGCCCTTTGTATCGGTAGGAACCAGAAAAGCGGTAATACCCTTTTTACCGGCGTTGGGGTCTGTTACGGCAAAAATAAGTGCGACTTTGGCAATTTTGCCATTGCTGATAAACATTTTTGATCCGTTAATAAGCCAGCCTTTATCGGATTTCACCGCGCGGGTTTTAAGGTTTGAGGCATCAGATCCTGCCCCTGGCTCGGTCAGGCAAAATGCGCCAAAAATTTCACCGCGTGCCAGCGGTTTTAAAAAATCTTCCTTCTGTTTTTCTGTGCCGGCATTAAGAATGCAGGATAATGTCGGTGAATTGGTAACGCTCATAATGGTGCTTACGGCGCCGTCACCGCGGGCTATTTCCATTAATGCCAAAGCGTATGAAACGTAATCGGTGCCCGCGCCACCCCATTCTTCCGGGATGGTCATACCCATCAGGCCAAGGGAGCCCATCTGGTGCAGCACCTCAATGGGAAGGGTTGCATTTCTGTCCCACTCGGCGGCATGAGGGGTGAGTTCATTATCCGCAAAATCCCGCGCCATGTCGCGGATCATGATTTGTTCTTCGCTTAAAATCATTCCATTAATTCAACAGCGACGGCCGTTGCCTCCCCACCACCGATACAAAGACTTGCTATGCCACGTTTTTTGCCATGCTTCTGCAGGGCGGCAATCAAGGTGATGATAATACGTGATCCTGATGATCCGACCGGATGGCCAAGGGCGCAGGCCCCGCCATGAACATTTACTTTATCATGTGAAATATTGAGATCATGCATTGCCGCCATCGTGACGACGGCAAAGGCCTCGTTAATTTCATAAAGGTCAACATCCTTATCTGTCCAGCCGGTTTTATCATAAAGTTTTTTCATGGCGCCGACAGGAGCGGTGGTGAACCAGTTTGGCTCCTGTGCATGGACACTATGGCCGATGATTTTTGCGATCGGTTTAAGACCTCTTTTTTCCGCTTCTGATAATTTCATCATGACGACCGCTGAAGCACCATCGGAAATTGAGCTTGAATTTGCGGCTGTAACCGATCCGTCCTTGGCAAATGCGGGTCTTAGAGTTGGTATTTTTTCAATTCTCGCTTTTCCGGGTTGCTCATCCGTATCAATGATAATGTCGCCCTGACGGCTACTGACTGTAACCGGACTGATTTCCCTTTTAAAATAGCCTTTTTCAATAGCGTTGTTCGCTCTTGAAAGTGATGAAATGGCAAACTGGTCCTGATCTTCGCGGCTGAAACCGTATTTCTCTGCGGTTTTTTCAGCAAAGACACCCATCAATTTTCCTTTGTCATAAGCATCTTCAAGTCCGTCCAGGAACATATGGTCTTTAGCGTCTGTATGACCAATCCGGGCGCCGCTGCGCATTTTTGTTAAAAGGTAAGGGGCGTTGCTCATGCTTTCCATGCCACCGGCAACAATGATATCTGCCGCTCCTGCTGAAATTGCATTATGGGCCAGAATGACTGTTTCCATGCCGCTGCCACACATTTTATTGACTGTCACGCAAGGGGTGCTTAATGGAATGCCAGCCCCAACAGACGCCTGCCGCGCAGGGGCCTGACCAATGCCGGCAGGTAGAACGCAACCCATATAGGTTTCGTCAACATCTTTGGGTGCAATTGCGGCCTCATCCAGGGCACCTTTTATGGCGACAGCGCCTAGCTCCGGTGCAGTTACAGAGGCAAAATCACCTTGAAATCCCCCCATAGGTGTGCGAGACATGCCAACAATAACTATAGAATCTGCGGTCATGAAAATTTCTCCAGAATTTTTTAGATGTCATTATTGACTAAAATATGTTACTATTCGGTAACAATATAAACTTGAATATATTCATACGCAAGATATTTGAAAACAGTATAACAATTGGACAGGGATAGATGCAACAAAACCTGACAAGAGAAGAAAAAAGACAACAAAAACTTGATGTGATATTACGTAATGCCGCCAAGGCATTTATGGAACGTGGTTATTATAAAACCTCTCTGGATGATATTGCCAGTATGCAGAATGTCACCAAACCAACCCTTTATTATTATATTAAAAATAAAGAGGATATTTTGGTTAAATGCGAAGAGGTTACCTGCGGTCGGATTAATGCCATGCTGGACGAGGTAATGGCGAAAAATATTTCAGGATATGAAATGCTTTATCAATTTATTATGCGATATATTGGCATCATTATTGATGATGTAGCACGATGCCATGTCCGGCACCGTGGTCAGATGGAAGATGAAATGCTCCGGGCACAAAGCATAAAAAACCATAAGGATATTGAAAACAGGGTGCGTGAAATTATTCGCCGAGGCATTGGTGACGGCTCAATAAGAAATTGTAATTCTACAATTCTCGCTATCCTTCTTTTTGATAGTCTGAACGGATTGACATCCTGGTATAAAGCGGATGGCAAGGTTGACCAGAATGAACTGACGGATGAAGTGTTGGCTCTGGTCGGATCAGGGGTTTGCAGAACTTAATATGAGCGAATTTGCGGATAAAATAAAATCGGGAAACCGCCGATCCATTGCAAAAGCAATAACACTGATTGAATCGTCGCGACCTGATCATCAGCATGAGGCAGAGTTATTGCTTAAAGAACTTTTGCCCTTTACGGGAAAAGCTCTTCGGCTGGGTCTGACTGGTATTCCGGGAGTTGGAAAATCAACATTCATTGAAGTGTTTGGAAAAATGCTGACCTCAAAAGGGCATAAGGTGGCGGTGCTCGCCGTTGATCCGTCGTCACAAATTTCCGGTGGATCAATTCTTGGCGATAAAACCAGGATGGAAGAACTCGCACGGGATAATATGGCTTTTATCCGTCCGACCCCTTCAAATGGGACTCTTGGTGGGATTGCCCGTTATACCCGTGAAGCCATGATGTTACTGGAAGCGGCAGGGTTTGATATCATTATCGTTGAAACTGTCGGGGTAGGGCAGTCGGAAGTCGCAGTAGATAATCTGGTTGATATGTTCATTTTGCTTTTAGCGCCCGGTGGCGGTGATGAACTTCAGGGCATAAAGCGCGGAATTATGGAACTGGCTGATCTGGTGATCATCAACAAAGCCGATGGCGAATTCGAAAATGCGGCGCGGATTGCGTCGGCTGACTGTGAAAATGCACTTCATCTAATGCAGCCAAAAAATGATGCATGGACGGCAAAAGTATTGCGGGCAAGTGCTTTGAGCAAATCCGGGTTTGATGAAATCTGGCAGGTAATTACCTCATTCCGGAATATTATGTCAGATAGTCATCAATTAGCAGAACGCCGAAATCAGCAAATGAAATCGGCTATCTGGTCAGAAGTAAGCGAATTAATTGTTGATAAGATAAAAAAACACAAATTAAAGAAAATAGACGTTCTGGAAAAGGCGGTTATCGATAAGAAGATAACCCCTCTTGCTGCAGCAAAGGAGTTAATCGACAGCATTTTAAATAATAATATTTCCTAACGGGTACATCTTGTCAGTCCGCGGCCATAAAGTTTCCCGGTAAGAACTCCATCATCAATCGCCAATCCACCGTTCACCAGAAGATATTTAACCCCCACCGACAATTCTCTCGGATTAATATAATCTGCCTTGGGGCCAAATTCATTAGGATCAAAAATGACAATATCGGCAAATTTATCGGGCTCTATATACCCGCGATCACAAAGTTTGAATGTATCTGCGGTAAGGCCTGTGCTTCGGTGAATAAAATCCTGAAGACTGATATATTTTTTTTCAACCACATAAGTCCTGTATTTATTTGGAAAAGTGGCAAACTTGCGGGGATGACCGTAAGAGCCGTCAGACGATGTCATCACCCAGGGTTTTTGCATAAAAGCGCGAAGGTCATCTTCGTTAATGGCAAAATTTGCAATATTGCTGCCCCCTTCAAATATGATTTCAATGGCGGTTTCGATTGGTGTTTTGCCACGAGCATCTGCCTCTTCGCCAAGGGTTCGCCCAACCACCATATTCCCGTCACCACCGGTAAGCAGCAAGGCATCCTTGCCGCCACGCTTTCTCATATTTTCTTCCATGTCGGATTTGATTTTGGGTAACAGTTCCGGATCTTTCAGTCGCGCTAACATAGCTTCATTGCCCCCTGCCTGAACATATCGTGGCAGCAGGGCCCCAATGACGCTGGTACCAGTAGCCGTCCATGGATACTGATCTGCACTGATTTTTAGCCCTTCGGCCTGGGCATCTTCAATCATTTTTATTGCCTGTGCTGACTGTCCCCAAACATCAACACCAAGGGCTTTTATATGCCCAACATGTCCTTTTATGCCAGCGGCACGGGCAATATCAATGACTTCTTTTATGGCGCCGAGAAGCCCGATATTATAGGTGCTTTCATCGCGAATATGACTTTCATAAATACCGTCATAAGGGGCAATTTCTTTGGCGAGTTCAGCCACTTCCTCGGTTGAGGAATAGCTCCCGGGAGCATAATAAAGCCCGGTGGAGAGACCAAGAGCCCCTTCCTCCATCGCTTTTCGAACATGGGATTTCATAATTTCCATTTCGCCGTA
>JAGREE010000140.1 GCA_020446675.1 Alphaproteobacteria bacterium | reverse complement strand
CTGAACTGGTTCATAGTTTTCATCATTGTCTGTGTTGCCAGTGTCGGATTTGCCATGCTTTATTCAGTAGCCGGGGGAAGCATAGATCCATGGGCCAAAAATCAGCTTATCCGTTTTCTTATCGGGCTAGCGGCAATGATCTTCATTGCACTAATTGATATCAGGGTCTGGATGTTTCTGGCCTATCCGCTTTATGCGCTGTCCCTCTCAATGCTGGTGGTGGTTGATATTATGGGGACAATCGGCAAGGGTTCGCAGCGGTGGATTAACCTTGGCTTTATGAACCTTCAACCATCGGAATTTATGAAAATTGCCCTTGTGCTGGCCTTAGCCCGTTATTTTCATTGCCTTTCAGATGAAGACACATTGAAGCTTAAAAGCCTGATAAAGCCGCTTATTCTGATCGCACTGCCGGCAGTTCTGGTTCTCAGGCAACCTGATCTGGGAACAACTCTGCTTATTGTTATGGGTGGCATTGCCATGTTTTTTGTCGCTGGTGTTCGCATGTGGCTTTTTATCGTAAGCTTTGTTGCGATGATCCCTGCGGCTTTTGGGGCCTGGCAGTTTTTAAAACCTTACCAGAAACAAAGGGTGTTGACATTTCTTGATCCGGAGACTGATCCTTTGGGAGCGGGGTACCATATTATCCAGTCAAAGATTGCTCTTGGGTCCGGCGGTGTATATGGAAAGGGATTTATCCAGGGAACACAAAGTCAGCTAAACTTTTTGCCAGAAAAACATACTGATTTTATTTTTACAGTAATTGCTGAGGAATTTGGGTTGATAGGCGGCTTAACGTTGCTGACCCTTTATTTTATACTTCTTGGCTACGCCATGATTATGAGTATGAGTGTGAAGAACCAGTTTGGCCGATTGCTGGTTGTCGGCATGGTTATTACTTTCTTCCTCTATATGTTTATCAATATTGCCATGGTGATGGGGCTTGTCCCTGTGGTTGGCGTGCCATTGCCGCTTGTCTCTTATGGTGGATCGGCAATGCTGACACTTCTGGTCGGTTTTGGCTTTATTTTAAGCACGGCCATTCACAAGGATACGTCTATCCCCCGTGGCGGTGCCTTCGCCTGATAAGCGTTATTTATTTTAATTTTTCGTAACGATGACAGCTTACAATATGGTCGTTGATGATGCCTACCGCCTGCATGAAAGCATAGCAGATCGTCGGGCCGCAAAACCCGAAACCACGTTTTTTAAGGGCTTTGCTCATGGCAACAGATTCAGGACTTTGGGCCGGTATATCGCCCATGGTTTTGGGTTTATTTTGTTTGACCTTGCTATCCGTGAAACTCCAGATGAAGTCACTGAAGGAGCCAGGCTTTTCATTTTCCATTTCAAGATAGCATTTTGCATTTTTAATGGTTGCAACAATTTTCATCCGGTTTCTGATGATGCCCGTATCATTCATCAATCGTTCCACGTCATTTTCATCGTAAGCGGCGATTTTCACAGGATCAAACTGATCAAAGGCAGAAATAAAATTATCACGGCGTCTCAGGATCGTGATCCAGGAAAGACCCGCCTGGAAACCATCCAGAATTAATTTTTCAAAAAGTGCCCGGCCGTCATAAACCGGAACGCCCCATTCCTGATCATGATAGTCTCTATATTGCGGGTCATCACCACACCAATGACACCTGATTTTATCATTCATGTCTTTTTTCTTTCAAAAAAGCGGGCATAAATGGTGTGACTTTTATATCACAGCAACTATACTCTTTGCCAAATTCCATTTTTTCCACATTAAATAATGCTATGGCATTTTTATCACATCTTGATCTTAAGTCACCAATTTTATTGCCATTTTTGTCCATGATGAATGACCCAAATTCCGGGGCGGATCCAGACAGGGTAACAGGGAACATTTGTTTCTTAACCTTGCCCCTATATTTCATTCGTGCGGTCACTTCCTGTCCGACATAGCAGCCTTTCTTAAAATCGACACCGTTTAACGCTTCAAAATGCCCTTCAAGAATAGTACTTTTGTCCATGATGAAGTCATGTGTGCCTTCTGGAATGCCCAGGCTGATACGGCGCATATGATAGGGTTTATCATTGCTTCCTTCAGGCATATTTTCGACGATGGCCCGATACCCCAGGTCCGGATATCGGGGATCAGAAAATGAAAATCCATATTCATCGAGCGGCTGAGAAGAAGTAATGATGGTGTATTGTTCATTCCTGTCGAGAATTTCAACGTCCCTGCGCAGTCGATACATCATAAGTCTTTGAAGAAGAGCGGGTTGGAATTGAGCCTCGCAATCCATATAAATGCTGTTGTCCCGTTCTGATAATATAAAATCATAAAGGAATTTTCCTTGCGGTGTGAGCAGGGCGGAATAAATGGCCGGCTCATGGTTAAGCCGATCAATATTATTGGTAATAATTCCCTGAAGCAGGCTTTGTCTTTCCGGCCCTGATAAGGTAATGATTGCCCTGTTCTTATGTATTTCGATCATTTACTGTCCCTGTTTATTATTGCTATACGCTAACATTTAATTAATGTAGTGAATAGAAAAATTGCGTCAATATAAGTGGAAAAATTGTGCAGGTGGATTTGATAATCAGGGGTGGTACATGTGTTTCGCATCGCGGGCAGAACCGTGCTGATATTGCAGTGCGGGATGGCATTATTGTTGCATTTGGGGACCTGGGTAATTTGAACGCCAAAAAAAACATTGATGCAGCGGGTCAGTATATTTTGCCGGGTGTTATTGATACAGAAATTTACGTAAATGAATTGCTAGGAAATGATAGCCGTGCTGCCATTAGGGGCGGTGTGACTTCGGCATTGTTTATAAATGGTCATCATTCTAATGAAAAAGAATTTTATTGCGATTATGGATATTTTGAACCGGCGACTTCAACAAACAAAGACCAGCTTAACCAGCTGGAGCAGGAAGAGGGATGTGCGGGGATTTTCCTGTCCATGGGAGGGAATAGCGAATTTGAGCCTGTTTCTGATGATCGGACTTTATTGGAAGTTTTAAGAAACGGCTCACGCCGAGTTATCATTCATGCTGAAGATCAGATGAAACTTGACCAGCGTGAGAACCAGATAGCTCTGGATGATATCAGATCACATTTGACCTGGCACGATGAAAATGTTGCGGTTGAGGCGACAAGACGGATACTGGCAATAGCCCGTGGAGCTGGGCGCCCCGTGCATCTCATGCATATTTCTACAGATAAGGAAATGGCGATGTTGGCAGCTTATAAGGATATTGCGACGGCTGCCGTATCACCTACACATTTGCTTCTCTTTGCGCCAGACTGCTATGACCACTATTTAAATTACGCGAAAATAGACCCACCCTTGAGGGGAGAGGAAAACCGCATTGGTCTCTGGAAAGCACTTTCCGGTGGTATTGTTGATATTCTGGCCTCTTCTCATTGTCCGCAGTCCATAGAAGATAAAGAACTTTCTTACCCCAAATGTGCATCTGGAGCGCCATCAGTGCAAACCATGATGCCACTGATGCTTGATCAGGTGAATAAAGGGTCTTTATCGTTGCAGACACTTGTGGATCTTACAAGCACAGGTCCGGCCCGGGTTTTTAATATTGCTTCAAAAGGACGTATTGCCGTTGGTTATGATGCGGATTTTACTGTGGTGGATTTGAACAGTCAGTGGATATATGAAGACCAAGACGTTGAAACGGCATGCGGTTGGGATTTATTCGCCGGCAGTGAATTAACAGGACAGGTCATATCAACCATAGTTCGTGGCCAGGAAGTCATGCGGAATGGACGAATTTTATCCGAGCCGATTGGGAAAGCTCTTAAATTTTATGATAATTATAAACCTTATGAGGATGTTTAAAGCCAATCAAACAGGGAAGATTTCCGGTTTATTCGGGTCACTATTTTGCGGGAAATTTTCTAAATAAATAGACTGACTTGGAAAGGCAAAGCTGCTGCCGTTTCTGGCGACAATATCTTTTATTGCGAGTGCCATGTCTTCTTTAATCTGAAGCCATTCGCCCCAAACTGTTGTTTTCGTAAAACAATAAAGCATTAAATCAATTGAACTATCGTTAAAACTGTCGATGCGAACGAAAGTTGAAACTTCCGGCGGTTTGGCGAAATCATCATTCTTCATTACATACTCTTCGATCTCTGCACGTATGTTTTTGAGCTGCTCAATTGTTGTGCTGTATGTAAGTCCAATTTTCCAGAAAATACGGCGATGACTCATGCGGGAGAAATTAATGGCAGCATTATCGGACAGTTTTGAATTGGGAACATAAACAGGGGCCTTGTCAAATTGTACAATAGTGGTTGTCCGAAAACCTATACTCTCAACCGTGCCTTCGACGATATCGTTAATTTTAATCCAGTCTCCAGGTTGGAAGCGTTGTTCGGCAATGATGAAAATGCCTGAAATGAGATTTTTGAAAAGATCCTGAGCGCCAAGAGCAACAGCAACGCCAAACAAACCAAGGCCAGCAATTAATGGAGCGACTTGAATTCCCCAGATTTCGAGAATTGATGCAGCACCAAGAAAAATAAACAATGCCCGCATTGCTTTAATCAGCCAGTCAATCATACTTTCTGAAAAAATTTCTTTTAGTCTGCCGAATGTAAGGCTGATTGGACCAATGGTTTTATAAAATGCCCAGAATATATTAAAGGTTATCAGGGAACGGTTTAAATTTGCTGCACCGAGCGCGAGATTACCCGTTAAATCAAGAAGTTCAGTAGCAAAAAATACACCAAGAACGATCGGCAGAAAACTTAATGGACCTTCTGTTGCCTCTAAAATCTCATCATCAATTTTATTTTTTGTTTTTTTGGTGAAGACTTTTAAGCGGCCGATTACAATTCTGCTGAAGACGTTTCGAAGAAGCAAAAATGTGAAAAAAAGAAATGCGGCCGCAAGCAATTGCCCGACAGCAACGCCGTAAACACCATTTTGCCATACATCTACAACGAGTTGTCAAAAGTCCTTAAATGAATTTATAGTCATGCTTTAAAAAAATGTTCAAAAAAATAATCTGTATCTT
>JAGREE010000139.1 GCA_020446675.1 Alphaproteobacteria bacterium | reverse complement strand
TCTCAAAACCCATCGTAAACGCCAGGAACCAAGCGTTTGTTCCGATAACATAAAGAGCAGAAAAGGACAAATTTGATACCAGCTGTAATACAGCACAGATGAGCAGAGCTTTCCATAAACCTACTTTATTCATTAACGCGCCACCAACCGCAAGCCCGGCAAGCAGTGCCCAGAACCCAACTGCCTTTCCTGAATTTGCAATTACGAGGTCATCGAAACCGAGCGACAGAAAATATTTGGTTTGCAGGGATAAAGCCATACTGTCTCCCAGCTTATAAAACAAAGCGAAAAGAAGAAAGACATACCAGCCACTTCTTGTTAAAAATTCCTGAAACGGGGCAATAACACTCATATATATCCAGGCGAAATATTCTTTAAACTTACCTTCAAGAATATTCTTCTCCCGCATAATTTTATCGAGTTCGAGCTGAATTTTTAATTTTTCTTCTGTGGCCTTATGTTGCGGCTCTTTAATCAATAAAGTCGCCAATATACCGATTGCCATCAATAAACTGCCGATCATAAATAAATATGCCCAGTCAATTTCATACAGATTATAAATATAAATCACCCCGATTGAAAAAATGATCCCTGCAATCCGATAGCCATAAATATAAAGGGCGGCACCTGCGGCTTGTTCGTCATCTTCAAGAACTTCAATACGAAAACCATCAATGACAATATCCTGGGTAGCACCAAAAAGCGCGATTAAAAAAGCAACCATATAGGTTTCTGAGTAATCCTGTGTCGGTGACGTGAACCCCAACCAGACTATACTAAATGCCAAAAGTATTTGGGAAAGCAGAAGCCAGCTTCGCCTCTGGCCAAAAAGTTTATTAAGAACCGGTAATTTTACCTGATCAATGATCGGCGACCAAAGAAACTTAATGGTATAAGGAAATCCGGCTGCTACCAGTAGACTGATTTCACTAGGTGTCAGATCAATCTTTGACACCCAGTAACTTAAAGCACCGGTCAGCACGCCGTAAGGAACACCGGAGGAAAAGCCCAAAAACAAAATAGCCAAAACCCGGGGTTTTAAATAAACCAGCAATGAGTCTGATATTTCTTTTTCCTGATTTTCGCTTTTTGCCAAAGATTTTCTCTATAGAATTATTTTTTCTGTAGAGTGACCGATCATGCTGTCAAGGTCAAGTCTCATTACATTGATCTGATCCAGGAGCGGAGCTGGATAATTTGGTTTTTGAACATTTGCGCATTACCTGTCAATTTTGCCAGCATGGTTAGCCCGCAGATTGCCGACATGAGACGGTCTCCCTGATCAACACCACTTTCAGTCTTCAGCATAATGATAAACTGTTCATCAATCCATTTATGTTGTATTTCAAGAATATCCACGGCTGTTTCTGTGAGAGCATTGCCCATATTACGCACATCATAATATAGACTAAATACAGGACATCCTTCCTTGGCAAGTCTTTCTGCATCATCAAAATAACTATCCAGAAACATACTTAGCCTTTGTCTTGGATTATCATTTTCTTCGTATTTTTTAAGCTGCTTTTTCAATTCCTGTCTGTATGACTGAAGAACTTTAAGGCCAACTTCCTCTAATGAATTAAAACTATCATCAAATTCACGCTCAGAAATCTGCGCCGCTTTCACAATATCCTCAACATTGGTTGCAGCATATCCTTTTTTAAGGAACACCATTTTGGCGCCATTAACAATGTTAGCTGATAATGCTTTTGTGTTCATTTACTGCCCCTTAATAATCCTAAAGCATAACATGACAAAAGAGCCCTGTGTGAATCCACCGTGCTTAAATTTCATTCATTATTATACTTTGATACAGTTTA
>JAGREE010000001.1 GCA_020446675.1 Alphaproteobacteria bacterium | reverse complement strand
ATTTTAAAAAGAATAATAATAATTTTATCTATTAATTCGTCTCTTTACTACAACCTATAGTAAGAAAATATATAGAAAATTATTGAATTACTCAATATTTAATTCATTAAATATTTTAAATGTAAGGATGAGATGTAATGAAGGAAACTTAATTGCAATTTAATCGCCGCGGGCTGTTATCGTTGGCGTTTCAAGCGGAGTAACCGAAAAATCGGATAGATACACCCGCACCTTGCCCCACCCGATCGGAAATTCGGTATAAACAGGAACCGTACCCTCAAAGCCCGGCATTTTACCAAACCAGAGACGGCTGTCCTGATCATCCCGCTCTCTTGATTTTCTTTTTTTCTTCTTTTTTGGTTTTGTGCTTTTAATGTCGCCGGAAATTTCCTTGCCATCAATTTTGCAAATGATCGCTTCACCTTCAAAAACGGAACGGCTTTCCCTGCCCATCATTTCTGTCTCGTCGCAGGTAAAGCTTTGTTCTGAAACAAACATACCGCCAAACTGCCGCTCTGAATATTTCTCACGGTAGGCTTCCTTGAAATTCGGGGTCATGATCAGGTTTAAGAACATGGTCATCGGGTCCATGCCATATTTCTCATCCTCTTCGATAGGAACATATTCCGAATCTTTTCGAAGTTCCATTTCCTGCACCAGATTAGTGACATTCAGGGTTTTGGGATCAAAACTGACCTGGCTTTTATATTTAAGTTTACCGAAATTACCGCCGCTCTCATAATATTCTGGACGGTATTTTCCGTCAGTATAAAGTATGCCGCGGCTCATGGTCCTGTTTTCCATGTCACTGATTATGGCGGCAAAGCCTTTTACCTTATAATCAGCGCTGAGCTGATAACCGGTCGCACTAAGGGCGGTTTCACTATGAATTTCGGCAACGACAAAGCCGCCCCAATAGGCTTTATAGGTCATATCCACCTTATAGGGCGTCCCTATTTGCGCCAATGCCTGCGCACTGAACAAAATGCTTAAGAGAAATACCCCATATATCCGCTTCATTTGACCTTCCATCTAGTTCATGGAGGCTAAACGCTCCAATGCCTGATTGATTTTTTCTGCCTTTTCTCTGGCGTCTTCCAGACCTTTTTTATTCTCGGCAATCACATGATCCGGTGCTTTAGCCACGAAATTTTCATTGTTTAATCTTCCGGCAACGGCCGCAATTTCCTTTTCAAGCTTTTCAAGATTTTTTGAAAGTCTTGCTTTTTCTGCCTCAATATCAATCACTCCTGAAAGGGGCAGATAATATGTTGCTTCGCCGACGACAACGGAAATAGCCCCGCTTGGGGCGGCTCCATCCAGTGTATCAATATTTTCAAGCCGGGCAAGTCGTTTTAGTTCTTCGCCCTGAGTGGCCAGAGATGCCAGTGTTACGTCATTTGCCCCGGATACCAGCATATCTATCTTGGCTCCTGCCGGAACATTCATTTCCGCCCTGGCAGTTCTGATATCGGAGATAAGTGTAATCAGCCAGTTCATTTCCGCTGACGCCGCCTCATCAATATTTTTCGGATTATAGTCGGGCCATGAGGCAAGAATAAGGTCAGTTTCACGGCTATCCGATGTATTCTGCCAGATTTCTTCCGTGATGAACGGCATAAACGGGTGAAGGGTTTTTAAAATCTGATCCATTACCCACGCGGCCGTTTTACGGGTCTCACCTATACCATCAGCGTCATCGGAATAAAAACGGGTTTTAATCAGCTCAATATACCAGTCACAGAAAGTACCCCAGGTAAAGTGATAGGCGGCCGCCGCCGCATCATTATATCTGAATGCCTCCAGTGCCTGGGTGACCTTCTGGGCTGCCTGCTCCGCCTCACCGATTATCCATTTATTGACAGTATGCCGTGCGGTTGACGGATCGAAATCACGGGTATCCGTGAAACAGTCATTCATTTCGCAGAATTTGGCAGCGTTCCAAAGCTTAGTGGCAAAATTACGGTATCCTTCGACCCGCTTATCGGACATTTTAATGTCCCTGCCCTGGGCCTCCATTGCCGCGAGGGTAAAGCGAAGCGCATCAGCACCATATTTGTCAGCAAGCTCAAGCGGGTCAATGACGTTGCCTTTACTTTTTGACATTTTTGCCCCGTGTTCATCGCGGACAAGCGCATGTACATAAACGGTTTCAAACGGCACTTCATTATCCATAAAATATAAGCCGTCCATCATCATCCGGGCGACCCAGAAAAAGATGATATCAAAACCGGTGACCAGCACGTCCGATTTATAATAACGGGCAAGCTCGGGTGTTTTGTCGGGCCAGCCAAGGGTGGCATTGGGCCAGAGTGCTGATGAAAACCAGGTGTCCAGCACATCATTATCGCGGACAATTTCTTTTTCTTCACCGTAATGGGCATCTGCCAGTTTCTGGGCTTCTTCTTCGGTTTCCGCGACAAAAACTTCGCCGTCAGGACCGTACCATGCCGGAATCTGGTGCCCCCACCATAGCTGACGGGACACACACCAGGGCTCAATATTGCGCATCCATTCGTAATATGTTTTTTCCCAAGTTTTGGGAACGAATTTTGTTTCGCCTTTTTCAACGGCCTCTATTGCCGGTTTTGCCAGTGTTTCTGCATCCACATACCACTGATCTGTCAGCCACGGTTCGATCGGCACGCCTGAACGGTCGCCATATGGAACCACATGGACGGTTGCTTCAGTTTTCGCCAGAAGGCCAAGCGCATCCATATCAGCGACAATTTCCTTCCTCGCTTCAAAGCGGTCCATTCCACGGTATTTTGCCGGGGCATTTTCATTAATATGGGCATGCTCATCAAATATATTGATATTTTCAAGATTGTGACGTTTGCCAACCATATGATCATCAAAATCATGGGCTGGTGTAATTTTAACGGCGCCTGACCCTTTTTCCGGATCAGCATGTTCATCGGCAATAACAATCAGTTTGCGGCCAACAAGCGGCAATGTCAGGGTTTTGCCGATCAGATCCTTATAGCGTTCATCATCGGCACTGACCGCGACAGCAACATCACCAAGCATGGTTTCAGGGCGGGTTGTGGCGACGGTGAGATAGCGTCCCTCTTCACCATCAACGGGATATTTGAAATGCCAGTAAAACCCGTTTACTTCGCGCTGCTCAACCTCAAGATCAGAAATGGCCGTACAAAGTTCGGGGTCCCAGTTAACCAGTCTTTTTGCCTTGAAAATAAGATTATCATGATAAAGATCGACGAATTTTTTAAGAACCGCGCGGGCAAAACCATCATCCATGGTGAATTTCTGGCGGGACCAGTCACAGGACTGGCCAAGTCGGCGCATCTGATTGAAAATCATGCCACCGCTTTCTTCTTTCCATTGCCAGACCCGCTCGACAAATTTTTCGCGGCCCATATCAATTCTGCGCATATTGCTGGCGTCAAGCTGACGTTCGACCACCATTTGCGTCGCAATGCCAGCATGATCCATACCGGGTTGCCAAAGCACATCGCGGCCACGCATACGGTGCCAGCGGATTAGCACATCCTGCAGGGTATGATTAAGGGCGTGACCAATATGGAGACTGCCCGTCACATTGGGTGGCGGCAGAATAATGGTAAACGGCTCAGCATCGGGTCTTTGTCCGCATTTAAAGGCACCGCTGTCGTCCCAGTGGTCATAAATTTCTTTTTCTCGTTTCGCAAAATCAAAAGTCTTATCAAGCATCACTATTTTTTCTTATTCCCAAATAAAAACAGAAGAACCATTCTATCTGGTTCTTCTGTCCTAAACTATATCTTCTTTTAAAGAATGTCTTCAATAAATTACGGTTTTTTTGTCCGGGCCAGTCGGGCAATTTCCTTGGCAACCATACGTTCTGCAAGGGGCGGAAGATTTTCTTCCAGCCATTTTTTAAGCATTGGACGAAGCAGTTCGCGGACAAGATCCTCCAGCGTATTGCCGGATCCCTGATAGCCGCTGGTCAGTAGAGCGGAGAGAGCATCAAATCTGCCCTGAATTTCTGCCGAAACCTCCTCAGACATAAGGACGTCCTTCCCTTCTGCCGGGTCAACATCATCAATATCAAAATCATCAGAACGGGCAGATGCATACTCCGGTGCTGGCTCAGGCTCTTCTTCCTGCTCTTCAGGTTCTTCTTCCTTGTCTTCCATGACCAGTTCATCATCCGAATCTTCAACACTGTCAAACATATTGTCGATATCGTCCTGTGAGGCTTCCTCTAGGTCATTTTCAGTTAATTCAAGAACTTCCTCTTCCTCAGGCTCAGCGTCTGCCTTTACTTCCGGAGTCTCTTCTTTCCCGGCTTCAGATTTTTCCGGGGCAGCGTCATCATCTTCGGAAATAATGCGGCGAATGGACGCAAGGATTTCCTCCATGCTTGGTTCTTCTTCTTTTCCCGGTTGGCTCATTCTTTTTCGTTCCAATTATAAAATCTAAAATTCTTATGGCTAAATGAAGATTTATTTTATAATAGATTTAACCATATTTGTTAACCATAACATTTTTATTTAATTTCAGAAGATTATCAATGTTTTTTAACATTTTCCTCAAAAATAAAACGGCGCTATGAAACTATAGCGCCGTAATATTTAACAAAAATTAAATTTTTTGGATAATTTTTAGGATTAATTTACCTTATTCAGCACCAAACCCGTATAATTTCCATTCTGTATCATCGCTTTTTTCTGCAGCATCATAAATTTCAACGTTAAGGCCAAGATCTTTTGCATTCAACTGACCGATTGTTGCAAGAAGGTTATAGGCAGCCACGGTTCTGTCGCGCACTGCACGGGCATTATTAACCCGGGCATCGAGCAATTCCTGCTCCGCATCAAGAACATCAAGAATGGTCCGTGATCCCACGTCGGCTTCCTGACGGACACCTTCAAGGGCAATTTCGTTGGCTTCAAGCTGTGACAGGGTCGATGTAATACGGGCACTTGCCTCGCGGTAGCTTTCCCACGCATTTCTGACCAATTCCTGTATTTGACGTTCTGCGGCAATAGCTTCCATACGGTATTGATTGCGACGCTGTTTGGCCTGTCTCACGACAGAAGCCTGAACACCGGCCTGATAAATAGGAACTCTTAAATTAGCCTGGATCGTTTTTGCAGTGTTGGTATCACCGGCAAAGAAGCCATCCCAGCTTTTTGTATAGCTGGCACCGACAGTCACAGAAGGGCCAAGTCCGCCATATTGCTTTTTAACAGCATAATCAGCAGCCGCTTCCACGGCTTTGGCAGCCACGATTGCCGGATGATTTTGTGAAGCCAGTTCATATGCAGCTTCTTCCGAAGCCGGAAGTGGTGGAATTTCAATATCTTTTTCAAGTGTGCCAGGCTCATTGCCGACAACCCGGCGATATGCGGCGCGGCTGGCCGTCAATATGGCCTCGGCATTTATTTTTTCAGATAGGGCCCGTGAAAGACGCGCTTTACTTTGGGCAACATCAGTGCGGGTGATTTCCCCAACTTCAAACCGGTCTTCACTGGCTTTAAGCTGTCTTTGTAGGGCTGTGACGTTATTTGAGGTAAATTCAAGGAAGGATTCGTCCCGGATCACATTGGAATAGGCCGATACAGTATCAAGAAAGATCTGTTGCTCAGTATTCATCAGCTGTGCACGACCCGCTTCTGCCTGTTTTCTGGCTTCTTTGGTGCCATTGACTGTCTGAAAGCTTCTGAAAACAGGTTGTTCTAACGAAATACCCAGTGATTTCGGTTTTGTTATCTGTTGTGACGGCAAAAATGATACACCGGTTCTTCTGCTGTCTGTTCGGGCTATGGAGCCTGTCGCCTGAATTGTCGGGCGCCATCCGGCTGTAGCCTGATTGACTGTTTCATCTGTCACTCGCTGCCCGGCCCGCGCTGCCTGAAGCGTCGGGTTGTTGACATAAGCTGTCGTAAGAGCATCCTTTAAATCATCTGCGTGTGCCAGAATAGTCGATCCCATTAACCCTGCAAGAATCAATGCAGTACCAAGAACAGGTCTTTTTATTCTTTTCGTCATATCTAATACCTTGTTTTCTTTGTGTCTTTTTTTAAGTTATATAGAGGAAAAAGCCTTACAATTTCTTAATTTTTGAGAATTTGCCTTAAAATGTTACCACTGTCAACATTAAGTTTTTCTCTTAACCTATCTTGTGGCCGCTTTTTAAGTGTACTGATAGCTGGACCAGAATATTTCACAAAATAATAAATTGTTTTTTCTCTGATCTATTTGAGAGCAAATAATATGCCAAGAATAAAACTATTATTTTTCAAACAGTTGAGAGGCATGTGTCCGAATACGGACAATGATCACTGTTCGATTTCGAACAAAACACAAATTTGACAATTCATCTTAAAATCAAATAGTTCTAAAATTCAAACTTCTTCGTCTTTTCAAATCCTTTAAGCTTTGGCGCAGAAGTATCAAACAAAATTCTGACACCTTTTACTTTATTTTTATAAGTTACCAGCGCAGCGCGACCAATACCATTATCATTAATCACACATAACAATCTGCCATTTTCCTTGAGCTGTTCAAGAAGTGCCTGGGGAACTTCATCCACCATTCCACCAATGAATATAATGTCATATGGTCCCTGTTTTTTTAAACCCTTGGCATGTGGGGCAGTTAAAAGGGCCACATTGTCACATTCCTGCTCAGCCAGATTTTTTGTGGCAATTTCTGCAAGGGCTTCATCTTCCTCAATAGCAACAACTGTTTCAACAAGTTTACTGAATACGGCCGATGAATAGCCAGTTGCCGGGGCAATATCGAGAACCAGTTCATCGGATCTGATATCAGCAGCATTTAACAGTTTGGCAAAAGTAAGCGGTTCCATAAGATAACGCCCTTCAGCAACTTTGATGCTTTTATCGATATAGGCGACACCTTTTCTCTCTTTTGGTACAAAAGCTTCGCGTTTGACCCTTTCAATGGCATCAACAACATTTTCATCAGTCACTTCATTAGGAAGAAGCTGACCATCAATCATATGTCTGCGTGCGGAATTCCCACCGCTTTCCTGGTATGTTATATTCATTAAAGAGTTCCTGTAATTTTATCTGCCACTTTATAATACGAATGTCCGATCATTACAACAGCGTCGAGCATGATGGAGGCTATTTTTATTTTGCCTTTTCTTCCGATCGGTCTGTAGCCGGCTCAGGAGCAATGCCAAGCTTGGAAATTTCCTCTCTGAGCTCCGGAGTCATTTCAATATCCACTGCATCAAGAGACGGTTTTAACTGGTTAACATTCCGTCCACCGATAATGGGGGCAGTAATGGCCTCATGCCCGCCAACCCAGGCAACAGCGAGGCTGATGGGATTAAGGTTGCGGGATTTGGCAAGTTCAACAAAATTTCGGGCAATATCCTTATTCCTGTCCGCCTTATAGCGTTCTTTATACATTGCCATTTTGTTTAAGCGCCCTTCCCGGCTGTCTTCATCATCCTTTAGATATTTGCCGCTCAGGACGCCACCTGCCAGCGGGCTATAGGAAAATACACCGAGCCCTTCGCTCTTGGCCATGGGCAGAATTTCACTTTCGCATTGTCTTTTCAAAAGATTATACATCGGCTGAATACAGGCGATCGGGGCATAATTATGCGCCCGGGCAAGTCCGACCGCTTTCATATATTGCCAGGCGGCAAAATTGCTGAGGCCAATATAGTTTATTTTGCCCTGATGGACCAGATCATTATAAACAGAAAGGCTTTCTTCTAATGTGCAGTCATCATCAAAATGATGCATATAATAAATATCAATATAATCAGTTTTAAGCCGTTTTAGACTATCATCGACGGCACGGATGACATGCGTACGGTTAAGTCCGCGGCCCCAGATTTCACTAGATCCGCCAGCATAGGAGTTTACCGGGAAATAGGCTTTTGATGAAATGACAACTTCTTCACGGTGAGCGTGGATAAGATCACCAAGAATTTCTTCTGAAGCACCGCCGGCATAAAGATTGGCACAGTCAAAAAAGTTAATCCCTTTGTCACGGGCAGCATGATAAATTTTTGCCGATTCAGATTTATCAGCCCCCGCACCGAACGTCATGGTCCCCAGGCATAGTGATGATACTTTTATTCCGCTTAAACCCATTCTTTTATAGTTCATATTGTCCTCTTTTATTTTCTTAACCGATCACAAAGCCGTGACTTGCCAATCACTATATAGCGCGTTAGAGTTTCATATAAAATGAATATTTTTTAAGGGGTCATCATGAAACTGAAATTAATTGTTATTGCTATTATCGCTGGGTCCGCCAACCTGGCAAATGCCCAGCATGTTTTTCCGGGTCTTGAACCCCCGGCGCCCGCTTACCCTGGACAGACCAGAGCGCCGATCGCTGATCAAAGTGCCCCTGTTGAGATTACTGTCCTTAAAGACGGGCTTTATCTTCCGTGGGGGATAGCCCCGCTGCCAAGCGGGAATATTCTGATGACGGAAATGACAGGACGGCTGAGTGTGGTGACCCCGGATGGCAGCTCCATGAAAATTGTCAGTGGTCTGCCCCCCATACGCGGCTATTGGTATATGGGATTGATGGACGTGCTGCTTGACCCGGAATTTGATAAAAACCGCATGGTTTATTTCAGCTATTTTGGCCCGCCCCAGGGGGAAGCCGGAAATGGCATTCATGGCCCAACCAAGGAATGGGGTGATGCTTATAAAGCAACAACCGCCCTCCATGATGAATGGAAGGAAAAAGATGACGCTTATAAAAAATCCCATCCATTTGACCGGCGTTTTATTGGCCGTGGACGCCTTTCAGACGATGAAACAAAAATTGAGAATTTTGAAAATATATTTGAAGTCGGTGGCCGGAGAATGACATTCGGCGCAGACGGTAAGCTTTGGATTACCACCTGGGGAAGCGACAGTGACCCGCAAAACCCAAAAACGCTTGGCAGTAAAATGCTCAGGATCAATAAGGATGGCAGTATTCCCGCCGATAATCCTTTTTTTGGCAATGATGACGTGCCGGATGCCATTTATGCAATGGGGTTTCGTGATCCTTCGGGGACTGACCTTAACCCGGAAAGCGGTGTGGTCTGGACCATTGAACATGGGCCACAGGGCGGTGATGAAATCAATATCATGAAAGCTGGCGCCAATTATGGCTGGCCGATCATTACCTATGGCCGGGAATATGGCGATGAAGGAAAAGTCATCGGCGAAGGGTTGAGTGCAAAAGCAGGCTACGAGCAGCCAATATATTTCTGGAACCCGAATATCGCCCCCTCTTCCATGATGTTTTACACAGGGGACCTTTTCCCGAAATGGAAAGGGAATTTATTTGCCACTTCGCTAAAAGGCCGACAACTTACCCGACTGGTCATTGGTGGCAATAATGTGATCGGGGAAGAAAGATTGATTGAACATTTTGGTCAACGTCTGCGGACTGTCAAGCAGGGCTATGACGGCGCATTATATATTGTTACGGATAGTGCAGAAAATGGTCAGTTGATTAAGTTGACACCGCGTCAATAAACTTTGCCAGCTCAAGATCATAGCTGGTCACTCCGTTTGCGTCATGGGTGGCCAGTGTCACTTCAAGCCGGTTATAAACATTGAACCATTCCGGATGATGGTCCATTTCCTCCGCCTTTTTGGCGATTTTCGTCATTGCGGCGAAAGCCTGGTCAAAATTTTTAAAGGTAAATTTTTTGCTGATGGCTTCGCGTCCCTGCACCGCTTTCCAGCCGTTCAGCTTGCTTAATATGTCTTCCAATGTCATTTTTTTATACATGTTTTGCTCCCTGTAGCAGTGATGAATAGAACATAATTTGGGTGATTATTTTGTAAGTGGCTCAATTTAAGGATAATCTAATATTTTAAGCTGGCCCTATTTTATATTCTAAACGAAGATTATGATATCCTATTTTATGATGGGTAAAATCAAAAACATGATGAGACTTTGGCCCGGAAATACAAGGCTACGGTTAGAAAAATAGTTTAAAGGCCCATAAATAAAGGATTGCTTTTTATAAAAAACGGTTATACGGTATTTTTGATTTTAAGTTATTGTACCTTTTTGAGGGGGTATTCTTTAAATAATAGCCGGTATAAACAAGGTTTGTTTAACCGATAAATAATAAGCTGGCGTTCTTAAAGTTATCATTTCTTCATTATAAGCAAGATTAAAGTCTTTTCCGCAAAAATTTTTTTAGTGGATTAAATAACAATATATTGAGGAAGTATAAGAAATGGCTACAGGCACCGTTAAATGGTTTAACCCAAATAAGGGATACGGTTTTATTGCACCAGACGAAGGCGGGAAAGACGTGTTCGTACATATCTCTGCTGTTGAGCGCGCAGGCATAGACAGATTGAACGACGGACAAAAAGTTAGCTACGATATCGTTGAAAGTCGCGGAAAAGAAGCGGCAGACGAACTTAAACTCGTAGACTAGTAAAAAAATCATTTGAAATTATCAACGGTAAAAGTCGTGTAATGGCGACTTTTACCGTTGATTGACATATTTTCATTTGTCCCTGTTGAAATACAATAATAATTATTCGAGAGAATGTTAAAGGGTATTAAATGATTAAGCTATTATTCATGGCGGGTAGCGCCCGTGAAGCTTCATTATCCAAAAAAATTGCCAAAGCGGCCTATAAAATTGCCCTTGAAAAAGGGGTAGAGGCGATTTTTATCGACCTTCGTGATTTTCCCATGCCGATTTATGACGGAGATCTGGAAGTGAATGAGGGAATGCCGGAAAATGCCGCCAAATTAAAAGAATTATTTGCAGGCAGTGACGGGTATTTTATTGTAACGCCGGAATATAACAGTTTCTTTCCGCCGCTCTTGAAAAATGTCATTGACTGGATGTCGCGCCCTGATAACCGGAATATCGGCAACCCTTATATGGATAAGGTTGCCGCCATTGCCGGAGCATCCCCCGGCGCCATGGGCGGTATCCGTGCGCTGCCATCATTTAACACATTGCTAAGCAAACTTGGTGTTCATGTTGTTCCGACCCAGGTGGCCGTGGGCAATGCGGCAAGTGCCATTGATGAAAACGGGAATTTTGCCGATGAACGCCAGCGGGCAATGATCACAGCCAGCATTGACCAGCTGATCAAAACGGCAAGGGCGTTAAAATCTTAAATTCCTTCATTTTTTAAGCGGATAAAGGCTTTTTCCAGTTTGGAAAGGAAAATGTCCGCTTCCCGCATGCCGAAAACCATCGGTGGTTTTCCTTTCAGCACATTATCATATGGGCCGTCGGTTGAAAACAGAACGCCATCTTCACGAAGAAACTGAACGATGGCAGACGCTTCTGCTGGTGCGCGTTCTTTTGTATCCCTGTCCTTAACCAGTTCTGCACCAAAAAACATACCGCAGCCCCGAACATGGCCGATCAGCGGAAAACGATCCATCATATCGCGCATACCGTCAATAATATGATTTCCGGTTTCAATGGCTTTTTCCATTAGCCCTTCCCCTTCAACCACATCAAGTACGGCCATACCAATAGCGCAGGAAACAGGATTACCGCCAAAGCTGTTGAAATATTCCATACCATTGGCAAATTTGTCGGCAATTTCACGTGTGGTGACAACACCGGCCATGGGATGGCCATTGCCAAATGGTTTGCCGAATGTGACAATATCAGGAACGACACCCTGACGCTCAAACGCCCACATATGCTCCCCAATGCGGCCAAAGCCTGTCTGGACCTCATCAGCAATGCATAATCCGCCAGCGGCACGGATTTTTTCGTAGGCCGCTTTTAAATATCCATCAGGATAAACCACCTGGCCACCAACACCGGCAATACTTTCCGCGATAAATGCCGCTGGTCCCTGCCCGGTTTTTTGAACCAGATCAGCAATCTGAACATCAATATCAGCGGCATATCCTTGCCCGCTTTTTTCTGAATAATCATTGAAACGCCCCTGATAAGGGTCCGGGAATTCGGCAATGCGGGTATTATCCGGACGACCGGTTCCACCCTTGCGGTTAAATTTATAGGGACTGATTTCCACAGTGGCATTGGTGTTGCCATGATAGCCCCAGTCTACAACCACGGTTGTCTTGCGGTTTGTGTAATGGCGGGCTAAGCGAAGCGCCAGTTCATTGGCTTCAGAACCGGAATTGGTAAAAAACATCACGGAAAGCGGGTCCGGCATCGTGTTGGTGACCCTTGCCGCCAATTTATTGATCCCGTCATATAGATAACGTGAATTGGTGTTGAGCTTTGCGGCCTGCTCGCACAAGGCATTAACCACATGGGGATTACAGTGGCCGACATGGGTAATATTATTAACGCAGTCAAGAAAGGCCCGGCCTGATGCATCAAAAAGATAGGCTCCCTTGCCGCGGACAATATGCAGATGCTTTTTATAGGCAACACTTAAAGATGGGGCCAGCACCTTGCGGCGGGCATCCATCATGTCATTAACAGTTTGATCAGGTTTCTTAAAACTTTCCGGTATAAAACCCAGGATCAAATTGGGGTCCGGGCAAATTTCCTGCCAGACGTCCCAGACGGCCGGTGAGCAGATACCGGGATAATTCCCGTCCTCAATTTCAAGCAAATCAGAAATCAGTTGAAAATGCAGATGCGGGGTCCAGCCGCCATTTTCATGAATTTCGCCTAATGTGGCAATATAGTCCCCTGCCTTGACCTGATCGCCAGGTTTTAAATGGTCAGTGCTTTGCCGGTTCAGGTGGCCATAAAGCGTGTAAAATTCCGGTCCATCGTCGATTTTATGGCTAAGGATGAGCACGGTGCCATAATCAAAGGGAAGATCATTACTGGTTATGCTTGCGACTTTACCGTCAAGTGGTGCATATATTTTTTCCGGGCCACGCAGCCAGATATCAATGGCCAGATGGGTTGTGCGGGGCTCAGGGCTTCCCACACCATCAAAACCACTGTCAAAAATGAATGATGTCCGGTTTTCGCCGTAATTCCCAATGCCGTATCGGGCAGCATTCCTGTCGAGAAAGCCTTTAACCCACGCCGCATGTTTTTGACCGTCTTGAATAAATTCGGTGCCTTCCGCACCAGACCGGTTATCAAAAAGCACACGGGGCTCACTTTGAAGGTCAAAGTCGAACATATTATGCCCGTTCACATTTTCTAGGGACTTTACAAGCACATCATACTGTCTGGTGGCGCGGTAACCGCCAGCTTTTCGGGCAAAAGCAGACAAAAATGGCAGCCCGATTTTATCAATCCTTTTTAATGTGCGAAGAGCCGGTGCTTGTGTCACCAGAAGATAGTCCCTATGTTCATCGCTGCTGGCTTTCTTGGCCCGATGTGTGGAAATGCAGACACTCATCACCAACCGCATTGAGGCAAGATCAAAAAGCACTTCCAGCTCGTCTTCCGTCAGTCTGAATTCCTGAGTATAACCGCTAATCAATGCCCGGGTGACCGCGAAGAAATCATCCACATCCATCATTGCATAACCAAGGGTAATGGCCAGTTCATTGACCTGTTTGGCAAACAACATGTCGCCAAAATCGATCAGCCCGTTGATTTTATCACCGCTGATCACCAGGTTATAATTATTGGCATCCGAATGAATAACGGCAGACCGCATTTTTTTAAGCCGCGGCAACACAAAATTTTGATAACGGTCAAAATATGTCTGGATCAGTTTCCGGTTTTCATCATCTTCAATTTCGTCGGCATAATCCCTGACGTTAAGTGCAGCATCAAGGTTCCATAAAAAATCCGGTTGATGGGCTTTGACATGACCAAACCCCTGCATAGCCTTTGAAAAACGACCCATGAAATGGCCCAGGTCACCATAAAGATTAAGGCTTTTCTTGCTATCCCCGAAAATGTCGCCTTTTAGAAAAGTTATTAGTCGAACGTAATTCTCACCATGTTTGAAAATTTCCTGTCCTGCCGCACCCTTTATCACCGCCGGAACGGCAAGGGACGGATCAAGTTCAGCGATATGATTTAGAACCGCATTCTGAAATTCAAGGACCTCAGGATCTTCGGCACGGTTGGCGATTTTAAGCACATAGTCACCGTTCCCGGTGATTAGGCGGGCGTTTTGATCCCGTTCACTGACCAGGGTTTTAATGGTCCCGGTCTTACCAAAATAATCATTCGCAATTTTCGCGAGTTCATCGGGGCTATATGATGGTGGGGTGCTTTCAAAAACTTCCATTAACGTGCTTTCAGTATGCATTTATTTCAGATGCGCGCACCATAGCAGGCATTTATTGCCCTGTAAATTTACAAAAGGCACATTTTACCACAGTTTTTTTCCCCCATAATCCGTTGATTTATGAGAAAAAATCATCAATCCAATGATGCCCGCAAACTGGCATGTTATTTGCTTTAAATAATAAGGAGTTACAAAGGAAAAAAACATGTCAGATGAAAATTCATTTCAACTTATTGGTTTTGGTGCCGATCTGCTTGGGGCTTATTATAGCGCAAGGCAACAGTCAAATTCATTGCTGACATTACCCCCGGTTCAGTCAAACGTCTCACTAAGCAAAACAAACAATGCCATAACACCCTGGGATCAAGATACGGCCATTGAAGGCGAGCGGTCCGGTGAAAATCTTTCTTCCAATGCGCTCTATAAGCTGCTGACCAAGGATTATTCGGCAATCGCCAATAAAGACGAATTTATCAATAAACTGACAAATTCGGTGTCCAAATCCAACCTTGATGTTGATAGCAAGGGACTATTTACCCTTTATAACGCGCTTAAAGACTTAAAAACCATTGCTGAATATGCGGGGGATAGCAGAACCTCTGAAAGTAAAATGGCTGCCCTTGAAGAACAGTTTCGACTTGGGTTGTCGCAGGTTAAGGATTTTATCAGTACGGAAGACTTTGATAAGCTGAAACTCCTTTTCGGCGAAAAGAAAAATGGTGTCACGGCACAGGCGGGACTTGGAAAAAAGGAATATGATTTTGTCGGTCCGATCATCCATGAAGGCGCGATTGATGATCCACTTTCAAAACTTTCCGGCGGTGAAACATTTACCCTTACCATCACGACCAAAAAAACCGTTGCCGGGGTCACGACCGACGTAAATCAGGATTTTAATATCACCATCCCAACTGCCGAAGATGACCGCACACTTGAAGCCCTTACCGCGCAGATTAACGCTAAAATTCAAAGCATAAAAACCACCAATGATGATGGGGAGGAAGTCCCGCTTTATCATACACGTGTTTTTGCCGAGGAAGTCGAGAAAAATAAATTTGCGCTCAGAATTAAAACTGATTTCAGTGAAGAACTGAGCTTTTCCGCGCCCGATACGGAACCCGCGCTTTATATTACCGGAAATGTTAATCAGATTGATCTGACCACCAAGAAGATAAATTCAAATGTCCCGACCACGGCATTTGTCACCAAACTGACCAACTTGTCCGATCCACAGGCAACACAGGAATATCAAAAATCAATTTTTGCCACGGATGGTGAAGCCCTGCTTCTGCCGGAAAAATCCCTGACCACTAAAACTGATCCGCTTGACAGGGCATCTGAAACCCTGACCACTGCAATTGCCACTGACAGTGTTGGCAATTATTATACGGTTGGGTCAACCGATGGGCGTTTTGCCAATCATCTGAATACATCGGAAGATGGCGATGCCTTTCTGAATAAATATGATGCAAGCGGCAAACTGCTCTGGAGCCGACTTGTCGGCAGTCAGGGACAGGGCAGCAGCTATGCCATCACCGTTGATGCCAATGATGATGTGATCATTGCCGGACAGGCCGATAAACTGGAAAAAGGCAAAAGCAATGACCCCCTCGCCTTAAGCAGTAATCTTTTTTCCGGAAAGGACAGTTTTGTCGTTAAATATAACAGCGTCGGTACCCAGCAGTGGATGTATTTGAATGACAAATACGGAACTGATGGTGCAGCGGCAATCACCACTGATGCCGATGGCAATGTTTATGTAACGGGAAATAAAAATGCTTATGAGCTTTCGAAAACCATTCCTGTTGGCAGCGAAAATGCCTATGTTCTTAAACTGGATAGTTCGAACGGTGAAAAAACCGATTATGTGGAAATAGGCTCATCAAGCGCCGATTACGGTAAATCAATTGCCGTTGCCGCTGATGGCAATATTATTGTCGGTACCCAGGAAAATGGACACTTCATATTACAGAAACTGGATAAAACCGATCTTTCCACATCATTGTGGTCCCATGATTATGGTGATCTGGGTGCGGGCGGTCAGGTTGGAAAAATTGCTGTTGATGGAAACCGTATTTATGTTTCGGGCAGCAGCAGTAACAGCCTTTCCGGTGGCGGCACCGAAATTGATGCGCCCCTTGGTGGGCTTGATAATTTTGTTCTTGCCATTAATGATGCCGGCGGCAGTGCCAGTGCCGACTGGACCAAATTTATCGGCAGCAGCGGCACGGACAGCAATGGTTCACTTTCTGTTTATGATGGAAAGATTTATATTGCCGGAACAACAAATGGAAATGTTGATGGCAATGGTCTTAAGGGTGGAACCGACAGTTTTGCAACAAAAATTGACGGGACCAGTGGCGCAACCGATTGGATCAAACAGATCGGCTATTCAACTGAAAATAGGGCCGCCACCGGCATAGCCTTTGCCACGCAAGGCTCGTCGGTTTTAAGCAAACTTGGTCTTCCCATGGGACAGTTTGACGAGGACGAAAAAAGAAATATTGAAACCCAGACAACGGCCCGTGCCGGAGACTATTTTTATATCAAGGTTAATGGGCTGATCACCAAAAAGATTGAAATTAAACAGGGTGATACTTACAGAACCCTTGCCAACAGAATAAATCAGTCATCCTTCAGATATTTAAATGCATCCGTATCATTCAGTTCCGGCAGCAGTACAGATTATGGCGTCACGAAACAGGAAGAATTTGATGCCAAAGCGGTTATTGATGAAAAGCTTAAAAAAATTCAGAATGAAAGAAACGGCATTACGGAAGAGGAAAAATTTGAAGTTGCCCCCCTCGCCACTTATGGAAACAGCTTAAGAATAGCGACAAAATCGGGTGGACAGGTCGAAATTATTGCCGGCCGTGGCGAACAGGATGCGCTTAAAAAACTGGGGCTTGAACCAACGCTTGTGCTTTCAACGGAAGAGCTATTCAACCTGAATGCCAATGGTGATGAAAATGACACCGCAAAAATAGGGGGCGTGTTTGCTTTCAAGCTGGATGACCGTTTCACCGTTGCCGATAAGCGGGATGCCCGTTATGTGGCCCAGCAGCTTGAATATGCAATTGGTGTGGTCAAGTCGGCTTACCGATCCCTTACCTATGATCCGATTGCGGAGCAGCTCAAAAAGGATGCGACGAAAAAAACCGATGGTCCGGTGCCCCCGTACCTACAAAAGCAGCTTGCCAATTATCAGGACGGGTTAAATCGGATGAATACTCTGTTTCCGCAAACGGCATCATTGATTGTTTAGATAAACAATAGAATATGATGGATCATTTACAACTCTGGTAATGTGCTTCTTTTGGGTGTAAAAGAAACACGAGCAACCAGTTTATAATCCGAAAGCATATGACATGAGCGAAAAGCCAGAGTTTGATCCCGCATCAGCATTACCACATAAGAACGCCTTTTTCCCGATCAGGGGCGTATATTTTAATGCGGGTGTCCAGCATCCTGTGAGCCGGGCAAGTGCCGCAGCGGCAGAAGAGTATATCCGTTATAAAGGGTTTCACACGGATATGGATTATGACCCGGCGGCCATAAGAAAAAATGTTATCGATAAATTTGCAAAGCTGGTTAATGCAGAACCGGATGAACTGACCCTTATCGGCAGCACCACGGCAGGCGAAAACCTGATTATTCAGGCACTTGATCTTGCGGCGAAGGGCGGCAGAGTTGTGACAGACGACCTTCATTATTTTGGATCATACCAGATTTATGGAGAGCTTAAAAAACAGGGTGTGGAGGTTATCACGATCAGAAACACCGACGGGGATATTGATTATAAAGCATATGAAAAAGCCATTAATAACCAAACCTCACTGGTTGCGGTTTCCAGCGTTTCAACATTTAACGGCCATCAGCATGATTTAAAACGGGTATGCGATATTGCCCATTCCTGCGGCGCTCTTGTTTATGCGGACGCCATTCATCATATCGGTGCAACACCGTTCGATGTAAAGAAAAGCGGGGTTGATTTTATGTCCTGTGGAACATTTAAATGGCTTATGGGTGATCAGGGATCGGGATTTTTATATGTCCGCCGCGATAAGCTGGGGTCCTTAAAAAGACCAGTTTACGGCAAACGTCAGGTCAGAAACCTGATTACCCATGTTTTCCCTGGTGATGAGATAACAACCGACGATAATATCTATGAATATGAGCTGGCCGAAAATACAGAAGGATATTTTTCAATCTGGAGTGAGCCACGTATTGTTATTGCCCAGCTTGATAAATCGCTGGGATATCTTCTCGATGTTGGTGTGGACCGTATTGTCGCCTATCGTCAGCCGATGTTAAGTTTTTTAAGAATGGAAATTGAAGCACTTGGCTATAAATGTCTGACCCCGCGGCGGATGATTACACCGATCCTGACTTTTGAATGTGCGGATGCGGCAAAAAGGCTGGGTCCCCTCTTTTTGGAGGCCGACATAAAAGCAAGTCTTTATAAAGGGCATTTCCGCATTGCATTATCAGTGTATAATGATATGGCCGATGCGGAATATTTTGTAAAAACCTTGGCTAAACTAAAAGACTAATCAGGAATTATTTTTATACCAGGAGATAAAATCCGCCTCTTCCATCGGTTTGCTGATTAAGAAGCCCTGATATTCATCGCAGTTAGCTGCTTTTAAAATATCATACTGGCTTTTCGTTTCTACGCCCATCGCCACAACACGAAAATCAAGGCTATGGCCCAAATGGATAATGGCTTCAAAGAGTGATGTATTTTTACTATTCTCCGGAACGTCATCAAGAAATTCTCTGGCAATTTTAATTTCATCAATATTCATATCTTTCAAAATGGACAGGTTGGATAACCCGGAACCAAACCCGTCGAGAGAAAGCCCAAATCCATATGATTTTATTTCCGCCAGGAGGGCGGCTGCCAGGTCAACATCATTTGTGATACTGGTTTCATTGATTTCCAGAATGATTTTTCCCGGGTTCTCCCGGTTCACTTCAGAAAGCGTATAAAGTGCTGAAAGCAGTTTGGCACTGCCCTTAAATTCCATATCAGAAATGTTAATCGAAATCGGTATATCAATTCCTGTTTTTTTCCATTCTTCTATTATTTCACGCACCCGGACCAAAACCCAGTTGCCAATTTGGGCGATGATATTGCTTTTTTCTGCCACCTGTATGAAGTCCGCGGGGCTGACAATATTCCCGTCATTATCACGCATACGGACCAGCGCTTCTACGCCGGAAACGGTCCCTGACTTAACATTGATTTTTGGTTGAAGCATAAGCAGAAACCGCTGATTGGCCAGTGTTTCAATAATTGAATTTTTAATAGACTGCTGATATTCAATTTCCTCACCCAGTTCCTGATTATAATAAAAATAATGATGATCATTACGGGCATAGGCCATTTTTAAGGCGATGCTGGCATTTGATATGATTTCATCCATCTCCATGGCGTCACCGGGAAGCATGACAATACCGATATTGACTGTTGGCAAAATGGTTTGACCGGAAATATCGCATTCAAGGCTCAGATAGTTATGAACCTTATTCATGACAATATGGACGTCTTCAGGATTTTGAATGCTGTTGGCGATAATGACAAATTTATCAGTATCAAATTGTACGGCGCTATCCAGATCCCAAAGGCTGTTTTTTATTCTTGAAGACGTCAGTTTTAAAAATGCATCTCCAGCGTCAATGCCGAGTTCGTCCCTGATGGAAGTGAGTTCATCAACCTGGACCAATAAAACGGCCGCGTAAGTTGCATTGCGCCTAACCAGGTTTAGGGTGTCCCCCAAAATACTCCATAGATAGGTACGGCCTGGTAATCCTGTAACAGGATCGATCTGGATAGGCTCTTTCATCGCATTACCGTTATTATTATTGTTGTGGTACATATGCCTTTATTTAATTAATATTTTGCTAATATAAGAAAACTATTTTTCTGCCAGCAACTCTTCGAAGGTTTTGTTTAAGATAGGATATTTCTGCCAATCCTTATGATCAAAATGCCACCATTCATTGCTGACAACTTTGAAGCCCTCAGCTTCAATAACATGCCGGAGCAGATCTCTGTGCCATCGTTCAAGTGATGTGCCGCCGGGATATTCCGGATAGGAACGATCCGACATTTCATCATACGTACCGACCATTTTAATTGGCTTTCCGGTTTTTAAATCATAAAGGGTCAGATCAACGGCGCTTCCCATATTATGCTTTGATCCTTTTTCAGGATTAGCAACAAAGTCACGTTCGTTTCCTTCAGTCGCATCCCAAAAAACTTTTGTCACATACCATGGGCGATAGCTATCGTGAATAAGAAGCCCATAGCCCATTTTGAGAAACCGTTTATTGGCTTTATTCAGTGCTTCAAGGGCTGGTCCTTGTATAAAGCTTTTTGCCAGTGAATAAGTCGGGGCATTCAGGAAATTATTGGTTGTCGCATAACGGATATCCAGTTTGACTTTTTCAAGGACCGTTGTCACATCAACAAGATCGGGTTTACGGAAATTTCCCTTTTGAACCGGGGGTGTGGCCCTCAGCGCATCTTTAATATAGTCTTCAATCGGCTTATCAAGGGTGACTTTAAATGTATTGCCGTTTGTCGGTTCAATATTATGTCTTTCATAGAAATCATCATTGACCATAACCCCAAGTTGCTTTCCCTGATCATCAAGCCGGAAAAGGAAATTTGAAAATTCGCCGTTGAAGCTATAGGTAAATTTACCATCACCAAGTTCACTTAAAGGTCTGATTTTAATTTTGTCCAAATCTTTACCATCAGCAGATGGATTATAGAGCACCTCAAAACGGCCATTATTTTCCCTGAAGAGAAGTTTTTGATCACCCAGTGTATATTCACCATAATAAGGGCGCCATTTTTCAGGAGCCGGTGGCGGCATATGGTCATAATCAAAATCCGCCGCATAAACATTTAATGTAAAGAAACAAACAAAACATAGTGCGAAAATTTTACGGGCAACAGTCATCATCATTCCTCGTTATTTTTCGGCTTAATTGATGCCGCGGTTTTCTCTGATCCATTCCTCGGCTTTTGCCTTGGTATTATTAATATCGTCGCGGGTCATATAATTGGTTACGCGCCACATAAATTTCCGCGCCTTTTCAAAGCCGCCGTCCTCGGCCAGAATGAACCAGAAATATGATCCGGTCACATCATAGTCTGTACCACGAGCATTAAGCTTCATTGTGCCGATATTGCCCTGTGAAATCGGGTGACCCTGCAGGGCTGCTTTCATAAACCATTTATAAGCCGATACATCATCACGCGGGACTGTCCGCCCGGTTGCATACATAACACCAAGATAATATTGTGCCAGCATATGGCCCTGCTCCGCCGCTTCGGTAAAGCCCTTAAAGGCTTCTTCAAATCGCCGGTCATCATAGGCGGCCTTTGCTTCCTCATATCCGGCAAGTGCATTCATGACCGGGAATGATAAAATAAGTAACAGGCTGGCAATCAACAGTCGGAGGCTTTTCATTATAAATTCCTGTCCAAAAAATTAAAAATATTCATATAAAAGCTGTAAGGCCATCGGGGCTTCCGGATGGCCGTTATCGGCTGCTTTCTGATACCACTCGGCGGCTTTTTTGTCGCTTTGCTCTACGCCATTTCCATGTTCATACATGACGCCAAGATTATATTGGGCATTCATATCCCCTTTTTCCGCTGCCGCACTGAATTCCTTAAGGGCCAAGGCATAGTCCCCGTTTGCATAGGCTTCTTCACCTTTTGCATTGTCGGCATTTGCCGTTGCCGCAAACAGTGTGGCAATCATTGAGAATATTAAAAAAAACCGCGTCATCATTATAGCTCACCTGATGTCATAATATTGGCACAAGAGTATAACCAAAGCGGATGATTTTCAATCATAAAGCTGATAAATTTTAAAGCACCCGTCCCGTCAGAAAGTGCCCTGCAGGGTGGCTTCAATTACTCTTGGTCCTTTTGTATGGCGCTGGACTTCATGGTCCAGAACATTAAATCTTAAATGCTTGTCATAGAAAAACTGATTTGAATCCCCGAGGGAGCCTGTTAAATCCTTGCCGCTGACCCGAAGCTTGATCCCATTATAGACATTCTTTTCAACAAAGGCTTCAAGTAGGGTTCCCGGTGTGCCGTACCAGTTCAGCCGGATATCATTTCCGTAAAATCCGCGTCTGAATGTTACACTTGCCCCATAGGAGAGCTGAAGCGCTGTAACATCATGACGATAGGCAAAATTAATCTGGCTCGACGGTTTATAGGAAAAGCGGATTTCCCGACCCGTAAAAGGATCATCAAGCGTCCCTTTTTCATAATCATAATTGGCGCTCAATACCGCTTCCGGCAGACCAATAATGCCAAGACGGTAACTGCTTTTAAATTTAAACCCTATTGCTTTTGCCGAGGGCACATTGCCGGATTTTGAAATAAAATCATCACTTGTCAGGGTCTGCTCTGCTGCGGGCAGTGAAAAATATTCATCCGCAGTAATGGGATTTCCAAGGCTGTCGACATAGTCCGTAAAATCGACCTTATCAATATAATCGGTATATTTTTTATAGAAAACATCCAGTGATATTGACCCGCTATCCTGGGCGAAACGGTGTTCAATCGCGGCTGTGAAATCCCATGACCGCATAGGTTTGATCCCGGTATTTCCAAAATCAATTTTTTCTGTAAGTGGATTAAAACTGGTGGAAAAATTATTAAAATCAAGCTGGCTGACTGTTCGCTCGACGGTCAGTCGTAACTGATCCTGCGAATTAAGGTCATAGCGGAAATTCATCCGCGGTTTTAAAAATTTAAAATTGGCTTGCCGTCGGTCAATGCTGCCATTGGCAAAGAAATTATCAGCAACAATTTTTGAAAATTCCCCCGTCAGGGAGCTTGTCAGGGAGATTTGCGGAGAAATTGTATAACTGTGGTTTGCAAAAATTTCGAAACGGTTTTCCTTGATCTTCACATTATCATCATTTTTAAGCACCAGCGGGTCGGCTGCCGTACTGCGGGTACTGTTTTGGAATGTCCGGTTAAATTTGTTTATGGCGGCTTCCCCGCCTATTTCCAGCGATTGCCCGGTTGCTATCCCCCGTGTGATTGATCCCCGGATAATATTTTCTGATTTGCTTAAGACCGCATCCTGATTTTTATAAAGAAATTCGGAAGCACCGTCCCCCTTATAATAGCCGTTATTGATGGTTGAATTTTCCTTATTAAACACAAAAAGAGACTTGAGCGAACCAATATTACCCAGTTTACGTGAATAATCGCCGCCGATTTCCCATTTGGTCGGGGCGCCATTTGTGGTCCATCTTTCGCTAAGCTTGCGGTTTCCATCACTGTCCGGCGCCGTATCGGTAAAGGTAATGGCCGGCCCATAACTTTCATCAAGAAAAGTCATCGTTCTTGGCGCGACTTCATTCTGTGTTTCAGGATTATAAAGCCCGTTAAGGCGCAGCACTGCCCCATCTTCAAAATTATAGGTTATATTTCCGGCAAACTTATGATTATCCTTGCGGTTGGGTGTGTGGCTGTCCTGAACACGGGAAATAACCCCGCTCCCGTCATAGATAAAATCTTCGATCCGGTTTTTAATGATAAAATTGCGGTTGCTTTCAAATGTGGCCGTATAATCAAGATTTCCTGATGATCCACTATGGGATAAGGTGACTGAATGCCCCAGATCATCGCCAAGATTGGCCCTGCCACCGACTTTCCAGAATGTGGATGATGAGGATGTTCCTTTTTTCAGGGTAATGTTGATCACCAGTCCCTGACTTTGAACATCAAGCCCGGCGGCCGCACCCCGGATCAGGTCAATTTTTTCAACATTGTCGGCGGTAACCCGGGCCAGAGTATCATCAATATTATTATCTTTACCGGCCAGGCGCTTGCCATTGATCAGTATCTGGTCACCGCCAGAGCCAAACCCCCTTGGTCCGGCCCCTGTTCCCAAGGATTGCTGCTGTTCTTTTTCCCGTCTGCTTTTATCAAGGATTTCCTGTACACCGGGAATTCGGCTTAGCATATCAAGAAGGGTAACGGGTTCAAATTTAACGAAATATTCCTTGTCATATGTGACCACGGAGGAGCCGGCGTCATTTTCATCGGCATATGTTATTTGTGTCAGGATTATACACGGCACAATTAAGACCGAAGAAAGAAGTTTGCGCCGCATTTTGAAAAATCTACCCTTATTCGTTTTAATCGTAAAAAGGTATAGTGGAATTAAAAATGTTAATCAATGGTTATGTTATAACAATCTAAAATGTACCCTGAAGGGTAAAGGATATTCGTTCAGGAAAATAAAACCGGTAGTCATCATAACCATCCGGCTCATTAAACCGCTGATGATCAACATAGTTGTAAAGCTTTGCTTTGGAATGATTTTCGTCGTCTTTTGAATATTCCAATCTGGCTTTAATATCATTTGTAATATTTTTTTCTATAAATATTTCATAACTGTGTCTTGCTTCAAACTGCCAGTCAAAATCAATATCCGCCTGCATGAAGGGGCTTACATATTCTGCCTTTGCACCATAGGACAGTCCCAGCGATGAAATATCATGGCGAAAGCTCAGTTTAACCCTGTGATCAGATTCCCAGCTGAATTTCCGGCTTTTCCCTGTAAATGGATTATCATATCGACGTTTATCATATTTATATTCAACGTTGATAAGCGCTTCTTTTAGGCCAATGATGCCAAGCCGGTAATTGGCTTTAATTTCAATTCCGTATCCTGTCGCTTTTTTTACATTGCCAAATTTGGATGTAAAATCTGTATCTTCTCTTAGTGCTGTATCCGGTGGTAAGGCAAAATACTGATCAGCGCTGATCGGATTGCCATTGTAATCCTTATAATCCGTAAAATCACTTCGCGCGATATAATCCCTGTAATCACGGTAAAAGACTTTCCCTTCCAGACTGCCCCCGTCATCGGCAAGGCGGTGCTCGAAAGTCGCCGAATATTCCCAGGTTTTTGTTGGCCTGATATCATTATTGCCAAATTTAAGTTCTTTGGTCAGTTCGTCGAAATAAGTAATATAATGAAAAAATTCTAGCTGACTGACCTTTTTTTCTGCGGTCAGACGAAGTTGATCCCGCGATGTCATATCATATTTGAAATTGAGCCGTGGTTTTAAAAATGTAAATTTATTGGTGACATTGATAACATTATCGGCAGCAAGGATAGTATCGGAAGAAATTTTCGAAAATTCTGTGGTCAGTGAGCTTTGCAGAACAATTTTTGGTGTGATGGTATAATTATGATGGGCAAATATCTCGTACCGGTTTTCCTTTATCACAATATCATTGCTTGTTGCGAGTTCGAGAGGATCTGTCGCCTCTTCGCGTTCTTCACTCGTATAAAACTGTTTGAAGGTATTGAACGCTCCCTCGCTGCCATATTCCAGCGACTGATGATCACTGAGCTTTTTTGTAAATGAAATCCTGATAATATCCTCATTGGATTTAAACCCAATTTTTTCTCTGGTATATAGGTAACGATCAGCGCTTATGCCATCAAATCTTTCTGTCTGATTATCCTTGTTGTGTTTTCGGTTAATTACAAAACGACTTTTCAGTTTTCCAAGGAAGGCAATAGTGCGATTATAGTCTCCGGCGATTTCCCATTCTGTGAAATTCTCACTATAATCCCAGAAAAGTTTTTCACCGTCGGCTTCACGATCAACATGGTTTTGTTTGTTTTCATTGTGGTTTGGCTCATATAGCCCGTTAATGGTTAAAGACTGATCATTACCAAAGTCATAAGACAGGCTGTTTGTGAATTTTAGTTCCCGGTGGTACCAGTTTCCGTCAACATCACGAATACCGGTTATTACATTGTCATTATTATCATGGTGAATTTCATCACGGCCAAAGCTGCTTGAACGCCACTCACCTTCAAGCGCCAAAGAATATTCAAGGTTCCCTGCCGTGCCTTTATGGGAGACTTCAAAATCCGGCAAAAGCTGATGTCCTAACCTGTAGAAACCGCCAATTTTCCAGAAAGTTGTTGAGCCATTTGCATCTTTTTTAAGAACAACATTAACAACCAGCCCTTCTGTCAGCACATCAAGACCGGCAGCGGCCCCACGGATCAGATCAATACGTCTGACATCACCCGCAGATGTTCGGGCAAGTACGTCGCGGATTGAACTTCCCTTTGCTGACAGTCTTTTGCCGTTAATCAGTATCTGATCGCCGGAAGAACCAAAGCCCCTTTGCTGGTTATTACGGTTATCCGCTTTATCGAGAATAGCAGGAACGCCGGGTATTCGTTGGAGAATGTCAATTAGGGTAACGGGAGAATATTGATCAAAAGAACTGACATCATAGGCAACAGTCGATGCATTGTCACTGGTAGTATTCTGAGTGTCGGTGTCTTGTTTGACGCCGTTCGCAGCAAAAGCCCCTGTGCCGGATGACAGGATAAATGAAACTGTTATAAGAGCGGCTTTTTTAAAGGCGTCGGTAATGGCTCCCCCCTGTTTGTCATTTTATAGAGGTGCACTTACCTTATGCCCTCATCCAAACAAGTAAACCATAATGCGGTAAAATATGGCTAATTTAAGACGAAACGTTAAAATGTGCCCTGAATGGATAAGATAAACTGTTTTGGGCGCATATGATTTTTTTCGGTCCGCTCCAGCACATCATTAAATCGCCGCTGGTCATAATAATATGTCAGGGTCGACAGGCCGGTTCCATTATCTTCATTTTTCATTTCCGCCCGGATTTTGATGCCGTTTAATATATTTTTTTCAGCAAAAATCGAATAGCCGAAGCCAAGTTTCCATGGCCATGTATAATTTCGTTCCCAGACATTAAATGTGCTGCGGGATTTGCCGTCAAATCCGTATGAAAAATCCCATTCTGTGATGTCATGACGGAAATTAAAGGTAAAAGTATGCGTGCTGATCCTGGCAAAATGAACGATCTCTTTTGTGAACTGGTCCAGTTCTTTACCATTTTCATAAGAATAACTGGCACTAAAAACGGCCTGCGGAAGACCGAAAAAGCCGAGACGGAAATTACCTTTCAGTTTAAGGCCGCGGGACGTGGCCCCATCAATATTGCCGGATTTGGATGTAAAATTAAGGCTTCCGCGAATAGCAGAAATATCCGCCGCCGGAAGGGCGAAAAATTCATCAGCCGTGATAGGCTGTCCCGACAGATTAACATAGTCGGTAAAGTCAACAATGGTGATATGATCGGTATAGTCACGGTAAAAGACCTCCGCCTCAACCGAGCCGGCATCATTGGCAAAGCGATGTTCAAATGCAGCGGAAAATTCCCATATCTGTTCCGGTCTGATATTGGTGTTCCCAAAGACCAGCTGATCTGTACGCTGATCAAATTTTGTCACAAAATTATTAAAGTCCAGCTGGCTGACTTTTTTCTCAACCGTCAGGCGCAACTGGTCATTGCCCGATACATCATAGCGCAGATTTACCCTCGGCTTGATATAGGTAAAACTGGTATCCCGTGGGGCCGCGGCCGAGCTGCTGACGGCAACGATTTTGGAAAATTCAGTGGTTAGTGAGCTTTGCAGAACCAGCACTGGACTGATATCATAAGTATGATTGGCAAAGATTTCATAACGGTTTTCTTTAATTTTTACATTATCCCCTGCATTCAGGGTTAAAGGATCCGTTGCAATACTGCGGCGATTATCTTCAAAATCCTTATTGAAATTATTGATTGCGGCTTCACCGCCAACCTCAAGGTTTTGGCTTTCTGTAATTTTTTTTGTTACTAATCCGCGGAAAATCTTTTCAGACTTATCAAGTTTGGTGCTTTCCTCAGCATAGCGGAATTCTCCTGCCTCCCCTATATTGCGGTCCCGCAACACGGCCTGATCTTCCGTATCATTATTGATAACGAAAAGCCCCTTAAAACGCCCCAATGAGCCAAGGTTCCGGCTATAATCTCCGCCGATTTCCCATTTGCTGGTATCACTGTCCGTATCCCAGAGCGTATGTAGCGGCTGGGTACCGGTTTCATTCTGATCTTCCAGGCGGTTATTAAGACCGGGCTGATAAAGACCATTAAGCCGCAGTTCTGATCCATTGCCAAAGTCATAGGATAAATTGCTGTTTAAAGTCAGTGTTTGTGTAATGACCCTGTTATCAATAAATTTATCCCCCGTCTGTAGATCAGCGGCATTGAAATGTTCCTCTGATCGGGTAAAGAATGATCGGGTGTTTTTTACTTCGGCACTGACCATATATTGTAGATCACCACTTGACCCACTGTGTGAGAGAAGAAGTTCCGGCGGAAAAGCACTGGTGCCTTCATAATAATTTCCGGTCAATTTCCAAAATGTGGTGGATGAAGATGCCCCTTCCTGCATGACGACATTAATCACCAGCCCCTGGCTTTGAACATCAAGACCACTGGCGGCACCGCGGATCAGTTCAATCTTTTCAACCTGTCCGGCGGAAACACGGGATAAAGTGTCATCAATATTATTATTCTTGCCGGCCAGACGTTTGCCGTTGATCAAAATCTGATCCCCGCCTGAGCCAAAACCACGGCCACCCTGATTTTCAGCGCCCCCGCCACCACGGGCGGCCTGTTGGCGTTGTTCGCGGTTTTTATCGATAATTTCCTGAACGCCGGGTATCCGCTGCATCATATCAAGAAGGGTTACTGGGGCAAATTTTTCAAAATATGCCTGATCATAGGTGACAATTGCCGCATCATCCGTTGTGTCCTGCCCCGCATAAGCATTGCCTAACATAAGGGCGGAGAGCATAACGGTGGTTAGAAAACCTGATTTTTTCATCCGGTAATTTCCTTTTTAAAAATTACCTTGCAGGGATATCTGTACAGCGCGAGGACGTTTATTTTCCCGTTCCTCACGGACATTAAGCTCATCAAAGCGGATATGATCCACATAACGGAATGTGGTTGTATGCCCTTCTTTTCCGGTGATTTCCAGTAAATCAATGCGCATTTTAATACCGCTTTTCAGGTTATATTCTGCAAATGCCTTAATGGCGGCTGCCGGGCTTTGCGGCTGATAATAGTTGATATCATACGTGGCCCAGTTGCTTTTCGCTTCGACATCAAAACCATAGGCGAAACCCCATTTGGTCACATCATGACGGAAATTCACATTAAAAACATTGTTTGAATGCCTTGAAAAATTTCTCATCATCTGGGTAAATTGATCCATGGAGCGTCTTTTTTCAAATCTGTATCCAAGGGAAAGCACGGCTTCCGGCACACCGACAAATCCCATGCGCAGGTTACTTTTCAAATCCACACCATAAATATAGGCATGATCAATGTTGCCCTGACTGGGCGTAAAATCAATGGTGTCGCGCAAGGCCATGTCCGGCGGTAATGCAAAAAATTCATCCACAGAAACCGGATTACCGTCATAATCATAATAGTCTGTAAAATCGATACGTGTCTGATGATCTTTGCGATAATGATAATAGGCTTTGCCTTCCAGTGAGCCGGTATCATTTGGCAGACGATGCTCATAAGCAAGGGTAAATTCCCATGTCTGTGTAGGGCGAAGATCGGTATTCCCCGCACTATACTGATCATTCTGCGCGTCGTAAGATGTAACAAAAGTATCAAAACGTAGCTGGCTGACCTTTTTTTCAATTGTTCCGCGTATCTGATCCACATCGGTATAATCATAGCGAAGGTCAACCCTGGGCTTGAAATAAGTAAAAGCAGTATCACGGCGGTCAAATGTACCGTCCTGAAAAATATTGTCGGCAATGATCTTGGAAAATTCAGTGGTCAGTGAACTTTGAAGAAGAAGTTCAGGAGAAATATTATAATTATAAATGGCAAAAACTTCGTAACGGTTTTCCTTGATATCCACATTGTCAAGCGATTCAAGGTCAAGTGGATCCGCTTCAATATCGCGGGAATAACTTTCAAACGTTTTTTCGAATGTGGTAATAGCCGCCTCACCACCCAGCTCAATCGACTGCTCACCCCAAAGTGTTATAATGGTCGAGCTTCGAAGTATTTTTTCACTGTTCACTTCATTTGTAAATTCATTGGCATAGATAAACAGGGGATCGATATAATCGCGGGTCCGGTCAATTTCCGTATCTTCGCTATTTCTGTTGACGACAAAAAGCGTCTTAAACCTACCCAGCGCACCCAGATCAGTGCTGAAATCGCCGCCAACTTCCCAGCGGCTGTTATTTCTGTCCTGATCCCAAATGACATTATCCGGATCATCACCATATTCCGCTCTTGTTTCGTGATAATCAAAACCGTTGGGTTCATATAATCCGTTGATGCGCAGTTCACTGCCATTTTCAAAGGCATAATTCAGATTGGTGGTAAATTTATACCCTTTGAATTTAAATTCATGCTCAACATCGCGGGTGCCTGTTTCTACGTCATTATTATCATAAAAAATTTCATGACGCGGGCGGTAACCATTATCATTCTTGGTTTCCGCACTGATCGTATAGCCAAGATTTCCTGCTGATCCAGAATGTGAAATAAGAAACTGTGGCAGGAATTTATGCCCAAAAGTATATTCACCCATTGCTTTCCAGAAGGTTGAGGATTTTGATCCGCCTTCAACAAGCAAAATATTAATAACCAGTCCCTGACTTTGAACATCAAGACCACTTGTTGCCCCGCGGATCAGCTCAATTTTGGCAACCTGGTCTGCTGAAATACGCGAAAGCGCATCATTGATGTTATTGGACTTTCCAGCCAGGCGTTTTCCGTCAATAAGGATCTGGTCACCACCACCACCAAATCCTCTTTGGTTGCCACCCCGTCTGTTATTATTTAGGACTTCCGGAACACCGGGTATCCTTTGCAGCATATCAAGCAAGGTAACAGGGGAGAATTTTTCAAAATACACCGGTTCATAAGAAACGATTGCCGCATCAACAAGGGCATCTTCTGCGGCCATTACCGGACAGATCATACTACCAGCAAGCAAAGTGGAATAAAAAAGTCTTGTTCTGAATTTTGCTGGTAATATCTTTAAACCCATTAATCTTAATCCCTTTATTTTCTTGGCCGTCAATAACCACACGTATTTATAGTTCTATTCATTAAAATATGGTTACGGCAGAGGTATAAAACATATGATATTAATAATCAAATGTAATAGTATAATGTTTTAAAATGTTCCCTGAATGAAAATTCTAAGCTCTATTGGCCGTTTGAATAATTTTTCCTGACGTTCTTTTAGGTCATCAAACCGGATATGCTCATTATAGAGCCAGTAAACAGACTGACCGCGTTTTTTGTTAAGACCTTCTGCTTCCAGACGAACCTTATAGTCACTAAAGACGGTCTTTTCTGCATAAAGTTTAATATTCGGTGCCGGATTATTTGGCCAGTAATAATCAATATAATAACGGGCATAATCGCTTCTGGCTGTATATTCAAAGCCATATGTAAATTTGATTTCCGGCAAATCATGGCGGAAATTAACACTCCAGGTATGATCCGACTCCCGGTCAAAATTCCGCTCAAGTCCAGTGAACTGGTCTGTGGTCCTGCGCCTTTCAAATGTGTAATTCGCACTGAGCGTTGCATTTGGCACACCAATGAAACCTAGGCGAAGGTTACCTTTAACCTTGGCACCATAGGCATTGGCTTTGGGAATATTGCCTTCTTTGGCGGAAAAGCCCTCACCCGTAACGTCGACATAATCCCGCAATGCCGTATCCGGCGGCAAAGCAAAAAACGCATCCGCTGTGATCGGATCATGGTTAAAGTCCACATAATTGGTGAAATCCACTGTTTCAATATGGTCCGTATATTTTCGGTAAAAAACCTCTGCTTCAAATGAACCGGCATCATTGGGCAAACGGTGTTCATAGGTAAAAGCAAAATCCCAGGTCTGCTCCGGGCGGATTTGGGTATTTCCGGGTTTCAGTTTCTGTTCCTGTTGGTCAAAACGGGTTACAAAATTATTGAAATCAAGCTGGCTGACCTTTTTTTCAGCAAGCAGCCTGATCTGATCACGGTCGGTCACATCATAGCGGAGATTAAAACGTGGTTTGATATACGTAAAACTTGTATCGCGCCGGTCAATTGCCCCACCGGCAAGAATATTGTCAGCAACAATTTTTGAAAATTCTGTAGTTATGGAGCTTTGCAGCACAATTGCAGAAGAAATGTTATAACTATGGTTTGCAAAAACCTCGTATCTGTTTTCCTTGATTTTTACATTGTCGCTGGTAGATAACGTAAGAGCACTTGCGGCGTTATCGCGTTTGGAACTGTCGAATGTTTTATTGAATTTATTAAAGGCTGCTTCGCCGCCAATTTCGATGGATTGTGCGTCAGTAATGCCTTTTGTAATGGACCCGCGGAAGATTTTCTCAGCCTGATAAAGATTAGTGTCGTCCTTTGTATATTCATATTTTTCTGTACCTGTTCCCTTAAACCGGTCAACCAGATAATCTTCAGTATTTTTGTTTATGACAAACAGTGACTTCAGATTGCCCAGAAACCCAAGCGATCTGGTATAATCGCCACCGACTTCCCATTTGTCGGCATCACGGTCTGTGCTCCAGACCACAGGGCGTAATGTGTCACTTGTTTTATCACGGGTCTCATCACCCTTTTGTCCGCCCGGTTCAAAAAGTCCATTTAAGCGCAGTCGGCCACCGTCTTCAAACTGATAGGACAGGTTTGTATTAAAGGCATCCGAAAAGCGGTTGGATGCGTTATCAATATATTGCGTGGCCTTTTGATTTCCCTGCGGATCAAAAAATTTTTCAGTTGAATCAATATAAAAATAATTGTTTTTATGCTCATAGCTTAACGTATAATCAAGACTTCCGGCCGACCCGGTGTGGGATACCAGAAATTCAGGAACCAGTTTATGACCCTGTGTCCATTCGCCCTTAACCTGCCAGAAAGTGGTTGATGTGGATGCCCCTTCCATCATGACGATGTTGATCACAAGTCCCTGGCTTTGAACGTCAAGGCCGCTGGCTGCACCGCGGATCAATTCAATATGATTCACCTGAGACGCTGAAATCCTAGAGAGGGTATCATTAATGTTATTTGCTTTACCGGCCAGCCTTTTGCCATCCATGAGGATCTGATCCCCACCGGAGCCAAAACCGCGCTGACCGCCCCCACCTGTTCTCTGGGCCTGTCTTGCCTGTTGCTCGTTCTGGCTTAAGATTTCCGGCACGCCGGGAACCGCCTGCAGCATATCCAGCAGAGTGACGGGCGAGAAAGTTTCAAAATAGGCTTTATCATAAATGACAATAGAACTATCCGTGGCTGCCTCTTCCGCAGAAAAAGCTGTTGATACCCAGCCTACCATAGCGGTTGTGAGTAATAGCGTCGCAGCAAGTCTTTTATTCATTGATCTATATTTCGATAATTTTATAAAAATTGATTGGTTTTGATATATCTAAATCACACCCAATTAGCAAATGTTATATTATTACTGTATTAATTATTTCTTTAGATCAACTGTTTTTATGTCAGAAAGTCCCCTGAATTGAAATTTCTATCTCTCTTGGCACCGTGGTTCTTTTGTCAATTCTCTCTTCCAGCTCATTAAACCTGATATGGTCAATATAATTATACTGGGTGGAAAAACCACGCTTGCCGGTAAGCTGTTTGGCTTCTGCACGCAGTTTTATTCCTTTAAATATATTATATTCGACAAATACACTTAAGGATGCCTGTGGGCTAAAGGGCCAGAAATAATAAATATCATTGGTTGCTGCATCGCTCTCAAAAACAGCCCGTCCGCCGTAGGATAGCCCAAGATCAGTAATGTCATGGCGATAATTTAAATCCCACCTGTGCAGGGATGTTCGCTGAAAAGGTCTATCCTCCAGGGTGAATTGGTCAATGACGTTGCTTTTTTCGTAAGTATAAGTTCCTGAAAATACGGCATCCGCTAATCCAACAAAGCCAAGACGCAGGCTTCCCTTGACATTAACACCATATGAGGTTGCCTTGCCCACATTTCCGGATTTTGAAATAAAGTCCGAGCCGCTGTCAGCAATATAATCCCGCAATGCTATATCCGGTGGCAGGCTGAAGAAGGCTTCCCGATCAATCGCATTATGCGCAAAATCAACATAGTCGGTAAAATCAACCAGCGTGATTTTATCTTTATAATGCCTGTAAAAGCCTTCAAACTGTATTGAACCACCATCATTGGCAAACCTGTGCTCATATGCCGCCAGAAATTCCCATAATTGTTCAGGGCGGATATTGGTGTTTCCAAACTGGTATTTTTCTGCCCTCTGGTCATAGCGGGTGACGAAATTGTTAAAATCCAGCTGGCTTACCTTTTTTTCAACCGTGCCACGCAATTGATCCTGCGGTGTCAGATCATAGCGAAGATTTACCCTCGGTTTGAAATATGTAAAGCTGGTATCACGACGGCTGATGCTGTTATCCGGAAAAATATTATCGGCCACAATTTTTGAAAATTCGGTGGTCAGTGTGCTTTGCAAAACGATAGTGCTTGAAATATTAAATGTATGATTGGCAAAGACCTCATAACGGTTTTCGCTGATTTCCACATTATCCTGGGCCTCAACTTCAAACGGATCAGTCGCTAGATCGCGTGTTTCACTGTTAAAGCGTTTGTCAAAACTATTGATGGCCGCCTCGCCGCCCACTTCCAGAGTTTGGCTTGATGTAATGTTATTTGTCAGAGTGGCTCTAAAGATTTTTTCCTGCTTAAGCTCATGAACATTTTCAATTGTATAGGTGAATGGAGACGTATCCCTGTTTTTTGATCGGTCATAAAACTGGTCTTCCGTTCTGTGATTAACCACAAAAAGAGTTTTCAATCGACCAAGAAATCCTAAATTCCTGGTATAATCGCCACCAACTTCCCATGCTTTCTGATCTTCATCGCGGTACCAGAAAATATTTTCCAGTTTATCCCCGGTTCTGATACGGTCCTCATTATTTTTCTGGTTTTGTGTGCTCCATAACCCGTTCAGGCGTAATACCGAATTATCCTCAAAATTATAGGTAAGGTTGCTGTTCAGCTTCCATCCCCTTTGGTGAAAGTCAAAATCGACAAGTCTGTCACTGCTAAAAACATTCGCAGGATTGTAAAACCGTTCATCACGGATAAAAAAACCATCATTACTGGTCCGCTCACCACTGAAGGTATAATCTAGTCTTCCGGCAGACCCGCTATGTGACACGAGGGCCTCCAGACCGGGGGAATGGCCCTGTTTTGTTTCGGATGTCAGTTTCCAGAATGTGGTTGATGTCGATGCACCTTCCGCAAGGACAATATTAATCACCAGTCCCTGGCTTTGAACGTCAAGACCGCTTGCCGCCCCGCGGATCAGTTCAATTTTCTGGACATTTTCTGCGGAAATACGGCCTAATGTGTCATTAATGTTATTGCTTTTCCCGGCAAGCCTTTTTCCATCAATCAGTATCTGGTCACCACCGGACCCAAAGCCCCGCTCACCCTGATTTTGGGCACCGCCATTTCCTCCACCACCGCCACCACGTTGCTGACGGTTAGCATTTAATATTTCCGGGGCGCCAGGCACTCTTTGCAGCATATCTAGCAGGGTAACAGGTTCATATTGAACAAAAAATGCTTTGTCATAAGTAACAATTGAAGCATCACCATCTTCAATAATTTCCTGTGTTGCGAAAGACGGGTTAATAAAGACGGAACTAACGGCAGTTGTGATCAGTAAAATATTAAAATAGTTTTTGAGTTGTTTTGATATTTTTTTGCATTTTATGCGACACGTCATGCGGTTCCGTTCCCTGGTAATTTTGTATTTTTTATTTCAGTTATAAATATTATCAAACGGGTACCACAACATATTTGTAATAACATTTTTGTTATTGGCAGAATTTATCTGATGCAGCCTTGTATTTCCCCAAAAAGCCTTACCAGCAATGATAATAATTATTATTTACTCTCAATAATACGGTGAAACCATTAAAAACCATGCGTAAAATCGACAGAAATCGACAGAAATCGATAAGGTCATAAAATTTGCCCTGATTAATTAGGCGATTTGCCGAAAATATTCCCTTTTAAATTCGGTTTTCTCATATTAGTGTGAAGTCTTAAAAATTTAAAAAGAGGATGTCATGATAAGATCGGTTTTAGTCTCATTTCGTTTTGCCGCATTGCTTTTAATTGCAATGGTTTCAAATTCCAGTGCCCGCGACTTGTCGGAAATGGAACTTGACGGTTTTGTCAAAGCGGCCATGGACACATTCAATGTCCCCGGCATTGCCGTTGGTATTGTTAAGGATAACGAGATTAAGCTGCTAAAAGGATATGGTGTTCGCGAAATTGGAAAATCCGCCACAGTTGATGGGGATACGATGTATGCCATTGCATCGAATAGCAAAGCCTTCACCGCTTCTGCCCTTGCCATTCTTGTCGATGACGGGGTTCTTCACTGGGATGATAAAGTCATCGACTATCTGCCGGATTTCAGAATGATGGACCCCTGGATTACTGCTGATTTTACGATCCGTGACCTGCTCACGCACCGCAGCGGTATGGGGCTTGGTGCAGGCGATCTGATGTTCTGGCCGACGACTGAACGGACACGTGCTGAAATTATTCATAATGTCCGTTATCTGAAAATGGTCACCGGCTTCAGAAGTGCCTATGCCTATGATAATACGCTTTATGTGGTTGCTGGTGAAGTGATTGCCGCCGCATCCGGAATGTCCTATGAGCAATTCGTACAAACGAGGATCATGAACCAGCTCGCAATCGGGAACGGTTGCCGGGCCGATATTACAACCATAACTGATAAGGATAATGTCGCGACGCCCCACACATCCGTCAATGGCAAATTACAGGTTGCATCAAGACTGAATGAGCCAGGCCAGCCAATGGTCATTGCCGCTGCCGGGGGTATTCAGTGTAGTGCCCGCGACATGTTGAAATGGATGAATGCCCATCTTCATAATGGTGCGGGACTTATGTCCAAGACGCAGCATGATGAAATGTGGTCCCCTCAAACCATACAACCGGTAAGCATGAGCGATCATAACTGGTTTGGAACGAATTTTGCGGCCTATGGTCTTGGGTTCCGTCTGAAAGATTATTACGGCTATAAGCAGGTTTCCCACACCGGTGGATTACTGGGAATGGTCACATATGAAGTCATGATACCGGAAAAAAGCCTTGGGGTTGTTGTGCTGACCAATCAGGAAAACGGCTACGCCATGCGCGCCATTATGGAAAATATTATGCAGGTATATCTGGATCAGGAGGATGTTGACTGGACTGAGCGCTATGCACAAATCGAACAAAGGGAAATTGAAAAAGCTGCTTCAGAAGTGGCAAAAGACGAAGCGGAGGCGGACGCAAAAGCATTGCTGCCGCTCTCGGATTATGTCGGGCTTTATCGTGATCCCTGGTTCGGCGATGTCCGTATCAGTATTAAGGATGGGGACCTTTATTTCACGGCTATGCGGTCTAGAAAGCTGAAAGGACCCTTAAGTGCTTTTAAATTCAATACATTCAAGGCAATCTGGGAAGACAGAAGCTTCAAGGCAGATGCATATGCCATGTTCAGCACTGATTTTGAAGGACGAGTCAATGGTCTTAAAATGAAAGCCATATCCCCGCTTACGGATTTCAGTTATGATTTCCATGATCTGGATTTCACCAAGGTTGAAGAGTGATTATTACCGCTTAAGCGGCAAATCAATCCAGAAGGTTGTGCCCTTTCCCGGCTGGCTTTCATAACCAATTGTGCCGCCCATGGCTTCCACAAGGCCCTTTACGATCGCAAGTCCGGTCCCCGTGCCTTCTATTGTGCTGTCATCATTGCCGGCACGGTTAAAGGGTTTAAACACCATTTTCCGATGTTGTTCGGCAATTCCCCGCCCTTCATCTTTTATGCTGATGCGGACAGTATTTTTGTTCAGCGTAAAACCGTTAAGCCAGATGCTGGCCTGGTCAGAGCCATATTTACGGGCATTATCGACAAGCGCCAGAAGACTTTGTTCAATCCAGTCTGAATTTACCGACAGATAGGCTTTCGAATCAAGGTCCGTAAAATCGTCAATCAGAAAAAGTCTGCAATTAAAATTTTTAATATGGTTTTGCAGGATGGCCCCCTTTTCCTTGAGCAATGCTTCCGGGCTTATCGGTTCAAGTTTCTTGTTTAGGGTGCCTGCTTCGATTTTACTTAAGGATAAAAGATCATTAATCAGATTAAGCAGTCTTCTGCCGCCAAAATGAATATTTTCGGCAAAGGATTTTTGTTTTTTATTTAACGGACCCATCAGTTCCATTTTCAAGGCTTCTGAAAAGCCGAGGATTATGTTTAGCGGCGTTCTGAGTTCATGGCTCATATTGGTGAGAAAAATTGACTTTGATTTGTTTGCCACGTTGGTTTCGCGGACTGCTGCTGTCATGGCATTTTTAATCACGATACTGCGATGATTTTCCCGCTCCAGCTGGGATCTTATCCGGCCGAGGATTAATAAGAATAGCGTAAAAATGACAAATATCTGAACAAAATAAATCGGTGTTTCGCTTAAGCCGAACAAAAAATTGTCTTCCGGTTCTTTTCTGAGCATGAAATAGACCCAGATACCATAAATGCCCAGATTAATAGCCATGAGGATCATGAAAAAATAACGTTCCAGAAAATAGATATGCTTGTTCAGTTTCAAAATGGCATAGCCGGAAACCAGCAGCGCCACACTATTATAGGACAGTGTAATGACACGGCATAAATCATCCGAAAATTCAAGCACCGCGCCCGCCGCATTAATGATCAGGCAGCTTAAAAACAGAGCAAAAATAAGGACACGATTATAGCGGATTGATGCAAATTCCAGACACCCCTTCATCAATGCAAGATAGGAAAAGCTGCTAATAACATCAAATATGTAAATATAAGCCAGATTATTTCTGATTTCCGGGAAAGTTGAAAAAACAGTATCAACAGTGAGCAGAATAGTGAACACACACCACCATGTCCGCGCCTTATTGCGGGCATCCTGTGACCATAAAAGCACCATCAGTACGCTCAGCACAAAAAGAATAACCGAACTGATCAACTGTATTGTATATAAATCCAGATTTTTCATTGCCCTAACTTATCGGTAATTGATGTTGTTTTGATTTTGGAATATCGATCCAGAATTCGGATCCCTCACCCACTGTGCTGATAAAATCAATATTTCCCTGCATTTCATGAATAAGTTTTCTGGCGATGGATAGCCCGACACCGATCCCTTCAATATTGGATTTCTCATTGCCTGCCCGGTTGAATGGCTTAAATATATTCTCATACTGTTCCGGGGCAATTCCCCTACCGCTGTCTTTAACGCTTACTCTGAAATAGTGTTCGTCATGGTCGGATATTGTCAAAATGACATCGCTGTCGGGATTGCCGTATTTTACGGCGTTTGAAACAAAATTGATTAATATCTGTTTGGTTCTGATCTGGTCAATATACACCGCACAGGATTTTTTACTGTCACTAATTTCATTGTGGATTTTTAGTCTGTCACTTTCTGCACCAACAATTTCGCGAAGCAGTGGCAGTGTCTTTTCTATCAGCAGGTTAAGATTAACCTCCTCCAGAAGGATATCCATTTTTCCTTCTTCAATGCTGGAAAGATCAAGAAGGTCGGTAATCAGTTTCAAAAGCAGTTCTCCCCCGCCATGAATATTATCAACATATTCACGCTGCTTTGGATTAAGTTCTCCATAGTAACTAAGCTTGAGACTTTCAGAAAAACCGATAATGGCATTGAGCGGTGTTCTAAGCTCATGGGACATATTGGTCAGAAATTTGGTTTTTTCGTCATTGGCATCCTGGGCTTTTCTCAGGGTTTTTTCCAGTTCTTCCTCAAGCAGTTTATGATCCCGGCTTTCTTCGCGAAGCTGGCTTCTTCTTCTGGCAATTGTCAGAATAATGAGCCCAACAGTGGTAAATATATGACTTACATAAATGAATGTCAGGCTGAATAAAATATAGATGCCATAGTCGCGATTATTGAATTCAAAATTAATAAGTATCCAGAAAGAAAACACCGCGATCTGCATACTTACCCAGAAAATGGTGAAGTATTTTTCAAGGGCATATTTAGTATTTGGCAATCGAAATAAGACCATAATGGAAGAAATAATGGGGATAAGATCGAATACGACCACCAGTTTTGTCCGCTCCGGTAGTTCGGCATTTATCGAATACTGATAGCAGCAGATCAGGACAAAAAGGATAAGATAGCCGCCAATAAGCTTCCAGTTTATAGGCTGGCCAATAAATTTGAGACAACCAATCAGCAGAAATGTATCTGACAATACTGCCGCCAGATTGCCAACATAAATGAAAAACTGATCTTCATAATTTACGGAATCAGATCCGATCACACTGTAGACAAGACGGAATAGCGGGAAGGCACACCACCAGATGATCCCGTCAATATCCTTATTTTGCCACCAGAAAATTGATAGCAGAATAAAAAGAATAGCATAAAAGGCGCTGCTTACACTCGCCAATGTAGCAACGTTAATCATTAAATTCATATTTTTTAAGTCTCAAAAAAATTACGCTAATCACGACCCTTAATATTTTAACTTATGGTAATTAAACGTATATCTCTTTCTAACAATCCTTTTAGCGCGTTCTGCTGACCATCGCCAACCATTTTTGTTCATGTATAGGTAAATTTGGCGGCCGGTAATAGTGATGAATAACTTCAAACCCTGCATTTTCCAAATATTGAACAGCGGTATCAAACTGCATGAAATGACCATATCGCCCCGGATTCTGCCATCCTTCCTGGTCCCCACGGGGGTTTGATGTGAATAAAATGCCCCCCGGACGCAGTGCATTATGAAGGTCGGTGAGTACTTTATGAAGATTTTTACTCGGTACATGAAACATCGATGCATTGGCAAATACGCCGTCAAAGCTGTTTTCCACGAGTTTTAAATCATTAAAAGACTGTTCAAGGATCGGGCAACCGGTCAGTTCCCGGGCCATTTGACAAAATTCGGCTGTGCCGTCCAAACCAACGGGATTATGGCCTAGTGATTTGAAATAAAGAACGTCGCGCCCCGGTCCACAACCAAAATCAAGGATATCCAGCCCTTTCCGCTCTCCAAAAGGCGTCAGAAATGCCTCATAATTCTGCGTGACATCATGATCTTTGGTTCTGTCCCAAAAATCATGGGCTTTTGATCCATAATCCTTAAAGGTAATATCTTCAATTTCTTTAATATGTTTGTCCATTTTCTTAATCTTTAACTTAAATAATTCACTCTAATCCATTGGTTTTAAGTGAATTATTATATCCCTATTGTCTGAAATTTTATCTTTTGAATAATACATGGGGAAATAGTCCCCCTTATTCCAGTTTTCATATAAATCCGCATAATGTTTGCTGCGCGGGTCAGCGGACTGCCCGGGTGTATTAGTGCCCATGGCCCCGTCCCAGTCGGCCGTGTCCACAATCATGCGAAAACTGGCCCCGGAAGTTTGGCGGCTGTTGCCGTGATTGGCATTAAGGGTATTGCTGCCCCCGCCTCTGGGGAGACGCGGAATATTGACCTTTTTCTGTTCATCAGCGCTCAAAAGATGACTGAGCGGATGATTTAATTCTGCATAATGAAGGCTACCGTAAAGCCATTTATCCATATCAGGACCAAGTTTCTCAGTCAGTTTCGAAACGGCCATTTCCATACTTTGCTTAATCATCCGATCTCTTGTTCTTGCCGGATTATCGCCAAAAACAAAATCAGGCGGGTCAATAAGCCATTGTGTCAGTTTTTCACGGGTGATCATGGACACATTTACGGCCTGATCTTCCGGCACAAGTCGCTGATAAACCAGCGCAAGCATGGACTGTTCCCAAAGATCAAATATTGCGGCGGCAACACTGTTCCTATCAAGTCTGTGATCCCAGTTCGCCAGTTTTTTCTGCGCATCACGCAATTTGCCTGACAGTCTGACTTTGCCAATGACCGGGGTCATTTTTTCCGCATTCATGGATTTGGTATCATACTGAAGGGTCATGCTGTCCTGAACCGTTTGATCCGCTGCAGCGTCCAGGACTTCAGCCATGCGCTCAGCCCGGGCCGGGTCCGAATAAAAATCGGAAAAAATATTTGGATAACCGGCCGGAACATTATGATTGTTGGCGGTTCCATACCATCCGGCGACCGGGTTGGTAATATGGGGCATTTGTTTGATCGGAACATAGCCATCCCATTCATAGGTCCCATCGCCGGGGATTGGCAGACTGCCGTCCCAGCCAAAGCGCATTGGGGTCAGCCCGACCGATTGCCAACCAATGGTGCCTTCACTGTCGGCCCAGACCATATTTTCACCGGGAAGGCCGGAAAAGCTGCAGGCTTCCCTGAATTCTCTGAAATTTTGGGCCTGATCCATGCGCAGACTGGCAAGATAAGGTGTCGCCCCGACATCAAGCCAGGCGGCCTTAAGACCATATGCCAGATGATTTTCCGGGTCTTCAAAAATTACGGGTCCATGTTTTGAATATTTAAGGGTGGCGCTCACGTCACCCTGCCCCTTGACACTGATGGTTGTCTGCTCCGTTTCCATATTAACCCATTCATCATCATACCAATACTGGTTCGGGTTATCCGGATTGGTTTTATAGACATATAAATCTTCCTGATCGATGCGGAAAATGGTTAGTCCCCAGGCGCCATATTCATTATGACCGATGGATACCCCGGGTAGCACCGGTTCACCGCCGCCGATCACGTTCCAGCCCCGCTTGCCGTCCTTTGCCGGGGCGTTAAGATGCACCATATAGCGAAGCGACGGGTTCTGGATTGTCCTGTGCGGATCATTGGCCATAATCGGCTTACCGCTTTTGGTGCGCCGGCCGGCAATAACCCAGTTGTTACTGCCGATATTGTTGATGCCTTCAATAGGGTCATTCCAGAAATTTTCATCACCAAATTGCGGCTTCGCGTTGATAAATGTCATTTGCGGATTTTTAACATCGCTTTGGTCAAACACAGGCTGACTGCGTGAAGCAATATAGCTTGCCATTATGTCATTTGTGATTTTGGCAAGATCAACCCCATCAAACGGTTTTAAATATGTATTGCGGTAAAAGGGCATAATGTCCCGGACTTTTTCACCGCCAAGGGCGGTTATGGCTTTGGCAAGCATAATTTCGTTTGATATACCACCGGTCAGCGCATTATGGCGCGAAATAACAATTTCCGGGGTCCAATAGCCGGGTTTGATCCCCAGCAGATTAAATTCGAAAGAAAGTAGGTCGGGGTTCTTTTCTGTTTCCTTAATATAGGCATTAACCCCGTCCACAAAGGCATTGATAATTTCCACGCTGTCCGGGTGGTAATGGGCAAGCTCCGCTTTTAGATCCCCGCGAAACCGAAGCAGTCTTGCCCCCTCATCATGGGCAATGGCTTTTGCACCCATAATTTCGGAAAGGGTTCCTGTGGCTTTTCGCCGCCATATTTCAAACTGAAAAAGCCGGTCCCGCACCGCATTATAGCCTTGGGCAAAAAATAAATCGGCCTGGTTCTGCGCATAGATATGGGAAATGCCCCATTTATCCTTGATAATTTCAACCGGTTCCGTAAGTCCGGAAATGGTGACCGACTGGTCTTCCTGTGCCGTTGCCACCGAGCTGGACATGGCAAGTAAAATCGCGAATAAAATTTTGCGCATAAATCTCTCCCTTTAATTTATCGGGTCAGTTTACGGTTAAAGTGGCAGAATTGAAAGATGGTTTTATAAGCCTGCTTACATTTTGCTTAAAAGGCCGTTTATTTCATTGGCAAGGTTATCCACGGTCTCCTCCCCATAGCCGGAGTGGACATGGGCGACTTTGCCCATATGATCAACAATAATCATATGCGGGATTGCTTTAATGCCGAAGGTTTTTGTGCCAATTTTTCCCTTATTATCATGGCTAAAGGTCAAATGGACATCCCCAGCGGCACGGATAAACTTACGGAAAATCCGTTTGGATTCGCCAAAATTAACCGCGATCACGGCGAGCCGGTCCTTGCCAACCAGTCTTTGCAGATTATCAATGATTGGTAGTTCCCTGCGGCAGGGTGGACACCAGGTCGCCCAAAAACTAATGACCATAATTTTGCCCTGATAATCACTTGAATTAATTTTTGTGCCGTCAATATCCGATCCAAGAGCATCCGGGATGGCATCACCAATATTCAGATTGCCAACAATATCTTCTGCATAGACAGCATTGGTGGCAAAAACAAATAGCAGAATGGAAATAAGTAAGCGCATATCATCCCCCTTTTTTTAAATGGTACCCCGCTAAAATAAAACTGTCAATAATTGCCAATTTACAGCTTGGGAAATTCGACTTAGTATCAAAACCCCTAATTTAATAAGGATACCCATGACAAAACCCAAAAAGCTTTCCGGAAAATGTCTGTGCGGGGCGGTTCAGTATCAGGTCGATGATGATTTTGCCTATGCCTTGAACTGTCATTGTTCAAACTGTCGGCGGACCACAGGGTCAGCCTTTAAATCCTTTGCCGGGATTAAGATAGACCGCCTGAAGCTGATTAAGGGCGCAGAAAATATCCTGAATTATGGCGATGATGTGAATTATGACCATCATTGCGGGTCTTGCGGTTCGCTGCTTTATTCTGTGGTGCGGGATGGTGAATATGCCCATGTGACCATGGGGACGCTGGTTGATACACCGTCGATCCGGCCGAATGCGCATATTTTCGTCGGCTCAAAAGCACCCTGGCATGAGATTACAGACGACCTTCCCCAATTTGATGAATTGCCGACCTAGCGTTCCAGAATTTCCCTTTCGGTATCAAGATCGCGATCATAGGCTTTTTCCTGAGTGAATTTATCCGGGAAGCGGGCTTTAAGCTTATTCAGGTTTGTAAAGGCAACTTCTGTAAAATCGGTCCCGAGCTCACGAAACAGCATGGCCAGATACCACATCAGGTCCCCTGCTTCCTCTTTCAGGTTCACTTCATCAAACTGACCTGACTTTGCTGCTTTCAGGAACGCTTCGCTCATTTCCCCGGCTTCGGTGCAGATCCCGTAAATGGCATGGACAATATTGCCGTTTAAATTTGAAATTGAAAAATCTTCAACCTCTCCGCCTTCAAGCGTGTCGCCATTCCCATAAAAAAGTCTGCGTTTCTGATTATCAAGAATTTCGCCGGTTTTGGCAAAATCCTCGAATGTTTCTTTGACTTCCTCGTCGGTGACTTTATCGGTGAAATAAGTGTTTGAAGCGGTTCGCGCACTGTCGACGATATATTTTTCCATGATGTTCCCTGAGCTATAAATTTTTATGATTTCTTTTTATAACTTTTCTGATCAAAAAAACAACATTCGGATACGCCCTTTTTTAAAACTGTGATAGTTTTTTTTATAAAAGGAGAAAAGCATGTCAGACTATGAAGCGGTGATATCGTGGAAACGCGGTGAACAGGAAAAATATACGGATCAGAAATATAGCCGTGTGCATCAATGGCGCTTTGACGGCGGCCTGACCATTCCGGCCAGCCCGTCTCATCATATTGTGCCGGTCCCTTATTCCAATCCTGATTATATTGACCCGGAACAGGCTTTTGTCGCCAGCCTTTCAAGCTGTCATATGCTTTTTTTCCTTGATCTTTGCTCACGCGAGGGATTTGTCGTTGATGACTATACCGATCACGCCGTTGGAACGCTTGAACGCATCGGCCGCAATAAAATGGCCATGACCAAGGTGATTTTAAAACCCGAAGCCCATTATAGCGGTGACAAAATCCCAACCGCAGAAGACCTTGAGCGTATCCATCATAAATCCCACGAATTATGCTTTATTGCCAATTCGGTGACGACGGAAATTATAACTGAGATCATTTCCTAAAGCGCGGCGCGGATCGAGGATAGGGCAATTTCAATATCCCTGTCTGTTGTGGCATGGGAAGAAATACTGATACGGAACCCTTTTCGCCCCTGCCAATGGGTCGGGCCAAACCATGTTTTACCGTCCATTTGCACAGTCTTGATGAATTGATCAAGCTTTCCTTCATCCATTGTTGCCACAACCTGGTTAATGACCACGTCGTTCAATATTTCAATGCCCATTTTTTCAAGTTCGGACGCAAAATATTTTGCATAATCGCATGTGCGCTCAATCAGGTCGGCAAAACCGTCACGGCCCAGAAATTTAAGCGCGGCCCAGATTTCTATACCCCTTGCCCGGCGGGACAGTTCGGGGGTGTGATGGTTCGGCTCCCGCGCCGCGCCCTCAACCAGATAAGCAGCCCGAACCCCGAACATATCCTGAAGAGTTCCGGCATCACGACAGATTGAAATGGCACTATCATGGGGAACATTAAGCCATTTATGACAGTCCAGCGACCAGCTGTCGGCCCGCTCCATTCCGTTTGTAAGATGCGCGCGTGTCCGCGATGCCCTTACCCAGCCGCCAAAGGCCGCATCAACATGGACCCATGCCCCGGTTCCAAGCGCCAAATCACAGACGGCATTAAAATCATCATAAGCACCGCTATTCACATTGCCTGCCTGCAGCAGGATGATGCAGTGATCATCAAGGGTTGGAATTTGATCGACTTTGATCCGCCCTTCCGTATCGCAGGGCACAAATTCCAGTTCATTTTTCCCGTACCCCATATATTGCAGGGCAATGATATTGGTCGGGTGAATTTCTTCCGACATAATGAAACGCATTTTCGGGGCGTTTCGGATGCCGTCAGCTTTTAAGTCATAACCCAGATTTTTATATTGCCGGTTACGGGCAGCGGAAAGTGCGGTGAAACCCGCCATTGTCGCCCCGGTGACGAAACCAAAGCCGCTTTGACGCGGCAAATCAAGAAGATCAAGAACCCAGGTGCCGGCCACTTCCTCAATTTTTGCGGCAGTGGGGCTCATAACCATTGGACCGGCATTCTGATCCCAGCTTGCCGCAAGCCAGTTTGCCGCCACAGCCGCAGGAAGCGCACCCCCGGTGACAAAGCCGTAGTAGCGCCCCCCACGGGAGGAGACCACACCGGGTTCCCCTATCTCATTCAGCATTTTTATGACGGATATTGCGGCTTCCCCGGTCTGGCTTAAGGGTTCATTAAAGCGGTCCAATGATTTTAAACCTTCCGCATCCGGTGTAACCCGGCGGGTATTGAGATTTTCTTCAAAGTCTCTGGCGGCATTCACCACATAATCAAATAATTGCTGGTCGAAATTCATCATCCTATCCTTTTTTTAGATATTTCGACTTTACTGAATTGTGGTGAAATGCCAATATCAAAGACTAGAATTAATAATTTTAAAAATTTGAGCAATCTAAAGGGTTAATCTTGCAGGACCAGTTTAAGGAATACGGGCTTAATTTTGCCCAGACGATTTTATTATTTGCCGTTCTGGCGGTACCGCTAATTATTTCCAAGTTTTTGATAAGTGCTTATGAGCTTACGGAGGTGGGTCCCTATCTGACGATATTCATTGCTATGGTCAGTGTTGTAGCTGTGTTTTACGGAATAATGCTGAACTACCGATATGCGCTGGTCGGGCGGATTTATGATCTTGTTTATTTTAAATTCCTGATTGTTATTTTTATTTTCTTTTTTATCGTTTATGACGCCTATATGCTTTATTTTAATCAGGCTGCCTTTTTCATTCAGCATTCAAAAATTATCCGGCGCGATGTCGTCTGGCGCGACGTTCCATTTGCTGATTTGCCGGATTATGTCATTTATGAAAATTTTAAATATGCCTTCCAGTTTTGCCTGTCACTGGTGCGGGGGATTTTCGAATTATTCCTGATCCACACATTGATGAGTGAGCGAAAAGAACCACGCCTTAAGAAAAAAAGCACACAGCGTCAGCGGTTAAGGTCAAAATCGGTAGAGGAACTTAAAGCAAATCTGCATCCATCAATTTTAAAGAATTATGAGAATGATAATGACCAGAAAAATGATGGCCAGAAAAATGATGAGTAGCTGATATGATGATCCGGGGATTAATTTTTATACATTTTCTGATGGTCACTTTTGGTGCAAATGCTCAGACACTTTCGCTTTCGGAAATAACAGAGCAGATCAGAAGTGATGGCAAAATCATTGATGTGGGCAAATCTTTAAAGCGTTGGCAACCGCTATGGGATGCGGCCGACAATAGCAAGGTTACGGTTACTCGTGATCTAAAATATGGCCCCGACCCAAAACAGGGGTTTGATCTGTATGAACCGGCAAAGAGTTCCGAGACGCTGGCACCAATCCTGATTTTCCTCCATGGTGGGTCGTTTGTTGCCGGGGATAAGGCCATGTATGCCAATGTGGGCTACCATTTTGCCAAGCTTGGTATTCCGACAGTGGTGATGACATACCGACTAGCCCCTGACTTTAAATGGCCAACCGGCACAGTTGATCTGGCACTGCAGCTTAAATGGATCAGGGATAATCCGGATAAAATCAAAAGTGGCGACAGCTCAAAAATATTCCTGTTTGGCCATTCCGCCGGGGCCCAGCATGTTGCCAGTTATATATTCGAAGAAGAATACCAGATCGAAAATGACGGGGTCACCGGGGCTATTCTTGCCAGCGGATCCGTTTATGATACCGATATCTTAAACCACGATGCCGACCCGCAATATTATGATTATTTCGGTCGCGATAATAATGTTTATTCTGAGCGTTCAATCCTGAACAAACTGGACGGGCGGAAAGTCCCGGTGTTTATTTCATATGCAGAATATGACAAGGATAATTTTCAGTACCAGGCATCACGGTTAATAGACGCCCTCTACCGACGGGATGGTGAAATGCCGATGATCAAGCAGATTATGGACAATAATCATCTGTCTGAAGTGTTTCATTTTAACACCGGCGCCAGTTTATTTGCCTATGACATCCGAAAATTTATCTTTTCAAAATCCGAGAAAAACCCTTAACCACCAACCGCATTGATCGCGTCTTTAATGGCGCCAAGGGCAATCTCAAGATCGGCCCGGGTTGTTTCATGTGATGAAATGCTCATTCGGTATACATTCCTGCCCTGCCAATGGGTCGGCCCGAACCATGTTTTGCCGCTGGCCGCTACATGATCCATAATTTTTTTCAATCTCAGATCATCATTATCATTAAGGCAGAAAACGATCTGGTTGATCACAACATCATTCATTATGATAAACCCGATCTTTTGCAGTTCTCCCGAAAACCAGCTGGCATGATCACAGCAGCGGTCAATCAGTTCCCCAAACCCTTCCCGTCCCAGATGTTTAAGCGCCGCCCACACATCAATGCCACGGGCACGACGCGAGAGCTCGGGCGTAAAATTATTGGGAATTCTCTCTCCCTCAGTTGTCAGGTAACTTGCTGAAATTGTGAAAGTTTCTAGCATGGCTTCCCGGTCACGGCAAATGGCAATGGCACTGTCATAAGGGACATTAAGCCATTTATGACAATCGATTGACCAGCTGTCTGCCAGTTCCATTCCTTCCCCCAGGTGTCCCCGTGATGGGGAAACCTTAATCCAGCCGCCGAAAGCCCCGTCTATATGAACCCAGGCACCCGCCTTACGCGCGCGGGCGCAAATTTCCGGAAAATCATCAAAGGCCCCACTATTGATATTGCCCGCCTGGGCCAGAATAATGCAGCTGTTATCCAGCACGGGCATCTTCTCAAGTCGCATTCTGCCCTGGTCATCCACCGGAACAAATTCAAAATCCTCCGTTCCATATCCCATATAATTCAAGGCACGAATATTGGTTGCATGAATATCCTCACTGATAATGAAGCGGATTTTTGGGGCACGGCGAAGACCGCCGACTTTTAGATCGTAACCAAGGTTTTTATAAATTCTTGTCCGTGCTGAGGATAGCGCCGTAAAACCCGCCATAGTCGCCCCGGTGACATAGCCAACGGCCGTTCCCTGCGGCAGGGATAAAAGCTCAATAATCCATCTTTGCGCTACCTGTTCCAGCTTGGCATTCACATAACCAAGCATGGTCAGTCCGGAATTCTGATCCCATGTTGAGGTGAGCCAGTCGGCCGCTACCGTTACCGGCAATGTACCACCGACAACAAAACCGAAGAACCGACCACTACGGCTTAGTGTTGCTGCCGGATTGCCCAGTCTTTTTAACTGTTTGATGACATCAAGCGCATCGGTTTTCCCTTTTGGCATTGCTTCATTAAATTCACCAAGTGCATCAATGGCGTCCTGCGGCGGCACGACCGGGCCAGTTTTCAGATTATTTTCAAATTCCCGTGCTGTTTCAAGCACACACTTAAATAACTCGTCATCGAAACTCATCCCACTCTCCCTGACCACATAAAATTCCCCACTTATTTTTTACGCAAAATATGACTGTAATACAATTGGTTAAATTTTAAAGTTGACAGTGTCAATTTATCGTTTAAGTTTTCACTGTAAACATGTGATTCTTTACGTTTACAATAAATCTCCCTTCTGCTGTTTCTGATCATGCGGCAGTAAAGGATTGGAGGGTGGGTTTCTCGTTGCCCACCCTCCATTTTTTTTACTTTTTCTGAGTTTTCAGAAATTCTGCCGCAGCGGCATGGGCTGCTTTTATTTGCTCACCTGTCATGTCCGCTTCTATCCTGAGCTGGTTTGCCCGTGCATCCGGATTGCCATTTTCCGCAGCAATAAAAAACCATTTATCGACAAATATTTTATCAAATTCAGCAGGGTTTTCCATAACCCGGTTCTGTGCCAGATAATTTTGTGCTTCCGCATTACCGGCATCCGCCGCCATCAGAAAATAGTTTTCGGCCGTCTGGTGATTTTTTTCAACCCCTTCCCCGAAATAATACCGAAGCCCGGTATTAAACTGTGCATAAATATTGCCGGCATCCGCATATTTTCTGGTCAGGGCAACGCCCGTCGGGGTAATCAGGCGAAACCATTGACCGGTCCCTGTCCTGAAATGCCCGTTAATAAGTGACGCCGCACTGTTATGCTCTGCCGCCAGAATATAATATTCAAGCGCATAATCGTCATTATGTCCCAAAGCAAAATCATCATTATGTAGCTCTCCGAGAATATAATATGCATGGGAATAGCCAAGATCAGCGGCCTTTAACAAATGGGACTGTACGCGGCTGAAGTTTTTTGAAACCCCGCGACCATATCCGTAAAGCTTGGCCAGCGCCACATGAGCCAGCGGATCATCGGCTAGAGCCGCTTTTTCGTACCATTGGCGGGCCTTTTCATAATTTATGTCTGTTCCCCAGCCATTTTCATATAATTGTCCGACTTTTATTTGTGCATATGTATCGCCCTGCTCAGCCAGCGGCACAAATTCAACCATTGCCCGGCTGTAATCACCAATAAAATAGGCTTCTTTTGCCTGTTCAATATCCGCATAGGCAGAAAGGGGGCTTAAGGCCAGCAGCAGGATAAAAAGATATTTCATTTATTGCCTATGATTTTCAAGCCAAGTTCTTGCCATATTTTCAGCTTCATCAATTTCGTCTTCTGTCATTTCGGTTTCGATAAATTGCCGTGCCTGTTGTGCACTCAGATTATCATTAACCAGCGAAATACTGAACCACATATGGGCCAGAATATAATTTCTGTCTGTACCCTGCCCATTGGCATACATATAGCCCAGATTATTCTGTGCTTCAGGAATATCCTGTTCCGCTGCCTTTTGATACCATTTTAACGCTTCTTCATCGTTTTTGATGACATTTTGCCCGGTTCTGTAGATATTGCCAAGAAAATACTGAGCGATCGGATGACCTTTTTCTGCCGCCCGAAGAAACCATTTTGTTGCTTCCTTAATATTTTGGTCAACACCAAGGCCGATATAATACATGGACCCCAGATCATATTCCGCTGCACGGTAATTCTGGTCAGCGGACGCTTTGTACCAGCGCATCGCTTCGTTCAGATCACGCTTTATTCCCTGATCCTGACGATATAGATTACCAAGGTTATACTGGGCTTCTGCATCGCCCTGCTCAGCCGCCATTTTAAAATATTTAAACGCTTCCATCACATCCTGATCAACACGGTCCCCGGTATTATACATTTTCCCGACGATGGTCTGCGCTTCCATAACACCATTATCCGCGGCATCCTTCATCCAGTCAACGGCCTGACGGCTCCCAATACTGGTATCCCGTCCATCAAGCACACGATTTGCCACCTGATATTCTGCCTGCGGGTGGCCATTGGCCGCCGCACGTCTTAAAAAACGTTCGGCATTTTCAGCATCCTGTCTAACACCATTGCCATTTTGATAAAATTCGCTGAGCTTATATTGCGCGGCACCGTTATTGGCCTCGGAAGCGGACTGGTAATAATTAAGGGCCTTCTGACTGTCCCGACTGACCCCAAGACCGTTTTCTGACATCTCACCCAGATAATAGAGCGCTACACCATTGCCGGCAGCGGCCGCCCTCTCAAAATAAGGTCTCGCCTCAGTATATTTTTCATCGAAATAATATGATGTCGCCAGCGCAAGCGCCGCACCGGGATAGCTATTGTCAGCGGCCAGCTTATAATATCTTTGTGCTTCAACGTTATTTTTCTCAACCCCGACCGCCTGATCATACATCTGCGCAACCAGAAAGCTTGCTTCCATATTTCCACCCGCAGCCTGTTCACGGTAATAGTTCAGCGCCGTGACATAATCCCCCTGATCATAGGCTATCCTCGCACTATCCATGGACATGCCGGTTGCGCAGGCCTCAAGCAGACCACAAAGTAAAACTAATCGAAAGAAAAACAGGATTTTTTTACTCATTTCAAATTCCCTGATATAACGGATACTATTTTTAAAAACACATATTAAGCACTTATATTCTCATAAAGTGTTAATTTTTGCAAAAATATCTGTTACGCAGGATGATTGGCAATCCACTGATTGGCAAGGGTGATTGCCTGGGTAACCGTATCAACATCCATATCTTTTGAATAGCTTTCAAGGAATTCGGCCGCAGGTCCATCCCCGCGTTCCTTGGCAATATAAAGCCACATAAAGGAATATAAATTGCTGGGCACTGTACCCTGCCCCAATTTATACATAACACCAAGGCTTCTCTGCGCGGCGGTCATGCCTTGCCCGGCAGCCAGAATATACCAGCTCAGGGCCTGTTCATAGCTTTGCTCGACCCCGGTCCCCTGATAGAACATCTGTCCGATATTAAACTGTGCACCGAAATATCCCTGATCGGCTGATTTTAAAAACCATGACATGGCTTCATCATAATCAACCGGCATCCCCTCACCGTTTTTGGCCATCTGGCCCAGTTCATTCTGCGCGACCGCATGGCCGCCGTCGCCGGCTTCTTTAAACCATTTTATGGCTTGTGCATAATCCTGATCAACGGCAAGCGAATTTTTATACATATAGCCGACATTATAGGCTGCATTGACATTGCCGCTTTCCGCTTCATCAATAAAGATATCATAAGCGGTTTCATAATCGCCGCTTCGATAGGCAATAAGACCTTCATCGAAACTTTTTTTACTTAATAAGTTCCATGAAATAATCACTAGCGCAAGCAGAGCGGCAATTTTGAGAATATTGCTCATTTTTCCCCATAACTTTATACTCTGCTATGCTATCACGGTAATGCTTACTATTTCAATAACTTATGATATTACCCGCTGCGCCGGGCAGATGATTTTCCTTTTGGTGAAAATCGGCTAAATCCACCGGTCTGTTTTTGTGTGCCTGAAGTCCTGTCTTTTGGCTTTTCCCGCCTTTTGGCAGCGGGCTTTTCCCGTTCTTTGAAAGCCGGTTTTTCAGATTTTTTACCATAAAGTTTTTCGCGTTTTCCTTTTGGTTCATCGGTTTTTTTTGCTTTTGGTATTGCCGGCTTTATTTTTCCGGCTTTACCATGCAGTTTTTTTAGAACCGGATCATCACCAAACACTGCCGCGCCAAGCTGATAGCTGTCCTGAAGCGGGTCATAAGCTTTCTTTGCTCTGGCGGGCTTTTCATTTTTTTCCCATACAGGTCTTTGTGACTCAGACTTATATGGTTTTTCTTTTCTTTTTTCCGGCCTTGCTGAAAAATCCCGACCCGGGCGACGGCTCGTGCTTTTCGGGCTTCTCGGGCCCTTTGCTCTGGTCCGTTTTCCTTTTTTAAAATCACTGACATCTGAAATATCAAAATGAAATCTTTGTTCTTCATCAACTTCAATCGGCAGCTTTATAAGTTTTTCAATATCCCTCAGCAGGCGGACATCACTTGGATCACAAAAGGATATGGCAAGACCGCGGACCCCGGCGCGGCCAGTACGACCAACCCGGTGAATATAATTTTCCGCTTCAATCGGCAATTCGTAATTGATGACATGGCTGATCCCTTCCACATCAATGCCGCGGGCAGCAACATCGGTTGCCACCAGAACTTTGGTCCGGCCTTTACGGTAATTAAGCAGGATTTTTTCCCGCGTGCGCTGTTTTTTGTCGCCATGGATCGCGTCGATACGCATATCCGTTCCTTCAAAGGCGGCTTTAAGCTCATCACAAAGTTTGTCAGCGCCTAGCTTTGTGCGGGCAAAAACAAGTGCTTTGTCAATTGCCTCATCCTGTAACAATGAAATCAGAAGCGCCAGTTTATCTTTACGGCGCACATTCATCAACCGGTGCGATATGGTATCGGCCACAACAGTTTTTCTTTCCTGCTCAACATATTCCGGTTCTTTAAGAAGCTCTGCCGAAAGCTTTCTGACCTTTTCATTCATTGTGGCGGAAAACATGATCGTCTGGTGATCTTCGGGCAGGCTTTTACGCACTTCAATCACATCATCAATGAAGCCCATATCGAGCATACGGTCCGCTTCATCAAGGATAAAGGTCTGACAATCGCCAAGTTTGACATTGCCGCTTCCCATATGGTCAATAAGCCGGCCGGGTGTGGAAATAAGAATATCGACACCATATTTTAATTTTCGGATCTGCGGCTGATAACTTTGTCCGCCAGCCACGACCAGATTTTTAATCGGGGTGCCGCGGCTCATGATTTCAATGAATTTTCCGATCTGCATGACCAGTTCACGGGTCGGCGCCAAGATCAGGACTTTTGGCTTGTGACTTGCCGGTTTTTGATAATCGTCAATCAGTTTATTAATGATCGGCAATGAGAAAGCGGCTGTTTTACCACTGCCTGTCTGGGCAATACCCATCAGGTCCGATCCGCCCATCACATATGGAATGGCAAGATCCTGAATTGGTGTTGGGGTGCTAAAACTTTCATTTTTAATGGATTTGATGATGGCCTTGTCAAAACCGAATTTGTCAAAATCAAAAACAGGCGTATCCACGCCCTGCGCATTTTCCAGCGTCATAGTAGTTCCTTCGCGGTTTAACCCGATCAGTCGGGTTTATATATATTTTCCGCGAATGCACTTGGCCTTATAAAAAAAAGGATACACGTGATCGTTACTTGTCACGGCTGCCTGGCGGAATTAAATTATTAAATAATCCTGTAACGGCCCGGTAATGCGCTTTTTAGCACCATAAGTCAAGCAATATACTTTAATAAACCGATCAGGCATGATAAAAATCAATGTGAATGAAGAATGAGGCAGGAAATGCGCAATTTTGAACTGGAAGTCTTTTTCTCTAAATGGGAATTTAAAGCCAAATATCATCTGACGGCGTCTGATATGGAAAGCATGACCATGAAAGAGCTGCTGGCCATGGCAAGCCCCGAGGACCGGGAAGCATTTGAAAATCTGTGGCTTGGCTATACGCAAACCTATGGACTGCCAGCCTTAAGATGTGAAATTGCAAAGACTTATGACCATATGAAGGATCAGAATATCCTGTGTTTTGTCGGCGCTGAAGAAGGCATTTATGCCGCCATGAGAAGCATACTGGATAAGGATGATCATGCGATTGTTATTGTTCCCAATTATCAGGCAGCGGAAACGATACCGATCAGCATTTGTGACGTAACCGGTATCAGGCTTGATGCTGACAATGACTGGGATTTGAATATAGATGCGCTTGTCGGTGCTTTAAGGCCCAATACCAAGCTTATATCGATTAATTTTCCCAATAACCCTACGGGAAAAATTATTTCACGGGAAAAACTCGAAAGCCTCGTCAACATTGCCCGGGAATTTGATGTTTATATATTCAGTGATGAAGTTTATCGGGGCATTGAACTTGATGAGAATAAGCGACTGCCACAAATTGCCGATCTTTACGAAAAAGGTCTTTCCCTTAATGTCATGTCAAAAGCATACGGTCTTCCCGGGCTACGCATCGGCTGGCTGGCATCGCAGGATACGGCTATTCTTGCTGAAATTGAGCGATATAAACATTTTTTGACCATCTGTAACAGCGCACCCTCAGAAATTCTTTCACTTATTGCTTTAAAGTCGCGTGATAACATACTGAAAAGAAATAAAAAAATATTATCCGAGAATTTGAACAAACTGGATAAATTCTTCGGTGAATTTCCCAATCTGTTTGACTGGAAACGTCCCGATGGCGGGGCAGTTGCCTACCCGCGTTACCTGGGGCCGGATACAGCAAATGAATTTTGCGAAAAACTTTTGGATGAAACAGGGATCTTGTTGCTGCCGCCAAGAATTTACAATTCAGAGCTGATGTCAACCCCGCAGGATCATTTCCGTATTGGCTTTGGACGAAGTGGTATGGATAAGATGCTGGATATATTTTATCATTACCTGAAAAAAAACCGCGCCTGAAAGACGCGGTTTTCTGATGATTAATATGGTTTATATTACTGTCTGACACCTTCGACATATAAATTCAGAATGATGTCGCCATAGTCAAAGTCATAATTGAAATCCTTTGACTTCAGTGTTGTAGTTGCTTCAAAGCCATGGCGGAAACCACCCCACGGATCATCGCCGCCACCCACATGTTTAGCCATTAGATTAACAGGCTTTGTTACCCCGTTTAAAGTAAGATTGCCCTTGATAATGCCGCTGTCAGCGCCGGTCACTTCAATTGATGTGCTTTCATAATGGGCCATAGGATTTTTTTCAACATTCAGATAGGCTGCTTCACTGATATGTTTATCCCGCATGGCATGGTTGGTATTAACGCTTCTGACATCCACATCGACCACGACTTTTGAGGCGGCCGGATTATTTTCATCAAAGGTGAATTTTCCATTGAATTTGTCAAAGCGACCAGTAAGCCAGCTATATCCGATATGTTTTACACGGAAGTTAATGGAAGCATGCATTCCTTCGGCATCAATAACATAGTCAGCGGCCGTGGCCCCTGATATTGTCACCGGCGTTATAAACAGAAATGTAGCAATAAGCAGTTTTTTCATAGAAGTCTTTCCTTTGGTTGAATGTACCCTGATAATTATTTGATTTTGACAAATGGCAACATGCGTGAAAGCGTTTTATCTTTGTCAATAAAATGATGCTTGAACGCTGCCAGTGCGTGGATGATGGCAAGTAGTATGATGAAATAGGCCATATACTGGTGAATATTTCCGATCAGTACCTTACTTTCATTAACCGTAATAAGGGCCGGCAGCTCAATCCAGTTAAAAAGAGCCACAGGCGTATCACCCGCTGTTGAAATAAGATAACCCGAAATCAGAAGGGCAATCATCAATACATAAAGCGCAATTTTCATCAGCCCTGATGTCAGTTTTTCATAGGGTTTAAGATAGCTGTCATCCGGATTTTGGTTTTTAAGCCGCCAGAACAGAAAAATCGGCACCACGATAAACAGCAGAAGTCCGACACTTTCATGAATATGCGGGGCTTTCATATACCACTTGCTATAATAGTCGAGTGTTCGCATCCAGTAGCCCAAAGCAAACATGCCAACTATTGTAAGTGCCACCCCCCAATGTAATAATTTCGAAAAAGCGCCGTATTTTTTTTCTGTGTCTTTTAAATTCATCTGCCCAAATTCTGTATTCTTATAGGTTAAATTTAATACTTAAATTCCCAAAAAACTCAAATCACAAAAATGTGACTTATTATTATACGGTAAACTTCAAAAAAACTGACCAAAAAAAATAAAAAAAATCGGTCTAATGGAAAATATGGTTAATAGGTTCACCAAAAATTAACATGTTTACTATATGAAAAATATATTGATTTATTTGTTATTTAGGTAAAATCCGAATTGGAGGAGTATAATAGTGATTAGTGCGATTAAGCCAGCAAGGCTCTTTGATAAGTTGTTAGGGACACATCTGTTCAAAAATGTAAGTATTTCAAAAAAGATTATGGCGTTGTCAATTGTGTCGTTGCTTGGCACTATTGGTGTTGGGGTGATTGGATATATGACCTTGCAGGAGTTAAAATCAGGACAGGATCAATATTCCTTGAGTTCTGATCTCAGCCTGATTGCTGCTGATATTAAATCATCTTCACTTGACATGAGACAGTCGGAAAAGGAATTTTTCCTACAGGCAGAACTAGCCTATGCCGATTTGGCGATAGAAGCCGCTGACAATATGGAAACATATACATATGATGTTGAGGGAAATACCAAAAGCGAAGCGGCTGTGACTGCTGCTAATGCGCTTACCGGACTTGTTGAGAAATATAAAGAAACCTTTGCAAAAGCAACAGACGCAGAAGAAAAAATCGGATATGATGAAGACAGCGGCCTTCAGGGTGAGATGCGCACAGCCGTCCATAATATTGAAGATGTTCTTACTGAAAAAAATGATGTCAATCTAATCGCTACCATGTTGTTGGCCCGTCGTCATGAAAAAGACTTCATGGCACGTGTCGACAGTAAATATATCAGTCGTTTTGACGAAACACTTCAGAAACTGACCGACCAGATCAATTCTGCCAAGTTTGCTCCTGAAGTAAGCGAACAGTTGCTTGCGGATATTGAAACATACGGCACAGTATTTCATTCATATGCGGAACAGGCCACTGCATTGACTGATGTTCGGGCGGAACTCAATGACGTCTATGTTGAAATGATGCCGCATTTTGATGTTCTTTCTGAAGAAGCATTGGGTGAGCTAACAGCTGCAACCAAACAATTGGACAACACCCGCGATTTTGCCACGCTTTTGCTTGAAACACTTTGTTCGGTTCTTGTTGTTCTGGTTGGTGTGTTTGGATGGCTTATTTTGAAAAGTATATCTATTCCACTATCAACACTTCGTGAAGCAGTGGGCGTTATCGCCACAGGGGATTATAGCCAGGAAGTCCGCGGCAAAACCCGTAAAGACGAACTGGGGCAATTCTCTAATGCGATTGAGGACCTTCGTAAGGCCGCACTTGAAAGTGAGCGTCTAGCCGCTGAAAACAAACGCGCCGAAGAAGAACGTCTTGCCCATGAAGCCAAAGAACGCGAGGAACAGGCCAAGCGTGAACGTGAGGACGCCGAACGCATCCGTTTGGAAGGTGAACAGGCAGAAGCCCGCGCCAAAAGAATTAATGACACTGTGCAGGAATTTGATGCCAAGGTTACTGAAGTTCTTAACGCTCTCGCCTCTTCCGCGACTGAGCTGGAAGCAACAGCGAACCAGATGGTTATTATTTCAGAAAGCACCAAAACACGCTCATCTGAAGTGGCGTCAGCGTCCGAGCAGACAGCAAGCAATATTCAGACAGTTGCCGCATCTGCAGAGGAGCTTAGTGCATCAGTCGGCGAAATTAACCGCCAGGTTGAAAGCGCAAATGCGATTGCGGAACGCTCATTGCGTGAAGCAAGCCATAGTAACGAAGCCATTAACAAATTGGCAAAATCGGCAAAACGTATTAACGAGGTCATTGACCTGATTAATGATATTGCCAGCCAGACCAATCTGCTTGCCCTTAACGCGACAATCGAAAGTGCCCGTGCCGGTGAAGCCGGGAAAGGGTTTGCTGTTGTGGCGAATGAGGTTAAAGCGCTTGCCGGTCAGACCGCCAATGCAACAGAGGAAATTGCCAACCATATTTCTGAAATGCAGCGTTTGACTGATGAGACAGTGGCTAGCATTGAAGCCATTCAGGCGGTTATTAATGAATCAAACGATTCAACCACAACAATCGCCAATGCGGTGCTGGAACAATCTCGCGCCACATCAGAAATTTCCGAAAATATTCAGCAGGTGGCTGTTGGGACAGCCGATATTTCAAATAATATATCACTGGTTGCCAACGAAGCTGATGAAACCGGAAGTGCAGGACAGGATGTGCTGAAAGCATCATCCGAAATGGGACGGATTTCGGAATCTCTGAAAAAGGATATTGAAGAGTTCTTCCGTAAAATCCGTGCTATATAATAGCGGAAAAACCGGAGATGAAAGGGCGGCAGAATTGCCGCCTTTTTTTATTGTCAGAGGGATGTTCTCACATTCCAGAGTTCCGGAAAAAATCTTAGATCAAGAGCTTTTTTAAGATAATGAACCCCGGCGGTCCCCCCCGTTCCGCGACGATAGCCAATGATCCGTTCCACTGTTTTCATATGGCTGAAGCGCCACGTCTGAAATCTGTGTTCAAGATCAACAAGCTTTTCGGCCCATTCATAAAGATCCCAGTAATTTTCGCCCTGCGTGTAGACCTTTTTCCAGGCCGCCTCAACCGCATCTGATGCCTGATAAGGTTGTGTCCAGTCACGCTTTAGATGATCAACCGGAATGTCAAACCCGCGCCTGGAAAGAAGCTGGAGTGTCAAATCATAAAGGCTTGGGGCTTCAAGTGCCGCTTTGACAGCATCATAACGGGCCGGATGATCTGCATGGGCCTTGATCATCGCCGCATTTTTATTGCCCAGCGAAAATTCAAGAATCCGGTATTGATAGCTTTGAAAGCCGGAACTTTGGCCAAGCCCATCCCGGAATGACATATAATCTTTTGGTGTCATGGTGGATAATATATTCCAGGATTGTATGAGCTGTTCCTGTATCCTGGCAATGCGTGAAATCATTTTCATTGCCGGCCCCGTTTCATCCGCCTTAAGTTTCTCCATCGCACTGCAGAGTTCATGAATACAAAGCTTCATCCAAAGCTCCGATGCCTGATGAATAATGATAAACATCATTTCGTCATGGGCGCCTGTTCGTAAATTCTGGGCATTTAACAGAGTGTCAAGCTCAAGATAATCGCCATAGCTGATGTCCTGCTTCCAGTGTATATCTTTTTCCGAGCTGATATCGACGGAGGTTTTTATGCTGTCATCTGCCATTTTACTGTCCTGCACGGGTTATTTTGCTTTGATTTCAATTTATCTTACATGTAAAATTATTGATAATTCAATTCAAATAAATAAAAATTTTAAAAACGCCATGCTATTAAAAGCGGACATTGATATTAAAATTGTCAAATGTTATCTTATAACCAAGAATTTAAATGTTTCACTATTCAGTGTGAATATGCATACTCGGATTAGACATATATGAAGTATATTTGGTGTAGCTTTTCTTATATTATTTTAAATCTGATTGTCAGTTTATCCCCGGTTTCTGCTCAGCAAGACCAGCCACTAGCTATCACAAACGGGGTTTCCTGGGAACTTGCAAAATACAGAAAAGCAAATCTTTCTGAAATAAATTATAAAATTGATCTCAACATTCCGGCAATTCCCAGTGTTCCCATAAAGGGGACATCAGAAATATCATTTACCCTGAAGAGCATATCACAAAACCTGCAGATTGATTTTAAAGAAAAAACCGCAAATATCCTGTCGTTAAGGGTAAATGGGATACGGAACCCCATTCATCATCAAAATGAACATATCATTATTGACAAAAACAGTCTTAACGTCGGTAAAAATGATGTGAGGATAAGTTTTATAGCTGGCGATGGCGCCTTAAACAGATCGCCGAATTTTCTTTATACGCTGTTTGTCCCGGACAGAATGAGAACCAGCCTTCCCGCTTTTGATCAGCCAAATTTAAAATCAACCTTTGAGCTTAGCCTGACAGTCCCGAAAATCTGGGAAACAGTCTCAAGCGCCCCTATTTTAAGGGAATCCACACATAATAACCAAAAAAGGGTGCGCTTTAAAAAATCGGATGTCATGAGCACCTATTTATTTTCCTTTGTCGCCGGCCGCTTTAAAAAAGTGGTCCGTACTGTTGACGGCATGGAAATGACCATGCTTCACCGTGAACCGGACCAGGAAAAGGTGGACCGTAATCTGGATGAAATATTCCGTCTTCATAAAGCCGCCATTGATTATATGGAGGATTATACCAGCATAAAATATCCCTTCAAAAAATTTGGCTTTGTACTGATCCCGAGTTTCCAGTTTGGCGGCATGGAGCATGTTGGCGCTATCCAGTATAAGGACAGCACCATAATGCTGGATAAAAACCCGTCGGAAACCGACCTTCTGGCACGTGCGGCGCTGATCGGTCATGAAACGTCCCATATGTGGTTTGGTGATCTTGTGACAATGGACTGGTTTAATGATGTCTGGACCAAGGAAGTCTTTGCCAATTTTATGTCGGCAAAAATTGTTAACCCTAATTTTCCCGATATAAATCATCAGCTGCAGGCACATTTACGGCTTCATCCGGGAGCCTATGCTGTTGACCGCTCGGAAGGTCCAAATCCGATCCGTCAGGAACTTTCTAACCTGAATGAAGCAGGATCAATGTACGGAGCGATAATTTATAACAAGGCCCCGATCATGATGCGCCAGCTTGAAGCGCTGCTCGGCGAAGATATTTTCCGGGATGGTATAAGGGAATATCTTTCCAAATATGCCTATTCAAATGCAACCTGGCCTGATCTGATAAATATTCTGGATATGCGCTCGCCAATGGATCTTAAAACATGGAGTGAGGTATGGGTAAACACACCCGGGCGCCCTGTATTTAAAATAAATCAGGTCGAAGGGCGTGGTTTGATGCTCAGTCAGAATGATCCTGATCAGTTAAACCGCATATGGCCGCAGAGCTTTTCCCTTAAAAAAGGAACAATGCCCTATGAAGTCACTTATTCGGACAGCCCGATCAATCTTGACAGTCTTGGCAATAATAATGAAGCGACGATCCTTGCCAATGCGGATGGAATGGGATACGGGCTGTTCCCGATCACAAAGGATTTCATAAAAATAAACTGGGCCAGCCTATCCGATCTGGAACGGGCGGCAGCCTTTGTCAATCTTTATGAACAGCTGATGGAAGGAAACGGGGTTATCAGTCCCGCTGAATATATAGAGCTGCTTGAATGGGCAATGCCGAAAGAAAATAACCCGCTTATCATCAATCATATGCAGCGACAGCTTTCAACGATATTCTGGTCACTGCTGAAGGACAAAGCGCGCGAAGAAATGGCCCCGGCTCTTGAAAAAATCATGTGGAGGGAAATCAATGATATCCGCCATGACCCGGGGATCAGACGCATTTATTTCAGGAATTTTGCCAATATTGCGATAACCAAAGATGGTATAGAGAAAGTCAGGGCCGTATGGAATAAAAGCCTGCCTTTGGACGAGCTTAATCTTGCCACGCGCGATTATACGAATTTGGCCGCAAGTCTCGCTATCAGATTGCCTGATCAGGCAGGTGACATCATCGCCGACCAGAAGGGCCGCATAAAAGGTCCTGATAATCAGGCAAGGTTTGAATTTCTGCAATATGCCCTTTCCCCTGATCAGTCAATCAGGGATAAATTTTTTGATGCCCTGACATACAAGGAAAACAGAAGCAAGGAACCCTGGGTGCTCACGGCACTTGACTATCTTCACCATCCATTACGAAACGGCTCAAGCGAAAAATATCTTGATAAGAGCCTTGAACTGCTTGAGGAAATACAGGCGACCGGCGATATTTTCTTCCCCGGACGCTGGGTTGCTGAAACATTTGAATATTATCATAGCGACAGTGCAGTAAAAACGGTTCGTAATTTTCTTGATCGTCATCCAAATTACAATTATCAGCTTAAGCTTAAAATTCTTCAGGGTGCCGATCAGATGTTCCGCGCCAATAAAATAGTCAAAAATCAGAATGCTAAGGAAAGTCCATGACGGAAATTATAAAAAACCCGCTACACCGCTTTAGAATGGTTGCTCTGTTTGAAGGGATTTCTTTTCTGCTTATTTTTGGCGTATCCCTGCCGCTTAAATATATTTTTGAGATAAGAACCCTGCCCTATATTATCGGCATGAGCCACGGGGTATTATTTTTGCTATATATAATCCTCGCGATTACATTGATCAGTGCAAGACATGTCAGCGCCGGTCAGTTCGGCCGTATTCTTATTGCGTCCATCATTCCATTTGGCACATTTTTCAATGATCGTATGCTAAAGGAACAACAAATGGCCTATTCAGAAGCAAAACTTACGCAAAGATAAGCCGTCAATATTTAAAAAATTAAATTAATCGTAAAAATTTGCTCTTTTAACGTAAAGCTCTTGCCGAATTTAAAATTAACCTTATATTTTCATATAAGCAAAATATGAAATGACGGGTATTATGATGGATAAGAATGTAATTGAAGCGGATTTCACCGGGCAGGAAATCTCCGCCCTCAACAGGCAGAATGAAGCACTTGAATGGATTGAGGCGGGTATAAAACTGCTCAGAGACCATGGTCCCCATCTGATTACCATCAATGATCTTTGCGAAAAACTGGAAAAGCCGGAAACGGAATTTAACCGTATCTTCAAGACGAAGGAAAATTACCTGTTTGCAATCCTTGATCATTGGTACGAGAAAGAAACCCTCGGTTATATAGATATGATGGAAGAAATTGGGGGCAGCGCCGAAAATATTATCAGAGCAATGGTCGAAGTTATTCACCAAGCCGACAAACAGGACGAAATTGCCATCCGCAATTGGGCCCTTAAATGCCCAAACGCCCATGCAGCACTGGCAAAAGTCGACCGAACCCGCCTGGATGTCGCAAGCGGACTGTTTAAAGAAATAGGTTTTTCCGAAAACGAAAGCAAACTGCGGGCGAAAATTATGTATACGTCTTCAATTGGAACGTACTACACGTCTATTTCTGAAACGCTGGAGCATAAAAAAGCCATGTGTGAGCTCCTCCTGAAGCGGGACTAAGGGTATTATTTCAGAAACTCATCCTGAAAATCAGCATAATTCATTTCTTCAATGACATGCTGATTGCCGTTGTTCAGGCGCCGGCGCATGATGGTAAATGGCAGGGCCGAATTGGCAATGCGGCTGACAATCATCATCCACTGACCGCGCTTGACGATGCCTGTATCCTCATCAACGATCTTATCCCCGCCATCATAGGAAATCAGCGGGAATATCTGCTGCCGGAGCCGGGTTGCCAGAAATTCAAAGCGCGAAACATCCATCCGTGTTGATTTGCCATCATCACAATTGATAAAATCAAGGGCATCACGGCCACTCATGCCAAATTTGGGATTTTTGCGGGCAAACAGAAAATATTCATACTCCCCATCCATTAAAACATCACTGTTGGAGGCAAAAACCTTGAAATTCTGATCGCCGCCTTTCCAGGATTTGGTCACCGCAATATCCAGAATATAGCCGCAAATCAGGTCTTCCCCGTCATAATCATAATGGATTGCCTCGCGGCCAGTGATTTTCCCCTGAACCACCTTTGCCGATGTATTGAGAAAACGCACATAGGTATTATCAGCATTTTGTGCCTGTACCTGGATATTAATTAATCCAATAAATAACAATAAAACATTTATTTTTAAATAGTTATGCATTTTTATTAATATATTACTTTAATATTTAATCATTTCCTGTTCCGCCACAAGCACCGTTGCCATGCCTAAGGCAACTTGCTGGTAATGGTCTTCCATATCCCGGTTTTCCTTTATAGCGTCAAAAAAATATTTTTGCTGCTCTAAAATAGCCTTATCATATAGATCATCCGCGAAGGAAAAACTTTCGTCATTAAAGTGAACCGTATTTTCAGGCGTAATCCGCACTATGCCGCCCGGACCGCTCGCTTGCTTGATATTGGGCCGGTTTGGCGATATTTCCGGCCCCAGACCGCTTTCCAGGCTAAAGACGGAACCGTCAGTATAGGTAATTTTTAAGCTGATATCATTGATAACCGGGCTATCCGGGTTGGTTTTGGTGCCGCGGGTGCGGATATTGGCCACATCACCGCCCATAAGTCGGATCATCAGATCCGCATAATGAATGCCAACGTCAACAATTGGTGATAATCCGGCGGAGAGAATATTTTTATGATGCTGCCAGTCATCCCCCGTACTGTGCTGATGGCTGGTCATGCTGACATTGATCGGTGTGCCGATTTTGCCGACACAGTCACAGAATTTCTGCCAGAGCGCATGATGACGCAGGATCAGCCCCACATAAAGCGTGCGGTTATATTTGCGCGCTGTGGCGATCACCCGCCCCGCATCATGAATGGTGGTGGAAAGCGGCTTTTCAACAAACACATGGGCCCCCGCCTCCATCGCCTTAATCGCATAAGGGGCATGGGTATCGGTAAAGCTGCTGATGATCACCACGTCCGGCTTGCTGCTTAACAGGGCACTGTCAAAATCATTATATAGCGGCACATCCGGAAAAAAGTCTGTAACCGGTTGCCATTTTTGAAAATCCCGGGCGACAAGCCCGACAATTTTTGTATCGGAAAGGGCCGCACATGCCTTTGCATGTGCAAACCCCATTAAACCAACACCGACAACCAGAACTCTATACATAAACCCGGCTATTAATCCCTAATTTGCGGCAAAACAGTAAAAATAACCGTTTCCGCCTGTGGCAATCAGGTTCGGCTGGCTACAGCCACGTGACGGATGGGCAAAATTCCATGAGGTTGGGTTGGCGCCCCCGCCCTGACGGTCATGATGTCCGACATTGGCGCTGCCATCCTCGCCGCTGGATGTCCAGTTCATACAGGTGCTTGGTCCCGCAGTGCCGTCAAGCATTGATCCGGTCAGGATATCATGCATATTGGGGTTATCCCCACGGCCATTGACCATCATGCCCGCTTCGGTCAGTGAATTTTCTTTGGACAGCTTGTTGTTATCCGAATGAAGGTCCGCCACATCACGGGCCACCATAACCCCCTTGGCATTATACCAGGGACCACTACCGATCCGGTCACGGGCATCAACCCCGTCCGGCCCAATGGTGGAAAGATAGGCATGCCAGTTTTTATCACCCTGCCCGACTGCGGTTGCCAGCGATTTGCAAATGGCATCGGCCCCGGCAAGCCCGCCAAGATCGGCGCCCTTGCCACTGCCTTTACTGGTGATAAAAAAGCTTAAAGATGTGTCCTGCGCCAGCGTCACGCCGCCGATCAGGGACGTGCCGATGACCAGCGCTCCACTGAACAGCTTTAATTTTGTTGATAGTTTCATAATACTCTCCCGATTATAATTGTGGCGGGATCATAGCATTAATTATGCGCCAAGTCATGGAAGAAGCGAATGAGCGGTTTTTAAGTGTTAAAATACTAACAAACAAATCTCATTTTTCATTCTGTTCTTTATAGGTAACAAATTTACTCGATTTTAAACCGTCAAGAAATGCCAGACACATATCCATACTGTATCCACATTTTTCCATAATGGCTGTGGCATCAAATTCAAAGAACCCCAATTGATCAATCTTATAATAATATCCATATTCCGGACCCTCATAATAGGCTTCCGGAAGAAAAAGTTTTCCTTCCGGATAAAGTTTCTTTAGCCTTGAAAACGGATCACCAACTCTTGCCCCTTCCTGTGTCATAAATTTACCTTGACCAATTGAAATTCGGCTAATAAATCCGGCATCATTTGTTGTTGCACTTACATCACCACAATCCTGAATATGGAAAATATATTTAAGGCTATAGCTTTCTTCCCCCATAGCGCGCTCGACTGTGACCTCAGCGCCATCATAAAGCTGATCTTTAATATTTTCACCTGCCTGAATACCGCAAATATAGCCTTTTTCAAGCTGAACTGGCGCTAAGGGGCTTTCTTCGCTAAATGCAGGGAAAAACTCAAAAAGGAAAATTATATAAATCATTATATTTTTCATGATTAGTGTCCTACTTCTTAGGAGGTAAAGGTTTATCTCTAGGTGTTGGAATGGCTATCCATTTTCTATACAAACCTATAGTCCCTAACCTTCTTGGATTTGTATCAACATGAATGCCCTGGTTACTTTCGTAATTATTTACTCTATTGAACTGTCCAGAATTAAATGCATCCATTTCAGTTAGTTTACGAGTCTGGCCATCTATAGAGATATCTGCTGCATTACCTATGAGATGGGGACTATTCTTTGCAGCATTAATATGATGATCGATCAACCATTGATTTTGCACTTTGGTACGTACTCCGCTATTAACCTGAACTGTTTTCCCTCCTGAATATTCACTAAGCCAGTATAATTTATTTTTCATGCTTTCTTGTAAGGTAGATGGATTACCGTTATCAGAATCTTGAGGCATTAATCTTATACGGCCAATTTTTGTCTGAATTATGCCATTATCTACAAATTGTCGTTCTCTAGTAAGTGTTATTGATCCGTCATTATTGGTCACTCTAAATTCTTTCGCAATTCCATTATCTGATACACTATCAATAGTAGCATTGTTATCAACATCATTCAACCCTGTATTTTGGGTGCTTAAGGTTTGTTTATAACCGGGTAACTGCCGCATATATCCGGCCAGTTCAGTTGAATGCTGGTGATCCGGTGGCAGTCTTAGCCCCAGTTCAGCAAAAGTATTTTCTTTATTTTTTTGCCGGTCATATTCAACCTTATAAATATCGCGGTTGATATCCTGACCCCAAGGGTAGTCTGGTGAATCCCAAACCTCAGGCGTTGTATTATTTTCAGTAAAATTTGTCATGGAAAGTTCCTTTTCTGTTTTCTATTGACATAAGAAAATCCCAAGCCGCGAAGGAGCCGCCAGGGATTTTTGTTTAAATAATGATGATGGTTAAGTGGGGATTATGAGTAATTACGTATGTGGCAATGATCAGGCCGCAAAACGCACACTATGGAAATAGGGTCAGTGCGGGACCCGAAAAAGTCAAGCTAATTAATGTAGGAAATAATAATCCTTGTATTTTCCAGTTAGAAATCTGGTAAATATTCACCCATGATGGCAATATAGCTCGTGGTCAACGTTAAAATTATCAACACGCCGATAAGCGCTTTTCTGGTCATTAATTTAGCCGGAACCTGTTGATCCGCATCGTCATTTTTATATTTAATGATTAGATTGCCAATTATGTAACCAACAAGGCCGGACCCGACACTGAAAAAAATTGCCGCTGGCAAAGAAACATCAAAAATAGGCAAAGACAGTCCATAGGATATAATAACTTCAATGTTCCAGGATAGCGGAATGGTCAGGCTACAAATAAGCATGGCAACCGTATCACGAATATGGGAAAGCCGTAGAAACAGTCCCATTAAGGCTGCCAAAAACAAAATTCCAAAATTAAATAAAAAACCCATTATCAATTTCTCTTTAATCGAAATTCCACTGGATGAACATTGCTCCGGTCTTTCTCGCAATGAGAATAAGCCCCCAATCATCCTCCATTGAAATATTGGTGCATATTTGCTCGTCATCGGGCAAAATCCCGAATATCTTTAAAGGAAGCCCAAGGCGGTCAAATTCTTTATTTTCTTTAAGTGAATGTGCTGAAACTACATTGCATCCATAGAAATTCTGATAATCTACAAATGGAAACTGATAGGCCAGCGAATAATAGCCGCTTCGCCCCTCGTCTTTTCTTTCCTTGAAAATCACTTTGGCGGACAGAGGAATTCTTCCGTTAAAATAATCCCTTGTTACAAAATGCCATTGGAAATAATCATAGGCCCCTACGCCCATGAAAAATACGAGTGTAATCAGCAAAACTCCTCTATAGGGATTTTTTATCTGATCTAAAGGCGGGTTTTGGCTTTGCTTTTCTTTATTTCGATATCTTTTTATCAGCCAGCCAGTAAAATAACCAATAATCCCGCCAATTAAATTTAACAGCCAGAATAATGGAATAATCAAAATCCACAAATACATAATTTGACCGTTAATTAGCAAATATTCAAGAAACCAGCTTAACGGCAATATAAATGAACAAGCCACAAGAACTATTATGTTCCGAATATTATACAGGCTCAGAATTAATCCCATTAACCCTGCAAAAACCAGCGGTATACTAATAATCCAATCCATTTAAAAAACTTTCATCACCAGCTGCATTTTTTATCAAGCCAGTGTTTATCGGCTTCAGGGCTGGATGATAAACGTATAATCTGCAATTCTCGTGTTCCTCTTTTTGGATAAAACCAAATCTCCCCGGCTTCTGTGGCAATACCCTGGCTAAAATGAACAAAAATATTTTTTAAAGACATACATTGAATAATTTTAACTGTGGTTGGCAGCATGATATTTTCATAGTTATCGATAAAATCACGTCTGTCTTTTATAACCATAGAATTTATTATTGTACGGTTGTTCAGCTTATCTTCATATTCTCCATCAATCAGGGAACTGATAGGAAATTTAATAAGATCGGCCAGAGCTTCTCTATCTTCAGTTTTCGTTGCGTCTTTCACTTTTTTAAAAAACTTATTGAGCTCCGTCGGTGTTGAATGACCCATACAGGATATTCTTACTCCATATTTATCGAGGTCATTTTCAACATCAAATAATTTTTCTGTTTCGGTTGGGTTGATTTCTGCCCATTCTCTGGGCAGGCAGCCAAGATCAAGTGTTTTTTCGCTCTTGTCATCCTGAGGCTTCATCTGTTCCTGAGCAAAGCCCGGAAATACAATAAACCCCAAAATCAGTAATAATGATATTTGTCTCATATTAATAATCCTTGTATTTTCCAAAATAATAATTTGTTCGATTGACGCTTCTTGTAACAAGACCAGGTTGTCTGACACCATTACTATCTTTTGAATAATAGAGGTTCCGCCCAATAGCATCATAATTACGGGCCTTTATGGCAGCATTAAGGTCCGGACTTTTATTTGTTCCAAGACCCAGATTACCCGGACCAACGTTATACATGGCATACACTATTGTCTCAAATTCATTTCTGTACATGGGCAATCCACCGAGCAGTTTTAAGGCATATTGCCTCGCTTTCTCTTTATCTATTTTAAAATGCTCTTCCCCTTTGACACGAGTAATTGAATCTCCTCTTTTATATTCATTATTAACAACTTTGTGGCCGAAGCCAATAGTATCATTTCCTGCGGTATCAGGATAAAAAGTTGGTATAAAGTTCTCATGTTTTTTTATGAAACGGTCAAGATGATCACTTAATTCAAATCGGGAAGGGTCAATCCGGGGTCGACCTTGCATTAACTTATTCTCCGCTTTTTTAAGCAAGTTATTATCAGTTGATGAATTCATTAAACTACTATCAATAGTAGCATTGTTATCAACTTCATTCAACCCTGTATTTTGAGTGTTTAAGGTTTGTTTATAACCGGGCAACTGCCGCATATATCCGGCCAGTTCGGTTGAATGCTGGTGATCCGGCGGCAGTCTGAGGCCCAGTTCAGCATAAGTATTTTCTTTATTCTTTTGTCGGTCATATTCAACCTTATAAATATCGCGGTTGATATCCTGCCCCCAAGGGTAGTCTGGTGAATCCCAGATTTCGGGTGATGTGTTATTTTCTGTATAATTATTCATGGGTAATTCCTTTTTAGTTTTGTGGACATAAAAAATCCCCAAGCCGCAAAGACGCAGACGGGGATATTGTATGTATGGATGATGGTTAAGTGGGATTATGGGTAAAAAATATGTGGCAATGATCAGGCCGCAAAACGCACACTATGGAAATAGGGTCAGTGCGGGACCCGAAAAAGTCAAGCTTTAAATAAAAAGCACCGCCCCCGAACAGAAGGCGGTGCTGTATGGTTATTTTAACGCGTTATTTGTCGCGATATGCCGCTTCAACCTTGTCAAATTCGGCGCTAAGCTCGGTCAGGCGTTCAATGCTGTCCCTGCCCGGCACCTGATCGGCATTGTTATTGATATCATAAAGATAGCTGATCATGTCGCTCAGTCCCGCTTTCGGGTAAATGACATTGGGTGTTGCAAGAACGCGGATTGCCCCATGAACCCGGTCAAAATTGGCATTGGCCTCTGCCCCGCGCTGGTCCGCGCTCTGCCCGCGATACTGGCGGTGAAGGACGCCATGTTCGGCTTTTGCCTCTTCCTCAAGTTTGCGGGACCGGCTCAACAGGTCGGAAATGTGCCGCTGCAGTTCGGTCTGCGCCGTGATGTCGGTGACATTAACACCAAGATCAGTGACCCGCGGGTCCACCATTAGATCAAAGCTGACGGTTGAGGTCTGATCCCCGTCAAGGGTGATACGGGCCTGGAACGTGCCCGGCGTGACCATGGGGCCATCCGTAAAGCGGCGGTTCATTTCCTTGCGCCAGGGGCCAAGATAGGTCATATCCCAGCGGAAGCGGTTAAGCCCGCCGTCCATGTCCAGCTTATCCGTGTGGATATAAAGCGGGGCATTGGCCCCTTTGTCTTCCTGTTCCTTGCCGTCATAGAAATAAGTGGTGACAGGATCGCCCTGGGCATCAAGGATATCAAGCCTGATGGATTTATGATCCCCCGCCGGCACATAATAATCAATGGCGACGGTCGGCTTCGGCAGATCGGGAACACCATCCGCATCACCGTCCGCCACATTGCCGGTCGGCATGCCGAACGGATAACGATAGCGGTATCTGTTATTGGGTTTAAAAACCTGTAGCATCGTGCCGGAGGCTTTCGCTGCATCAAAAACCGACTGAACATCATCAAGCACCCAGAACCCCCGCCCCATTGTGGAAACCGCAAGGTCGCCACGGACAAATTTAATGTCCGATACCGGGGTTACGGGCAGGTTTTGCTGGAACGGTTCCCAGCTTGCGCCGTCATTGACCGACATAAACATGCCATATTCGGTTCCGGCAATCAGCAGCCCTTCATGATCGGGGCTTTCGCGCACAACCCGAACCGGGAAATTGGCGGGTATACCGGTTGTAATCAGTTTCCAGCTGTCGCCATAATTTTCGGTTTTATAAATATAGGGTTTCCAGTCACCAAGCTGATACCGAAGTACGGTGATATAGGCCTTACCCGGTTGATGGGGGCTTGGCGCGACACTGTCCACCCGGCCGCCGGTTGGCATTCTTGGCGTTACATTTTTCCATGTTGCGCCGTCATCGCGGGTCACATGAACCGGGCCGTCATTGGCCCCGACCCAGATCACCCCCTGTTCAAGGGTGCTTTCCTGAATGGAATAGATAACGCTGTAATATTCTTCACCCGTAATATCACGGGTGATGGGGGAACCGGAAATAACCTGTTTGTCCGGCTCGTTGGCGGTCAGATCGGGGGAAATCTGTTCCCACGTGATGCCGCCATCGCGGGTTCGGTGCAGATATTGTGAGCCGTGATAAACCACATTCGGGTCAAACGGCGACACATGAACCGGGGCCACCCGCTGGAAGCGGTATTTCAAATCGGCCGGATTATGCCCGTAAAGATTGGTCGCCCCCACATAATAGGCGCGCTCTGTTCCGGTGCGCTTGTCAAAAACACCAAAGCGGCCCTTACAATCGCTATAAACGATATTCGGGTCTCCCGGTTTGGGCACCGCCGGGCCGGTTTCACAACCGCCCGTAATCTGGATATAGGAATTGGTGTGCTGTGCCCCCCACGGCGCGTTGCTGGGCACGGCTATGGTGCTGTTATTGTCCTGCATTCCTGCATATAACCAGTAAGGATGCTGGTCATCAACCTCGACCTGGTAAACCTCTGTTGTCGGCTGATTAAACTGGCTTGACCATGTTTTGCCGCCGTTGGTGGTGACATTGGCGCCGCCATCGTTGGACTGGATAAACAGATCAGGATTATTGGGGTTGATCCACATGTCATGATTGTCGCCGTGCGGCACGGTCATGGTTACCCATGTTTTACCACCGTCCACGGATTTACGAAGCGGATTGGCATTTGAATAAATGATGTTCTCATTCGTCGGGTCAATATCCAGATTGGTATAATAAAAGGGCCTGTTCTGAATGCCCTTGTCGTTGGAAATATGTTTCCATGTTTCGCCCTGATCCACTGACCAGTAAAGCCCGCCATCGGGGTTTGGCGCCTCCACCAATGCGCCGACCACACTTGAATTGGCGGCGGTCACCGCCAGATCGATTTTCCCGACCAGACCGGTGGGAAGCCCGTTATTGATTTTTTGCCATGTTTCGCCGCCGTCGATGGATTTATAAATACCCCCCTCATCCTTGCTCATTTCACCGCCGGAAACAATGGTCCAGGGTTTCCTGTCCGCTTTCCAGGCGGAAGCATAAAGGATATTCGGGTTGCTCGGGTTCATTTCAACATCGGTGATACCAACCGTGTCGGAAATAAAGAGCACTTTTTTCCAGCTCCGCCCGCCATCAGTGGTTTTAAATAGTCCACGGTCCGCATTGGGGGCAAAGGCATTACCGATCGCTGCCACATAAACCGTATCATTGTTGCGCGGGTCAATTTCCACGGCGCCGATATGCCCGGTGTTGTCCAGCCCCATATGGGTCCATGTTTTGCCGCCGTCAATGGATTTATAAAGGCCCTTGCCCGCAATGACGTTTGAGCGAAGCCCGTCTGATCCCGTGCCCACATAAACCACATTGGCATCATTCTGCGCAACCGCAATATCGCCGATGGAGGGCGATGCAAAATAGCCGTCCGACACATTATGCCATGTGGTGCCGTAATCTTCTGTTTTCCATAATCCGCCGCCGGACGCGCCCAGATAAAATGTGCCCGTTTCCGCCACCGTTCCGGCAACTGCGGTCACCCGCCCGCCCCGGGTTGGCCCGACATTGCGGAATTCATAGCTTTCATATTTCCCGCCGATATTGACGCCGGTGGCAACCGCCACCTGCGGCAATCCGGCCGGTAAAAGTGTCAGTGCCGCACCAAGCAGCAGTATTTTTCTTATTTTCATGATTTCTTCCCTCATTTTTTCCCGTTTTTTTGTTGGGAAAGAGGCTATCACGGAACATTTCATGGGGCAAGGGAAACAGGGGAAGAATTGCTGCCTCAAATATTTAATTTAGATTTTATCTATTTCATCATCTAAATCTAATTTTTCAAAATTTACCTTAATGATGCTTTGACCCATTAAAACCATAAAAAATAAAATATTGCACTTTCAAAATTCACAATAGGAACAAAGTCCCGCCCAACAATCGCCGTGAAAAGGTGTAATAACGTTTATAAATAATCATTCACATTTGGGGGTTCCAATGAAACAGTTTTTTATCCTTTTTATTCTGCTTTTCTCCGCTACTGCGTCAGCACAAATTCCGGCCAATTTAAATAAACTGGAAGTTTTGAAAGCGGATCTTGTTTTCAATGACTTTCACGATATCGGATATATGGAACTTGATGATCAGGGGCAGGTCATTACAGCATGGTTTTTTTATAAATTTATTTCCTATGAAGATGTTAAGACATGGGAATTGGGAGAAAAAATCGATCTGGTCTATAATAAAAAAATGGGTTTCGGCCTGCGCCGCAAAAAAACGGATATGTTTTATAAAGTTATTCTGGTTAATGAATATGATCCAATTGAATCTGGACAGGAAGCCTGCTTAAACAAAGCTTATTCAACAGCAGACATGCTCGATTGTTATAGAAATGCGGCAAATCAATGGAAAGTGGAATATAATTTTATATATAATAAGCTTCAAAACACATTGCCGGATGATTTAAAGGCACAGATCGTCGCCTTAAATACTCAGCTAGAACAACTTGCCCAGAGGTATTTCCAGACATACAAGGACTTTCTCTGGCCACCAGGGGATAATATCGGCACGATTAAATCAATCAAAATGTCCGAAACCGTTGCTGATTTTCAGAAAATGAAGTTTAAGGCATTGCTCAGATTTTATTTTTAAACCATTTCCCTCAGGCCCCGTCAAACCCGCCGGAATTGAGCATGATGAAATGATAGGCAAAATTGACGATGGCAATCAGATAAAGGCCCATCAGTAAAATACGGTAATATTTGTTTTTGACCGACTGCAATGTTTTTGGGATCGCAAAACAGCTAAAAAATATAATTAAATAGCCATCAATAAAAAAGCTCATCAGCAGCTTGAATGTTTCGCTTTCAATAGAGCCGATCCCGAATATCCCAAGGATTTGAGGCACCGCCGTCAGGGTGATAAACAACAGGAAAAAGGCCAGATAGATCATCATGAATTTTTTAAAGCGCGACTTTTCAAAACGCGAATTAAGCACATAATGAAGGATCGAGAGGCAGAAACAGATATAAGGCACAAGGGCTGCCACATCCTTCTGAAAAATATAGGCGGCGAGAATGGCCAGCAGCACCAGCGGCCCCGACCACCAGAAAACAATATCAAGGCAGAAGTAAAAGAACCGCCCGCGGAACGTCCGCGTTTTGGGGTCAATGTCGGCCTCACTTGAGGGCAATATCCACGGAAAATACAGATAGCGTTTATGAATGAATGTGGTTTCAAGCGGCAGTTGACGGTATAGATAAAACCGGTACATCAGATCCTTCAAAAACAAATGCATATAAACATAATTGAACAGGATAAACACCGGGCTGATAATAAAGAACCAGCGGCGGGATATTTCCGCATCAACGATCGGCAGCACCAGTGTTTCGCTCTGCCAGTCGCCGCTATAGGACGCCACAACCACATAAACCGAACTGAACAAAAGCATAAAAAGCAGCGAGCGCACATGTCTGGACGCCTCGGCAATGGTTGCCAGAAAATAATCCATTTCACTTTTATTGCTGATTTTATAGCCCATGATATGTTCCTCCACCCACCTAATCACTAGCGCGATTGGAATATTCTGTCAAATGTCATATTTGGGTTTAGAAATAAACCCGCCGCCCGAATATTTCATAATAGGCAATGATATTGCAAAAAAGGCTTTTTTTCGCTAAGCTGTTTTAAAGCATACTTAAAACGGAGGGGTCATTATCATGGATATGCTATTTGCGGGAATATTGCTGTGGTCCGCCGTTCACTATATTCCAAGTCTGATGCCAGCTTTAAAAGTCACACTGGTCGAAAAACTGGGAAATGGTTATCGTGGTGTCTTCGCGCTTCTTATTGTGGCCAGTATCGTACTGATGGTGTTTGGCTGGCAACGGGCCACCCCAACCCCGGTTTATGACCCCCTGCCCGATGCGGTGCAAATCACAAGCGTGCTGATGATTATTTCCTTCTACCTGCTGGGTGCCGCCCACGGACCCAGCAATGTGAAACGCTACATTCGCCATCCGATGCTGACAGGGGTTATTGTCTGGGGCATTGCCCATCTTATCGCCAATGGCGACAGCCGCAGCCTGCTGTTATTTGGTGGCATGATGATCTGGGCCGTGGTCGAAATCCTCGCGATTAATAAACGCGATGGTGCTTATGTGGCCCCCGGTGCGGTGCCGATGAAAAAAGATATTATCAAATTTGTTGCCGCCCTGGTTCTTTATACAGTTGTTGTCTTCCTCCATCCTTATTTCACCGGGGTTCCGGTGATGGCGAGCTGATATGAGCGATGTAAATGACATACCAAAGGATTTAACCTTCGAACAGGTGGTCGACGGTATTGAAAAATTCGTCATTACCATTGAGGAAGAAGTGGAAATTCACCATTCCCACCCCGAATGGATGGATTTTGATGAACGCTGCCGGGAGGAGGTTAATCTGCTGATCCGCGCCGCCATTATCATGGATATGCTTGAAGGCGCCATCAAGCATTTCAACATCCCGGAAGATCACGACCTTCACATTCGTATCATTGCCGCCCGCGATTATTTTGAAACCATCGATCAGGTTTAAAACCCTTAAAACGCAAAAAAAAGCCCCGCTTTTTAAGCGGGGCGTTCAATAGATTTCATAAGTATTTTTTTATGCATAGCGCAATAGTGTGATGCCATTCTCCCAGTCTTTACGGATTTTATATTTTGTCACGGCAGTTTCCGTAATCTCCCGCCCATCATTATCAAGGTAGGTGATCAAGCATATCAAGGGTAATCAGCACCGGGAAATTGCTGTGGGACCCTGACCCGGACACCTTTGATGATTGAATGGTGATTTTCTGTTTACGGCCCCAGCCGGTTGGAAATGCCATTGGCTCCTCCTTTTTTTAAAAAAATATGTGAATGAAATGATCCAGCGGTCGGATATCGCTGAATGAACCGTCCGCAGAAGTGCGGCGGGTAATGATTTGAACTGGTCCTGAAAATATTGTATATTTTTTGAAAATACTTATCGAACTGTCTGGAATTAGAATTCTATGAACGCGACAAGAATAACCATAATTGCCACGATCGCTGTGCTGGCATTGCTTGTCTATGCTTTATTTCAGATGGATCAGGCCGCAAATGATGGGGTAAGCCCGCCGACAGATCGGGTGGTGATCCCCTCTGACGGAAGCCAATAAAATTAGCGTTCCTGAAATTTACACAAAGACCCCGAATAGTGATAAATCGTCATAGCGGGTCCCGATAAAGTCAAGAACAAAATTTATTTTTTTTGATGGGGGCTTTTCGGCCTCTAATTTCCCGGCTTATAAACCAGGGCCACAATCGCCCCACCGATCATATAAATGACAATATTCGCAACCACTTGCGTAATCAGTGCCGTCATGTCAAAGGGCAGCGCGCTGTAACTGACCAGAACGGTTCCGGAAATCATCACTCCGAAACACCCCCCAAAGCGTACCCCTTCCATGATGCCGCCCCCTTCGCGCCCTTTGACAAAAAAATAGCAAAAAACGGTTGTTGTAATCAGATAGCCGATCAGCATCCATGGCATCATTGCCGCCATATTTTCTTCACTGCGTCCAATGGCAAAATAGCTTGCCATCTGCGCTCTTGTTGCCATATCGGTTATTATTCCCACAATTGCCATGACGACGTAAGACGCCATCACAGTCAGAATAAAGCTCTTGTTATTCATTTCTCACACCTTTTTAAAAAATCCCTAGTGAGAAAAATATACCACACATTTTTCGATTTTCATATTTCCTAATCATTCAGCCATTTTAAATTAAAAACAATTGCTGTATTATCGCGCAATGAACTCAACGGTTAAAAAAATTTCCGGCCGTCTGTTTGTCGGCCTTTATGTTCTTTATGGCTATGCCGGGTATTATCTGCGCCGGCTTAGCTATAAAAAAGTGGGCCTTGGCCTCATGCTTATGTTTGTGATTGCGGGGATCAGTTTTAAAGTCATCACCCGGCCCAAGTTAACCGGAAATGATGCCTTAAACAACGCCTATGATGCCCAGAACCGTGGCCGCATTCACGATGCCCATAAACATTTTGAGCAGGCCTACACCCTTTTTGAAAAAGATAAAAATGGCCGCGGCATGCTCCTAAGCTTAAATCGCCTTGCCGAAATGGATATGGCCATCAATGACTTTAATGAAGCCATATATCATTATGACACGGCCCTGCGGTTAAGCAAAAAGCTCAATTACCTGCCCGGACAGATCACTTATCTGAGCAAACTTGGCGATACAAAGCTCCGCACCCGCCGCATTAAAGACGCGCGGGTTTATTATACTGATGCCATTAAAATCGCCGCTGATATTGACGCCTATTTTGATGTTGCGGCCCTCTATACCAAAATCGGCAATCTTGAACGCGATTATGGGGATGTGCCAGCCGCCCGCACCGCTTATGAACAGGCCATGACAATTTATGGCACCCACGCCAATAATAAGGGCGAAGCAACACTGACATGGAATGTTGCGGCACTTGAAAATAAATTGAATGATTATGAAAATGCGCAAATTGCCTATGGTCGCGCCCGTGATCTCTTTAAACTATCCGGCGACATCTTTAATGAGGCCACGGTGGTAAAACACCTCGCCCGGCTTGAAAAAAACAACGGAAAAACCGATGAGGCCGCAAAACTTTATAACGAAGCCGCCACCCTTTATACCTCAATCGGCAATAAAAAGGCCCTTGCCGACTTAAAAAGCGAAGCGGAGCAACTGCTCTGACTATTTCGTCATCAGGGCTTCCATAAGTTTTTTGGCATCAAGCTGCCGGGCCACACCGGTAATGCTCCCTGCGATACTCGGATCACTCAATATTTCCCGCCCCGTAACCTCGACATAGGATCTGATACTTTGTTCAAGTGCGGCCGGTCCTTCATTCTTAACCGCATTTTTAAGCTGGCTGTTGCATTTATCATACATAAAACTTTCCACCAGGCGCGCCATATCCTGATCGGCCCCGGTCCTGACCGCATCACTTAAATGGGCCATATTGTTCAATGATGGATGATTGCTGAGCGATGCAAAAACCCATTTGGTCATAATATCCTTGTCAGCGGCAGTGGTATTGCTGATCAGGCATTGTGATAACGCCGAAGCATATTGCCCTGCATGTGCTGTGCCGGAAAACCCCAAAATCAATAGAAAAAGTAATTTTTTCATCTAAACGCCTTTTATTATTTGCAACATATTTCCTATATCGTAGCATATGGATCAAAATAAGGCAGCGATAAGAACGAATTAGCAGATGGACATTTCAATATTTGATATCAGGGACCAGGACGATGTCATTGCTCTGTGGCGGGACTGCGGCCTTCTCACGGATAAAAATGACCCTTATGATGACATAAGACGGAAAATAAACCATAGCCCCGACCTTTTCTTTATCGGCCGCAGAAATGGCAAAATAATAGCCACCCTGATGGCCGGGTACGAAGGGCGTCGAGGCTGGATCAATCTGCTGGGCGTTGCCCCGTCCGCTCAAAAATCAGGATACGGCAGGGAAATCATGCACTATGCCGAAAAAGAACTTGCTGAGCGCGGCTGTATAAAAATCAATCTGCAAATCAGACACACAAATAAACAGGCTATAAATTTTTACCAGAGCCTCGGTTATGAGGAAGATCTGGTTTTAAGCATGGGAAAACGGCTCTAAGGTTTTCATTGCAGCAGATAATGTCGCACCATAATTAATACTATATAAACCAAAGGTTGTATTTTCTCCAACGTTCCGATTCTAGCTCCTTTATTTTTTCCATTAGAACTGCCGAATATTAGTATTCCTTAATAGATATTACACAAGTAAAGTTTTAAGAAAATTTTAACCAACAAAACTTATACTATGAAAAGTAGTAGTATTATGTAATTAAATTGGGACTGGGCAAATGACATTTTCTATACGTAATTTAAAATTCCTGTTGATCAGCATTCTGACGACTGGTTTTGCACATAGCGGCCATACGGAAAGCGATTTGGTGACGTCTGCTTCCACGGTATCTTCAAGCAAATCGGTATCTGGGCAGTTTAATCTTACAAATGATTTATATTTCAAAGCACTTTACAGTTTTGAGCTACATAGAGAAAATTTGAAAAACATCGCCTATGATGCAGAAAATGGTGATATTGAAGCCCAGCATAAGCTGGGCCAAATATTTCAGAATGGCTTCGGTGTTACGAAAAGTGATGTTGTCGCACTGATGTGGTATACAATCTCATCAAAAAATGGACTTAAGGAAGCGGATCGCAACAAAGTTCTAACAGAAAATTATATGGCGTCCGATCAGATCATTTTGGCACATGAAATGGCAGAGCTTTGGTTATCAAAACATTGAGACTTTTGTTTAAGACTTAATCTAAGGCAATACCATTATTTAATGGTAAGCATCAATGTCAACAATGACACCGCCACGCCTTTTGGCCTCCAAATCGAGCATATTATGGTAAAACTCGATCTGCTCTTCAATATCCTTGCCTTTAATCAGTTTTCCTCTGAGCTGCCGTGCTTTATCCAGCGTCATGATGACGACTTTGTTACGCTCATACTGATTGCTTGACCAATCAATGGTACGTTTACGCAGGCAAGTCCCAAAAATAAGCCACATATAACCAAGCTTGCCATCCAGCATATTCTCCGGCTCCAATGCCTCAGACTTGCGGCTACGAATATCCCGCGCCATATATTCCAGAAACTGCCCACTTGGAAATCGATTGATCTTAATCATACTTTGCCCTTTAACTACCCTTAAAACTCTACCATTCATCTTCTTATCCGGGGGTATTATCCCTTATTTTCTGCCAAAAGTGCAAGAAGTTTAGAAAAGGTTAATATTTGATAAAATCTTAACTATATTTCTTAATAAATGGGTTAAGCTTTCTGCGGCTTTTAAATTTTAGGAAAAAATGGACTTCAAATAGGCGTGGATGCCCAGCCAGCGAATATTTCCGCGAATCCGGAAAAAAGGCAAATTTACTCTTTTATTTTGCCATCGAGCGCATCGTAAAATGATTTAAGCCGCATCTTAAGATCATCAATCTTGTAATTTTGCATGACAACCTGCCGTGCCTTATCGCGCAAGTCTTCTTTTTTCGTATCATTCGACAATAGACTGATAAGATTTTCGGCAGCACTGATACAGTCGCCATCCTCGGAAACCAGCGCCGTCTCCCCATCAATCATAAATTCTCGCCCGCCGCGCCCGGCAAAGCCGACAACAACGGCACCACTGAACATGGCCTCCATCGGCGGCAACGCCAATCCCTCCGGATATCCACTTGCCAGAAATATGTCTGCCCGGCGAAAGGCATCTGCAATCCCCGTCTCATCAAGGCCGTCTGCATATTGAAAGCGCACATCCTCTATTTTTCGTTCAACAATTTTTCTGATTGTTGCAATGTCCTGCGCATTTTTACGCGGCAGACAAAGGACAGTATTTTTTTCCCGTATCGACGTCTTTGGGTAAAAAACCTTTTCATCAATGGCGTTTGAAATGGTCACGCAGTCCTCATTATTCAGTGCCTTAATGGTGCGCGTAATATAATCACTGCAGGAAATAACATAATCATACCCCAGTTCACGATATGATTTTTCCCGGTCCATTGGGTCCAGCCGGTTATGCAGGAATATCCAGCTTTGGGCGAACATGATTTTTATGGCATTTCTGAATTTGAGCGCATCATAAGGACAGAATTCTGATGCCACAACCACATCATTATCCTTTAAATCAAAGCCGATATCTTTGATATTAAGGGCCTTAATATCCGGATAATATATATTTCCGTCAAATGAACCCATCGCTATCACATCAGCTTTAAACCCCAGCTCCTGCAAAATTTTGACATGCTGATAAAAAACCTTGACCCCGCCAACCGCTTTTTTTCTGTCCTTGAAACAGGACTTAATATAACCAGTTCCCCATCCCTGCAGCAATGCCCGCATAAACTGGCGCAGGGAAAATTTCTGCCTGAATATGTCCGGGATCAGATAATATATGGTGCCGAGTTTCATTTATCGCCTGTTCAATTGCTTTGTTCTGAATCCGGTCCTAATTGACAGAACCACGAATATTATGGTCTTATATACACCATCTCGGGGAGATATTAAGGGAGAAAATCAATGGACAGACGTAAATTTCTTACATTTGTCGGCGGCGCCGGTGCGCTAGCCGCAATGAATGCCAATCAGAAAGCCGATGCCTTGGAGCAGGCCATGGGTCAGGAGCTTGAGGAAAATCAGCTTGGACGGCTCAGAAAATCGGCAATCTGCCGCGCCTACGGCGCTGATGACAGCTGGGACCGTGGCACGGCCAACAATGCCAAATACCTACATATGGGCGAAGACCCGCGCCTGCCGAAAATGTCGGAAAAACCCACCCTGCTTGAATTTTTTGATAAACGGATCGGTCATTCCAGCCATTTGCTGCAATCGGCCCGCCTGGCTAAGCTAAACGGCCTGCCTGAAAAAATTGTTCTGGCCTGCCTGCTTCATGATATCAGCGTTATTGCCTATATCGCCGGTGATCATGGTTATTACGGTGCCGCCCTTGTCGCCCCTTATGTCGATGAGGAGGTTTCCTGGGCCATTAAATATCACCAGTCCTTACGCTTTATCCCGGATGAGGATGTCGGCTACCCCTATCCTGAAGCCTACATTCGCTATTTTGGTGAGGATTATAAACCGGAGCCATATATCTATAAGGATGCTGAATATGCGCGGAACCATAAATGGTATATGACAGCACGGCAGATTTGCATCAATGATGTTTACAGCTTTGATCCGAATGTGACCGTCAAGCTTGAGGATTTTCATGACATCATAGGGCGTAACTGGCGTGATCCGGAAGAAGGGCTCGGTTTTGACGGCAGCCCGTCCGCCCATATGTGGCGAACAATGATTTATCCGAATAACAGCCTTTAAGAATAATCAGCCGTTCTGATTGATCATATCAATCGAAACAAAGGCAACAGCGGATGGTCCGCCCCCTTCTTCCATCTGCATGATGGTGGCTAGTCCCTTTTCATTTTCGATTTTTAAACTGTCGCCGCCGGACATAACCGTTAAAGAGCCATCAAGGTCAAACACCACCGGGCTGCTGCCTTCCAGCAGATGAATAAAATGAACATCAGCCCGTAAGGAAAGCTTTTCCGGCACATTTAAATAAAAGCCCGTTAAATCAGCTTTGGCATAGCGGCGATCCACCATCACATTGAAATCCCGGATTGGGCCGTCTGCCAGTTTGCCTGAAACCTCAATATCGCCGGGAAAGCTGTAAACCTGCAAATCCTCAAAAAGCATTCCCATACCCTGTTCACCGCCATCAAGGGTGATACCGTTTCCTTCAATCAGCATCAGATGCCGGTCTATATTTGGAAATACCGAAAATGGGCCATCATCAGTCACCGCAGCAATACTGATCCGCCATAAAAACGGGCTGTCATCTCGTTTCGGGCTATGTGGAACCATGGCCAGTTCCCGTGTCATGCCCTGACCGTTTTTCCACGGCATCAGAATATAATTCTGCTTCTTCAGATAGTCGATCATGTCATCATTTACTTTAACATCACTTTTTCGAAATTTTGAACGAATAAAGGTCATAAAGTCCTTCTTTATTCTCACCATTACTCATGATTACCATTTTAGTTTTTAACTTAATGGTATAGCGATCGCTAAGCTCCTCTATCTCAACAACCGTGTTTCCGGCTTTGGTTCGATAATAATCAGCCTTATCCCTGTCAACTTTTATGCCAAGCCCTTCGTCATAAATTTTAGCCAGCATAAATGCGGCAGCTTTATCACCTTTTTCACCAACTTCCTTGTCCCGAACAGTGGGATTATTATCTGAAATAAGCCCCATCGGATCAATATTACGGTTTGTGTATGATACATCATCCTTTGCCGCACGGAAAAGCCAGTCGCGGGCATTTTCTATATCATTCTTTACAAATAGTTCCATCGCATAACGAAATTGATGGATTTTTGACCCCTTCTTTGCATGGCAGAGGCGATATTCAGAACTCCCACGTTCAAATACGCCACAATTTTGCTGCATGGTTGCACAACCACTTAACAAAATTGAAATAAAAATAACCCATATTTTCAAAATTTTTCCCCAATTTATTTGGTCTTCATGTTGATAATACAGGTTTTAAATTTCTGCCTTGATCACAATAGTCAGATTTCAATCACAATCCCGTGACCATAGTCACGTTAATAATTCCAGAACTGAAGCCCCTGTTCAATCCGTGCCTTAAGCCGTTCACTATTGAGTTCCTGTTTATATTCCCCGCTCAACAGGTCCCGCAGCACGGTAAAAGCTTCACTATAGCCCATTTTTTCCATATAGCCTTTTTTTCGGCGATAACGTTCCGCCAGATAATTTTCCTTGGCTATAATTTCTTCGATCTTTTCTCGGTCCCCGGCTTCATAGGCTGCCTGTGCCTGATCACAAAGTTCCTTAACGCCAATCATCTGCCGCAGGTCCTGGATAAGCTCAAGAACCTCATCAACGGTGGCCGGCATGCCATGCATCAGGCTGCCGTCCTCATGGCGAAGCGGTCTGTGCTTGCTTATAAAACTGACTGATTGCGGGCAATCAATTTCCGGAAAAACATCGGCGGCTACTTTGCGCACGATGGCTTCTGACAGGAAAAGATCGCCTAAATAAATATCACCTCCTGTCGCCTGCCAATATTCAATGACCATATTATGAATGCGGATATATTCATCCATATCAAAATAGCCTTTTTCCCCGACACGGTTAAATGCCGGATGAAGTCTGTCATCTGTCCAAAGCAGCTGGCATAGTGCAAAGATTTGCTGGTTACTCGCTTTATCCCTGTTTGTCCCCCGATAATGTATACTTGTCACTTAACAACCTCCATATCGTTATGGACAGTTTGATATATTAAATTCCTAAATGTAAAGTAAATTATCGTTGAAACTTTTATCGATGACGAAAAATATTAACCGCATCGCGCATCATGGATGCCGCGGTCGGGATCGGTTCTTTTTCATAAAGCTTATGATACATAATCCCATAAATATCCGAATGGATTTCCACCCCCATTTCCCAGCCGTTACAGGACCCAAGAAAACTATCCATCGGCAGCACTTCCGGCCTGACGCTGTAGCGCCCCTCTTCGGCACTGGCAACAAGCTTAATAATGTTGCCTTTTTCCTGTTCTTTTATGAGCATTTCTGCGGTAATATCCTCAATCCCATCGACGGCGATATTATCAAGGGTGATATCCGCCCCCAGCACTGAATTGGCAATTATCAATAGTTTAAATGCTGTGTCCCAGCCCCCGATATCTAGGGCCGGGTCTGCTTCCGCCGCCCCGACATTTTGAGCTTCCCGAAGGGCATCATCAAAACTCATTCCTTTTGCCAGGGCATCAAAAATAAAATTGCTGGTGCCGTTAAAAACGCCGGATATTTTTGTGATTGTGCCGCAAACCATATCCCGTCTGGCGATATTTAGAACCGGTAAACCGCCACAGACCGTCGCTGAATAGCCGATTCCCGCCCCGCTTTTTTCGGCCAGATTTTCAAGTTCACTTAGCGCCTGAACCACTGGTCCCTTGTTGGCCATCACCACTGAAACCCCGCGGATCAGCGCACTGCGGCATATATCAAGTGCCTCACCCCCGGTTTTTAAATCAACCGGCGTCGCTTCAAAAATAAGATCAAGGGCAAGTTCATTTAAAATATGCTGCTGGCGTGTGCCCTGATATCCGCTCAGGCCGCTCACCCGGCCGCCGCTTTTTTTATGCTCAAGCACCGCAGCCATATCATACCCGTCCTCATTCACGGCAATGCCGCTGCTGTCGGATATGGCAATGATTTTAAAGTCAAGACCATATTGCGCAGCGAGGGCCGCTTTCTTTTCTTCCAATATTGAAATCAGGTTTTTATGGACACTGCCAAGGCCAAGCATGGCCGTTTTTAATTGTTTCATAATCTTTTTTTCAAATGCTGCTTTTATCCATCACTGCCAGATAGAGAGCAACTATAATCAATGATCCGCCCATCACATAATTAAAAATCCGCAAATTGCGCTGCACTCTTAGAAAATGGCTGATCTTTGCCCCGGCCAGACCCCATGACAGCACACAAAGATAACCGACGACAGTATAGACACTCATATAAAGCGCTAATCTTGACCCGCCAACCGCCAGGTTAAAGGCACTGACCCCCGCAAGGCAGGCAATCCACGATTTCGGGTTCAGCCATTGCAGAACGGCACCGAATATAAAGCCCGGCTTTTCTTTCTTTTCGCCGTGAAGATCCGCGCGCGAAAGCGCAATCTTAAGCCCCATATAAGCGATCAATGCGGCCCCAACATAGCCGAAGATACGCATAACCATTATATTCTCGGTCAGCATCACCCCAAACCCCAGCGCAACACTGATCACCATTGCGGAAAAGCCGAATGCGGCCCCGGTGGCAAAAGCAACTGTGCTTTTAAAACCGTGATTAACACCGGTTGTCATCATTAAAATATTGGTCGGTCCCGGTGTGATCGACATGGTAAAAGCATATAACATTGTGGCAATTGCAAAGGCGCTCATTATCATTTATCCATCAAAAGAACATAGAGCGCCACACCCAAAAGGGCCGAACCCATGGCATAATTGAAAAATTTATGATTTCGCTCATTTTCAAGAAGGCGGGTAATTTTTGATCCCGCATAAGCCCACATTGATACACTGAACAGCACAACACCTGTCGAAATCGCGATATAATAAATAATCCCAAGGTGATTACCCGCCAGATTAAAGGCGCCAATCCCTCCCAGGCACGCGGTCCAGGCTTTCGGATTGATCCACTGAAAAAGAACCCCATGCATAAATCCGGCTTCCCGATCACTTTTGGGGGTAATATGGGTCGGGGCCGTGGCAATTTTATAGGCCATATAGGCCATAAAGGCGATGCCGCCATAGCCCAATATTTTTAAAAAACCTTCATTGCCCGCAACAACCGTCCCAATACCAAAACCGATAATGGCCAGCAAAAGGTTAAACCCGATCACAACACCAAGCGTAAAGGGAAGTGCTTTTTTAAAGCCATAATTAACACCTGTTGAAAGCGCAATAATATTATTCGGCCCCGGCGTGATCGCCATTGAAAAGGCATAAATAAACATCGCGAATAGTGCTGTCATGCTTGGTCCCCTAACCCTCAGGTATTTTATCATAGCACTTTATCATTATGTTTTTAAATTGGATAGACAGAATAATTAAATTTCATTATTCTAATTTCTTATAGGATAGAATAATGATTGATGATCTTAAATCCATGGCCATATTTGCCCAGACCGTCCGGCGCGGCTCTTTCCGCGCGGCGGCAAAAGCATTGGCACTGTCCCCGTCCGTTGTCAGCTACCAGATCACCAAGCTTGAAGAACGGCTTGGGACGGCGTTAATCTATCGCTCGACCCGGAAACTGTCCATGACGGCGGAGGGTGAAGCCCTTTATACCCACGCCCAGCAAATGCTGGATCAGGCGGAACTGGGGTTTCGTGCAGTTTCCGGCCGCGATCAGGCGACCGGAAAACTGACCATTACCCTGCCGCTTTCCGTGACCAGTGATGTCATCACCCGCCAGATTGCCGAATTTTCAAAGGAAAACCCCGGAATTGAACTTCACTGTATTTACAGCGACGAGCGGCTTGACCTCACATCCGAAGGGATTGATATTGCCTTTTCGCTCGGCAAACTGCCGGACAGCAGCCTTAATGTCCGTAAAATTGCCACCAAGAAAAGAACGCTTGTCTGCTCACCCGAATATTATGCCCGCCAGGCCGAACCAAAAAACCCCGATGATCTAAAGGACTGGAACTGGATCAGGCATGATATGCTGCCCGTCAGCCGCACCCTTTATAAGGACGGAAAAAAATATGAAATGAACCTGACCGGGAATATCAGCGCTAATTCAGCCGAAGCCATGGTTCAGTTTGCTCTAAATGGTCTTGGCCTGATCACGGCCGCCGGCTGGCTGGTTGAAGATTATCTTGAAAACGGACGTCTGGTCCGTGTTCTTCCCGACTGGGAGGTGGAACCATTAAATTTCTATGCCGTCTGGCATGGCAACATAACCGAATGCAGCAACACAAGACGTCTGCTTAATTTTCTGCGCGATTACAGCCAGTAGCATGGAAAATCCGGAAACTTGCAACCACGGGAAACTTGTAATATCCTCTTCACTTAAGAGTATTTTACCAGAGTATTATAGTTGAGTATTTAATCATGAAAAAACCGGACCTTTTCGTATATAAAAGCGGCCTTTTAACCGCATTGCTTTTATTGGGAACACCAGTCGCGCAGGCCGATATGGTTGATGCGGCCATGTATGTGGCCACTGAACAATATGACAAGGCCTTTGCCGAATATACCCGCGAAGCCACGAACGGCAATTCTGAGGCTTTTTACTGGCTCGGTATGATGTATTATAACGGCACCGGCACCACGCAGGATTATAACAAGGCCATAGACTGGTTTCTGAGAGCCGCCGCCGAGCATGGTGAAAATGGCGATGATAAGGCCATGAAAATGCTCGGGGATATGAATTTGCTTGGCCAGGGTATTGATAAAAACCCCGTGTCCGCCCTTGAATATTATAAGCATGCCGCCGATCTGGGCAATGCTGACGCCGGATATATTACCGGCAATATTTATGCCCAGGGACTAGACACGATTAAACCGAACCTGACCTATTCGCTTATTTACTGGGAACAGGCGGCCGAAGCCGGCAATATCCCGTCCATGCAGAACGCCGCCTATTTATATGAAACCGGTCTTGCCGGAACAAAGGATCATGACAAGGCTTATGCCCTTTATCTGAAAGCGGCGGAAAAGGATTATGCCCCGGCCCAGACCAAAGTCGGTCTTTACGCCAAAAATTACGAAACAAAACGGGATTATGCCGTTGCCCTTAAATGGCTCACCGCTGCCGCGCAGAAGCAGCAACCCATGGCCCAGCATGAATTGGGGCTGATGTATCTTGACGGACTTGGCGTTAATAAGGATATCCCGAAAATGGTCCAGCTATTTGAAAAGGCCTCCGCCAATAATTATATCCCGGCCGCCCGTGACCTTGGTGATTTTTACGCCAGTGCGGATTTTGGCTATCTCAATATGCCGCTTTCCTTTGAACATTATCTCCATGCGGCGCGACTTGGGGACGCTCAATCAGAACGAAACACCGCTATGCTTTATTGCAATGGCAATGGCACGGAAAAAGATATGGTGCGCTGTGCCGCCTGGCTCTTCCGTGCGACAGAAAAAGACGCCAAAACCAATGAAGCGGATATGAACAACGTCACCGCCGCACTGTCCCCCACAGATTTGCAGCGCGCCAAAGCCCTTGCCACGGACAAAGATCTCTGAATTTGCCTAAAGGTCAGGACTGTTGTAACATCATTTCAAAATTAAAGGGGAGCTGGCAAAATGACCTGGATAAAAACCATTTCCTATGACGACGCGACGGGAAAGCTGAAAAGCCTTTATGACCGCATCAAAGGGCCCGACAATCATATTGATCATATTATGATGGCACAGTCCCTGCGCCCCCACACACTGGAAGCGTATATGTGCGTTGATAAAAACCTGCTACATAACAGGGAAAATATCATCCCCGAAGTTTTTCTTGACTGTATCGGTGTTTATGTATCCATCATCAATAAATGCCCCTACTGTGTTGAACATCATTATGCGCGCATGGCCCGGCTGCTCAATGATGATGAACGCGCCCTTGAAATTCGTGCCGCTCTCGAAATCCACGCGCCGAAACAGACATTTGATGATAAACACGCGCTGATGCTGAAATATGCCCGCTACCTGACCCAAAGCCCGTCTGAAATCACTGAGCATCTGATTGAAAAAATGCGCAGCCATGATATTACGGACGGTGAAATACTGGAAATTAATCAGGTCACGGCCTATTTCAATTATGCCAACCGGATCGTGCTTGGCCTTGGCGTGGAACTGGAAAATGATAAAATCGGCCTAAGCCCCGGCAACACAGCCGATCCGGATGACTGACCCCACAGCTGATCATTAATCATAGTTTTGATGAATAAAGCGTGTAAGGCGGATTAATTCAGCGTTCATCTGGCCTCCGCTATGATGAACACAGTAAATTCGCAAAGTAATAATTATTGGTGGTGATTAAAATGATGATAAAAAATATCGGAAAACTGCTTATTCCCGTTGCCCTGACCCTAACCATGCCCGGCAATGCTTTTGCCGATATGGATAAAGCCTATCAGGCGGAAAAGGACGGGGATTTTAAAACCGCCTATACTGAATATCTGAAAGAAGCCGAAGCCGGCAACACCAAAGCCATGGTGATGATCGGCCTCTATTACGCGCAAGGACAGGTGGTTGAGCGCGACGAAAAAAAATCAAACGAATGGATGGAAAAAGCGGCCAAGCTTGGCGATCCCGGCGGTGAACTGAATATGGGCATCGCCTATAAAATCGGTATTGGCGGTCTTAAAAAGGACGACAAAAAAGCGTTTGAATGGTTCCTCTCCGCCGCGGAAAAAGGACTGGCCCAGGCCCAATATGAAACGGCTGTTGCCTATCAGTATGGGGTTGGCGTCCCGCGGGACTATAACAAGGCCCGGGAATGGTATCTAAAAGCGGCAGAACAGAACCACGCCGCCGCCCAGAATAATCTCGCCGGAATTTACGGTGATGGACAGGGTGTCCCCAAAAACCCCGAAGCCGCCCGCGGCTGGCTTGAAAAGGCCGCGGCCAACGAAAATCCCGATGCCCTTTATACCCTTGGTATCATTTATCATCAGGGCGTGGGTGTAAAACAGGATTATACCGAAGCTGGCAATTATTTCCGCCGCGCCTTTGTCGCCGGCAAGTCAGAGGCCGCAGCCTATCTTGCCGAATATCATTATCTGGGTAAAGGGGTCGGTAAAAGTCCGGTCAATGCCATGATGTGGCTGATGCTCGGTACGGAAATCAGCTCAACCGTTCCCGGCGGCCAGATGAACCAGCAGACCCTTCAACGTCTTGAGCAGAATAAGGATTTTCTGGCCAGTGAACTTTCAACTGCCGACATGGAACGGGCCAAAAAACTGAAAGCTGATTTTATCAAGGAAAATCTGGACACTGTCCCGGCGCCGGACGCAAATAAATCCTAATCGTCTTCCGCGTCCGGCAGTGTTTCAGGGTCGCCCGCCCGGCCCTGCCGCCACGCTCTGAGGAGCCCTGACAGGTATATTCCGGCAAAAAAACTGGTTGATGCCATAAAAAGCCCAAGCGGCATGACCGCCGCAATTGCCTCACTGCCGGTCACAAGCATAATCAACGCCAGCGCCGACACGCTCAACGTCATGAAATAAACCGCCCTTTTCGGGGACGTGTCCCGCCACAGATAAAGCGCGAGAGCAAACGGAACAATAAAAATGATAAAAATCAGAAATAGTAAACTCATATTTTGCCGTATTCCTTAAGCTTTTCTGTTACTTTTTTAAAGTCCGGGGCCTCCGGTCCGATCGTGACCGCGCTTAAAATTTCCGGCTCACGTTTGATCGTATCGCGTATGATCAGGCTGTCTCCATCTTTTTCCACGGTTGCAATATCGCTCCAGGCCACATCAAACAGTTTGAACCGTCTGATTTCCGCGACAAAATCATCACTGACCACATAATATTTTCCGAAAATCCATGCTTTAAAAAGCGGCATAAAAGCGCCGTAAGCCTTAAGCCGTGCCGATTTTCCCGAGAACCACAAATAATGAACAATAAAGCCACAGACAAAATAAAACCCAAGGATCAGCAAAAGAGTGAAAATGATCCGCGGCCAGTCGGAAAGCGCATAAAAATCCGGCATCCAGTAGCTTTGCGTATAAAAGCCGAACACCAGAAGCGCCCCCCACATCGGCACCATCATATTTTCACGAAGCCGGAGAACCGGTGGCACCGTAATCAGCAACACTGCCCAGAACCATAGAATATTTTCCTCACTGCCGAATTCCGCCATTTCCCGCTCTCCCTGATGAATTTCCTGAAATCTAGCATAAAGCAGTGCCCCCGCAAACATTTATCCCTTGATCCCCTGTCTTGGGCGGAACAATTTTACATATAATTTTAAACCCGCTTTCAGATATTCCCGGGCGCGGCCGTTGCGAAAGCCATAATAATGGTCCGTGTCCTTTAACGTGACCGGCTCTGTCAGCACATGAATGATGGGTCCAACCTTGATCCGTTCTTCCCCGCATTTGTCAAACCAGTCGGCATACTGGTTCTGAAACCGTGCCTGAAGCGCGCTTTCACGTTCCGTTTCACCGCGGCCGATCACATCAATCATGCTTTCAAATTGCATCACCCGCAGCCTGACGTCGGCCGTTATCAGGCTATAGGCATAACGGATATGTTCCGCCGCATAAAGATCGTAAATATCAATTTCGCCGCGACGGTAAAGACTGAGCAACGGGTCCTGTTTCAGTTTTCTTTTTGTCTCTGTCGTGCCTTTATTAATCTCCGCGCGGATATTTTCAATCTGGCGTCTTGTAATCCCCGGAAATTTAAGAGATATCCGCCCGTTTCCTGCCCCGTTTTCCAGCATTGTGATGATCATGTCCCTATCCTTTCTGCTGATATTTATTCTCATAAAGAAAACCTTTTATATATTTATATCAATCAATTAATGTTCTTTTTTAATGTTTCGCTTTAATATTTCCTCAATCTTTGAAATCCGTTTTTTCAGTTTCCAGTGAACGGGATGGATATATTTGATCAGCACCTTCATGGTCGGGAAAAATTTGTCATCTTCTTGCTCGATCAGGGTGACGATCCCCTGATCAATGGCGAAATAGCAATAGTCCCGCCGTTCCAGATGTTCGCAAATATCTTCAAGAAACACCGATACTGCCTGCTCATTCATCGCCTGGGTCGGTTTTTGCAGCTTCAGGCGCGTAAGCCGCGTCAGAATATGCTCAAACGGGGCCGGGAGTAGCGCGGCCTGCCCCTGAACAAGGATTGATTGCCAATAGTCACGGTCACAATCCGCAATTTTGACCCAGCGGGGATTATCATATCTTTCGCGATCGATTTCGTCGTCGATCAAGCGCCAGTCGCGCGCCGTCAGTGGTGGCAGAGCCGCTATCCCGTTTGGGTCCCTGCTGATTGCCACCTGTTGCCAGTTGCCGGTCAGCGTCTTTACGTACCCGTGACTTCCAGGTTTGTAGCCACCCCCTGGCACCGGCTTTACGTCCATTTTCACCAAGCCACCAGCCTGCCCAGTCAAGGAAGCGTCGCTGCGGGTTAGCAATGCCCCATTGCCTTGCATAGGCAAGATAATCTTCGGGGATATCTCCTTCCGGGTCGAGCACCTGATCGATTGTGCATTTTTTTGGGTCTTTGTTTCCACGCTTTTCTCCGCGATTGTCAGGTCCTGGTTTTTCTGCATTTTCACTCTCCTCTGTTTTGCTATTTAAAGATTCACTTTCACTATTCACTTTCACTTTCACTTTCAGCATTGCCGCGGCATCGCACGTTTCCTTTTTTTTCAATGACTTAGACCAACGACTCTCGGCTCTAACTCTGTTCTTTATCGACAGATCATTGATCTTATTGACCTCTAAACTTGCTCTTTTATTGTGATAAAAGCCGTTTTTGATCTCAATCAGGCCGGCATCGATCAGCCGCTTTTTAAGTCTTCTGTGGCTAACAGGATGAACCGGCATTGAGCGGCAGATCAGCGCATCATTGTCGGGGAGTAGATCATCATGAAGGTAAATCAGGTTTAGAAGCTCATCATAATAGCCCTTCTCTTCAAAAGTGAGCATGATGGTGCCTTCCCGCCAGTCGCGGATGTTACGCATATACATATCAGCCATAGTGAACCTCACAGAAAATGACTGATATTGACCAGCAGCAACCAAAGCCCAAAAAAACAGATAAAGATCAAAACCGCCTCGGAAAATGATGGCGTTATTCTGATCTGATCGCGTTCCTGATCGGTGAGTTTTTCTATTTCTTCTATATTTTTAAATGACATAACGATCCTATTCCCGCCTTGCTGCCAAAGCCGTGCTAAAATGTTTAAATTTAAAAAAGTGAGCGGATGGGACCATGAAAGGGAGAAAAACCCATCCGCTCGAGATTGCTTTATCTCCTGGGAAAAATGAGACAAAGCCATGTGACAACGGAAATGGGAATTTTCGAGGTCGGGAAAAAACCTCGATCTTTAGGAAGCGAATTACCCCCCTGGAGTCACTTTTAACAGACCATCATCCATCATTTTCAGGGTCCCAGCATTCTCAACTGCGACATAGAAACAGGAGGCTGAAGAACCCCAATCACCAAACCGGATTATGAACGGCTCTATTGGCGGGACTCATGATCTGTTAAATCTTAATATACGCTTAACGCATATTTTGTCAAGTAAGAAACACAAATTTATTGCTTGAAATATACGTTAAATGTATATACGCTATGCGCATAGGGAAGATTCGGGAAATCCAAAGTGAAAAAAAAGCCAAACATAAAATTCGGTGAACGCCTGAAAGCCATGCGGAAAAACCGGAAAAACATTAACCAGACCGCCCTCGGCAATCTGATGGGGGTAAAGCAATCGACCATTTCCCGCTGGGAAGCGGGGATTGATGAACCGGAACATGACCATCTGCGCGCCCTCGCTGATTATTTCGACTGTTCGGTTGATTATCTTCTGGGCACAGAAAGCCTTCCCGAAACACCCCGCCTCACCCCGGTTGTCGGCTATGTCGGGGCTGGTGAAGTTAATATTCCCTTTGATGATTATGCCCATGGGGACGGCATGGACGAGGTTGATACCCCGCCAGGCCTTCGTGAAACCGCGGTTGCGGTTAAAGTTTCCGGTGACAGCATGTATCCCGCATATGAGGACGGCGATATTATCTTTTATATTCGTAACGGCATTGATATTGATGAAAGCGAATGTATCGGCCGTCAATGCATTATCAAAGTCCTCGATGGCCCCATTTATATAAAGCGGTTGTCCCGCGGGTCCGCCCCCGGACTTTATCATCTTGAAAGCCACAATGCCCCGCCCATGCATGATAAAACCATCGAGTGGGCTGCCAGAGTGCTATACGTTAAAAAAGCCTGATCACACACTCAGGAAGCGATAAATTAAATAAACCTCTCATTATGGTTAACACTTTTTTAACTATTTTTTCTTGAATTTGCGGATTTTCCTGCCTATAGTTTTTGCAGTGAGTATTTAGTAATAGTTGTAGTATTGGGGAATTTCGTATGTCCGACAGTGATCAAAAGCCAGGCTTTTCCACCACAGTTTCAAAAGCCATCAAGGCTGATTTAAGTAGCGACAATCATAATCAAAAGACTAAAAAATTAAAGCAGGCAGGTATTTTGATGTCTGTCCTCCCGCTCGCGGCCTGCGGCGGCGACAGCGGTGGTGGTGGTGGAAATCCTGATGATACGCCTGCTCCCGCTCCGTCTACACCAACCCCTACCCCAACCCCGACCCCGGACTTTACCGAAAACCCGACCAATGTTTTTATCGCTGTTGATAGCAGCGACAGCGTCCTCTCCAAAGCAACCGCAACAGCGGACCTGACCGTCACCGGCAAGGGTGGCAATGACACAATCAGTACCGGGTCCGGCGATGATATCGTTGATGGCGGTAGCGGCAATGATATACTTTCAACCGGTGCAGGCGATGATATTGTCAAGGGCGGCCCGGGCAATGACACCATTTCAAGTGGAAACGGCAACGATCAAATTCGCGGGGGCAACGGCAGTGATGCCATTAATGCCGGTGCGGGAAATGATGCCATCGTTGTTGTTGGCACCACAGCCGCCAATCAATATGTCCAGGCCGATATCACCAATCCTGCCGGATCGGGCACCGATCTTTCATCGCTTCTCACCCTCGCCGATCTTAACGGCCGCGGCGTTAGCGAAGTATCAGCCGGTGAAACCATTGACGGTGGTACCGGCACCAACACGCTTTTCATCTATGGCACCGTTGACCTGACCGGTGTTACCCTGACCAATGTCACAGTTTTGGTGGTCAATTCCGATGTCACCCTGACCGCCGCCCAGATGGCCTTATTCACCACCGTCGATGGTGACGGCAGTTCAGTGATCAATATCGAAGTGCCGCCCGGGAATACTTATATCATTGATTTAAGCAGCCTTAATATCACCGACATTGGAAACCTGAATATTGATGGTGATGTGACTTTTGTCATTGATGATGCCTCAGACCTTGACGAAATCGGCTCAATAAGCACTGTTGGCAGTGCCGATGTCAAAGTCCAGATCAACGGCAATGGCGGCAGCACCAATGTTAATCTAGGCGATATTGCCGCCAAAATCGATAATGCCGATACCATTGACCTCGCCCCCGCCGTCACGCTTCATGTTGATGATGCCGCTGATATTGATGATCTTGGCCTTAACCAAATATCCGGCACAGGAAATATCGATACCGGCGGCAACAATGATATTGACGATGCCCTTAACAATAATGTGGATGTTAACCCGACTATTAATGACGCACCCATAGCAAAAGCAGACACTGCAAATATAACAGAAAACCAGTCTATCCTTATTGACGTTCTTGCCAATGATACGGATGTCAATGGCGATACGCTTACATTGCAAAATGTGACACTTAACAGTGACTATGGGACCGTGTCCATTGTTGATGGAAAAATTCAATTTGACCCTGGCACCGATTTTGATCGCCTGAAAGGCGGTGAAAATGAACAGGTTGATATTACCTACACCGTTTCAGACGGCAAAACCACCACAGACGGATCAGTCATAATTTCCGTAGACGGCGTTGAAGATCCAACCACAGGATATATTGAAATTACCGGGACTGTTGCCCAAGGATATAGTTTAACAGGCAACCTCCGGCTAAGTGACCCTGATGGGGGTGATGTAACAGTACTTTTTCAATGGCAGCGTGATGGTGTCGATATTGAACACGCACTTTTTAATGTCTATAACCTGACGCAGGATGATGTCGGCCACGAAATCACTATGATTGCAAGGTATGGTAATTCTGACGGTAGCGGTGATCCTGTTGAAATTTCTGCGACTACTGGCCCTGTTGCCAATATCAATGATGATCCCACCGGTTCTGTCAGCATATCGGGTACCAACGTACAGGGCGAAACGCTGACAGCCTCAAATAATCTGTTGGATATTGATGGCCTTGGCACCATTGGCTATCAATGGCAACGTGATGGAATTGAAATCGCGGGTGCAGATGGTGATAGCTATCTGCTTACTCTTGATGATGTCGGCCATGAAATATCAGTCGTCGCAAGCTATACTGACGCATTTGGCACCAATGAAAGCGTTTCTTCAACATCTACTGAAACTATAGTCGAAGCTATTCCCACGATTAGTATTAGTGACATTTCAGCAAATGAAGTAGCTGAAACAGCCACCTATACCGTCACCTTATCACACTCTTATTTTTCAAATGTGACTGTGGATTATAATGCCCCTGACGGATCAAGCGGCACGCTTACTTTTAACCCTGGCGAAACTGAAAAAACATTTGTCACCACCTGGTCTGATGACAACATAGACGAAGCCGATGAAGTGGTCAACACCACCCTTTCCAACCCATCAAACGCCACTATATCTGATAGCACAGGTCAACTTACAATCATCGATGATGATGAATTACCCGTCGCAATAGATGATAGTGGAACAATAAATGAGAATGACATTCAAGTTTTCAATGTTCTGGCGAATGATACAGATTCAGATGGAGATGAACTTTCCGTTATTTCGGCGACTGCACCAATCAATAAAGGCAGCGTAACCATAGTCAATAATGAAATACGATTTGATACCGGTTCGGATTTTGACCATCTTGCTCATAATGAAAGTGAGCAGGTTCAAATATCCTACACTGTTAGTGATGGGAACGGGACAGATAATGGAATTCTCACAATAACAATAAATGGCACAAATGATGACCCGTCTTTAACATCGGATGCCACTTCGACTGATGAAAATTCGCTCGTTACTATTGATGTATTGGATAATGACACCGACATTGACGGGGATAATCTGACCTTAACGGCAGCTACAATTATTTCTGGAACCGGATCAGTTTCAATTGTTAATAATGAATTGGTGTATGACCCCAATGGCACATATGAACACCTTAATATTGGGCAAAGCGCCGATGTCACAATCGATTATGAAATCTCTGACGGTAACGGGGGTGTTGATACAGCCACGCTAATCGTAACGGTAAGCGGAGCGACGAATGTAATCAATGGCACAAATGCATCTGAAACACTGAACGGAACAGATTCAGACGACATAATTAATGGACTTGGTGGTAACGATATAATTATTGGCGGTGCAGGAGCGGATGTAATAGCGGGCGGCTCTGGGGAGGATATTTTTGTCGTTAGTCCAGGTGATGACATTGAAACGGATCAGTTTAACGGTGAAGAAGACCTGGATACCATTGATATTAGCGCTTTCTCGTCGCTTAATTTAAATTCAATAAATGCCAGCGGGATGGATATAATTAATTTAAAGGGCGGTTCTGGAACAACTTTGACTATTAGCGCAGAAGACGTTACGGGAATATCCGGTGCTGAAAATATTATTCTGTTGGATGGTGACAGTGGTGACAGCATAACAACCAGCTCTGAATGGGTTTTCAGCCACACTTCGCTTGATAATGGAGAAATATATAATTATTACACAAGTGGTGAAGCAAATCTTGCCATATCAACCAATATTTCAAATCTGACGGGTTTTCCTGATCCTGTTTACGATGTCACGGAAACAGCACCCAACACCTATACAACCAATTTTGATTATTCACATTTTATAATGGAAAACAGTAATGAGGATCTGACCGTAACATCAGATGGCTATAACAATGTCATTTTCACTGGAAACGGTGATGATACAATTACGGTAACAGGACCTTCATCACGCGTTTCGGGTGGAGCCGGTGCAGATACATTAACTTCGCTAGGTAGCCGTAGCACACTTTATTACAATGATTCTGATCAGGGTGTTACAATCAACCTCGAAACAAATACTGCTTCTGGTGGCCATGCGGAAGGTGATATAATTTCCGGCTTTGACGAAGTATGGGGCAGTCACTTTGATGATGTTCTAACCGGAAATGATTTGGCAAATAGATTTTACGGCAATGATGGTGATGACATCATATCTGCTGCCGGGGGAAATGACACAATATATGGCAGTGCTGGTGCTGATACAATTGATGGTGGGGATGGTATTGACTCGGTTAGCTATCATTATTCCAAAGAGGGCGTATCTATAAATTTGGAAACAGGTGTTTCCGAAGGCGGATACGCCGAAGGGGATATTCTGGCAAACATTGAAAGTGTTCAGGGAACATACTTTGACGACATAATAATTGGAAATGATCAGGATAACGTACTTTCCGGACTTGAGGGGAACGACATATTAATCGGCGGTGCGGGAAATGATAGTATAACCTTTAATCAGACATATGAGGGTAAATCAAATTTCAACTTTGACGGCGGTGATGATTTTGACACCGTTACATTGAGGGCAAACTATAAAGTACCGGGCAACTGGAATATCTATCTGACTGATTTTGAACTTGCAAACATCGAAAAATTATATGTAAGGGCATTTGACCAGAATGAGGGAATTAACCTTACCTTAACAGCAGAAGATCTGATAAATGCAACCGATGAAAATAATACTCTTTATTTCAGTGTTGATTCATCTTTTTTCCCAAGCGGTGAGTATATCAGTATAAATTCCTCCTCAGAATGGACATTTGTTGAAACTGTAGCATTTGAGGGAGCCGACTATCATCATTTCCAAAGTGGTGATGCTAACTTTTATATTGACATTACAGTAGCAGACATCATTGGCTTCGAAGAACCGCCAACAAATTTCACGGAAGTAAACCCCAATGAGTTTGAAGCACCTGTTGGTGGGTTTGGATATTTTTATGACACTGACAATGAAAATGATCTGACAATAACAGCTGGCGATGACCAGGTCAGAATTAAATCCGGAAATGGTGACGATATCATTACAATTGGTACCAACAATTACAGTTATGTTCATGGCGGCGGCGGCAATGATACAATTGTTGCAGGAAACAACGGTTTCTTAAAAGCAGTTCTTTTTGGTGGTGATGGTGACGATATAATAACATCCGGAAGCGGAATAGATGGTGGCCCCGGCGCAGATACAATGGACGGTCTAGGATTCGGATATCTTTTTTATCAGTCAGCCACATCTGGGATTATCATTGATCTGGAAAATGGCACCGGTTCCGGCGGTGATGCCGCCGGTGATACATTTACTAATTTCAGATATTTTGTAGGATCCGATTATAACGATTATATTATCTCTTCAGCGAGTTTTGCTTCTATTAATCCAGGGGCTGGTAATGATACTGTTGTTGGTTCCGATGGCGATGATAGTTATGCTGGCTCCCTTGGTGCAGATATATTAATCGGCGGTGATGGCGTGGATACGGTCAATTACTATGATTCCATGACCGGTGTTACAGTAAACCTGACCACTGGTGAAACATCTGGTGACCTTGCAGAAGGGGATACATTCGTTGGTATTGAAAACATTGTCGGCGCAGGAAATGCCGTAAACTACATCACCGGTAATGATGAAGACAATATACTTCAAGGGGGGAATTTAGCCGATACACTGATTGGGATGGGTGGGAATGACACTTTTTATCTCCTCTCCGATTCTCTTGGAGATACCATTGATGGCGGTGATGGTTATGATGTATTTTCCCATGATGACACTTGGGGTGGTGGTTTTACATATGATTTAGCCGACATAAATGCAACAAATATGGAAGGCGTAACCCACTCAACTGGTTCTGAAATTTCGCTGACATTTACCGCGCAGGATATTATTGATAGTACCGATGAAAATAATCACTTCACCATATATAGTGAAGTCTCTGACACGTTGAATTCAAGCAGTGTATGGACCTTTGATCAGTTTTATATAAATGAACAGGGTGCCTTTTCCACATTTACCAGTGGTGATGCAAACTTAACGCTCAGTAATGGCCTTGCAATTGCCAACGGTTTTGACGGTCTTCAAAATAGCAATTTCACTGAAACCACAAGCCAGGTATGGGACGCCAATAATGATAGCGATTCTGTGTTCTTTGAAACGGATTCACTTGCTGCACCTACTGTAAATGGTGCGGGAGGAGATGATATTATAGTCACCATAAATGGCTTTGATCATCTATCCGGCGGTGCAGGAAATGACATATTACATGGTGGAGGTGGTAATGACGTTCTTGAAGGGGGAGATGATAATGACACCCTTTATGGGGGTACTGGAGATGATACACTAATTGGTGACGGCGGTGATGATTATATTGATGGTGGATTGGGGGCTGATATTATCAACGGCGGTCTCGGAACAGACACTATGATATTTGATCCTGCCGACAGTTACGACGGCGGCCTTGATAACACATATGATATGTTGCAATTTATTGGCTCTGGTTATGATATTAATCTTGCTGATATTGACGTTGTTCAGATATCGGTAATTGATATTGGCGGCTATGGTGACAACAGCCTTACTGTAACCGCACAGGATGTTCTGGATGTAACCGAAAGTCAAAATCAGCTTTTGATCCTCGGTGATGCTGGTGATACCGTTACATCAACAGGGCAAGGCTGGGTTTATCAGGGCGACATTGTTCATATTGATGGGGAAACCCTTCATTATTATTTTGATGGTGAAGCAAATTTATATGTCGATGATGATATCACCCAGCTGATCAGTTAACCCCTGCTCGATTTATTGGCCAATTTTATTCGCCTGTTGCCAATCGGGGCGATATTTATTAGACTCTGTACTCATTCTAAGTCAGAAAATTGACAGGGTATAAAATGAAACAGATCTTCAAAATAACAGCCGTGGTCGTCGGGGCCATTTTTGTTCTGTCTTCCTGCGGCGCCAATGATAAACCATCCGGGCCGGACTTAAGCGGCATTGACCAGACCGATCAGGCCTATTTCACCAGCAGCTACAATCTCTGCAATATCAACAACACAAAATTTGACTGCAATTGTGTGGCGCGTGTGAATGTGGACCACCGGAAAACCGCCTATCAGGATTATACTGCAAATTATGACAGCAAATATAAGCCGGAGCTTGACAAAAAAGTGGCTGACCTTAGCGCTTCGATAGAGGAAAAAGAAAAAAATGCCTCCGACCCGCGCATTATTGAAAGCATGTATGAAGAGCTCGATGCCCTAAAGGCAGAACAGGCTGATGGCATGGAAAATATTGATAATTTCAAAATTCCGCCGCTGCCTTATGGTGCCACGGACCGCTGCATAATCGCACAGAATTAAGCCATCAAGTCAGTCTCGCAATCATCACAAATATTTGATGAATTTGCACGGCTTGTGATTTGATCTGTCCCGTAATAAACCCATAGAATAAAATCACAGCTCCCGTAAGTCCGGACAGTCTATTTCCCGTTCTGTGTCTGCCCAACGGGCTTTCGGGGGCTTGCATTTATCCAAAAAAAAAGGCCCCGTAGGGAGAATCGGGGCCAAGGGGAGAGTTACTCAACAATTTAAACGCCATTACTATAAATACCCAAACACTGTTACTCTGTGGCGCGACGACTACTTAAAACAAAATCAACTTTTTTAACCTTGGGCCTATTGCGGCTTCTCCTGGTTAAAACCTCACTTTTGCAAAATCACATTCTGAAATGATGAAATTTCTGCTAGACTACGCAGGAGCACTTAATATTTTATTAAAATTGTCCAAAAAAAATGGTGTTTAACAAAAATATTTAAAAGCAAAATAAAGGGAGGGTCATTTATGACACAAACAGGCAAAATTGAATGGATTGATCTTACGGTTGATGACGCAGAAAACATTCGTGAATTTTATCAGACCGTGGCCGGATGGTCTGCCGACTCATTCGATATGGGGGATTATAACGACTATAATATGAATAATGAAAATGGGGAAACCGTTGCCGGCATCTGTCATGCTCGCGGCGGCAATGCCGGAATTCCCCCCATGTGGATACCCTATATATCCGTTCATTCGCTTGATGACAGTTTAAAAAATATTGAAAGACTGGGCGGTGCCCTCGTCAATGGCCCGCGTAAAATGCCGCAGGGCCAGTATGCGATTATCCGTGATCCGGCCGGGGCACATTGTGCCTTATGGCAAAAGGCCGACTGAAGAGTAAAAATACTTTACTTTGATCTTTTCAAATCAATATTTTTGCAGTCATTACCAATAACACTAAAAAAAATTATTTTAATGTAGTCATTGACATCATTGTTATATTATTGCACTTTACTATCGAAAACCCGAAAACAATACTAATATATGGGTGTTTTTCAAAGTAAAGGGCTCGTCCCTTTTCAACTCAACCAGTATAGAAGTGGGAGCAAATTTCTATGACAAACACTAAACTAGACCGCCGTTTATTTATGAAAGGTGTCGGTGCGGCAGCATTCGTGACTGGCGCTGTAAATTTACCTGCGGCAAGTGCATACGCAAAAGGCATGGGCAGCATGGGCATGTCAATGGCTTATGACCTAAATGAAGAATATAACCGGATAGGTGCCGGTGATTTTAAATGGGACGGCATCCGTAAAATGAACCGCCCCTACGACGTACCATATCCAATGGGTGTTGCCGATATGGACTTCAGAACCTGCCCTCATGTAACAGAAGCCCTGCAAACTCGTCTGAACAACGAATGCTGGGGATATGAGGCTGCGCCGGAAGACTATATCGACAATATCGTTGCATGGAACAAAGCTCGGTATAACCAGACCGTTAATCCAAAATCCATTAAAAACTCACTTGGTGTTCTTGATGGTGTGACCAGCGTTCTGCGTACAGTGACGAAGCCAGGGGATAAAATCATCCTTCATACACCAAACTATTCTAGCTTCTTCCATGTTATTCCGGATGCTCTTTGTGAGCTTGCCGAAAGTGACCTGATCCTGAATAAAGACGGCACCTATGATTTTGACTATGATGATACAGAAAGACTTCTTAAAGAAGGCGCATCAGCCATCATCATCTGTAACCCGCAAAACCCGACCGGAAACTGCTGGACTGCGGAACAGCTCGGAAAAATCGGTGACCTTGCAGAAAAATATAATGCTTTTGTTGTTGCTGACGAAATCCACTGTGACTTTGTTAACAAGCACGCCAAATACACACCTTATGCCGCTGTAAATTCAACCAACGCAAAAAATTCAGCGACATTCAAATCAGCCAGTAAATCATTTAACCTTGCGGCTCACCGCACAGCTTATATGTTCTGCGATGACCCTGATTTTATGGACCGTGTTGAGCGCGAAGCAAACCATTACCGTGCCTTAATGCACACAATGGGAACAATTGCTTCTAACGCTGCCTATAAACATGGCGCACAATATATGGATGACATGCAGGCTTATATGGACAAAAACGCCCATATTCTGCAGGATTTCTGTGCAAAAGAAATGAAAGATGTAAACTATAAAGCCCATGAAGGAACATATCTTGCCTGGATTGATTGCAGCAAAGTTGCCAAAAAACTTGGCAACCCAATGGGCAATGAAACTGTTGGTGACATGATGCAGCGTTTCTTCATCCAGAAAGCCGGTGTTAACCTTAACCCTGGTGAGCATTATGGCCGCACAGGTGAAGGCTATATGCGTATGAACCTTGCGACACAGCATTCACGTCTGCACCGCGCATTGGAAGCAATGCAAAGTGCTATTAAAAATATCTAATCAGGTATAATTAAGTACTAAAAAAAGGCCCCGTCTTAACAACGGGGCCTTTTAATTTGGGAGGATATTTTTTAATATTTATACCTGACGATTATTCACCAGATCATCATAGTCGTGAACCATCATTTTGCAAACATCACCGACTTCGAATGTATAATCGCCAATCTGTGAAATCGGTGTTACTTCAACCGCTGTACCGGTGATAAAGGCCTGTTCAAAATCGGCCATTTCTTCCGGCATGATTGCCCGTTCAATCACTTTAATTCCGCGTTTTGCCGCAAGTTCCATCGCTGTCTGGCGGGTAATCCCGTTCAGGAAACAATCCGGCTTGGGCGTATGAAGCACCCCGTCTTTTAGGAAAAAGATATTGGCCCCTGTCGCTTCGGCAACCTGCCCACGGTAATCAAGCATCAACGCATCATCATAACCATGGGCAACCGATGCATCTTTACAAAGCGAGGCTATCATATAAAGACCTGCTGCTTTTGATTCCGTCGGTGCCGTATCCGGGGCCGGCCGACGCCATTTGGCGATTTCAAGCCGGAGTCCTTTTAATTTGGCTTCCTTGCTGAAATAGGACGGCCATTCCCATGCCGCGATCGCCACATGTACTTTTGATCCCTTGGTTGCGACACCCATCATTTCCGAACCGCGCCATGCAACCGGGCGGACATAGGCATCAACAAGGCCGTTTGCAGAAACCACCTCATTGGCGGCCGCATCAAGCTCATCCGCCGTGAACGGCATATCAAAGCCGAGAATTTCACCGGACCGGATCAGTCGTTCACTATGCTGATGTAATTTAAAAATCTTGCCTCCATAAGCCCGCTGCCCTTCAAACACACAGCTTCCATAATGAAGCGCATGGGAAAGCACATGAAAATTGGCATCACGCCAGTTGATAAGCTTACCGTCGTACCAGATTACACCGTCACGGTCGTCAAAAGGGATTATAGACATGATTATGGGTCCTTAAATTAATTCATAAACTTCTTGACCTTTCTAGCACCTGCTTTAATATATGTCAACATGGCTGACATATTTTTGAAAGATTATGACTTAAAATCGCTTGATGACGAACAATTGTTTCTCAAAAGCGCAGAACTGCTCTATTTCGCTTACCGGGATTTCATTGCCTGGCCCGATGCGGTTTTGCAAAAATATGGGTTTGGCCGCGCCCATCACCGGGTTTTATTCTTTGTCAATCAAAACCCCAGCATGACCGTTGCGGAACTGCTTGAAATTCTGAACATTACCAAACAAAGCCTGTCCCGTGTGTTAAGCAGCCTTATTAATAAAGGCTATATCATTCAGGATGTCGGCCGCGAGGACCGCCGTCAACGCCTGCTGAACCTGACGGATAAGGGAATTACCCTGCTCGGTGAAATCACCGAACATCAGAAAGAACAAATGCTGAGCGCCTGTAAATCAGCAGGGATAGAAGCAACGGACGGGTTCTGGAAAGTATTGATTGAGCTGATCAATCCTGAAAATCGTGATAAAATATTAAATAATATATTTAATAATAAATAGTTATATCATTTATTTAAACTAATACATTAAAAAAATTAGTTATACATATTGCCCGGCAGCATGGCCCGATGCCCAGGCCCACTGAAAATTATATCCCCCCAGATGCCCGGTTACATCAACCACTTCGCCAATGAAATAAAGGCCCGGTACTTTGCCCGCCTCCATGGTTTTGGACGAAAGCTCATCAGTGCTGACCCCGCCCCGTGTCACTTCGGCGGTGGCGAACCCTTCCGTGCCTTTCGGGGTAATCCGCCAGCTGTTGATTAACACTGCCACCGTTTCAAGCTTTTTATGGGACAAATCGGCGAGCATGCCGTCAATTCCGGTATGTTCCGTTAGGTAAACGGCCAGCCTTTTGGGTAAAAACACGGCTAACGCGGTCGATAAATCCTGTTTTGGGTGCTTTTGTTTGGCGTCTTTTAAACTTTCAAACACATCCCTGCCCGGCGCCAGATTAATAATGATGTCCTGACCACTGCGCCAGTATGATGATATCTGCAAAATGGCGGGCCCGCTTAACCCACGATGGGTAAAAAGCAGTGCTTCATCAAAGCTTGTCTTGCCACACTGGACCTTAACATCAACCGATACGCCGCTTAAATTCCGAAAATCAAAAATGAAGGCTTCCCCGAATGTCAGCGGCACAAGCGCGGGCACCGGGTCAATAATTTTCAATTTAAACTGCCGTGCCACATCATATCCCCAGCCGGTCGCCCCCATTTTCGGTATCGACGGTCCGCCCGTGGCAATCACCAGCGACTGGCAGGCTATGTCCCCCTCTTCCGTTTTAAGTATAAACCCGTCTTTTTTCTCAATTGCGTCCACAGTTAGGGAGGTTTTAATGACCACCCCCACTTTTGCACAGTCTTCCAGCAGCATATCTATTATTTCCTGCGCACTGTTATCGCAGAAGAGCTGGCCCAGCGTTTTTTCATGATAAGCAATGCCGTGTTTTTCAACAAGCGACACAAAATCACCAGGGGTATAGCGTTTTAAGGCTGATTTGGCGAAATGCGGATTGGCCGACTGGAAATTTGCGGCCGTGGTGTGGATATTGGTGAAATTGCAGCGTCCGCCGCCGGAAATGCGGATTTTACCGGCAACTTTTTTTCCCTTTTCAAGCACGATGACACGACGGCCACGTTTTCCGGCTTCGATTGCGCACATAAGTCCAGCAGCCCCGCCGCCAACAATGACCACATCATAGTCCTGCATTATTATGATCCGGCCAGTTCTTTTGAGCGTGCTTTTGCGTCCTGCATTGCCCGTCGCATAATCCGGAAAATACCGTCATCCGCCATCAGCACATCAAGCGCCGCTGCCGTTGTCCCGCCGGGACTGGTCACATTTTCTCGGAGCTTTGAAGCCAATTCCTTTGACTGATCAAGAAGCGCGCCGGACCCACAAACGGTTTCACGCGCAAGCCGGCGGCTTAATTCCGGATCAAGACCAATGGCTTCCCCTGCCGAGGCCATTGCTTCCACCATGGCAAAGACATAGGCCGGTCCACTACCGCTTAAGGCGGTGACCGCATCCATCAGGCTTTCATCTTCAATCCATTCAACCATCCCGACTGCCTGAAGCAGCAATGTGCAGACTTCCCGTTTATCAACACTTACAAGACGATTGGCGCAACAAACAGTAATCCCCCTGCCGATGGCGGCCGGTGTATTGGGCATGGCGCGGATTATGGCCTGGTCGCGGCTGATATGATCCTCAAAATAACGGATGGTTCGCCCCGCGGCGACCGATACAATAACATCACCGCTGACACGGTTTATTTTTAAGGCTTCCATAACGTCATCCATCATCTGTGGCTTAACCGCCAATATAATGAAGGATGGCTTAATCTTACGCGAAATGGTTTCAAACGAATTATGGAGCTGGCGATCATCAAAATTTTTGAATTCAGCTTTTACATGCTCAATATTCGGGTCGACAATATGAATGGCCGCCCCGTCAAGCTTCCGCTTTAACCAGCCCGAAAGCATGGCGCTGCCCATTTTACCGCATCCGACCAAAAGGATCGGGTTATCACTGGTAATTGCTGATAATTTTGGCATATAAGTCCTTATGCGTTCCCAACAGTTTCAAGCATGGCCGCTTCAATGGCTTCACTCGGCGATTTTCCACCCCAGATGACAAACTGAAACACCGGATAATAACGGTTAATCTCCGCAATAACTGTTCTGGTCACCAAATCACACATATTGCTGACGTCAATGCCCATGGTCGGCGGAATAAGGGAATGTCTGAACATCAGTGTATCATCATCGCTCCAGATGCCAAAATGACCCATATCAAGCCGCTCATTAATCCGCGCCATCACATCAAGCACTGCACTGCGTTTGCGGTCATGAACCTTAATATCAAGCTGTCCGCTAAACTGCAGAATATTTTTATCTGAAAGCCAGATATAGCGCATATGAAAATCGCACCATTCACCGATCACCGCTGCAACAATTTCCTCATTGCCAAGGCGCTCATAGGGCCACTCATTCTGACTGACCATAACCTCAAGCGTGTCAAGCGGGTTGGCCTGACCCTCATGCAGTTCTTCTGTCGATAACATTTTATTTCTTCTTTTTCTTAAGAGCGCTGATTTCTTTTTCAAGCGTTTCAATGCGTTTTGCCAGTTCGGCATTTTCGGCGCGGGCAGCGGCGGCCATTTCCTGAACCACTTCAAATTCCTCGCGCGCAACCAGATCCATATCTTTGAGGATATTTTCCAGATGGGATCTTACTTTGGCTTCAAATTCCGATTTGACACCGTGAATAGTTCCGGCAGCACTCTGTCCTAATCTGGCCAGATCACTGAGTAATTTATTGTCAGATTGCACTGATAGATCCTTTATCTTTCTATGGTCGGCTTAATGTTGAACCTCAACATCATTTTTTCGCACTATGGCGGAACATTGAGGGGTTGCCAAGTCTTCTTAAATATGGGACAAGTCAGATCAGAACCACTCAAACGTGTAATGCGTTGTTTTGCTTGGTTTTCATTGGTTAATGGCAGAATTTTATGATTGAATATTTATTTTCCGCAGCACTGACTTATCCCAATATAGACCCGATCCTTGTTCAGTTTGGCCCGATAGCGATTCGCTGGTATTCACTGGCCTATCTTGGCGGTCTAATCTTTGGCTGGTACTATGTTTCGCGGCTGATCCGCATCAAACCGGCCCCCTGTACACAGGAACAGGTCAGCGACTTTGTTTTCTGGGCCATGATGGGCATTATTTTCGGCGGTCGCCTTGGATATGTGCTTTTTTATAACCTGCCGTTTTATTTATCCAACCCCGGTAAAATCATTGCCGTATGGGACGGGGGAATGTCTTTTCACGGCGGTTTTCTTGGCGTCTGTATCAGCACTATTCTTTATTGCCGCAAACATAAAATTCCACTGTTTCGCTTTGCTGACCTCATTGCCTGCGCTTCCCCGATCGGCCTTATGTTCGGCCGCTTTGCCAATTTTGTAAATGGGGAACTCTATGGGCGCGTCACTGATGCCCCGATCGGTATGGTTTTCCCGCATGGTGGCCCGCTGCCCCGTCACCCCAGCCAGTTATATGAAGCCGTGCTGGAAGGCTTTGTGCTTTTCTTTATCCTTTTTTTCGTGTTTCATTTTACCAAAGCCCGTCATAAACCGGGCATGATTACCGGCCTATTCATTATCGGTTATGCCCTTGCCCGCACCTTTGTTGAACAGTTCCGCGAACCCGACAGCCAGCTGGGCTTTCTTTTTGGGACCCATAGCCTGACCATGGGGCAAACCTTAAGCGTGCCAATGATCCTGTTTGGTCTTTATCTTATCTTCCGACCGAGGACGTCTGCCCTATGACCCTGCCGGAAAAATCAGCGTTAAAAGAACATCTTATAAAACTGATAAAACTTCACGGCCCGATTTCGGTCAGCACCTATATGAGCGAAGCGCTCACCAATCCGCATCATGGCTATTATGTAAAACGAAATCCGTTCGGCAAAAGCGGCGATTTTATCACCGCTCCTGAAATAAGCCAGATGTTCGGCGAAATGGTCGGTCTCTGGTTTGCTGATCTCTGGCTAAAAATGGACCGCCCATTCAGGGTTCATCTGATCGAACTTGGACCCGGCCGGGGAACACTGATGGCTGATCTTATCCGGGTGCTTGATGTTCTTCCCGATTTTAAAAAGGCTGTCGACATTCATCTGGTTGAAGCATCACCGGACTTAAAACAGGTTCAGCAGGATAAGCTTTACCGCTTTCCCGGAAAAATCACCTGGCATGACACGGTAAAATCCGCTCTTGATGCCGCTGCCGTTGATGATGAAGCCACGTTTCTGATTGCCAACGAATTTTTTGATGCCCTGCCAATCCGCCAGTTTCAAAAAGGCGCGCTTGGCTGGCATGAGCGGATGGTCACGGTCAATGAAAACGAGGACGGCCTGACCACAATGCTTTCCCCTTTCCCGCTTGAGGATCTTATTTTGCCCGACGCGATGAAGGACGCCGAAATCCACAGTATTATTGAAGTATCCCCGATGGCTGATTATATCAGCCGGCTGATCGCTGACCATATAAGTGCCTGTTTCGGTGCCGCGCTTTTCATTGATTATGGCTATACCGACTACCGAACCGGTGAAACGCTACAAGCGGTTAAGGACCATAAATATACCTATATTTATGATGAACCGGGATGGGCTGATCTTTCCGCGCATGTTAATTTCCGTAAAATATCCGATATTATCGGGCAATCCGGGCTTAAAATTCTGGGCCCCGTGACCCAGGGGGACTTTCTAAAACGCGTGGGGATTGATGAACGGGCGGCCCTGCTTTGTGAAAAAGCAGACGGAGAAAAAAGAGACATCATCATGGGCGAACTCCAGCGGCTCACCTCCCCTGATGAAATGGGAAAATTATTTAAAGTCCTTGGGGTAATTTCAGATAAAAATATAGAAACGGTGGGGTTCTGAAATGTCTATCTATAAGAAATCATCAAAGCTGGACAATATAACCAACATAAAACACGGTTTTTTTGGGCGTCTTGGCGGGGTTTCAACGGGGATTTATCATTCTCTCAACTGCGGCACCCATTCCGGTGATGATGGACAGAATATAGCCAAAAACCGTCTTATCGCCAGCTCAACGCTGCTGCCTGGAGCGGCTCTCGCCGAAATCCACCAGACCCATAGCAATAAGGTACATATTTTTAATGGTGATATCCGTACGGTTGATGCGGACGCAATTGTAACCAATGAAAAAAATGTCGCCCTTTCAATTGTAACAGCTGATTGTGCGCCGGTGCTCTTTGTTGACCAGTTCGCCGCCGTGATCGGTGCCGCCCATGCCGGCTGGAAAGGGGCCAGAAACGGCATTATCCATAATACCATAGAGGCCATGTGTGAACTGGGCGCTGACCGTCAAAATATTGTTGCCGCCATCGGTCCCTGCATTGCCCAGAAATCATATGAAGTCGGCGACGATCTTTATAAACAAATTGACAATGACAGCTATTTTTTGCCCGCCACACGCGCGGGGCATTATCAGTTTGACCTTGAAAGCTATGTTTTTGACCGGATATGGCAAAATGAAGTGACGAAAATAGACGCCCTGGGCATTGATACATACCCATACGCCAATAATTTTTTCAGCTACCGCCGGAAAACCCATCTTGACGAGCCGGATTATGGCCGCCAGATTTCAATAATTGTGCAACATTAATGTCAAAAAAATAGTAATTCATACTCGCTTTTTAAAAAAATATCTGTATAAGAAAAATAACATTTCTGGAAACTCTAATGGGACTTTTGAAATATGAAACTTATTTCCGGCAATAGTAACATTCCACTCGCCGACTCTATCGCAACCCATCTCGGCATGGAACTTACAAGAGCAAACATCAAAAGGTTTTCTGATCAGGAAATATGGGTCGAAATTCAGGAAAATGTCCGCGGCGAGGATGTCTATGTCATTCAGCCGACCTCAAGCCCCACCAACGATAATGTTATGGAACTGCTGATTGTTATTGATGCGCTTAAACGGGCATCAGCAAAACGGATTGTTGCCGTCATTCCCTATTTCGGCTATGCGCGGCAGGACCGCAAACCCGGCCCCCGTACGCCGATCAGCGCAAAACTGGTTGCCAATCTGATCACCACGGCCGGTGCAGACAAGGTCCTGACCATGGATCTCCACGCCGGGCAGATTCAGGGCTTTTTTGATATTCCGACCGATAACCTGTTCGCGTCCCCAGTATTGATTGAAGATATCATGCAGCGATATGCTGACCGGGAAAAACTAATGATTGTGTCCCCGGATGTTGGCGGTGTGGTTCGGGCCCGTGCCTATGCCAGCAAAATGGGTGTCCCCCTTGCCATCATCGACAAACGCCGTGAAAAAGCCGGCATTTCGGAAGTGATGAATGTGATCGGTGAAGTGGAAGGGTATCACTGCGTCTTTGTTGACGACATTGTTGATAGCGCCGGAACCCTCTGTAACGCTGCGGGTGCGCTGATCGCCCACGGGGCAAAATCGGCAAGTGCCTATGTCTCTCATGGTGTTTTCTCCGGTCCTGCCATCGAAAGGATCAATGATTCAGTGCTTGAACATGTGGTTACCACCAATTCAATTCAGGCAACGGATCGGGTCGAAGGCTGCAAAAAAATTATCCAGATCAGCATCGCCCCTCTCTTCGCCAAAGCAATCCGCCGCATCCATGAGGAAAGCTCCGTTTCCGTCCTGTTTGAATAAAAGGCTAAAAAATAAAAAAAAGCGTTGAGTTTTGCGCATAAAGGCGTTAAAAGCGGCGCTCATAAGGGTCTGTATCATCATGATCACAGGCCCTTTGATATTGGCACCCCTGGAGGCCGGTATCTTTTTTAATTTTTGGAGAATAGCAATGGCTAAAACTAATACAGTTATTAAAGCTGAAGTGCGCACCAAAGCGGGTAAGGGGTCCTCTCGTGCAATACGTAGAGATGGCAGAATTCCGGCAGTAATATACGGCGCAAAAAAAGAAGTAACAAAAATCACCGTCAGCCTGATTGATATCAGAAAACTTCTGGATACCGGTCATTTTTTAAGTTCAACTTACGACATTGAAGTTGAAGGTAAAAAACAATTGGTTCTTCCACGTGACGTACAATTCCACCCGGTGAGCGATTGGCCACTGCATGTGGATTTCCTTCGTCTGGCACAGGATGCCATGATCGCCATTAACGTACCAGTTCACTTTATCAATGATGAAGAATGTCCTGGCCTTAGAAAAGGCGGTATCATTAACGCCGTTCGCCACGACATTGAACTTTACTGTCCTGCTAACGCCATTCCGGAATCAATTATCATTGATCTTACCGGACTTGAAATGGGCGACAGTGTTCATATTTCATCAATCAACCTGCCTGAGGGCGTAACACCGGTTATTGACGACCGCGACTTTACAATCGCCACCATCGCTGCACCAAGCGGTCTTAAGTCAGATGAAGCTGATGAGGACGATGATGAAGAGCAAAGCGTAGAGGTTGAAGCAATTTCCCAGAAATCTGAGGAATAAGCGCTCCTCGATAAAAGGATAATGCCATGTTGCTGATCGTTGGCCTGGGAAATCCCGGCATAAAGTACGAAAACAACCGGCATAATATTGGGTTTATGGCGGTGGATGAAATTATTCTCCGCCATAATTTTTCAGAACCGAAAATGAAATTTCAAGGCGCCCTTTACGAAGGAACCCTTGGCGGCGAAAAAGCATTTATCCTAAAGCCCCTCACATTCATGAACCAGTCCGGTAAATCGGTTGGTGAAATTGCCAGTTTTTATAAAATTCAGCCAGAGGATATTTTTGTCTTTTATGATGAACTGGACATTGCCCCCGGAAAAATAAAATTTAAAACCGGTGGCGGCAATGCCGGCCATAACGGCCTGCGCAGCATTGACCAGTTTATTAATAAAAATTATCACCGCATCCGTCTTGGCATTGGTCATCCCGGTGATAAATCCATGGTGACCGGTCATGTGCTTGGGGATTTCAGCAAAAATGATGAAAAATGGCTTGACCCGCTGCTTGATGCAGTTGGCCGTGCCGCAGATAAGCTCACGTCCCGTGACGGCATTGATTTTTTAAATGAAATCGGCCTGATCCTGAAACCCAATGAAAATAATTCAAAAAAGAAAAACACAGATAATAACGGCAAGGAAAACAAGTAATGGGATTTAAGTGTGGTATTGTGGGGCTTCCCAATGTGGGAAAATCGACCCTGTTTAATGCGCTGACCAACACCGCGCAGGCAGCAGCAGCCAATTATCCGTTCTGCACAATTGAGCCCAATGTGGGACAGGTGCCTGTTCCGGACCCGCGCCTTAATACGCTTGCCGCAATAGCCCATTCAAAACAAATTATCCCGACCCAGCTTTCCTTTGTTGATATTGCCGGACTTGTCCGTGGCGCGTCCAAGGGCGAAGGACTGGGCAACCAGTTTCTGGGTAATATCCGTGAAGTGGACGCCATCATTCATGTGCTGAGATGCTTTGAAAATGATGATATCACCCATGTTGAAGGAAAAATTGACCCGATTGCTGACGCCGAAACAGTTGAAACCGAACTGATGCTTTCCGATATGGAAAGCCTTGAAAAAAGAAAATCCGGTCTCGAACGCCGTATCCGTGGTCAGGATAAGGAAGCAAAAGCTATCATGGCCATGGTGGAGCGTTGCCTAGTCGTGCTGGAAGCGGGAAAACCCGCCCGTAACGTGGTTATCAAGGATGATGAAGAACAAAGACTGCTGGACGGTTTACAGCTGATCACAACAAAACCGGTGCTTTATGTGTGCAACGTTAACGAGGAAGACACTGTTGACGGAAATGATCTGACCCGCCAGGTTGAGCAAAAAGCGGCTTCGGAAGAGGCCGTCACCGTAAAAATCTGCGCCTCACTAGAAGAGGAAATCGCCCAGCTTGATGATCCGGAGGAACAGAAAATGTTTCTGGCTGATCTTGGTCTTGGCGAAACCGGTCTTGGCCGTGTAATCCGCGCCGGATATGACCTGCTACAGCTGATCACCTATTTCACCATTGGTCCTAAAGAGGCCCGCGCCTGGACCATTACCCGCAATACAAAAGCACCAAAAGCCGCCGGTGTCATCCATACCGACTTTGAAACCGGCTTTATCCGTGCTGAAACCATTGCCTATGCTGATTATGTGAAGTTTGGCGGTGAAAACGGGGCCAAGGATGCCGGAAAAATGCGCCTTGAAGGCAAGGAATATATCGTCGCCGACGGTGATATCATGCATTTCCGCTTTGCAAATTAATATCCGTACCGATTTTTTTAAGTGCGATAAAGCCCCTGCCCGGCTTGATTAATTTATTTAATCAATTAAGCTAAACCCGATTGGGGTTTTCGCTTTCGAGGGGTCGTTCGATGAAAAAATATTTAATGCCGCTTATAGCTCTGCTTTTTTTTGTAAAAAGCCAATCTATTACCCATGCACAGCAAACCCATGATCTGTTGCTGACTGGGGCCAATATCATTGATGTGGAAACCGGAAAAATAACCCAGAATGGTATTCTGGCGATTGATAAAAACCGGATATCCTTTGTCGGGAATGCCGCAGCGGCCAGTGCCCATCAGGGAAAAAGGCAGGTAAATTTAAGCGGAAAATATATCATTCCGGGCCTTTGGGATAATCATGTCCATATTGAAGGAAAGGATCTGATTGAAGATAATAAAGCCCTCTTCCCTGTTTATATTGCCTATGGCATCACGACCGTGCGCGATATGGCCAGCGACCTTGGGGAACAGGTTCTTGCCTGGCGCGATCAAATAAATCGCGGTGAATTATTCGGGCCCGAAATTTTCACTGCCGGGCGCAAACTCGAAGGGATTGGCTCCATCTGGCCTGATGATCTGGAAATTGCCAACGAAGATGAACTGGACCAGATGCTGGTCAAACTGGACAATTACAAAGTTGATCTTGTTAAAATTACTGACAATGCCTTAAAAGGCGATCTCTTTTTAAAAAGCGTGCAGAAATCCCATGACCGTGGCTATATCGTTTCGGCCCATATTCCCTATGATCTGGTCATCAGCGATGTGGCCGATGCCGGCCTTTCCAGTATTGAGCATGCGCATTATCTGCTTCGGCTCGGCAGTGATGAAAGACCCTTGGTTGAAAAAATTAAAGCCGGGGAAATGACCACGTCTGAAGCCCAGCTTTCCTATATCAATAATTTTGATCAGGACCGCGCCGATGCGGCCTATCGTTCCCTGGCCGCAAAAAATGTCGCCGTATGCCCCACATTGATCGGCAGTAAAAAACTAACCTATTTTGACCCGGAAACGGAAAATAATCATCCATTCCGCCAGTATTTGACCGATCTTTTTGTTGCCAAATACCAGTGGCGCATTGACAGGATGGCCAACGACACACCTGCCGATAAGGCCCGTAAAATAAAAAGCTATGAACTGGTGGCAAGCCAGCTTCCCCATGTACAGAACGCGGGCATGTTAATTCTTGCCGGTAGTGATTCCGCCCCCGTTAATACCTATGTTTACCCGGCCCTCGCCATTCATGAAGAGCTGGGCTATTTCCAGGATGCCGGCCTGACCACACTGCAGGCATTACAGGCGGCAACCATCAATAATGCCAAATTTATGGGTAAACTGGACCGCCTGTCGACCTTAAAACAGGGTAAGGAAGCCGATATCGTCGTCCTGAACAGCAATCCACTGGAAAATATCAGATCAACACAGGATATTTATGCCGTAATCAATAATGGTGAGTTTTTTGACCGCGCCGCGCTTGATGAATTCCTTCGCGTTGCAAGAGAAAAAAGAAACGCGCTAAACCAAAGCCGTAGGAAATAACGGGCGGGTAACGACTTAAAACTGTCTTTTTTCTGAAATAGTATAGTATCGACCCCATCAAAAAGCCGACATCGTCCCCGGTGCCAGTCAGAGCACCCCAATTCTTTTTATTGCCTGTCGCTTAAGCCGGGAAAAAGGCGTCTTTGAATTGCCTGAAATTATGGACCGTGCCCGAAAAAAAATACCGGACCTAAAAATTGTCATTGCCGGCTCCGGTCCTGCCAAAAAACAGCTGCTGAATAGCCCCTAAAAAAAAATACAATTTGAACTGTTTACTATTGTTTAAAGGTTAATCATGTATTACTAATACATCTATGGTTTTTTGGGGGGAAAAATCTTGATGAATTTATATAAATTAAAAATAACAGTAATAATATTAATCTGGATACTATCTCTGCTATTTTCGTCAATAATACCGCTATTCGCGATGGCTCAGGATAACGCATTCAATATGCGAAATCCATCAATAAGTTCACCAATAACCGAACCCGCATAAACACCGGTCGATTTTAGTATATTGTGGAACGTTTCACTTTTGGCCATTTTCGTTTTTTTTGCAATTCTGCTCTGGCTTTATAAACAAAGTCAGGAAATTAAAAAACACAAGAAATTTAAAAAGGCATTACTGGCGGAAAGGGAAAAAGCCCAAAATGCACAGGCCGCCGCTGAAAAGGCAAATACTGAAAAAACGATGACCATGGAAGAACTGCGTGCATCAGAATTAAGGCAAAAAACCCTTCTTGAACTGGCGCCGCAAGCCGTTATTACATTCGATGCCGATTTGAATATTCTTTATATGAACGGCAATGCCCATAAAATATTCGGCTATCAGCAGGACGAGGTTATAGGAAAGCATCTTAATATTCTCCTCCCTGAAAAAGCCATAAAAGCCCACACAGAACATATCAGAAATTTTGTGAATTCCGGCGATACGACTTTATCCATGGACCAGCGTAGCGATATCAGTGCCAAACGTAAAAATGGGGATATTTTTCCGGCAACGGCATCGGTCGCAAAAATAAACATTGATAGTGAGGATGTTTATATTGTTATGCTGCGTGATGTAACCCGGCGGATCGAAGCCAATAAGCAGCTTATTGAAAGTAAAGAACGGCTTTCCCGTGCCCAAAAAATAGCCCATCTGGGTAATTGGGAGTGGAGAATTGACACCAATGAGCTGATCTGGTCCGACGAAATTTATAATATTTTCGGCCTTAAAAAACATCAGTTCAAGGCAAATTATGAAGCCTTTCTTGACAGAATTCATCCGGATGATAGGGACAACGTTGAAAAAGCCGTGATTGCGGCAGTTGAGGACGATATTCCCTATTCCATAACTCACAGGATAATTTGTCCCGATGGCACGGAAAAAGTGGTGCGCGAAATTGGCGAAGTTTTCAGGGACGATAAAGGCAAAGCCGTATGGATCGATGGCACCGTGCAGGATATTACAGAAAGCTGGCTTAACGAACAGGAACTGATCATCGCCAAAACCCGAGCGGAGCAGGCTAACATGGCAAAAACGCAGTTTCTGGCTGTCGTCAGCCATGAACTCCGGACCCCGCTTAATGCCATTATTGGGTTTAGCTCAATGTTAAAAGACAACACATTAGGCACGACTGAAGACGCAAAATTTAAGGAATATGCGGAAATCATAAACAGCAGTGGTGAACATCTGCTCGCCCTTATTGAAGACATTCTGGATACATCAAGACTGGAAATGGATGCGATGGATCCATTGATCAGCAGCTTTTCATTTTCCGATGTGATTTACGACTCTATAAATTCTCTTTCAAAAAAAGCGGTCCAGAAAAATATTAAAGTCATTTCAGAAATTGAACCGGATATTGATGATGTCATTCTTGATCCAAAAATGTGCCGGCAAATCACCTTTAATCTGTTGTCCAATGCTATTAAATTTTCCCATCATGGCGGCATAATTAAAATTGCCCTGATTTCAACTGAAAAAAATATAAGAATGACCATTTCCGATCAGGGTGTGGGAATAGATAAACATGAAATTGATGCTATTTTCCAGCCCTTCAAGCAGATAAATTCATCATATATGCGCACCCACGAAGGGGTCGGTCTTGGCCTGACCATTGTGAAGAAACTGACCGAATTACAAAATGGCACTGTCAGCGTTGACAGCCAAAAGGATATCGGGACCTGTTTTACGGTAATTCTGCCGCGCTCCATTACCTAAGATAATTTATTAAGTCAGGGTCAGAAAAGTTATCGTCGCGTTTCATAATCAGTTTCTGCCATTATCCTGAAGAGGATATGATGAGATTTACTAATTAAAAGCAAATTATACGTGATCATTAACCGTTATTTCAGTTGAGGAACGGATGATTTAAGTTTATAACGCTGTTCAATTCACTTCACGGAAAATATCATGAAAAAATTATTGTTCTGCGCTCTATTTCTTCTTTTGAATACTGCTGCCTTCGCGCAGGATTATTCGGCCCTATTTAACAAAATCACTGAAATGGCACAAACCGGAGACGGGGAAGCCGCCTATCATCTGGGCAATTTTTATAATTATGGTGTCGGAACCGAAATCAATAAGGATGAAGCCTTAAAATGGTTCCAGAAATCCGCTGAAGCCAAATACCCGCTTGGTGCTTACGAACTTGGCTATTTCTATACCGGACAGGAAGGGGAAATAGTTGACGCAGACCCGCAGAAAGCCTTTCAGAATACCAAATTTGCTGCCGACAGCGGCTATGCGCCCGCGCAATATAATCTGGCGATTATGTATTATAATTTCGGCAATCCTGACCGTGGCACATATTATCTGGAACTGGCAGCAAAACAGGGCAACCTGCAGGCGCTTCAGACGATGGCCCTGATTAATTTTCGTGGTGATATGGTGGTACAGGACCTGGTTAATGCCAGAACCTATCTGAAACTATATCTTAAAGATAATAACCCGGAACTTAATGAAACCTTCCAGCCAATTATTACGCAGATCGACGAAAACCTTTCAGAAGATCAGATTAAAACAAGCGATCAGCGCATTGAAGCATGGAAAAACGAACCAAGTAAGCTGACCACTATTGCCGAACGCGGCTTAGACCGATCATATGAATATGCGGGGCTACCGCTGCCGCAGTAAAGGCTCAGAGTAATTTTACAAATTTCTGCTCAAGCACCTCTGCCCCCCAGTGGCTATCGGGATATTCATCAACAAGCTTAAAGCCGTTTCGTTCATATAATGAGCGCGCCGCATCAAGCCCTTTAAAAGTCCAGAGATCAATTTGCTTAAAACCCTGATTTTGACAAAATTTGATCGCCTCAAATAGCAGTCGTTTACCGACGCCGGACGACTGCAGCGACTTATCAACAATAAACCATCTTAAATGGGCAATATTATCGCCCAGATCTTCACCGTCGATTGTTATCCCCGCGGCGATCCTGTTTCCTTCCCGCACAAACCAGCTATTGTTCCGGGCGTTGCCTATCCGCGGCATAAATTCGGCAAGACCGGTTGCCACCTTTGCTTCAAACGTTACACCAAAATCGACAATATCCTGATATAAAGTGCCGTGTAATGCCGCAATTCCGCCGATCAGACCAGGGGTATATCCCTCCTCAATAAGCGGTCCATCCGCGTTTCCTTTTCTGTTATCAAGCGCATCGGAATAAATCTGAAGCCCCAGCTCAATCACGCTTCTTGAATAATGGTTAAGCGGGCTAAGCGCCCCTTCAACCTTTGTCCTGGCAAACGCGTTAATGTCCTTCAAGGTCTGTCTGCCCTGATCCGTTAATTTTATGTCCTTTTGTCGACCGTCTTCCTTGGCTTTAAATTCTGCCACTTCCCCGGTTCTAATCAGGTTTTTAATGAGCCTGCTGACCGATGATTTTTCAAGCATTAAAATTTCCGAAAGTTCTTTTGCGGTCATGCCATTATTCGCGGCCCCGATTTCAATAAGTGCGTGAACCGCCGACGCCGAATAGCGGGTATCGGCCAGGGTCGACTTTAAAAATCCAAGTTCACGAACCAGCTTTCGTGACGATGCACGGATATTGGCCAGTTGCCTTTCATCGATTTCAGTCATATCTCACCTTTATTATAGTTGCATAATACAACTATAATAAGTTTTGTTGCTTCCTACAACTAAATTTTAAATTCGGATAGCTAAACCCTGCCTACAAGCAATGTGATGGGTCAGTTTATTTTCTTAACTGACTGCCCCTGCCATACTGCGCGGAATTTATCGGCATAAAGGGCGACGTGGTCATGCCCCTCGCTGCCTGCCCGCTACCGGTGGCGCAGTCCCAAAACAGATCATGCTGCGCGCATACCCCGGTTAGATATGTGAACAGTTCATCCGGATAGTCAGGACGAAACTGACTTTATTTATCACTCTGCTTTGAAAAATGATCCTTAAAGGCGGCCATTTTGCTCACTCGCCCTCATAAGCCGTCAGGCTGAATACATCGCACCCTTTAGCGCGTAATTTATCTGCCCCGCCAAGGTCCGGCAGATCAATGATAAACACACAGTCCGTAACCCGCCCTCCGGCCATGGTAATCAACTCATGGGTGGCAATGGCCGTGCCGCCTGTCGCAATCAGGTCATCAACAATCAGGATATTATCCCCTTTTCTAATGGCGTCACAATGAACCTCAAGCGCGTCTTCACCATATTCAAGCATATAATTGACGCTATGGGTTTCCCTTGGCAGTTTCCCGGCCTTGCGCACGGTGATAAACCCAATCCCCAGCCTATGCGCGATCGCCCCGCCAAGGATAAAGCCACGGGCTTCTATCCCGGCGACTTTGTCAATTTTTTTATCCCGTAAATGCCTGACGAATTCTTCAACCATCCGGTTATAGGCAACATCGCTTTCAAATATGGTCGTGACATCGCGAAACATAATGCCCGGTTTCGGGTAATCAGCAATGGTTGTGACATAATCCTTGACCCAGTTCATCGGTTCAACACCCTTCCCGCAACCGATGAAAGCCTTGCCCGCACGGCCGGGTCAATATCGCCTTTGGTCATGATCGCATAGTCCAGCGTATGGTCACATCCTTGAGCGCAGGGGTGGCGCTTTTCCGCCCCGTTTATAAGCGGAATAATATTTTTTATCAGCAATTTTGCATTGGCCGTATTGGCATTCAGCGTTTTGATAATTTCAACCACATCAACTTCCCCATGATCCGGGTGCCAGCTGTCATAATCGGTGACCATGGCAACGGTGGCATAGCAAATTTCAGCTTCGCGGGCCAGCTTGGCTTCGGGCATATTGGTCATCCCGATCACATCACAGCCCCAGGCCCGATACATGTGGGATTCCGCCAATGTTGAAAATTGTGGTCCTTCCATTGCCAGATATGTTCCCCCTTTATGCAATGTCAGTGGCATCAGGGCCGCTGCTTCCAATATTAACGACCCAAGCTCCCCACAGGTTGGATGGGCAACCGAAACATGGGCAACCACCCCGTCATCAAAAAATGTTTTCTTGCGGGCAAAGGTACGGTCAATAAACTGATCAACCAGCACAAAATCCCCCGGGGCCAGATTTTCCCGAAAACTGCCACAGGCACTGATACTGATCAGATCAGTTACGCCCGCTTTTTTCAGCGCATCTATATTGGCCCGGTAATTGATCGTAGACGGTGAATGAACATGATTACGGCCATGACGCGGCAGAAAAACGACCTTAAGGCCAGACACTTCCCCGACAAAAAGATCATCCGATGGGTCGCCAAATCCGCTTTCAACCGAAATCCACTGGCCATTTTCCATGCCGTCAATTTCATATAACCCGCTGCCGCCGATAATCCCGAGCACTTTTGTCATGATAACCTCCTGAAAAAAATAAGGGCCGCCAGTTGGCAGCCCTCACATTTAAAACGAAACAGAAATTAAAAACAATGTTTAAACTTCTGAAGGATCGATATCTTCGCCTTTTTTCACTTTCTTCCACACACGTTTGTTTGTGAAATATAACATGACCACAAATACAAACATGAAGAGCATGACTTTAAGACCCATTTCCTTACGTTGCTGCATGGTTGGATCCGATACCCAGGCCAGGAAGTTGGCAACATCATAAGACATTTGCTCAACAGTTGTTTCCGTTCCATCGGCATATTCAATAATACCGTCGGATAATGGAGGCGTCATCGCGATCTGGTTGCCCTCGAAGGCGTCATTGTAAAAAAGACCATCCAATAGATCAAAACCGGCCGGTGGCTCATCATGATACCCGGTCATAAGGGCAATCACATAATCCTCACCATATACGCTTGACCATGGCATAAAGGCAAGATGCTCACGGGCCTTGACGATGGTTGAGAAGTCAGGTGGAAGCGCGCCATTGTTTGATGCGCGGGCCGCCTGCTCATTCGCGTATGGTGACGGGAAATAATCAGCCGGGATACCGGGACGTGATGTGACTTCACCTGTTTCATCAATGGTATCAATATCATATTCAGCGGCGATTGCCTTAATCTCGTCTTCGTTATAGCCGATATCACCAAGGGTTCTGAACGCCACAAGATTAAGGGAATGACAGGCAGAACAAACTTCACGGTAAACCTGAAGCCCGCGTTGAATGGACGGAATGTCGAATTTACCGAATATACCGGCAGATTCGTAATGATGACGTTCCGGATGCTTCGCTGTACTTTCAGCTGCAGTCGCCCCCGAAAAGGCGATTGTCGCACCAACTAAACCAGCCAGAAGGCCTTTAATTTTGATGTTTTTCAACATTTCTTCAGCCTTTCTTGTTTGCTTCGAGTACCGCAGCGGCAATGCTGGTAGGTACCGGTTTGGTTGTTTCCATTCTGCTGACGAGCGGCATAATGATAATGAAATATGCAAAGTAAAAGAATGTCGCTACTTGCGCATAGGTTGTCGCGACAAGCCCGAACCATAGAATATCATCCGGTGCTCTCTGTCCCAGATATCCAAGGAAGATACCGTTTAGAACAAACAGCCAGAAGAAGAAGCGGGACAGCGGACGGAAACGCATAGAGCGTACTCTTGAACCGTCAAGCCATGGCATCGCAAACATAATCAGAATGGATGAGAACATGGCAAGCACACCAATCAGCTTGTTATCAATCGCACGAAGGATCGCATAGAATGGCAGATAATACCATTCAGGCACAATGTGCGTTGGTGTTACCAGCGGGTTCGCTTTTACATAGTTATCAGGATGTCCGAGGAAATCCGGAATATAAAACACGAAGGCGGCAAAGAATATAATGAACACACCAAGCCCGAATGCATCCTTCGCAGTATAATATGGATGGAATGGGATCTTGTCATGTTTGCCTTTGGCATCAATACCGAGCGGGTTTGTTGACCCTGGAATATGAAGTGCCCACACATGAAGGATCACAACACCGACCAGAACAAACGGCAACAGATAATGAAGCGAGAAGAAACGGTTCAGCGTTGGCTGTCCAACCGAGAAACCACCCCAGAGCCAGTTAACAATTCCGTCGCCGATGAACGGGATAAAGTCAAACACACTGAACAGGTTGGTAATAACCTTGGCACCCCAGAAGCTCATTTGTCCCCATGGAAGAACGTAGCCCATAAAGCCAGTTGCCATCATGATAAGATAAATGATAATCCCGAGAAACCAGAGAATTTCGCGCGGTGCCTTATAAGACCCGAAGTAAAACCCTCTGAGTATATGAACATAAACAACAATAAAGAACATGGATGCGCCGTTGGCGTGGATCGCCTGAAGCAGCCAGCCATAGTTTACATCACGTTTAATATGCTGAACACTGTCGAAAGCAAGATCAATATTCGGTATATAATGCATCGCAAGGATGATACCGGTAATGATCTGTACAACCATCATAAAACCGGCCAGAACACCGAAGTTCCACCAGTAGTTAAGGTTACGTGGTACGTTATATCCCCCACCGATTGAATTATAAATCAGTCCCATAAGGGGAAGACGATCCTCAATCCACTTCAATGTCGGATTTGTTGGTTCGAATTTATTTTCTGAAGCCATTTTTTATCCTATCCGATACGTACTGTTGAATCATCTAAAAATTCATAAGGCACAACAGGGAGGTTAAGAGGTGCCGGACCTTTGGTAACCCGTCCTGAAATATCATAATGTGACCCATGACACGGACATAGCCATCCGTCAAAATCCCCGTGATGCTCAAGCGGCACACAACCAAGATGGGTACAAACGGCGCTGATAATCAGCCATTCAGGCTTCTGAACGCGGTCTTCATCTTTTTCCGGATCCGCCAATTCTGAGATATCAACGGCTCTTGCTTCTTCAATTTCCGCTTCCGTACGGTGACGAACAAAAACCGGGTTACCGCGCCATAGGAAAACGGCGTTTTGTCCCAGTGGAATTTTTGTTAAATCAACTTCGATTGAGGAGAGTGCCAGAACATCTTTTGAAGGATTCATCTGATCAATTAGCGGCCATGCTGCAGCACCTGCAGCGACCACACCGGCAGCACCGGTAGCTATATAAAGAAAATTACGTCTTTCTTCAACAACGTCATCATGTGTAGTCATACATAAACCTCGTGAGGGTTCTATTTAATTATTTAATAAGTAAAGGAAAAGACTTCGTCCAGGACCAAAAAATCGACGCTTAAGTGTTTCCCTTTACCCATCGCATAGCATGCGAGACTTATTTACCTATATTAACTTCATATTGCAATGCTTTTTAGGTAAAAATCCATTTTAATTTACCTTATTCACTCACATTGTAAACAGCTTATTAACAATCCCACTGGGAAGGCCGCAAAAAACTGCCTCTTTCATAATATTTTTAACTCTATATTAATATTTGCGAGCAGAATGTAGGGAAAAAAGATGACCGCTGATCGAAAAATACAGCCGGCAGAGTCTCTGAACGGTCTTTTTGTTCCTGTCGGAAATCAGCAATTATAATGATTATTCCCGGTGAAAGGATTTGAAAATCACCGGATCCATCACCTTTTGACCGCCCGTAAATTCTTTCGGGTCTTGTGGCGGAATGGTTTTGACCTGTTGAATGGCCCGGACCACATCCATGCCTTCTGTAACCTTGCCAAATGCGGCAAAGCCCTGCCCATCCGGGTTACGCATTCCCCCGTAATCAAGGGACGGCTGGTCATTAATGCAGATAAAGAACTCTGAACTGGCCGAATCCGGTGTATCCCGTGCCATGGAAATTGTCCCGTCCTCATGCTTGATCCCGGTTTTAATGGTTCTCTCAAGCTTAATGGGCGGAAATTCTCCAATATTACTGTCGCCGCTCATCCCGCCCTGGATCACTTCTATTTTTATTCTGTTCTGCTGCTGGTTATCCATACGGACCACACGATAAAAAGCCCCGCCGTCAAAATAGCCGCCATCAATATATCGAAGAAAATTAGCCACCGTAATCGGGGCCTTATCGGCATAAAGCTCGATATGGATATCGCCCATCGTTGTCTCAAGCTTCACTTTGACATTTTCCGCCACTGCCGATGATGCAAACATGGCAAATAGGGAAAGCATTAAAAATTTTCTAAGCATTTTTGACCCCTTAATTCTGGTCAATAATTATGACCTCTTCACGCTTCTTCCGATTGCGGTCGCCCATTTTCGTATACCAGATAATAACAAAAATAAGCATGACCAATATTGAAATGACAATATTATTCATATGCTGCCAGCCGATTTTATCAAGCATAAATCCGGATGTCAGTGTCGCCAGCCCGGCAAGGGTAAAGACCACCAAATCATTCAATCCCTGAACAAAGGCTTTTTCATTTTCATCGTAAGCATGCTCAAGAAGTGTTGTCCCGGCCGTAAACATGAAATTCCATCCAACACCGATCAATATAAGCGCACTGTAAAAATTATAAAGTTCAATCCCCGCCTTGGCGACCAGTGTTGAAATCAGGATTGCCACCATCCCGATCAGAATGATCCGGATTGACCCGAAACGCGCAATAAGGGTTCCGGTAATGATCGCCGGTGCAAACATGGACATTGAATGAAACTGGATAACCCCCGCCGCGTCGGAAACCTGATAACCACAGACCACAACCACTTCAAGCGGTGTGGCGGTCATGATAAATGACATGGACAGATAGGCACATGCCGCACAAAGCGACGCACAGATAAAAGCAGGGCGTTTAAGCACATCCATAACTTTCGGGTTTGCTATTGGCACAAATCCTTCCGGTCTTGGCTTTCTTGGCGGCAGTTTAATAAAATAAATAAGTGTATGGGCCACCAGGCTCAGCGCGATCACCAGACAATAGGTGCCCGCATACTGTACCGGTTCAAAATATAGGCTTTCAAAGGTCCGTGCCAGCGTCGGCGCACAAAGCCCGGCCAGAACCCCGCCCAGAATAACGTAGGATACGGCCTGCTTATGATAATGTGATGGCGCCACTTCCATCGCCGCAAAGCGGTAATAATTGGCAAATGACTGGTATGTGCCATGCAGGAATGTGGCAAAACAAAGCAAATAATAATTATTGGTATAAATGGATAATACCGCACATAATCCGCCAAGGCCGCTAAAAAAAGCCCCTGTATAAAACCCGGCTTTGCGGCCGAACCGTTTCATAAAAAGTGATGCAGGAAAGGCAAACGATGCTGTCGCCAGAAAGGCCGTTGCCGATGGAATTGTCGCAAGGGCCGTATCCCCCGTCATCATTTTGCCAAGCAGCGATGAATAGGTAATTACCGTAATCACCGATGACAGCAAAATAAACTGCGCCATGGAGAGAAGGAATAAATTGCGTCTTACATTTTCCATCACATACACTCTATATATTTAAAACCAACCCGTCATAGGCGGGTTCGACCCCCTTTGGCAACTTATTTTTCAAAGTTTCATAATCCAGTTCCGCCGTCATGTGGGTCAGCACGGCCCGTTTCGGTTTAAACTCTTCTATATACCCCAGTGTCTGTTCCAGATGGCAGTGTGTCGGGTGCGGCTCTTCCCGCAGGCAGTCAACAATCCATAAATCAAGATCATAAAGATGCTTATAAGTTTCTTTTGGGATATCATTAAAATCAGTGCAATAGCACATTTTTCCAAAACGGTACCCGTATGAAAAAATCGCCCCGTGGACCAGCGCCATCGGCTGAATATCAAACCCGCCAATCCGGAATGGGGCAAGGTCGATTTCATGGGCTTCGCAGATCGCATCATAATTTTTACGGCCCTTAAAAATATATCCGAACCGTTCCTGTAAAATTTTAAGCGTGTGTTTGTTGGAATAAATCGGCACTCTTTTATTCATATTCTGGGAAAACGCCCGAAGATCATCAATGCCGTGGGTATGATCCGCATGATCATGGGTGTAAAGAACCGCATCCAGTGTGGTGATCCCCGCGCTTAATGCCTGTTCCCTGAAATCGGGACCGGTATCAACAATCACTCTTGTATCCCCCTCTTCAACCATGATGGACACGCGGCGCCGTCTGTTTTTCGGGTTATTCGGATCACAAAGTCCCCAGCCGTTATTCAGTTTACCGCCAATTCTTGGCACGCCTTGTGATGTTCCGCTGCCTAAAATGGTGATTTTCATGAATGGTCCGGTCTTTTTGTTTTCGAAAATAATTTAAAAAAATTATCCGTGGTGACACGGGCCAGTTCCTCAAAACCGACACCAAAATGATTGGCCAGAAATTCCGCTGTATATTTGACGAAAGCAGGCTCATTGGGTTTTCCACGCATCGGCACGGGGGCCAGAAACGGCGCATCCGTTTCAATCAGCAGCCGGGAAAGAGGGATGATTTTGACCGCTTCCTGCAATTCCCGTGCACTTTTAAAGGTGACAATACCCGAAAGCGAAATATAGCATCCGATATCAAGGCTGCGTCTGGCAAATTCTTCCGACGCGGTGAAACAGTGAATAACCGCCGGATACGCACCCTTTTTCATTTCCGCTTCCATAATTTCGGCGCAGTCATCATCCGCATCCCGCGCATGAACAATCAGCGGCAGGCCGGTTTCCCGGCTGGCTTCAATATGGGCAATGAAATTTTGCTTTTGTTTATCGCGCGGTGAATGTTCATAATAATAATCAAGCCCGGTTTCGCCGATCCCAACCACTTTTTCATGTTTTGCCATGTTGATAAGCTGTTCGGGGGTGATGCCCCATTCATCTTCTGCATCATGGGGATGGCTGCCGACCGTGGCCCAGATATGATCATGCGCTTCGGCAATTTTAAGCACGTCTTCATATTCCGATAGCCGCGCGTTAATTGCCAGCATGGTGCCGACCCCAGCCTCTTTTGCCCGCTCTAGCACGCCGTCCATATCTTCGGCCAGACTGCCATAATTCAGGTGGCAATGACTGTCGACAATAAACGTCATTCGTCAACGAACCTCGGAAACACCCCTTCGGGTTTTTCCATATTTGTGCCGCTGGACAGGCGATGATCACTGCCAAGCTGGTCAAATCCGCGTTTGTCGGCTGGTATTTTTAGCTGATCAAGCAGCTTTTCAGCGCTATGGGGCATAATCGGCTGGATAAGGATACCCACCTGGCGGATAATTTCCGCTGTAACATAAAGCACGGTTGCCATCCGCGCCGGATCGGAATTCTTCAGCGCCCAAGGTTCGTGAAGCGCAAAATAACCGTTGGCGTCCGAAACCACTTTCCAGATCACCTCAAGCGATTTATTGATCGCCTGAACATCAATATGTCCGCGCACCTCGGCAAGAAGACCATCTGCCGCGCTCAGGATCGCTTTATCCGCATCACTGAAATCCCCCGGAACCGGCATCACACCATCACAATTTTTAAAGATCATGCTTAAACTGCGCTGGGCCAGATTGCCAAGATCATTGGCAAGATCACTGTTGATCCGGTTAATCATCGCCTGGCGGCTGAAATCGCCGTCATTGCCAAACGGCACTTCCCGCATCAGGAAATATCTGACCTGATCAAGTCCGAATTCCTCAACAATATTGAACGGGTCAATCACATTGCCGAGTGATTTTGAAATTTTCTCCCCCTCATTGGTCCACCAGCCGTGGGCAAAAACCCTTTTTGCCGGTTCAATTCCAGCACCCATCAGGAACGCCGGCCAGTAAACCGCGTGAAAGCGTAATATATCCTTCCCCATCATATGAATATCGGCGGGCCAGAAAGTTTTGAACTTCTCGCTTTCCACATCCGGATAGCCAGCGGCAGTGATATAATTGGTCAGTGCATCAATCCACACATACATGATATGCTTGTCGTTGCCCGGCACCGGCACACCCCAGTTAAAACTAGTACGCGAAACCGACAGATCACGAAGCCCGCCACTGACAAAACTTTTAACCTCATTTTTGCGGCTGTTTGGAAGCACGGTGGGCGGCAGGCTTTCATAAAATTCAAGCAGCTTTTCTTCAAATGCACTTAAGCGGAAAAAATAGCTTTCCTCCTCTACCCATTCAATCGGGGCACCGGTCGGTGCCAGTTTTTCACCGTTTTTCCCATCAATCAGTTCATTTTCCGCAAAAAACGCCTCATCCCGAACCGAATACCACCCCGCATATTTATCCAGATAAATATGCCCGTTTTCCTCCAGCTTTTTCCAAAGCGCCTGACATGATTTTTTATGGCGTTCCTCAGTGGTGCGGATAAAATCATCATTGGAAAAATTCATAAATGCCGCAAGTTCGCGAAAGCGCTGTGACACCGTATCACAAAATTCCAAGGGTGATTTTCCGGCGGCGGCGGCCGATTTTTCAACCTTTTGTCCGTGTTCATCCGTCCCGGTCAGAAACATGACATTATAACCATCAAGGCGTTTGAAACGGGCCATAACATCACAGGCCAGCGTCGTATAGGCATGACCGATATGCGGAATATCGTTCACATAATAAATCGGTGTGGTTATGTAAAAGGATGGCTTACCTGACATTTAATATTTTCTTTCTTAACAGTCTAATTTAAGCGAAGTGCTGCGCTGATCATATTCAGAATATCAAGAACCGTCTGTTTCGGGTCCATATTCAGCGCATCCGTCTCTTTCATTTTTTCGGCTATCTTTTCCCACAGCTCCGCCCATTGATCAAGGGGAATTATTGTGCCCATTTTTTCCATCAGCGCGAACTCATTTTCAAGTGCCGGGTTGATATTATGAATATGACTGGTTCCCTGATAACTGACATGGCGGATCATGCGGCTGATAAAGCGGCTGAGCAGTTCATAAAAAAGCTGGAACATATCGCCCGATTTTTTCGACGTTATATCATCGGCAAATTGATGCATCATCGGCACATTAATATCCGGCATTGAGGAAAGCAGGCTCAAAAGATCCCCATAAAGCTTAAGCCCGTCATGATTGATCAGTGATATGGCCTTGCCCGGACTGCCGTTGGTCAGGGCCACATAGCCATCAATGAAATGTTCCTCCATATCGGGGAATTTATTTTGCAGTATTTCTTTTACCGTTTCCGATTTTAACGGTTTTAGCGGCAGCATGCGGCAGCGTGATTTGATCGTCGGCAGTAACCGCCCCGGCGCATGGGCCAGAATGATCAGAATGGAATTTGATGGCGGCTCTTCCAGTATTTTCAAAATCGCGTTGGCGGCGTTGCGGTTCATTTCATCGGCCGTATCAACAATCGCCACCCGCCAGCCACCGGCCGTTGACGTTTTATGAAAAAAATCATTTATGCGCCGCACATCATCCACCAGAATATTGTTGCGGAGTTTACCCGTTTTCGGGTCTTCCGTCCGCTCAACAACCAACAGATCGGCATGGCTACTGGCGCTGATCAGACTGTTTTCCCGGCTTTCAATATTGGTGTCCAGCGACGTTAGTGCCACTTTTTCCAGCACATCCCCGAACAGCCCCGGTCCTTCATCCTCACCGGGCGGATTATTCAGCAAAAAGCGCGCCATTTTATAGGCCAACGTTGCCTTACCGATCCCCTTGGGGCCGGTAATCATCCAGGCATGGTGAATTTTACCCGCGTTAAACGCATCCAGAAATAGCCCTTCTGCCCCTTCATGACCGATAAGATCAAGGGTTTTTCGCGGTAAAAATTTCTCTGTTTCTTCCATAAGCCTCTATGCTCATCACTTCCGTTTTGCTTAGTCTTCTATGTAACATTAATTGGAAATGGATGGCTATTGGTAATTTGGAAAATTTCTGTGACTGTTCAGCTTACCCAAGAAACCCCTGCGCCACGAGGTAGGTTTCCTTGCTTTCCGAGCGGCTGGCGGGCGGTTTATAATGGCGGACGGTTTTAAAGCGTTTCTTGATATCATCAAGAAGTTGGTTATCAGTCCCCCCGGCAAAAACCTTGGTTACAAAAGTGCCATTTTTAACAAGAACCTTGGTCGCGAAATCAAAGGCCAGCTCGGCAAGTGCGATGGTCCTTAAATAATCGGTATTCTGGTGCCCGGTTGTGTCAGCGGCCATGTCGCTCATCACCAGCCCGACAGGCCCGTCAATCAGCTCCAGCAGTGCTTTTTCCGCCTCGTCTGTGGTGAAATCCATTTTCAGGATAGTTGCCCCCGCCACTGGTGCCACATCCAGAAGGTCAATGCCGACGATCCGCACATCGCCCGCGCATTCCTTTGCCGCAACCTGGGTCCAGCCGCCCGGTGCCGCGCCAAGATCAACAACCGATTTTACCCCATGCAGGAAATTAAATTTTTCATCAAGTTCCAGCAGTTTATAAGCCGCCCTGCTGCGGTATCCGTCGCGCTTTGCCGCAGCCACATAAGGATCATTAAGCTGCCTTTGCAGCCAGCGTGTTGATGATGACTTTCGGTAACGCGCCGTTTTGACCCGTGTTTTTTCACCGCGGACAATCCCGCGCGGGTCAAGCTTTCTTTCCTTGCCGGTTTTGCTGAGCTTGGGTTTCTTAATCATTTGCCCCCTGCTCCGGGTTTGCGGGCTTTTTTCTTTTGCGTTTGAGATAATATTTCTTCCGGGACCGCTTTCTTCGGGTTGCCTTATTTTTCTGGCGCTGCTCATCCATCAGGTGATGAAGCATTCCTTCGCGGATACCGCGGTCCGCCACCCGCACATCATCAATCGGCCACACATCAATAATCGCGTCCAGAATGGCGCAACCCGCCACCACCAGTTCGGCCCTGTCATTGCCAATATTGTTCAGCGCCAGCCGTTCCGCATAATCAAGTTTTGCAAGATCCTGACAAAGATTAATCAGATCGCCTGCTTTCATCCATGCGCCGTCCACTTCGTTCCGGTCATAAATTGCCTGATTAAGATGCATACTTGTCAGTGTTGTTACTGTGCCTGAAGTTCCCATAAGCTGTACCCGGTTTTCTTCAATGGAACTGGCAATATTATGCTTCTTCTCAAACGGGACAATATGGTCCTTAACCCGTTCTTTCATTTCTTCGTAATGGGCGATTGGCAGCGCTTCACGGGTGCCATATTCTTCCGACAGGTTCACAACCCCAAGCGGGATTGAAATCCAGTCAATAATTTCAGGAATGCGTTTTTTACAGAAATTGATCCAGATAATTTCAGTGCTGCCGCCACCAATATCAAAAATAATGCCACTGTTGTATTTTGTATCAAGCAGTTCCTTACAACCCATTACCGCCAGGCGGGCTTCCTCCTGCGGGTTGATAATATCAAGGCTGATTTTCACCTGGTCTTCAATGGTTTTAACAAATTCAGCGCCATTCTCCGCTTCGCGGCAGGCCTGCGTCGCCACGTTCCACATGCGGGTCACACCACGGCGGCGCATTTTTTCCATACAGATTTTTAAGGCCGACACGGTCCGGTTCGTAGCTTCAGGTGATATTTTTTTCTGTTCCTTTAACCCTTCGCCAAGGCGGACAATACGGGAAAAACTGTCAATAACCTTAAACCCGTTTGCGTTTGGCACCGCCACCAATAGCCGGCAGTTATTGGTGCCCAGATCAACAACACCATATACGTGGCTTTTGCTCGGTTCCTTATTTCGCCGTTTTTTTGGTGATGAACGGTCCTGCTTTTCCCCCCGCGCAGCCCGCTTTTGTTCTGCGTAACCATCACCATTATAATTATTTTTCATTCTGAATTGGGCCTGATCGTCTGTTCGTTATTTATATTCTACGTATATAGTACTGTGTGACAATGCTTCATAGAAAAAACTTATTCAATTTTTCCTAACTGGTCAAAAAACGTAAGTTGACAGCGTCACCTTTATAATGCAGTTTCTTATTTTAATAAGCAATTTCTGATAAAAGAGTAAGGGAGAAAGTTTCAAATGACAAATCAAACAAAATTAAATCGGCGTTTCTTTATGAAAACCGTTGGCGCGGGGGCTGTCATTGGGGGAACTATGGGAAGTGTGTCACTTTCGGCTGCCGCCATGGGGCAAATGGGCGGTATGTCGGACACTGTAAATTTTGATGCGGGCTATGACCGCGTTGGCACCAACAGCATTAAATTTGATTATATTAAAATGATTAATCCGGGCAAAACACTGGATGTGGGCATGGGAATCGCCGATATGGATTTTCGCGCCCTGCCTGCGGTGACAGAAGCCCTTAAAAAACGGCTTGAAATTGAAAACTGGGGCTATGAACTGCCGCCGATGGATTATCAGGATAATATCGTTGCCTGGAACAAGCGTCGCTACGGCGTTGATATCCCAAAAGCCAATATCCTAAACAGCCTTGGTGTTCTTGACGGGGTTCTCTCCATTTTACTCGCCTTTGGCAAAAAAGGGGATCATGTGCTTCTGACAACCCCGACTTATTCAAGCTTTTTTCATACAATCCACGATGCAAGAATGCATTCTGCTGAAAGCGAAATGAAGCAGGTAAACGGCCGTTATCAGGTTGATTATGATGATTTTGAAAAGCAGATTGCCGGCGGCATTAAACTATTCATACTCTGTAATCCGCAAAATCCGACCGGCAATTGCTGGACCGCGGATGAGCTGCGCAAAATGGGTGATATCTGTAACAAGCATGGCTGCCTTGTGATTGCCGATGAAATCCATTGTGATTTTGTCATGGACGGTCATAAATATACCCCTTACGCTTCATTGGGTCAGGCCTATGCGCAAAACAGCTTTACCTTAAAATCAGCCAGCAAATCCTTTAACCTCGCCGGGCACAGAACCGCCTATTTCTATTCCGATAACCGCAGTTATATTGACCGTGTCCTTGATAATGGACATCAGCGCCTTCTGCTTAATATTATGGGGATGATCGCGTCTAACGTCGCCCTGCAGCATGGCGATGACTATATTGATGAACAGAATGCGTACCTCACCGAAAACACCCGCTATGTGGCAAAATTCTGTGACGACCGTATCCCGCTGATTAAATATCATCCTCAGGAAGGAACCTATCTGGCCTGGCTCGACTGCACCGGACTTTATGACAAGCTCGACGCCCATAAAAAGGCAAAGGAACTGACCGATTATAATACCAAAAATAATGTAACGGAAATGGACTTTTTCAACGGTGAAGTCATTAAAAACTATACCGCCGGACGTTATGTCAAGGAATGGGTGATGGATAATGCCCGCGTTGATATCAATGCCGGACAGGATTATGGTAAAGGCGGGGACGGGTTCATGCGCATGAACCTTGCCACCAACCGCGCCATGATCACCAAGGCGCTTACCAATATCGAAGCGGCCATCAACGCCCTCTGACCTATATACTTTAGTCTAAAAGGCCCCGATTTTTCGGGGCTTTTTTTATGGCCAACATTGACAGCGTTCAATGATTGATGCACGATATGCTCTCAAAATATACCAGGGAGGATAAAATGGACGAAAAATCAAAACTAAATCGCCGCTTTTTTATGAAAGGGGCCGGGGCAACAGCCCTGATCGGTAGTGCACTGGGGGGAAGTGTAGCACTGCCACAACTGGCATCTGCCAAAGGTATGGGTGGCATGGGAATGTCAATGACCTATGACCTAAACGAAGAATTCAACCGTATCGGCGCCGGGGACAGCAAATGGGACATGATCCGCAAAGCGAACCGCCCCTATGATGTACCCTTCCCAATGGGTGTTGCCGATATGGACTTCAGAACATTTCCGCGCATCACCGAAGCGCTTATGACCCGCATGGGCCATGAAAACTGGGGATATCATCCGGCACCGATCGATTTTTATGACAATATCATCGCCTGGAACAAAAAACGCTATAATCAGGATGTGAAACGAGAGAATATCCTCAATGCCATCGGTGTACTTGACGGTGTTCTTTCCATTCTTCTGACCCATAACAAGGAAGCAAAACCTGTTCTGGTGCAAACGCCTGGTTATTCCGGTTTCTTCGGCATCATCAAAACCGCCCAGTTCTCGGCACTTGAAAACCCGCTTAAGCTGGTCGATGGCCGTTGGACCATGGATCTGGACACAATGGCAAAACAGATTGACGAAAATGATGTAAAAGTCATGCTCTTCTGTAACCCGCAGAACCCGACTGGTAACTGCTGGACCGTTGATGAAATGCGGGCAATGGGCGATCTCTGCCTGTCAAAAGGTGTACTTGTTGTGGCTGATGAAATCCACTGCGACTTTGTCAACAAACACGCGAAATATACACCATATGCCAACATTGGTGCCAAATATGCGCAAAACAGCTATACACTAAAATCAACCAGTAAATCATTCAACCTCGCCGCTCATCATGTGGCCTATCTGTTCTCGGACAATGATGACTATATCACTGAGCTTAAAAAACACGGCCATCAGCGCGGCTCGCTTAATGCGCTCGGCATGATCGCCTGTAACGCCGCCTATAAATACGGCGCTGAATATATGGATGATATGCGCGCCTATATTGACGGCAACTGCCATTTCCTTGAAAAATTCTGCGCCGATGAAATGAAGGACGTTAAATACAAGGTTCAGGAAGGCACATACCTCGCCTTTATCGACTGTTCTGCCGTTGCCAAAAAGCTCGGCAAACCAATGGGCGATAAACGGATTGGCGATATGCTGAAGGACTTCTTCATCCAGAAAGCCGGTGTCAACCTTAACCAGGGCGAAAACTATGGTCAGAACGGTGTCGGCTATATGCGGATGAACCTGGCCACCACCCACAGAAAACTGCATGGCGCCCTAAACGCCATGAAAAAAGCGATCGACGCAATTTAGTTTTCTAAACCATTACATTAAAAAAAGGCTCCATCCTATTGGGGCCTTTTTATTTTTTGCCTAGCCACCTGGATAAAGACATTATTGGCAATGATCCTTAAGCCATTCTTTCTGTAAGTTGGTATAGGCATGTATCGTTAACATTTTAATTTCACCAGATGCAGTATCCCGTTCAAAATAAATATAACCACGGGCCAGCAATATTCCAAAATTTCCAGATGCACTCATTTTTGATAATGAAGCACAGGCCATTACGTCCCTAAATAGAGGCGGTGTAATAGCTTTATAATGTTGATGAATTTCAGAAGCATTATTTAATTTTCTATAATCGAATAAACTCCCATCTTCATCAGGTTCATTTCGCTTTGGCGTATAAACAAAAGGATATATCAGCATGCTGGCAAAGGCCTGTTCATCATCATTTTTTATGGCTGTTTTTATTTTTGTCTGTGATTTTTGCAGCTCCGTTGCCGTTATATTATTTTCGCACGAATAAAATAACCCATTAATATCCACGTCATTGTCCATATCGAACTGCTTTTCCTCGTCACTCGGCAGGGTTCTTTGCCACACGGTCAGCAGACAGGTTTTTTCCTTTTCGCTCATACTGGCGGGGAAATCCGTCCCCGCCGACAAGGCCGCCAGATAAACAAGCATTGATGCTAAAATCGCCATTTTTAATCATATCTCCTTGCGTAAGGCATTACTAAACCTTTCTATTGGCAATATTTTTCAAACCAATCTTGCTGTGCTTTTACAAAAACACCTACTCCGAATATTTTGACCTCATCAGAAGTTTTATCCAGATCAAAATGGATAAACCCACGGGCAAGCAATATGTCAAAATTTTCCAACACACTAAATTTATTTATTGAAGCACAAGCCATCACATCCTTGAATTCTTGTGTAACAATACTTTTATAATGGCGGCCAATCTCTGAAGGACTATTAATTGTTCTGCTTTCTGTAATACTACCCTTCTTATCAGGCTTTTCCTTTTTTATGAGGTAATAAAGCGGATAACTAAGCATGGAGGCAAATGCCGGATTGAAATTCCCTTTTATAAAAATCGCTTCATGAAAATGGTCAGTCGGGGACCCAAAGATGTCAAGAAAAAATAAACAAACCTATCTTCCCTTATCAAATACAGAAGCCATTTACCCCGCTGCCTCTGGCACCGGATGTCAGTCAGCAAAACCCTTTCATTATCCTTTTTGGGATCATAAACAGTACGGTGTTAAGCCGCATTGTCGGGTGAATATTTATCGGCCGCCGCCGCTTCATTGCCCCTTTTCGGCCCATTCCCTGTTTCCTTTATCTGATTGCTGTTTGCTGAATTTGATCCGCCCACAAAAAAAGGCGCGAAAGGCGCCCTGTTTTTTTGCTGTTTGTGGTCGGAATTTTGACTGAGTGGCGGGAAAACCCTTACCTCCGGGAAAAGCCGCTGATCACGGAGGATCCGCGCTTTCCAGTCTTCAAATGAGAGCCGGTCTTTACGGCCCCCCAACGTCTTTTTATCCATAAAACCCTCTTTTCTGTATCAATGTTTCTATTGATAAGTCCCTTATAACAAAAGAATATTACAGATATATTTAACTTTTTATTTTTTTATTTCCCCTATCCATTCCTTTATGGGATTAAGCCATGCATCGCGCGGCTGGAAAAAAGCACCGTGTTTTTTGCCGGTGTTGATCTCCACCTCTTTGAATGATTTTAAATGATCACTCCTGTCTGCCAAGCGTTTGCAGGAGCCGACAGCGTCGGAACGCTCATATATGGACAGGAAATTGCCATTCAGTTTAACATCCGGCTGCTTTTCGGTCCAGCTCCAGCAGGCCGCCATAATCACTGTGTCGATGGGTGTATCGCTAAGCTGGGCGGACGCCATACCGGTGATATAACCGCCTTGGGAAAAGCCGACCAGGGTGATCTGCGCTGGCTTAACGCCCTTGACTATCAAATCCCGCACCATTTTAACCAGCACTTTGCTATGCTCCTCCGCCGCGATCCCGGCCGGGCGGTGAACGGCGATGACGGTAAAATCCGGCTCTGACAGTGCGTCTTTAATGGCCGGGAATTCATAAACGCCATAGTCGGGGTGGACCGGGCGTTCATCAGTCCCCTCAACAATAAGGCCGTGGGAATAAATGATATAGTTCGCGTCCTTCGGCGGGTTATCCGGCACATGGTCATAAACCGTTCCCGCGACCGCCCCGCTCACCATCATCAAAAGCCCTGAAATTAAGGAAAATACCACCCGCATCATAAAACCGTCTTTCACTAAAAAAATCATCAAAATATCCCCACCATACCAGACAACCACCGAGGGTGCGAGCGGGAATGTTTTTGGATCAATTAAATTTATCTTATAAGTAGTAATTTACAATAATGACGCAATTCACTACTATAAGAAAATACCAAAATTTAATTTTCATTGGGGCAAATGAGATGTCAGACAATAATGAAAAAGTTGAATTATTAATTCCAAAGGGTGATGCTGAAAAACAGTTATTAGCTCAGATAGTAGAAGGCAATAATATTAAATCCTGTGATCTATCATCTGAGAAAGATTTAATTAGTGCTCAAAGAGAATTTCGAATTTGGGAAGATTATAATCTCGAATTATTAGATAATATTTTTTCACAACCAAAGTTTGTTAAAGAATATCAAGCTTGGACCACCACACCACGTGTAAGTTTACGTGAAAGGAATATAACCGAAAAAATTGACGACTTTAAGAAAAATTTGAGCGATAAAATTGGTAAATTAGAATCTGTTATTAAAAGACTCAAAATTATTAATGAATCTAGTGAATTAGCTGCCGCAAAACACTCTACTAACGCCAATACTATACAAAGGAAAAGTAGCAGAAAAGTATTTATTGTTCATGGTCATGATAATGATACTAAAACCACAATTGCTCGTTTTCTTGAAAAAATGGAGCTGGAGCCAATAATACTCCACGAACAAGCAAGTAGAGGAAAAACAATAATTGAAAAGATTGAACAATTTGCAGAGGTAGATTTTGGAGTAATAATTTATACACCATGTGACGAAGGCAAAAGTAAGAAAGAAACTGAATTAAAAGATCGTGCTAGACAAAATGTAGTTTTTGAGCATGGTTATCTAATAGGCAAATTAGGGAGGGGAAATATTTGCGCTTTGCTGAAGGGAGAGGTTGAAAGGCCAGGAGATATTGATGGAGTTATATATATTCCTATGGATAATGATAATTGGAAACTAGATTTATTAAAGGAAATGAGAGCAGCAGGTTTAGATATAGATTTTAATAAACTGTAATTTTATTTATTGATAAAATACTATTTAAGTTTAAACAGTTGTCACTGATTGATTTTGTGACCAAGAGGTTATCAAGACTATTAAAATAGTAAATACGAGTATAAATATGCCTATTAGAGCTAACCATAAAGCTGCTTGTGAACAAAAAACAGCTGCTCTTCTATATCTATCATTAATTATTTTATCTGCTGCCCTCATAGAAGCGACATATTCTTCAAAATTAATTTTTTCTTCGTCAAGCAATTTTGAAACCCATCTAACATATGCTGAATAAGAAAGCATATTCTGAGCAATGATGAATAAATATACAAAAAACATTAAAATTGAAATGGAAACACAAAAAGCAGAAATCAAATAAAAATTAAAAGGAATAATATTCTCTAACTGTGACCATAAAGTAAAAAATGAAATATAAAATATTGCAAACACAATATTTAAAAAGCTGTTAAACTTTTCTAATGAATCAATTGTAAGCGTTTGTATTTTATCCAATAATTCAGATGTTGCCCGAATATCACTGGCCTTACTTTCTTGTTCTTTCCAATTAAGTAATTTTTCAACTTCTTCTTTAGTATTAAAAGGACTAATATTATCTAAATCCATTAAAATTTCCCCCTCCTATATCTATCTTTATCTACCGCTTCACAACCCGCATGTCGTCGTCAATGTCGGTGCCGGGATGGATGACGACAGTGTCGCCTTCGGCTAATCCGCTGACCACTTCGGCGATCTGGTCATTGATGCGGCCGATCCCCACTTCCGTCCGGACCGTGCGGCCATCCACCACCTGAAACACACTCCATTTGCCCTCGTACCTAAACAGCGCGCTGATCGGCACATAGGGCACATTATCGGCGCGGTCGACGATGATGCTGGCCTCGACCCGGAACGCGTCGCCCAGCCCGCGCCATTTTTCGGGACCGTCAATGAAGTTAAGGTAGATATTTACCCGTTGTTCCTCCACCCCGAGGGCGGAGATTTTGGTAAAGCCGGAGGGGGAAACCACCCGCACCTGGGCGCGGATATCGTCCGTGCCGCCCCAGCGTTTGATGAGCGCCATGTCGCCCTTTGACACCTTGACCGCGTCGCGGGACAGCATTTCAATGACGATTTCAAGATCTTCGGGGTTGCCCACCTCCACCAGTGGTGTGCCGGAGGGGATCACCCCTTCCGATTTATGGAGGATGCGTAACACTTTACCGGAAATGGGCGCGCGGACGATCAGATTGCTGCCGTCCGGGTCATTGCCGTTGCTGGTCGGCTGGACCAGGCGGGCCCTGGCGGCGGCAAGGGTGCTTTTGGCGACCTCCATCCCTGAATTGGCGGTGTTCAGTTCGGTTTCCCGCAATCTTACCGTCAGCTGCGCCTGTTCAAGCCGGGCGATGGAGACGTTGCCGTTATCATAAAGCCGCTGGGTCCGGGCCAGTTCCGCCTTGGCGAAATCCAGTTCCGCCTGCGCCCTCTCAAGCTTCGCCTGTTCAAAGCCGAGGGCGGCATTGGCGCCCTGAATGTCGGCCTGTGTCTGAATTTCGGTGCGGCTGTCAATAAAATGCGGATCAGCCGGTTTCATGTTGGCAATCACCGTTTCCCCGGCGACGACGCTGTCGCCCTGCTCGCTCTCAATCCTTGTCACACGGCCCTCGATTGGGGCATAAACCACATAAATATCATGGATTTTTGTTTTTCCCTCCCCGTCAAGGGTTACAAGCACATCGCCGCGCTTGACCACGTCCATATCCACCGGCACACGGGCCGGGATCAGGGCGAAAATCAGCAGCCCGACGGCAAAAACACCAAGGCCAATTTTGATATAAAGCTTAATTTTTTTCATTTTTGATCATCCATTTTTTTGCTTTATTCATTCAACACCCTTTTGGGCGGCGACAAGGTCAATTTTATCCACCTGCCGCCAGACAAGGTAAAAGCTGATCAGCGCACTGATCAGCACCACAATCACCGCATAGGCATATGTATCATTTTTTATATAAAGCGGCATACGGAAAAGTTCGGTATCAAGGGACGCGACCATGCCCGCACAAAGCCCGTAGCCGATCAGTAGCCCCATGGGGATCGCCACCATGACGACAAAGCCAAGCTCCCCGAACAGGATATAGGCGACCTCCCCCTTGGTAAGGCCAAGCACGCGAAGCGCCGCCAGCTCCCGCGAGCGTTCGGAAAAGGCAATCCGCGCCGTGTTATAGATCACGCCAAAGGCAATAACCCCGGCGAAGATGATATAAACCGCCATCATCCGCATCATGTTTTCGTCCATCATCTGTTCAAAAATTTCCCGCATCCGCACCATGATCGCCATACTGATAATGGCGGGCACGTCTTTTATATTCTGATATAACGGCCCGTTCCAGTTGGGGTCGGTCATCAGCGCGGCCCCCGTGACCACCGGCCCTTCGTTCAGGAGCGAATTAAGCCGATCAATATCCATATAGGCGCCGATACCGACAAATTCATCATAAACCGCCGCTATGGGCAAGCTAAGCTGCGGCCGCCGTTCTTCCAGCACATCAACATCAATCATATCGCCAACTTTGGCCCCCAGCAGTTCGGCAAGCTTTCTGGACATCACCAGCCCGCCGCCCGATACATCAACGGGTTTTAAGCTCTGGTCCAGCACCCGGTGGAGGTCCGGGTCCGGCCTGATCCCGGAAATGCCGGTCCGTTTGCTTAAATGGCCGTGTTTTAAGAGCACCGGAATATCGCGAAGCGGTTCGACCTTCATCACCCCGGGCATCAGCCTTATTTCCTCCAGCGCGGAAATGGCCCGCGGCTCGACAAAGCCAAGCAGGATCGTTTCCCGGTTGCCGATATTATACTGAACATCCATCATATAATTCATGCTGTCGGTCATGCTGTTGGCAAAAACCAGGATCGCCAGCGCGAAGCCGACGCCGATGGCGCTAAAAAACGCCCGGATCGGCCGCCTTTCAAGCTGCCGCAGAACAATCCTTGATAAAAATGAGAAAAATTTATCAATATCAAGCCGCTCGAGGATGGTTTCCTTAAATTCGGTGGGGGCTTCGGGCCGCATGGCCTCCGCCGGGGGAAGGTCGGCGGCCTGTTTCATGGCGATCCATGTGCCCGCCGTTGCCGCCGCCGCGCAAAAGCCGACCGATAAAATCATGATATCCACCGAATAGGTATAATGAAGATAGGGAAAACGGAAAAACTGACTATAAATATTGAGAAGCCCCGAGCCAAGCCACACACCCCCGGCAAGGCCCAGGAGCGAGCCGATCACCACAACCACCATCACCATTTTTAAATAATGCGCCGCCAGTTCCGCATTGGAATAACCGACCGCTTTCAGCATGCCGATCTGGACCCGCTGGGTCGCGACCTGCCGCGTCATCACCACATTGACCAGGAACGCCGCCACACAAAGGAATATGATCGGTGTGATTGTCCCCGTGGTTTTTAACTGGGTCAGTTCATTTTCCACATACCAGTTGGACATTTGTTCCGACCGATCGAAGGAAATTAGCCCGCCATATTGCTTTAATATCCGGTCGAGTTCCGCTTTTACCTCCTCCACATTGGCGTCGCGGCTTAAGCGCAAGGCCACATTGTTAAAGGCCCCGTCCATATTAACCGCTGCTTCTAGCGCACGGCGGCTCATCCAGAACACACCAAAACGCTTATCATCGGGGAAGAGCGCCCCGGGGCCAAGGCTATAGACATATTCGGGGCTCAGCGCGATACCGACAATTTTAAGCGATCTTTTTTTGCCGTTAATCACCATATCGATATGGTCGCCAAGGGTGAACCCGTGCGCCACCACAAAAGCCTCACTGGCAAGGATGGCATCTTCCTCATCCGGGTTGAGTAACCGCCCGCTTTTAAGATAAAGTTTATCAAGAAGCGGTTCCCGCTCATCCGGGTAGGACAGTATCCGCCCGCTGGCCGGAACGTCCATCCCTTCAACCTGCACCGTCGCGCCGAATGTGACCCGCGTTTCAATCTGCGCCACGCCGTTTATTTCCGCGATCTGTTCCTTAACCCCTTCGGGCACCCGTTTGGCGCTGGCCCAGACATCGGCAAATTCATAGCGGTCGTAATAAACGTCCCGGCCCAGTTCCAGGCTGTCAATCACGCCGAACGACAGCACAAATGACATAATCCCCGACGCCATGACAAAAATGATCGCCACCAGCTGACCTTTGATATTCCAAAGATCACGAAGCAGTTTCCGGTTCATGGCTGTAATCACCTGCCGCATCTCACCACCCGATCTCGTGAATATCTTTGGGGTGGTCGTTTTTCACCACTTTGGCGACCTGCCCGTCAGCAAAATAAATAACCCGGTCGGCGACATTGGCAATGGCCGCGTTATGGGTGATGATGATGGTGGTGGTGCCGTATGTGTGGTTGACATTTTGCAATGCCTCCAGCACCAGAATGCCTGTTTCACTGTCCAGCGCCCCGGTCGGTTCGTCACACAGCATCACCTCCGGCCGTTTGGCGATGGCGCGGGCGATCGCCACCCGCTGCTGCTCACCCCCGGATAGTTGCGACGGGAAATGATTAAGCCGGTCTTTTAACTTGACGATTTCAAGCGCTTCCTTCGCCGGCATCGGGTTTTCCGCAATATCGGTGATCAGTTCGACATTTTCCAGCGCCGTCAGGCTCGGCACAAGATTATAGCTTTGAAACACGAACCCCACATGTTCGCGCCGGAAATAGGTCAGCTCCCGGTCGGTCATATCGGCAAGGGCGTGGCCCTCGAAATGAACATCGCCCGATGTCGGCTGGTCCAGCCCGCCGATAATATTCAGAAACGTTGATTTCCCGGACCCCGACGGACCCAGCAGCACCACCAGTTCCCCCCGCGGCACTTCAAGCGTGACCCCGCGAAGCGCATGCACGGTCAAGTCCCCCATACCATATTGCTTGGTGATGGCATCGGTTTTAAAAACCATATTTTTATCATTAACCGCGTCCAGCATGGCGGGGTTTGCTCCTTGACCTTTAAAGTCCGGCATTTAATGCACCATAGCTTAATCCTATTAAATTTTTAAGGCAAATAACTTGATATGGCTCAAAAGATGCGCGCTTTTCGGCTTGTTTTAATTTTGTCCGCCGCTATGATCAGCAACATCTTTTAACCTTTTTGGACTGGACTGCCCGTTGACCACTTTAAAATCACTTCTTATCGCCATTATGGTTTTTATCACCCTGCCCGCCCGCGCCGACGAAGCGGCTGACGCAGCAGCGGAAAAACTGCTGGATATCCTTGACGTTGAAAAAACCATGAACCAGTCCATGGAACAGATGCTGATGATGCAGGTGCAGTCAAACCCCGCCCTTGTCCAGTTCAGCGATATTCTGATCAAATTCACCAACCAGTATATGAGCTATGAAAGCTTAAAGCCCGATTTCATTAAAATTTATACCGATGCCTTCACGGTGGACGAACTGAACGACCTGATTAAATTTTACCAGTCCCCGACCGGTCAGAATGTCAAAAATAAAATTCCGGAACTGATGCAAAAGGGCGGCGAAATGGGCTTTCAGCGCCTGAATGACCATTCGGATGAATTAAAGGCCCTGATCACCGAACGCGCCGAGCAGATTGCCGCCGACCAGAAAGCCGCCGACCAGAAAGCCGCACCAGAGGCCGAACCGGATCAGTAAGCCTTAACCCGCGACCTTTTCAAAATCGAGATCGGTGGATGTGACGGTGCCTGTCTTCCGCCCGGGATAGCTTAAGTGGCTCATGACAATATTAAGGTCGGTGATAATCCCGCCCGCATCAATAACTTTACCATCCGGAAGTTCGATATTTTTGGTGCTATGGGCGTCACTGACAAGGGTGATGTCATAGCCGCGGTCAAGCGCGCCGTAGGCCGTTGCCCGCACGCACCAGTTGGTTGCCGCGCCGGAAATCACGATATGGCCGCAGTCATGCTCGGCCAGCGCTTCGGCAAAGTCGGTATCTTCAAACGAGGACTCGTTTCTTTTATGGATGATCCGCTCCCCTTCAAGCGGGCTTAAGCCATCAACCAGTTGCCAGCCGTCACTTTCCTTTGGCATTTCATCGCTTGAATGTTTAACCCAGAGCACGGGGATACCCGCCGAGCGCGCCTTTTCCAGCGCGCGGGATATATTACTGATCACCTCATCCGCGTGCCATGCGTTTTTCAGCACCGCCTTATGCACATCAATCACCACAAACACCACATTTTTTTCATTGCCCACTGTTGCCATTTTTCGGCTCCTTTTCTTATTCCATCACAGTCCTGTTTATTGATTTAATTTATAGGGCTACAATTTATCTACTTATTCATGAGGTTTATTATCGACCGAGATTATCTTTATTGTTGGACTTGTACTTAATTTTTTTCTTTCATCGAGATATCTATTAAACCGAATTGCATTTAGGATACCTCTGTCCAAAATATTCAGGTTAATTAGTTCTGGTTTTATATCATAAATTATCAATAACAATGATTTGATACGGTAATATACCTCTTTATACATTTCAAAATAAGAGCAACTCAACAGAGGTTCTTTATTAATTTGGGTAAACTCAAAAATAAATAAATTTTTGTCCTGCAACTTCAAGCCTAAGGAATAACCGATTTCAATTACCGGAATTTCAACAACGCATTCTTCTTCAACTGCAATTAGTAACTCATTTAAACCTGAAATAAAGCTCAACATAAAATGCAAAATTTGAGTACTATCTATATATATTTTAGAACCATTAGCTTCAAAAATTACGCTGCCATAAAATGATTTAAGAGAGCCCTTTATTAAGTCAACACAATTATCAACTAAATAGTCATCTATGCACCCTATTTCTTCAATATTATATTCAATGCTAATATTTTTTTTCATATTTCCCCCTTTTTCCAGCGCGGCCCTAATCCCCATAATTTCTTAAACGGTTTTGATTTACCGTTCTTATCTACAATCGGTTAGAAACCTTAGTTATAAACTCCCATAAACAAGCTCACATACTACCGCGCTTACTTTAAGGTTTTTATCAAATCTTACTTTTATAATTGCAGCTTGGTCTACCAACCCTAACATAAGATCAGGTCCCTTTACAGCAAACAAAAACTGCAAATAAAAGTTTGCATATATATCATCCATGTTACCCCAATCTGTCCCTTCTTTATATTGTTCAAAAAAATGTATAGAGGACTCCTTCAAATATGACCTGACTTCTTCTACCTCCATGCCGACAGTAATACTGCTATTAATTTCAGCCAGTTTAGCCTCAAACTTTTTTTCCTGAAAATGCACTGACAGAAAATGATAAAGACAATGGGCAACAAATAAAAATGCCCCTATACTAATAATTTGAACTTTTCTGCTTTTCATATTTCCCCCTTTTTCCAGTACGGCCCTAATCACTATCCTGCTTAAACGGTTTTGATTTGCCGTCCTTATCCACGGCGACCATGATAAAATCACTATCGGCGCAGAAGGTGCGCTTACCGCTTAAAAGCTCTTCCCCCCACATTTTGACCTTGACGGTCATGGAACTGCGCCCGACCCGCACCACCTTGGCTGATAAATCAACAATCCCGCCGACAGCAATGGGGGCGAGGAAATTGGTTTTTTCGACCGAAGCCAGCACCATCACTTCCTGACATTTACGGGCCGAGGCGATAAAGCCCGCCTTGGCCATCAGCGACAGTCCATGCCCCCCAAACAGCGTGCCCAGATGGTTGGTATCATCGGCAAAGACCAGTTCAACAATCCGCAAATCCGCATCCGGCTCCGCATGGATACCGGGGGTTAGCTCAATTTCGGATAATGGTTTAATATCCGCCGCCTTTTCGGCCTTATCCGGGACCGCCACCATATTAAAAATACCGCGGGTACAGACATGGCGCTCATTGGTCAGCATATTTTCCGCCTGCATGATCACTTCCACCTGTAACGACCTATTCCCTGCATGGATCACTTTGGCGGCAAAATCAACGATATTGCCTTTATAGGCGGGCTTGACGAAATCAACCTTGTCGCAGGACGCGGTGACAAAGCTCCGCCGCCCATAACGGGTGGCGGCAATAAAGGCGACCTTGTCCATATAGCCAAGCGCCGCCCCGCCAAACAGCGTTTCATGATGGTTGGTGTTTCTGGGAAAAACAATATCCGTCAGGTGAATGGTGCTGTTTGTATGATGTATCACTCTATTTTCCTTAAAATTAATAATCCCGGAATTCTAAAAATCTTTCGTCATGGTCAGGACTGGTACGGTCACCCCGGACGGTGCCTTATCAAGCCCATGTTCAATGACCTGATAGCCGCAGGCTTCATAAAGCGGTTGCCCGGCCAGGGTTGAGCCCAAAATCATTTTGTTAAAGCCGGCGTCCCGGGCCGCCTGCTCACAAATCCCCATAATATAACGGCCAATGCCGTTTCTGGCCCAGTCGGGGTGGCAATACATGGCGCGGATGCGGGCGCGGTCGGTG
>JAGREE010000138.1:1374-1778 GCA_020446675.1 Alphaproteobacteria bacterium | reverse complement strand
GAATACCGCGACGGCCAACTGGAAGCCATCAACCTGCCCGACGGCCGGATGGTGGCGGAGTACAGTGGCGGTCCTGGCATAACCCGCTTCCGGGCGGAGTATTTCCACCAGGATCACCTTGGTGATACAAGGCTCGGCTTCTCGGACTTTAACCAGAATGGGCGTATTGACCTGGAGGAGGAGAACCCCAGTACGCCGTTGAATGAGTTGGAGATTACGCAGGAGAGTCATTATTACCCATTCGGCATGGGGCAAATGGGGCCATGGTATGCGACGGTGGCTCCGGAGAATAGGTATTTGTATAATGGCAAGGAGCTGAATGGGGATTACGGGGCGAACCTGTATGAATATGGGGCGCGGTGGTATGACCCGGCGGTGGGAAGGTTTACGGGGGTGGATCCGAT
>JAGREE010000138.1:0-1363 GCA_020446675.1 Alphaproteobacteria bacterium | reverse complement strand
GCGGATCAGTTCCCATGGGTGAGTACGTATAATTATGCGGAGAATGAGCCGGTAAATAATGTTGACTTACACGGCCTGCAAGCTGTATCTGCCGAAATTGCAATGGACAGGGATGTTAAAGATTATGTTGAAGGCAGAATTGATGATAAGGAATATTGGGCAAGAGCACAGGCTAGATTTCAAGGAGGAGTAGCAGGATTAGGAGGAGTTGGGCTTGGGGGTTTGATTAAAAGAGGGGGTCAAAGCTTGTTTGGGTGGGCAGTTTCAAATCCTGTAACTGCAGTTGAAAGTGCAAACACCCTAGCTGGCCTAGTATGGGGGTTGGGCACTGACGCTGAAGCGCCAGGGGCTGGCGATAATATTGGGCGTTCAATTAGAGAAGTAAGCGAATTGGAGGGAGTCCGAGTATTATCAGACGATTTGGCCGCAGCGATTAGGGGAGGTAGCAGATATTCTATCTATGGAGGGATTGAAAAAGCGGGAAGCAACTTGGTTTATATTGGGACAAAATATGGTTTGCCTTACATAGGGAAAACTTCTACTACAATTACTGGCCGGTATCCTAAAGTAAATAAAGCACCTTTACCTTTTACTGATTACTTTAATGCTCCTGAGAACAGGCTTTTAGACATTGAGGCAGCAATAATTAACTTCAATGGTGGTCCCAAAGGAGGTAAAATAGCCAATAAGTATAATACTAGTGGCGATGTTACAAAAGGAGAAGAATGGTTGGATAATAATATGCCTAATTGGAGGGCAAGGTTTGGTTTTTAGAAAAATCAACAACTCTCTCGTCATGAATCACTTATTAATTTTATATAAGAAATTGCTATGAAAAGAAAAGAAATGGAAGCCATTAAGTTTGAAGAATACCTTGAAGTTTGTTACGAGGATATTAAGCCGTACCTTCTAAAGGAATTACATGACTTACGAAATAGATTAATTGCATTGCCTGAAAACTCAGGAGATGAAAAGGTAATGATGTTGTTTGAAGAGGTCGTTAAAAAAATTAATGAAATCGACCAAAATAAAAGTATAGAAAGCAGGATCGATACTGAAGAAAGAGAAGGGTTATGCGATGTACTATACGCACTTGGTAATATCGTTGGATTGGATGCACAAACAGAATACATTGACAATTGGCGGACTTGGTAGTTTTGGAGCCATTCTTTTGTTTGTAGGTGTTTTACACTTTACTCCACGGGGATTGAGAGGTGGTTGATACGTAAGCATCCGGTGAACCCCCGTCTTGCAATAGCAAAAAAGCCTGCTACCACATTTCCGGGGAGGCGGGTAGGCTAAAAAATGATTTGATAACCTATATGAGCCAGAATGGCTACCTTTTTGGCGATGTGTCTGTTTC
>JAGREE010000137.1 GCA_020446675.1 Alphaproteobacteria bacterium | reverse complement strand
GCCAGTTCGGTAACGATACCTGGCTCGATAATTCATGGGAGCGAAACGGTAACGCCGGTGTCTGGACACAGATTACTGTTGATGAGAAAAACAAGCTAGTCTTTCTCTCCGTAGAAAGCCCGTCATCTGACTTTTACGGTGGTCACCGCCCTGGTAACAACCTGTTCGGGGAAAGTATCGTTGCTGTTGACCTGGAAACCGGTAAATATAAATGGCATTTCCAGGTGGTGCATCATGCGATCTGGGACCATGATCTTTCATCGGCCCCATTGGTCATGGACGTAAAAATTGATGGCAAGGACCGCCAAATTCTTGCACTTCCGACCAAACAGGCTTTCATGTATGTCTTTGACCGCCTGACTGGTGAACCGATCTGGCCTATTCCAGAGGTTCCGGTCCCACAAGGAAATGTTCCGGGCGAATGGTATTCACCAACTCAGCCGCGTCCTTCTGATAAACTGCTCTACGGTAATCCCGAACTTGATTATCCGGATGATCTGATCGATTTTACACCAGAAATGCGTGAAATCGCGATTAAAAATCTTGAGCGCTGGGTCTGGAAAGACGGCACACTTTATAACCCGCCTATACTTGGTGATGTCAATGGAATGCTTGGTGCGATTAACCTTGGTAATGCGGGGGGTGGCACTAACTGGCCAGGTGGTGCGTTTGATCCTGAAACAGGCATCGTTTATGCTTCGGCAACAACTGGTGCAATTGGAGGAATTTCACTTGCGCCACCACCGGAAGGCTACTCAAATGTACGCTACATGGCTGGTCGTAAAGGTGAACCATTCCGCATGAGAAATGCTGCCGGAACAGGCCAGAACCCTGATGCACCGAAAGAAGTCAACTATCCGGTTTATGATGGTCCTCCTGTTGTCGTGCCTTCACTGAATGTAAAAGGCTTGTCTATTCTGAAACCGCCATATGGTGTTATTGCAGCAATTGATATGAAAAAAGGTGAAGTTCTGTGGCGGGTTGCGCATGGTGAAACACTGGACAATGTCCGTAATCATCCTGATCTACAAGGAATGGATATCCCCCGTACTGGTCAGCCAGGAAGTGTTGGCGTGGTGGTAACCAAAACACTGGTCATTCTTGGTGACCCGACAGTAACCAATCCGGAAGGTCGCGAGCGCGGCGCCATGCTTCGTGCTTATGATAAAATGACCGGTGAAAATGTCGGCTCAATCTGGATGCCTGCCGGACAATCCGGTTCACCAATGACCTACATGATTGATGGTAAACAGTATATCTGTGTCGCTGTCAGTGGGGGTGCCTATCCTGGTGAATTCAGGGTCTATGCATTACCTGAAGATTAATTAAATATTCAGGGGGCTTTTCTATAAGCCCCCTGTACTTTCTTGGCACTATTCCTGCTCTTTAATGGTACTGATATACCGTTTCCGACTAATTTATGAAAATTTATTTCCAGATTATCATTTGATTCTTTTTTCAGAATCACAAATGATTTGTTCCATATTTCACACTGCGACTGCAGGATTTCAAACCTATGCTCGTCTTAATTATGATAAAATAAACAAAAACACATGAAACTTATTGCAAAACTTATAATATCTTGACTTTTTGTAATATTATAACAATTATGTCCTCAAATTAAATGTATGGGAGAGAATAATGAAATTTAATTTTAAAAATTCTGTATTGGCAATGGGAATGATGGCCTTTGGTCTGATCAGTTCTGGTGCCCTTGCAGAAGCACCGGATA
>JAGREE010000136.1 GCA_020446675.1 Alphaproteobacteria bacterium | reverse complement strand
GTTAGGATTTTGAGGGTTATTGGCGATCAAGTTTCCAGTGAATCGAGAATTCACTTAACACTCCATTTATATCTGCGCTATTCCGTTCATGCAATACTTCGAGTTCGTCATCCAGATTCAGTATGTCATAAACTTGGGAATAATTAGCATTTTCGGGATTTTGAGGCGTCCCAGTGCTTTCGATCACAATATCCAACAAGTGAGCTTCCGGCACGAAAGAAAATTCAAATAGTTCCAAAGTAGTATCGATTGGGGAATTATTGAATGTCCGGATTTTTCTGATGTCCCCGGTATAATCCGAATTAAACGTAACGGTTGCATTTTCAATCGTTTCAAATTGCTGAATGCCATCCTGAAGCATAGAGGTGGTGATAGTGCCTTCCCATACTCCAGCCAAAGAAGAAATAGCTATCGCTTCGCAGCTTTTATCCTTCTGGCACCCCAGGGAAAGAAGACATACAAAAATCACCCAAAAACCTGAATACAGAATAGATGTTTTCATATTGCTTTCTATTGTTTTTAACGATTATTGGAAAATCTTCAGCATATATAAGCCGCATACTGAATAGCTAGGATTATTGAGCTCTTGTCAACTCAAGTTCCTGTGTAACGGTTTGTTGCACGCCCTGCAGGGGAAAGCTATCGACGTCTCTCAATAGCATTTTTTCCTGCTCCTGCTCAATTATCTGATAGTTATCTGACCGTAGCTGGCGTTTTCCAGTGTTACTTAAATTGGCTTCAATGATACTAATGACCGATATTGAGTTTTTCACGGGATTGATTGAAAGTTGGATATTTTCCGTAAAAGCATCCCACTTTCTTATCCCTGAGCCATTATTTTCCAAAACAAACTGATATTCATAGGTTTCGGTAGAAAAGAGCGTATCATCCCTTATTGTGGTAATACTCTCCAGGACATCCCAGGTGCCCTCAAAGGTGCTATAGTCCGGTTCTTCAAGGAGCAAGCAATCTTTATTTTTTGCACAGCCTGTCAGCAAAGAAATTGCAAAAAAAGCCAAAACATGAAATTGAAAAGTCCTCATAGAATATGAATATTTGGTCCAGCAAGGCGTATCAAACCTGCGCACGCCTTGCTGAAATATTAAAAAAACCTTACTGCTTAAGGATAATTCTATTTCTGTATAAAACCTCCTTTTCATCTCTTATGGAAAGCCAGTAAACACCTTGCGGCAGGTTGTCTAGATGGTCGATCATCCAGTTATTTTTTCCTTTGCGTACCTGCTGTAGCTCCTGGCGCACCATAGTGCCGAGGGTATTGTAGAGCTCAATACGTATTTCGCTAACATCCTGAATAATAGCTTCAATAAATAAAATATCTGCCGTTGGATTAGGGAAAGCGCTGAAATATGGAACATTCCTATACTGAATTGAAGTTGTATTTTCTAACCCACCCGGTACAACAATGGCGCTATCCACGAGTACAAAATTTAAATTAGGAAGCAGCTCGCCCAATTCTGGCCCGCTTTGCCGGCCGATCATTCGCGCTATATTTTCGTAATACTGCTCCAAAAAAGCCGGGTTCGTTAAATCCTGCCCATAAAAGGCTGATTGGCGTTCCAAAATGGGATTTTCGGCGCTTTCAAATCTATAATCCACATTCTGCGGATCATCCGGGGCCAAGTTTTCACAAGGTGCAGGGCATTGGCAGAGCGGATCGGAATCAAAACGACAGTAAAATTGCCGGTAACAAACAGGCGGAATACCTACAACACCAACCTGCAGCCAATTTTCGGCACTTTGGATATAATAGGAATTGTTCAGGGAAGGGAAGATGCATCTTGTTATCAAAGCGCAATAGACCTCAACCGGGCAATCATCTTCGCTAAATTGAATACAGCCAGATACGACTTCCTCTACAGCGTAGCCATAATGCGTATCACAAATGACCCCCGTAACCGGGTTTATTTCATTCACAGCACAATCTCCCGCGATTTCCAACGACGGCTCCGGTGTGTAATCATACAACCATTCGCCATTACCGGAACAAATGACACGGACTTTCCTGCAATCATAAGGGTGAGGGATTTCAAATATAGGGTATTCAGTCTTTTTCACAATACTCCCAGCACATTGCACCACCTCCGTACACCCTACCCATTGTGTTACTGTTTCCTCACTCCCAACAGTGTAACAATTGCTTACCCTACACCCATGTACATCCGTTACCGTTACACAATAGTTGCCGGACGGAACGTTTTCAAGGTTCTGAACATTGGATCCATTGCTCCATGCATATTCATAAGGCGCTGCCCCGCCACTTACATTGATGGTAACATATCCTGCCTCATATCCCGGACAGGA
>JAGREE010000135.1 GCA_020446675.1 Alphaproteobacteria bacterium | reverse complement strand
AGAAGATGGTTATCGTAGAATAATCCTCTAGTAGTTAAGTAATAAAAGGCTGGGCAACCATCAGGTTGTCCAGCCTTTTTTCTTTATTGTTGGGAGATAAGGGTGGTATTCAATCAATACCTTCATCACCCTTAAAATCACTTTGAGCGATGTAAAGGATCACAATACCGGCGATGGCTAAAATTAGTTTGAAGACCAGGCCGAAGAGTGGCCCGGGAGCATCGATCCAACTGAGAAATGAAAATTTAACGCCAACCACGCTCAGTACAATGGAAAGTATCCCTAAAGCGGTCAGGGTGAAACCAACTATTGACAGTATTCCCTTGTTCTTATTCATGTGTTTTTTTTGAATGAAACAGTGTGCTGCAAAGATAGGTTTTCTATATTTTAACCATATTATACATATCAACCCCCGCGTTGAACAAGGGCTGTTGAGCTCACCAGCTTCACAGGAATTGAAACCGGGTTAGGCCTAAACCTAAAAAAGTACTAACCATAGTGTATGGTCAAATTGATCGAGTGCCCTCGGGATGCCATGCAAGGCATCAAAGAATTTATCCCCAGCGACAAAAAAGCCGCTTACATCAATCAGCTGCTTAAAGCAGGGTTTGATACCTTGGATTTCGGGAGTTTTGTTTCTCCTAAGGCCATTCCACAGATGCGGGACACTCCGGAGGTGCTTCAGCAATTGGACCTGAGTTCAACTTCGACCAGGCTTTTGGCCATTGTGGCCAATCAAAGGGGCGCTATGGATGCGGTACAGTTTGAAGAGATCACCTATCTGGGCTATCCTTTTTCCATTTCCGAGACCTTTCAATTGCGCAATACGAATGCTACCCTGGAAGAATCGGTAGGCCGGGTAAAGCAGATACAGGATATTTGCCTGGCGCACAACAAAAAACTGGTGGTTTATATATCAATGGGATTTGGAAACCCCTATGGTGATCCGTGGAATGTGGAGATCGTTCAAAAGTGGGCGGGTCGACTCATTGAAATGGGCATTTCAATCATTCAACTTTCTGATACGATTGGAGTCGCCAGCCCGGAAAGCATTCGCTACTTATTCAGCAACCTGGCTCCAGCTTATCCAGATATCGAATTTGGGGCGCATTTTCATACATTGCCGGATAAATGGAGAGAAAAAATAGAAGCTGCCTACGATAATGGTTGCCGCCGTTTTGACGGAGCGATCAAAGGTTATGGAGGTTGCCCTATGGCTAAAGATGACCTAACCGGAAATATGCCCATGGAGAACATGCTGCTTTATTTTGAAGAGCGGGGTATAGAAACGGG
>JAGREE010000134.1 GCA_020446675.1 Alphaproteobacteria bacterium | reverse complement strand
TTAGAGATTATCGCATTCTTGCCCATATCCTTTCCATAACAACTTAACGCAAATTCAAAATGTGTGAATGTTGTAACTTATTTCTAAAATCATGTAACACAAATTTGATTAAATAAGGGCATCTTAGAATGAAATTGAATAGATAACCAGCCATCAGGCTGACATTTTAAAATTATAATAGACATGAAAAAATTGAGAATGAGTTGGGCCCTTATTTTATGCGCAGCTTTGATATTTCCCGGCTGTGCTTCATTAAACAAAACCCAGAAAGGGGCGGCAGTTGGAACCGTAACAGGAGGCGCAATGGGCGCCGTTATTGGCAAGGCTTCCGGCAATACCGCGCTGGGTGCAATTATCGGAGCTGCGGTAGGAGGTACAACAGGTGCAGTGATTGGCCATAAGATGGACAAGCAGGCTGAGAAAATAAAAACCACCGTCCCTGATGCAAAGGTGGAAAGAGTTGGTGAAGGTATTGTGGTGGAATTCAGCAGTAAAGTGCTGTTTGCATTTGACAGATCTGACCTGTCGGGTGACGCCAAAACAAGCCTTAATAAGCTGGTTACAGTTCTGAACGAATATCCTGATACGGATATTGAATTGCAAGGACATACCGACAGTAAAGGCAGCGACGCGTATAACCAGGAATTATCTACAAGACGGGCTGGCGCCGTTGCTGGTTATCTATCCCAAAAAGGGATAGCTGCCAGCCGCGTTACCCTTAAAGGACTGGGCGAAACGCAGCCAAAATATGACAATGACACAGCAACTGGCCGTTCTCAAAACCGAAGGGTGGAGTTTCTGATTACTGCAAATGAAAAGATGAAGGCTGAAGCGGAAAAAGAAGCCGGTAAATAGGCCATAGCGTATGTTGGGAAGTGGCGTTTTTCAATCTCAACGCACTGCCTCCAAACACGCGCTAACGAATGAATTTTAAATATTGAAATCTACAAAACTAATTACCATGAAAACGAGACTGTTTTCTTTCTTTTTGATCCTGATGTTTTCAGCACCGCTGGCCAATGCTCAGACATCCTTTGCCGTGCTCGGTGGCGTAAATGTGCAGAATCTGAACGGGAAAGATATCACTGGGGACAAACTTGAAAATGACATGATCATTGGCTTTCACGCTGGGGTCAATGCCCAGATACCTATTGTTCCGCAGTTCTATTTTCAACCTGGCTTGCTGTTTAGCACCAAAGGAGCAAAAAACACGAATGGCGCAATTACAAACAAGTTCAATATTTCTTATGTTGAATTGCCGTTAAACCTGGTTTACAAAGCCTTACTGGGCAACGGATACATCATGATTGGATTTGGGCCCTACCTTGGTTATGGTATCGGGGGAAAAGTAACAACCGAAGGCGACGCTGCATCCATTAAGACAGATATTACCTTCCAAAACGTTGTGGAGGCAGGTGATCCCCTGGGTGAATTTTATTTAAAAGCATTTGATGCCGGTGGAAATGTTTTTGTCGGATATGAAATGGCCAACGGGGTGTTCTTCCAACTCAACACACAACTTGGAATGCTCAAGATCAATCCCGAAGATAAACGGATCTCCAGTAATGATTCGTCGCTTAAAAACACAGGCTTCGGCCTTTCACTTGGATATCGGTTCTAATAACTCATTTTATTAATAAAAGAGGCCGCCTCTAGAGCTAGAGGCGGCCTCTTTATTTTGCTGGCCTATCCCGTGACTGGGCGGATTTACATCCC
>JAGREE010000133.1 GCA_020446675.1 Alphaproteobacteria bacterium | reverse complement strand
GAAAGAAGAATGATTGAAATCAGAGCGCTTGTTGAAATTGGCAGCTATGAAGAAGCAGAAGTCATGCTGGAAGGGGTCAATAGCGCTGTTGCGGAAGATTTGCGGTCGGATATTTACTGGAAAACAGAAGACTGGGACAGGGTCGTCAGTCATGGATATAAAATGCTGGGTAACCGTTGGGAAGATAGTCTGGAGCTGAATAACAAAGAACGCAAAATCGTTTTGAGGATTGCAGTTGCATTGGCACTGGAGGAAAATACAGCTGGCCTTGAGCGGCTCCGCTCACAATATCTTACGCATATGGAAAATGGCCTGTTTTCAAATGCGTTTGTTATGATTACTGAAAAGGACCCAAAAACAGGAAGTAGTGTATTGCAGCTGACTCAAAGCATTGCCAGTGTAGATCAACTGGAAACATTTATGGATAGCTACCGAGCCGAATTTGAGGCACCTACCAATATTAATTAAAGTGTTTTAAATACCCGGCGGTGTTGAACCGGTACCAAAACTTTGTATCAAACTACCAACCAGCAGATGCCATCCATCAACCATTACAAAGAAAATCAGCTTAAAAGGAAGTGAAATAAGAACGGGTGGTAACATCATCATACCCATGGACATCAGAATTGATGCAACAATCATATCAATAATAATAAAGGGTATAAAAATGAGAAATCCGATTTCAAAAGCTCTTCTAAGCTCACTGATGATAAAGGCAGGAATAAGAACCTGAATAGGGGTGTCCGCAGCTTCGGCCGGAACGTCCGTTCTTGATAAATCAATAAATAACTGCAGATCCTTTTCTCTGACTTGCCCCATCATAAATGTATGAAAAGGTGTGGTTATTTTATCGTAAGCTTCTTCCTCAGTTATCTGATCATCAATTAATGGGGTGACCCCCTGATCATAAGCTTCCTTAATGGTCGGTGCCATAATAAAAGCTGTCATAAAAAGCGCGAGACTGATTAAAACCACATTCGGGGGTGTTTGTTGGGTCCCCATTGCACTGCGCAGAAGCGAAAAAACAATTATTATCCGGGTAAAAGACGTCACAACAACCAGAATAGCCGGAGCCAGTGACAGCACGGTCATAAGAAGTAAAATCTGGATAATCTGACCGGAAAGGCCAAAATCCTCACCAAGATTTAAGGAAAGTTCCTGAGCAGATGCGGGAAATAATGCTCCCGATATCAAAAAGGCGGTCATCACCGCAAGGCACAATTGGAGTCTGGTTATTTTATTCATAGTCAAATTCATTTATCCTGAAATCTGTTCAATCGCCAATATTCTTCGGCGGTCTTGATTTCAGGTCTATATTTTGTTCAATGAGCAAGTCGCGTTCTGCGCCAAGCATAATCAGATGTTCTTTATCATCTCTGCGAATAAGCATAAGCCGTCTTTTAGCATCCACTGGAAGAATTTCTACTATATTCAGTCTTTTTTTCTTCTCATTATTTTGGTCAACTGTAACCCGCGCTATAAAGCCCAGCTTTTTCGCGCCATAGGCAAAAGCCGCAAGCAGTAATATTACAAAGCCCAGTGCAAAGACGAATTTAATAATAGCTGTTCCGAGTGACAATTCTTCCATATTTATTCCCGATTTTCTTCTTTCATCATTTCATGGTGTCTTGCTTCATCAAGGACTATATTCTCATGGTAAACATGGCAGAGAATTTCAGAAACAACATTTAGTGCCTCAATCGGGATGAGACTTTCAACTTCGAACTGAGATAGTATTTCAACCAGCTCTTCATCTTTTCGAACCTTGACATCATTATCAAATGCCAGTCGAAGGATTTTTTCAGCATTTGTTCCAACGCCGGATGCCGTGATTCTGGGGATGTCACGATGATCCCCCTGCTGCTCAAGGGCAACAGCTTTCTGTCGTTTGGCTATTTCATTTCGGTCGTCATTCATTTGACATTTTCGCTTTGGTTGGAACGAGGGTATCCTTAATTTTCAGAAATTTAAACTATTTTTATTAAATAGACTAACTTAGATTGTATTTATGTAAAAATTTAAGTATGTATTTAAGAATATTAACAGATTGTTAATTATCTGGCTTCACAATGTAATTAAATCTACAAATTTACTTTTGTATTTTTATAGTGTAGTCTGAAGTCAGCCTTGGGCAATTTACGCTTTAAGAACGGCTTAGGGAAAAAGAATGGATTTAAAGAACATTTCATTGTTCAAGACGCTCAACCAGAAAATGTCCTGGCTAAATGAGCGGCAAAAAGTCCTGGCACAGAATATTGCCAATGCGAATACTCCGGGATACGTCTCGCAGGATCTGAAGAAAGTCAGTTTTCAATCACACTTGAACAATTATGACGCGGCTGATCAGGATCAGTCACGGACAGTGATGAAAGTATCTGAACCAGGCCATATGAATGGCTTTGGGGCGGCTTCTGCACGTTTTGAAATCAAACAGGAAAAGTCAGAATTTCTGGAAACCACACCGGATGGAAATACTGTTGATCTGGAACGCGAGCTTTCAAAAATGGCGGAAGTACAGATGGAATATACAATGGCAACCAATTTGTATAAGAAACATATTGGTATGCTTAAAATGGCATTAGGCAAATGATACAGACAATGGTTTTGTATTTATAAGGCTAGGAGTTTAAAATGGATTTATCCAAAGCTATGCTGATTTCTGCTTCGGGAATGAAGGTGCAGAATGTCCGGATGAGAATTATTGCTGAAAATCTGGCAAACCAGGATTCAGTGGCGACAAAACCGGGCGAGGACCCTTATCGCCGTAAAAGTCTGAGTTTTCAGAATGTTCTGGACAGTGAAGCAGGCATAAATAAAGTTGAAGTGAAAAAAGTCCTTTATGACCAGTCCGAATTTGGCATGCGCTATGATCCTGGCCATCCTGCTGCGGATGATACTGGATATATCAAAACGACAAATGTAAACGGGCTCGTTGAACTGATGGATATGAAACAGGCACAGCGCAGCTATGAATCCAATTTGAACGCAATGGATGTTTCAAAAAGCATCATTATGCGTACAGTTGACTTGTTACGGTAAGGTAGGGAACAGATAAATGGCTGATATTAAAACACTTGATGCTGCAAATGCATATGCCAATGCCCTAAAAAACCAGGGGACAGGATCTGTTGGGTCAATTGGAAAGATTGGGTCTATAGATGGTGGAGACGGTGACAAAAACATGTTTTCACAAATGGTTTCTGAAACGCTTGAAGGAACATCAGGCGCTTTGAAAGCGAGTGAAAGTGCCGGTATTCAGGCGATGAATGACAAAGCGGATCTTGTACAGGTTGTTACAACAGTGCAAAATGCGGAAATGGTGTTGGAAACAGTGGTCGCCGTACGTGATAAGGTCATTGCCGCCTATAACGACATCATTAAAATGCCAATTTAGATTAATTAGAAGGTAATTCACATGAATGGGGCTGACGTAATAGATGTGGCACAGGATGCGATCTGGGTTATCATCAAGGTTTCCGGTCCTATCATGTTGGTGGCGCTGGTTGTTGGCCTGATTGTTTCAATGTTTCAGGCACTTACACAAATTCAGGAAATGACACTCACATTCGTTCCTAAAATTATTGCTATATTTTTCTCTTTGCTTTTGTTCCTTCCATATATGGGCGATACGCTTGGGGCATTTATGCAACGAATTGCGGAACGGATAATCGGCCTTGCTTGATTTTTTACCCCAGGAAATTTTCGGTTTTTTTCTAATTTTTGCCCGCATGGGGGCAATGGTAATGATGTTGCCGGCACTTGGTGAAACAAGTGTTCCGTCAAGGGTAAGGCTATTTCTCGCTTTAAGTATATCAATTATTATCTATAGCTTGGTAAAAGCTTCAGTGCCGGTGATGCCGGTATCACCGATCGCGCTGGGTGTGTTAATTTTTTGTGAAACGTTGGTCGGCTTAATGATGGGGCTCTGCATCAGATTGCTGGTAAGTGCACTTCACATTGCCGGGACAGTCATTGCCATGCAATCAGGACTTGCTATGGCGCAGGCATTTGATCCCTCACAAGGCAGTCAAAGTTCACTTGTCGCGACTTTTATGACATTGCTTGGCGTTACACTTATTTTTGTAACAGACTTACATCATCTGATGATTTCAGCAATGTATAAAAGTTATTCCCTGTTCCCGATTGGAGGCAATATTGTTATTGGCGGTTTTGCCGAACTGGTTGCGGATACAGTCAGCAATTCTTTCAAGCTCGGTATTCAGATGGCATCGCCTATAATTGTCTATGCCATCGTCTTTAATGCCGGATTAGGGGTGATTTCACGGCTCGTCCCTCAGCTTCAGGTATTTTTTGTTGCCATACCGATTAATATCGTCATGGGATTTGTTATTTTGGCTGTGGTCATTTCGGCAGCTATGACCTGGTATCTTGATAATGTTGAAACAAGTCTAAGGATGTTCCAATAGATGTCAGACGAAGATGAATCACAAAAAACAGAAGAGCCGACGCAAAAGAAGCTCTCAGATGCAATGGAAAAGGGCGAATTTGCCAAAAGCCAGGAAGTAAAAAACTGGTTTGTGCTCTTTGGTGCAATGCTTGTCGGGATGGTGGCTATTAATGGTCTTGCCAGCAATATTCGTATCGCCATGGCGAGTGTACTTGAAAATTCCTACCGAATTCCGGTTGATCCGGAAGGACTTAGTAAATTTATGACAGATATTACAAGTCAGATTGGTGTCTATCTGATTTTTCCTGTCATTATTCTAATCATGGCGGCATTGGCCGGTGCAATGATACAGCACAGGCCTATGATCAGTATTGAGAAAATCCAGCCTAAACTTAATAAAATTTCACCCTTAACCGGATTTAAAAATAAATTTTCAATGCAAAATTTGGTTGAGTTTTTGAAATCACTCTTCAAGCTTATCCTCGTCGCTACTATCGTCGTTTTGATTGTCTGGCCGGAAAAAGATGTGCTTGAATCGATAATGACGATGGACGCATCAGATGTGAATGGAATTATTTCCAATCTGGTCCTTCGGGTATTGATAGGTGTAGTATCCGTTATGGGATTGGTTGCCGGGCTTGACTTCCTGTTTCAGAAATTTCAGTTCACCAAAAAAATGAGGATGACTAAGCAGGAAATCAGAGACGAATATAAACAGTCCGATGGTGACCCGCAGGTAAAAGCGAGGTTGCGGCAAATAAGGATGGAGCGGGCCCGTACTAGGATGATGGCTGCAGTTCCCGAGGCGGATGTGGTAATTACCAACCCGACCCATTATTCAGTCGCACTCAAATACGAGCATGGCAAAATGGAAGTGCCAAAAGTTGTGGCAAAGGGCATGGACAACATTGCCTTAAAGATCAGGGAAGTGGCTAAGGAGAATAATATTCCCATTCTCGAAAATCCGCCACTCGCCCGCACATTGTATGCAGCAGTTGAAGTTGATGAGGAAATTCATAGTGATCATTATAAAGCAGTGGCAGAAATTATTGGTTTTGTAATGCGTCTGAAAAAAGGTGAAAGAGTTGTGTATCAGGCGCCAAAAGAGTGATACATATTCCGTTGTAATAATTAAGAGATTATGTAAGGCTTATTTTTATGAATAGATCAGAGCGTCATATTTCATTTGATTATTCCTATTTTATAGCAATTGCCGGAATTGGCGGATTGTTCTGCTGTGCCGCCCTCATGGTTGGATTTGCTTATGGCCAGCCAAGTTTTGGCTATTATGCTGCCTCAGTAGTACTTGTTATTACAGCTTTTATTCTGCTTATGATTATCAGAAAGGCAATTTCAGTTCGGGCAGTTCTTGCAGAAAGTCTTTCCTCAGCCAAAAGTGAAAATGTTGGTGTAGCGATGCTTATGACTTCACCAGCCGGTGATGTGGTCTATGCCAACAAAGCTGCCAAAACATTATTTGAGAAATATGAATTTGGAACCCCTAAATCACCCTTAAAAATTGATGTTTCCAATAAAAATACGATTGAAGATGCCTTAGGCTCCCTTGTTGTGGGAAAAATGAAAATTATTGTTTCTGAAATCCGTGACAGTGGAAAATATCTCAAATTTGAAGTTGAGAAAGTACATAAAAACGGTGATTTTTTCTCCTGGCGTATTTTTGAGGACGCGACTGCAGACAGTCCGTTTAATATTGGGAATACCGGGCTTGACCAGCTTGAAAAAATTGGACATTTTTTTGGAAAGTCAGATATTGGTATTTTATCTCTAAATGATGCTGCAAAAATTACATATCTGAATGACCTTATGGTCAGCCTGTTATTTGAAGACAAGGCAGAACCGGAATTTCCGGTTGAACTGTCGCAAATCAGCCCGCACACGCGTAAGAACCTTAAAAATCAGGTCGAATTTATTTCCTCTTCAGGAAAAAAAATAAAGACCTATGTGAAACCGTGGGCTCATTATACGGATGAAAATACACGTTATTTTCTGGTATTTCCTGACGAAAATAATTTAAGCCAGAATGAAAATGAAATTATTGATACCAATTCTGACAACAGCTTTTTCCTGAGTTCACCAATCGGCATTGCCGTGGTGAGCAAGAAAGGATTAATCAAGAAAAAAAATATTGTGTTTAGTAATTTTCTTGCAGAGTTAGAGCTTGATAAGAATGACAATATTGAAGATATCCTGACCGAAGAAAATACAGCGGACGTTTTTAAGGAAATTAAAAAAACGTTAGCGTCAGGCAAACCCAGCCGTATGGTGGAGCTTAGTTTTCAGGGCATTAGTGGTAAGCAGGGACAATTTTATATTACGCGTGCAGGTAATGATGGTGATAATAAAGATGTCATTATTTATCTTATTGATATTACAGAACAAAAAAGCCTTGAGCTTCAGTTCTCTCAGTCTCAGAAAATGCAGGCGGTAGGACAGCTTGCCGGCGGTGTTGCACATGATTTTAACAACCTTCTGACCGCGATTACAGGGTTTTGTGATCTGCTTCTCGTAAAGCATGGCCCCGGGGATCAGTCTTTCTCGGATATTATTCAGATCAAACAAAATGCCAATAGGGCGGCAAACCTGGTTAGGCAGCTTTTGGCATTTTCAAGGCAGCAGACGCTCAGACCCAAAGTTCTGATCATGACAGATGTTATCGCCGAGCTTTCAAATCTGTTAAGGCGGCTCATAGGCAGCAATATCGAACTGGAAATTAATCACGGTCGTAATATTGTGCCGGTAAGGGTTGACCAGGGGCAGCTTGAGCAGGTGATCATCAATTTATGTGTTAATGCCAGAGATGCGATGCCGGATGGCGGCAAGCTGGAAATTAAGACCCGCAATATTGGGGTGGATGAGTCTATAAAAATAGGCAAAAAATATTCGGTATTTCCGAAAGGAGAATATGTTCTTCTGGAAGTTATTGATAACGGTATTGGGATTTCAAAAGAAAATCTGGAAAAGGTTTTTGAACCGTTCTTCAGCACAAAAGATGTCGGTAAAGGGACAGGACTAGGTCTTTCGACAGTTTATGGAATTATTAAGCAGACCAATGGGTTTGTGTTCCCGGAAAGCGAGCTTGGTGTCGGCACATCATTCAAAATTTATCTTCCTCAATATGTAGAAGGGGAGGTTGAGGAAATTGATAGTGTTGAGAATACGATCAAATCCGAGGATAAAGCAAAGGACCTGACAGGAAGCAGTACAATCCTGCTGGTTGAGGATGAAGATGCGGTCAGGATGTTTGCCTCCCGCGCCCTTAAAAATAAAGGCTATACAGTTTTTGAAGCTGATTGTGGCACTTCCGCCCTTAAATTAATGAATGAAACGGACGTAAAAATTGATTTGCTGATCAGTGATGTGATGATGCCGCAAATGGACGGACCAACACTGGTCAAGAAAATCCGAGAGACTGACAAAGAGCTTAAAGTAATCTTTATATCAGGATATGCGGAAGATGCACTTGATGATAATATTATGGATAAGGATTTTAACTTTCTTTCAAAACCATTTAGCCTTAAACAGCTTGCGGAGCAGGTTAAAGAGGTTCTTGAGAAATAACTCGCAAAGTCTCTTTTGTGTGATTCTATAAATTTCATCACAAATCCGGATTTTTTATGTTCTTATGTTCTTTTTTATAGAGAACAAAAAGTACATAGAATTAAATAAATCCTTTTATAACAATATATTATAAAGTTCTTTACAAATTAGAACAAACAGTGTACATATAGTTTGTTTACAAGCGACAACACTATATGGGATATAGAAGGAGACATAAAAATGGCATCATCAAATTTAAAGTTGGTTGGACGGGATAATATGGATAAACAAAAAGCATTAGACGCGGCTTTGGGACAAATTGAACGCGCCTTCGGTAAGGGCTCAATCATGAAACTTGGCCAGAATAACGCTGTGGATGTAGCGTCTGTTTCAACTGGTTCTCTCGGGCTTGATATTGCGCTGGGTATAGGTGGCATGCCGAAAGGGCGGATTATCGAAATATACGGACCGGAAAGTTCAGGAAAAACCACGCTTGCCCTTCATGTGGCGGCGGAAGTGCAAAAAGCCGGTGGAACAGCGGCATTTGTCGATGCGGAACATGCGCTTGATCCTGTTTATGCGGGTAAGCTTGGGGTCGATCTTGATGAACTGCTGATTTCACAGCCTGATACCGGGGAACAGGCCCTTGAAATTACCGATACACTGGTGCGTTCCGGCGCGATTGATGTTCTGGTCGTTGACAGTGTTGCGGCATTGACACCTCGGGCAGAACTTGAAGGCGAAATGGGCGATTCACATGTGGGTTTACAGGCTCGCCTGATGAGCCAGGCCCTTCGTAAACTAACCGGATCCATTTCCAAGTCAAATTGTATGGTCATTTTCATCAACCAAATCCGTATGAAAATTGGCGTAATGTATGGTAGCCCGGAAGTGACGACTGGTGGTAATGCGCTGAAATTTTATTCTTCTGTTCGTATTGATATTCGCCGGATTGGGGCCATTAAGGAAAAAGAGGAAATTGTCGGTAACCAGACACGGGTTAAAGTGGTTAAGAACAAGGTGGCTCCGCCATTCAAAGTGGTTGAATTTGACATTATGTACGGCAAGGGTATTTCCAAAGTGGGTGAACTGGTTGATTTGGGTGTAAAAGCTGGCATCGTTGAAAAATCCGGGTCCTGGTATTCTTATAACAGTCAACGTATTGGTCAGGGCCGTGAAAATGCCAAAAGGTTTCTCGAAGAAAATCCGGAACTTGCCGATGAAATTGAGAAATCCGTTCGGACCAATGCGGGTGTTATTGATAATGCCATGCTGAAAGACGGCTCCCTTTGGGAAAACGATGAACAGGAAGATATTTAAGCGAATTATCCCAGCAAACTCATAAGGCACCGGATTTCCGGTGCCTCTTTTTGTTCAGTGTTCCGTCTTTTTACTGTTCTGCTTTTTTATTATTGTTCAGTAAGCGCGAGTTTAATGCCAAGAGCAGCAAAAATGGCGGCAAAAGTGCGTTGACTATTTTTCATTAGTCTTGGGGATTGGATGATATGCGTTCTGAAACTTCCGGCAAACAATCCATAAAGTGAGAAGATAATAAAAGTCATAATCATAAAAATTATGCTGAGCATAAACAAATTAAGCACAGGTGTATCTGTACTGGACGGCACAAACTGCGGCAGGAAAGCAAGAAAGAAAATGGAAAGTTTCGGGTTTAAGATGTTAATAAGAAAGCCCCTGATTATGATGTCATTCATTTTTTTATCTGTGCTTTGTTTTTCCAGCTTTAAACTGCCGGTTTCCCGCCACATGGACCAGGCCAGAAAAAACAGATAAAGAACCCCGATACCCTTGACCAGTTGAAAAGCAACAGCACTGACATGCAGTAACGCGGCCAACCCTAGAATTGTGGCCAGTAGGTGAGGGATAATGCCTGCTGTGCAGCCGAGGGCAGCATATATGCTGGCTTGACGCCCAATAAAAAGTCCATTTGAAACTGTATAAATAACTCCCGTTCCCGGAATGAGAACTATAATTAAAGATGTTATCAGAAATTCAGTCGTGATCATTAAGCTTCCTATTTCTTATTTCTCTTTATGGGTAATAAAGAAAATAACATCATTCAAGCAAAATTACAGGTTCATTTTTAGTATAATTTAAGTTTGGAACAAGTTCCTGTATGGACTTGGTTTAATGGCTGCTATAAAAGGCTTTGAAAAGAGACTGACAATATGTGATAAAAAAAATAAAGTCAGATTGATTGAATGTAGAAGGTAAGTGGACATAAAATGAAGAGTACCAATGAAATAAGAAGCGCTTTTTTAAACTATTTTAAAAATGCAGATCATGAGGTTGTTCCCAGCAGCCCATTGGTGCCTGATAATGACCCGACCCTAATGTTTGTAAATGCAGGGATGGTCCCTTTTAAAAATGTTTTTACAGGCATGGAAACCCGCCCGTACCAAAGAGCTGCATCAAGCCAGAAATGTGTTCGCGCCGGTGGTAAACATAATGATCTTGATAATGTGGGCTATACCGCAAGACATCATACTTTTTTTGAAATGCTGGGTAACTTTTCGTTCGGTGAATATTTTAAGGAAAAAGCAATTTATTTTGCCTGGGAATTACTTACGAAAACCTATGGTATTGATAAAGCCAGACTTCTGGTTACTGTATTTCATGATGATGATGTTGCTTTTGATCTCTGGAAGAAAATCAGTGGTCTTCCGGAAGAAAAAATAATCCGTATCGCGACTTCTGATAACTTTTGGTCGATGGGCCCGACAGGACCGTGTGGGCCCTGTTCTGAAATTTTTTATGACCATGGCGAGAAAATATGGGGTGGCCCTCCGGGCAGTGCTGAAGAGGATGGTGATCGGTTTGTGGAAATCTGGAACCTTGTTTTTATGCAGTTTGAACAGCTGGAAAATGGCGACAGAGTTAATCTGCCAAAGCCGGCCATTGACACAGGTATGGGGCTGGAGCGTATTGCAGCCGTACTGCAAGGGGTTCATGACAATTATGAAATTGATCTGTTTAAAAAGCTGATTGAGGCATCTGCTACCAGCAGTGGTGTAGAGCCATATGGAGATCATAATACATCACACAGGGTGATTGCGGATCATCTTAGATCAACATCCTTTCTTATTGCTGATGGGGTTCTGCCATCCAATGAAGGTCGTGGTTATGTCTTAAGAAGAATTATGAGAAGGGCAATGCGTCACGCGCAGATGATTGGATGTACTGAACCATTGATGCATAAACTGGTTCCGGCACTTGTTGGCGAAATGGGACAGGCATTTCCGGAACTGGCAAGGGCGGAGGCTCTTGTTGCTGAAACCCTGCTTCTCGAAGAAAAGCGGTTCCGTAAAACGCTGGATCGTGGACTTCGTCTGCTGGATGAAGAAGTGGCGGCCATTGGCAAGAATGGTGTGCTGGATGGTGCGGTAGCATTTAAACTTTATGATACTTATGGTTTTCCACTTGATCTTACTCAGGATGCACTTCGGATCAAAGGGCTTACTGTTGATGAAAATGGTTTTAATGAAGCCATGAAGAAACAAAAAGAAGAAGCCAGAGCCGCCTGGAAGGGGTCAGGATCAAGTGCAACCGAAACGGTATGGTTTGAAGCACAGGAAAATTTAGGTGCCAGTGAATTTGTCGGTTACAGCACGACCCATGCCGAAGGAATTATCAGTCAGATTGTCGTTGGTGAAACAGTCGTGGACAAAGCCCGGAAAGGGGATCAGGTTTTTATTCTGACCAACCAGACACCTTTTTATGCAGAATCTGGTGGACAAGTGGGTGATATAGGAACCTTTGTAACATCAAAAGGGGCGGTGGTTAATATTAGCGATACTCAGAAAAAACTGGGTGTTCTCCATGTTCATATTGGGACCGTTTCTAAAGGCGAAATTTCTGTTGGTGATGTGGTTGAAATGACGGTCGATGTGGAAAATCGAAATAAGATCAGGGCCAATCATTCGGTAACCCATATTCTGCACGCAGCGCTTCGTAACCAGTTTGGCGAGCAGCTGACCCAGAAAGGATCACTGGTTAGTGCGGATAAAATGCGCTTCGATATTAGTCATTCCAAAGCCCTAAGCCATACTGAAATAGGCAGCATAGAAGCAGAAGTAAACAGGGTTATCCGCCAGAATAGTGAAGTAACCACCAGATTAATGACCCCTGATGAGGCTATAAAGGCTGGGGCCATGGCATTATTTGGCGAGAAATATGGTGATGAAGTGCGTGTTGTCGCCATGGGTAAGTCAGATAACGGAAGTGATTATTCTGTGGAGCTATGTGGCGGTACTCACGTCAAAAGAACCGGGGATATTGGATATTTCAAGATTGTTTCGGAGAGTGCCGTTTCATCTGGGGTACGCCGCCTAGAAGTGCTGACAGGAAATGCAGCATGGCAATATTCTGCAGAACAGGAAAATTATCTGATTGAAGCGGCCTCTGCCATTAAAGCACCGGTAAGTGAACTTCCAAGCCGATTGGCCAACTTAATCAGCGAGCGAAAAGCAATGGAAAAGGAAATTGCTGATTTGCAGAAAAAAGTGGCTCTTGGTGGGGGTGCGTCTTCCAAAGAGGATGAAATAAAAGATATTGGTGGCATAAAATTTATCGGCAGGGTTCTGGATGGAATCCCGGCCAAAGAGCTTCGTGGTCTGGCAGATGATGCCAAAAAACGGATTGGCTCAGGCGTTATCGCCTTTATTGCCGTAAATGATGGAAAGGCTGCCGTTTTGACAGCTGTAACAGATGATCTGATAAATAAGATCAGTGCTGTTGATCTGGTGCGCATAGGGGCAGGGGCCGTTGGCGGCAGTGGGGGTGGCGGTCGGCCTGATATGGCACAGGCTGGTGGTCCTGATGGCACAAAAGCACACGATGCTCTAACAGCAATAGAGGAACACTTATCCTGATGGGACAAAAATGTCAGCAAGCGAGACAAGTTTAAGAAGGAAGATTTTTGAAATTATAGAAATTGGTGGCAGTGGTCACCGGATTGGGCGATTTTTTGATGCTTTCATGATTGCGCTGATCTTAATGAATATATGTGCTGTCGCCCTTCAAACCGTTAAATCAATAGATTTGCAATATGATACACAGTTTGTGGTGTTTGAAATTCTGTCCCTTACAGTTTTTATTGTTGAATATTGTCTTCGTATCTGGACGTCCGTTGAATATCGCCCTCATCCCGAAATGCACGGTAAAAATAAATTCAGGTTACAATTCATGTTTTCACCATTAATGGTGATTGATTTTATAGCGATTGCGCCGACAATAATGTTTTCTTTTGTTGGTCTTGACCTGCGTTTCTTAAGAGTTTTCAGGTTTCTTCGGCTTTTTAAATTGATGCGCTATTCTCCGGCACTAAGTTCTTTGGCAAGCGTTTTTTATGAGGAACGAAGAGCATTAATAGCCACTTTGATCATTATGTTAGGTCTGGCATTATTCGCATCAAGCATCATGTATTATCTGGAACATGCTGTCCAGCCACAGGCGTTTGGAAATATTCCCAGTGCGATGTGGTGGGCGTTGGCGACGTTGACGACCATTGGGTATGGGGATGTTGTGCCAATCACCACTATGGGAAAAATATTTGGTGCTGTTATCATGGTGCTGGGTGTTGGCGTTTATGCGCTTCCAATCGGTATTATCGCTTCCGGCTTTGCCAGTGAAATACACAGACGTGATTTTGTTGTGCGCTGGGGACTTGTTGCCAATGTGCCTTTATTTAACGGGCTTGATGCCAATCTGATTAATACAATTGCCAAAAGATTAAGATCGCAAGTGGTTGAAAGCGGGCGTCTTGTTGCTTATGAAGGGGAAGATGCAGACAGGCTATTTCTGGTGGTTTCCGGAGATATCAGAAGAAGGGACGAAGAAGGGGAATTTCATCTGAAAAAAGGAGCCTTTTTCGGAGCAAAGTCATTAATGGAAAGAACAACTTTCCGGGCCAATTATGTGGCAACTTCAAAAACACAGCTTTTGGTGCTTGATGCAACAGATTTTCATCACTTGCTGGATCATTATCCGAGCCTTAAGGACAGAATTGAAGAAACTTATGTCCGTGGGGATGCGAAAGAAGACTTTGGCCAGGCCAAAGTAGAAGAGCTGCGCTAATAAAAAAGCGGACACAAGGCCCGCTTTTTAAATTCTGTTCTAAAAAAAGATTTAGCCCATTTCTTTTTGAAGATTTTCATCAATTTTATCAAAGAACTGTTTTGATGTAAGCCAGTTTTGCTCTGGTCCGACCAGCAGGGCCAGGTCTTTTGTCATATCGCCCTGTTCCACTGTTCTTACGCATACTTTATCGAGCGCATTGGCAAAATCGATAAGTTTCTGATTGCCATCAAGTTCGCCGCGGTGACGTAATCCGCCGGTCCATGCATAAATAGATGCAATCGGATTTGTTGAGGTTTCTTCGCCGCGCTGATGCAGACGGTAATGGCGTGTTACGGTACCGTGTGCGGCTTCCGATTCAACGACCTTACCATTTGGTGTCATCAGGATTGAGGACATTAGCCCAAGAGAGCCAAAACCTTGTGCAACAGTATCGGACTGAACATCACCGTCATAGTTTTTACAGGCCCAGACAAATTTACCGTTCCATTTCATGGCACAGGCAACCATATCGTCAATCAGACGGTGTTCATAAGTAATACCCGCTGCTTTAAACTTATCAGCGAACTCATTTTGGTAAATTTCTTCAAACAGATCTTTAAAGCGACCATCATAAGCTTTAAGAATTGTGTTTTTGGTCGAAAGATATACTGGCCATCCAACATTCAAGCCGTAATTCATACTGGCGCGGGCAAAATCGCGAATACTGTCATCAAGGTTATACATCCCCATGGCAACACCGCTGCTTTCGAAATTATAAACTTCATATTCAACAACATCGCCGCCATCTTTTGGTTCAAACTTCATTGTAAGCTTACCGGCACCCGGGACTCTAAAATCAGTTGCACGGTACTGATCACCAAATGCATGACGGCCAATCACAATAGGGTCAGTCCAACCGGGAACCAGACGCGGAACATTTGAACAGATAATTGGACTGCGAAATACTGTACCACCAAGAATGTTGCGGATCGTTCCGTTTGGTGAACGCCACATTTTCTTAAGTCCGAATTCTTTTACGCGTTCTTCATCCGGGGTAATGGTCGCACATTTTACGCCAACACCATGTTCTAAAATCGCATGAGCACTATCAATTGTAATCTGGTCATTAGTTTCATCACGGCTTTGGATACTGAGATCATAATATAGCAGGTCAATATCAAGATAAGGATGAATAAGGCGTTCCTTGATCCAGGCCCAAATGATGCGTGTCATTTCATCGCCGTCAAGCTCGACGACGGGATTATTTACTTTAATTTTTGCCATGTTTTTCCTTTTTGTTTTGATCATTGCCGCTGTTGGCGGCGGTTAAAAAATATTCCCATTTATTGCGCGAAACCTACCACTAGCGGGCGAAACATGGAAGACCAGAAATGCATTTTTTATTTAAAACAGGGTATTTTTCGGGTCTATTTTAGGTTCCGGCAATGATTCAAGCAGTGGCAGCACCTCATCCGGGGAATTTACAACATTGAATAGGTCCAATGTTTCTTTCATTGTGAATTCATAATTTATAATATTTCTAAGGAGCTCCATAAAGGGATTCCAGTAATTTTCAGAGTTAAGCAGAATAATAGGCTTATCATGCAGTTTCAGTTGTTTCCACGTGATGACTTCTATGGTTTCATCGAGCGTGCCGATGCTGCCGGGTAAAACAAGAAAGGCATCGGAATGATCAAACATAAGCCTTTTCCTTTGATGCATATTTTCAACAATCGTCAGTTTCGTCAGATTTGGGTGGGCTATTTCAGTTTTGTCTAGGTGGCCAGGGATGATACCGTGAACCTGGCCGCCATTATCCATAACGGATGTTGCGATAATTCCCATAAGGCCGACATTGCCGCCGCCATAGATAAGTTCAATTTGATTTTTACTCATAATTTCCCCCATCTTTTTTGCCAGAAGACGGAAATTTTCGTTATTTCCCGGGCGTGAGCCGCAATAAACGCACAATGATTTAATTTTTTTCATTAGATAATCTTATAAATAAATAGTTCATATATTTGAATCTTATTTGTTAGCCACATATTTGACAAATTTTATTTTTAAAAACATTTTGTGAGGGTGATATTTTACGGAATATTCGAATTAGCAAAAAACACACTGGTAATTATATGGTCTTAGACTATATAAGTGTTATAGTTAAAGGTGAATTGCTTCATTTTTGTGAAGCTGGAAAAGAAAATTGAGCGACTATTTAAATCATCAGAAAAATAATCGGGGGTCTGGGCTAAAATTTAGCCTGTCATTGTTAGCCATCGTAGCTATTGGTGCAGTGATCTGGGTAATTTTTCTTGCTGATGATGGTGCTGAAACTGATTTTACTGCCGCTACCATTAATGACACTGCGGAAAGCCCGAATGTTCAGGCGCCTGCCGTTCCCGTAGCAGAAACAATCGTTCCCAGTTTTGATGTTGTCCGTATCAGCCGAAATGGTACCGGTGTTATCGCCGGTCGCGCCGAGCCAAATAGTGATGTAATCATTTATGCAAAAGAAGAACCAATAGGCTCTGCCATAACGGACAGAAATGGTGAATGGGTGTTGCTGTTTGATGAGCCTTTACCAACCGGCCCAACTGAGCTAAGCATCATTTCAAAAACCCAAAGCGGGTTTGAAATTGCATCGAGTGATATTGTTATTGTGGCTGTTCCGGAAAGAGGGGATGTAGACTTTAACAGTGATGACACGGATGGTGTGGTTGCAATTTTAAGTCCTCGAAGTGGAAATGGCCCGAGCAGGGTATTACAAAAACCTAAAAATGTTAATCTTGTTTCAGCAACCAAGGGCTTGTCTCTTGATGCGCTTGATTATACTGACAATGGCATTACCGTTGTTAACGGCAGTGCAGAAGCGGGCGCTACGATCAGAATATATTTAGATAACGAATTTATGGGTGATGTCACTTCAGGGGAAGAGGGAACCTGGAAATTTGAAATTGATAAAAAACTGGCCTCTCAGGAACATGTCATTAGACTTGACCAGCTTCTTCTTGACGGGAATGTGGAGGTTAGAATTTCACAGCCTTTTAATCCTTATATTGCAATTGACAAGGACAGGGCCACAGGGGATGTGATTGTAAAACCGGGCAACAGCTTATGGCATATTGCCAGAAAACTTTATGGCTCAGGATACCAATATACGGTTATATTTGGGGCAAATATGGATATAATTGGTGACCCAAATCTGATTTATCCCGGGCAAAAATTAAATCTGCCTCTGGAGATGTTAAAATAAATTCAGGCCGATTTCCTGCTTATATAATTTGGGTGAGATTTGCCGAGCGCAGATTTTATCTGTTCAAGAATTTTTCTCGTATCAAGCAGAGTATAAAGGATAGCCTCCATAATAATTTTGGCACTTATTTCCTGGCCTAATACTGTTTTTATGGGCATATGGAGCTGGCAGTGGTGATCAATAGTTATTTTCCCCTGCACCATTAATGGTCCAAGTTCCTTCAATATTTGTGCACGATGTAATTTGTTTTCTGCACTGTATGGAAGAAATCCTAAATCAGCCTCTAAATGTATATTATATGAATTGCCACTACAGTCTTTTAATATTTCGCAGGCAATGGGGATCGTGTCGTATGTAAAATCATACCGAAGCGGAAGCAGAGCTTCATAGTCTGACTGACTGGAAACGAATGATTTTTTAAACTGTTCTATTTTTTCCATGCCGCTCGCACAAAACCCTTGATTTATTAGACAGATATTGAATTTTCAGAAAAGCAAATTAAATAAGTTACTATCCCATATTTCTGATAATATGTAATTGATATTAATATTATGTAAATCAGGCCACTTTGGTTTTTAAAAAGTGGCCGTTTATTTTTTTAATTTATTTAAAGTCTAATATATTCCTGTAAGGATAATCCCGATGGCAAGTGATGATACAGCCGAAAATAAAGATCTACTCGAAAGCAGTGAAAGCGCAGGAAACCATATAGCCACTGTTAGGGAACTTTGGCGTTATTTATGGGTTGATGGCAGACACGACTTAAAAGTACGTGTTATATTCGCCATGTTTTTTCTTGTGATGGCAAAAGTACTTGGCGTTTATGTACCATTTTTATTTAAGGATGCAGTCAACATCCTTTCTGGTGATACGAAGCCGACAGTGGGGATGGTTGCTGCCGCTGTACCGTTAGGGTTGATTATTGGTTATGGAACAGCCCGGGTTCTAACCCAGGCGTTCGGCGAAATAAGAGACGCGATTTTTGTGAAAGTCGGGCAAAACGCCTTGCGGAATATTGCTCTGAATACATTCCGTCATTTGCATCTTCTTTCGTTAAGGTTTCATCTTGAACGCCGAACCGGTGGATTAAGCAGAGTTATCGAAAGAGCAACAAGAGGTATCGATTTTCTGCTTCGTTTTATGCTTTTTAACATTATCCCGACCATTATAGAAATCGGTATGATTTCTGGAATATTCTGGATCAAATTCGGCTATCTTTATGCTTTGATTACTTTTATCTGCTTAAGCAGCTATATATATTTCACTGTCGCCGTGACAGAATGGCGTCTTAAATACCGCCGTGAAATGAATAAACAGGATACGAGGGCTAATGGCCGGGCTATTGACAGTCTGATCAATTTTGAAACTGTAAAATACTTCACCAGTGAAGAACATGAGGCAGAACGTTATGACCGTTCGCTCAGGCAATATGCCGAAGCGGCGATTAGAAGCCAGCTATCGCTGACCCTGCTAAATATCGGACAGGGGGTCATAATTTCAGGGGGATTGATTGCTGTCCTGCTGATGGGGGCGCAGGGCGTGGCTGACGGGCGCTTCACTATAGGTGATTTCGTGTTGATTAATGCGCTCCTGATACAAATTTATATTCCACTCAATTTTTTGGGGTTTGTTTATCGTGAAATTAAACAGGCATTGGTTGATATGGAAAAAATGTTTCTGTTGATTGCCAAAAACCCCGAAATAAAAGATAGTGATAATGCGACGCCTCTGCAGGTTACACGGGGAGATATTGAATTTGAGAATGTCTGTTTTCAATATAATGAAGACAGGCCAATTTTGAAAGACATCTCACTTACGGTAAAAGGCGGTACGACAACGGCGATCGTCGGGTCCAGCGGGGCAGGGAAATCAACCATTTCTCGGATTTTATTTCGTTTTTATGACATCAGTAGCGGCTCGGTCAAAATTGACGGCCAGGATATCCGCAATGTCACACAATATTCACTGAGACGGGAAATTGGTGTTGTGCCACAGGATACAGTCCTTTTTAACGACAGCATAAAATATAATATTGCCTATGGAAATCATGAGGCAAGTGATGAAGAAATTTTTAATGCTGCAAAGCTGGCAAGAATTCATGATTTCATTATGAAATTACCAGATGGTTATGAAACCGAGGTGGGCGAACGCGGGCTTAAGCTTTCAGGTGGGGAAAAGCAGCGTGTGGCCATAGCCAGGACCATTCTTAAAAACCCATCAATATTACTGCTCGATGAAGCAACCTCTGCCTTGGATAGTCATACTGAACGCGATATCCAAAAATCGTTAGAGCAAATTTCTGAGCAAAGAACCGCTATTGTTATTGCCCATCGGCTCTCGACAATTATCAATGCAAATGAGATACTGGTTCTGGATGATGGCGAGATTGTGGAACGGGGAGATCACAACACATTGCTTGAAAAAGAAGGTGTTTATTACCAGATGTGGCAGAAACAACAACAGCTTGATGAAGTACAGCAAAAGCTAATCGAGCTTGAAAAAGATGACGAGAATGCTTGCATAACGGATGGTTAGGCATTATCGATTGATTAAAGCGAGTTAAAAATAGAACCAAGGATAATATTTAATGGAAACAATTCTTTCTGTTTTCGTTCCAATTCATAGAGAAGGTCATAAGTTTGTCGCCGCATTTGCGGTTGTCACCTTACTGTTCTTTTTGTGGGGGGCGGATTTTCTGGCAACTGTGGGTGTTATACTGACATTATGGTGTGCCTATTTTTTCCGGGACCCGGACCGTGTTACTCCGCAAAAAGAGGGACTTATTATTGCACCAGCAGATGGCGTCGTGCAGTCGGTAAAAAATAATTCAATCCCGCCTGCAGAGCTGGAAATGGGGGATGATGAATGTACACGTGTCAGCATTTTCATGAATGTATTTGACGTACATGTGAACAGGGTTCCGGTTGATGGCAAAATTATCCGTCAGGCCTATACACCAGGAAAATATCTGAACGCGTCCCTTGAAAAAGCATGTGAAGATAATGAAAGACACGCCATTCTGATGGAAACACCATCCGGCAGTAATATCGCTTTTGTACAAATTGCAGGGCTTGTGGCCAGGCGCATATTATGCTGGGCCAAAGATGGCGACGAAATGAAGGCGGGAGAGCGTTTTGGCCTTATCCGATTTGGCAGCCGTGTTGATGTCTATCTTCCAAAAGGTGTGCATTCACTCGTCGCTGTAGGACAGAGAGCAATTGCCGGTGAAACAGTAATCGCCAATGAAAAAGGCCGTGAAAAACAAAGAGACGGCGAGATCAGATAATCATGACAAAAAGAAATGTTCCATTTCAAATCCCGGCCAGAAGTCTTGCACCAAATGCCATTACTGTTCTTGCGCTTTGTGCAGGTATGTTTGGTGTGCGCTTTGCTTATCTTGAACAATGGCAGTCTGCCGTAACAGCCATTCTGGTTGCGGGGGTTTTTGATGGACTAGATGGTAGTGTCGCCAGACTCTTGAAGGGGACAAGTCGCTTTGGGGCTGAGCTTGATAGTCTGTCCGATGTCATTAGTTTTGGTGTAGCGCCAGCCCTTATTATGTATATGTGGGTCCTTAGTGATGTGCGTGGACTTGGCTGGCTGATGTCATTGGTATTTGTCATTTGTATGGCTCTGAGACTGGCCCGGTTTAATACAGTCATGAAAGATAATGAACTGGGTGCAGATGTGAAAATTGGTTATTATACCGGAATTCCTGCACCGGCTTCTGCTGCTTTGGCTTTATGGCCGATGATTTTATCATTCGAATTTGATTATGAAATTTTGAAAGATCCAAGAATTTGCTCGGCTTATATGGCCGTGCTTTGCATTCTTACAGTAAGTCGTATTCCTACTTTTTCCCTTAAAAGCCTAAAAATTCATAAAGAACATGTGATTTTTGTTCTTCTGGGAATCGCCGTCTTGGCATCATTACTGATTACCGATTTATGGATGACTATGGCGGTTATCGGAATAATTTATATTATTTCTATCCCGACAATCGCCATATTAGCTTATCGTAAAAAAGATTAGGTTTGCTTACTCTGCCGCCTGCCGTTCAGAAGAAGTGGCAATCGGACGCAGGTTTGATTCACGATATTTTTTGGAAAATTTAACCCTTACCGCCAGTAGGCAGGGGGTTAGAAGCAGTGTCAGTACCGTTGCAAACAAAAGTCCGAATGAGACGGCAATCGCGAGATCAACCCAGAATGAACCAGATGGAGCACCTATTTCAACATTGCGGTTTGTAAAGTCAATATTGACCATAAAAACCATCGGCAGGAGGCCGACAACAGTTGTAATGGTTGTCAGCATAACCGGGCGAAGCCTTTGAGCGACCGTTTGCACGATCGCTTTCATTGCGTCCATTCCTTCTTCCTTAAGGCGGGCATACGTGTCAATAAGCACAATGTTGTTATTCACCACAATACCAGCAAGTGATATGATGCCAACACCAGTCATAATGGTCTGGAATGTCCGCCCAGTGATCATTATGCCGAGCAATACGCCAGCTGTGGACAGTAATACAGCAAGCAGGATAAGCCCGGAATGATAGAAGCTGTTAAACTGGGTTACCAGAATAAGCGCCATCAGGAACAGGGCCATCGCAAATGCATTGGCCAGGAAGGCTTGCGATTTTTGCTGTTCTTCATCAGTTCCAGCAAATTTAATTTCAACCCTTGGGTCAAACTTCTGTTCCGCAATCCACTTACTGATTGCGGCAGAAATATTATTCCGTTGGGTGACATCGGTAACGTTTGTTCTGATTTTATAAGCCGTTTTGGTGTCAACTCTTTCAACTGTGCTGATTTTTTGTTTAGCCACACGTTTGACAAAATTACCAATTGGCACCAACCCGTCACGGGTTTGCACCCGAACCTCATCCAGCTGTGTAATGTTGCGATATTGTTCCGGGAAACGGACACGAATATCAACTTCATCGTCGGCATCGTCGGGCCTGTATTCACCAACCTTAATACCATTGGTGACAAGCTGAATAACGCTGCCGACATTGGCTATATCGGTGCCAAAGAAGCCAGCAAGCGCGCGGTCAACTTCCAGTTCCCATTGAATGCCGGGCAGGGGCAATGTATTTTCAAGGTCAGTTAATCCCTCTACATCATTTTCCATATGGTCATAAACCGCTTTAACAACAGGGATAAGCATTTCGGTACTATCGGCCTTAAATTCCATCTGGATGGCTTTTCCCTGCACAGGTCCCTGAGCTGGTTTCTCGACCTCAACAATAATGCCGGGAATGTCTGCGGTATCACGGCGGAAGTCTTCGATAATTTCATCAACTTTTTTTGTTCTGTCTTTCCAGTCAATAAAATTAATAAATAGAGTGCCGACAACATCTTCCGCCTTATTCTGGGAATTATCATTTAAGGCAGTCGTCGTTGACTGAAAATGCTCAATATTGGGATCATCCTTGATAGCATTGGAAACCTGACGAACCAGATAATCGCGCTCATCAAGAGACAGATTTCCACGTGCATGTACGTTGACCTGGATATTATCAGGGTCCATTTCCGGAAAGAACTGAACCGGTGTCCCTGAAAATCCGAATGCAATGAAAATTGCAAAAATTAAACCAATAATTACGGCACTGAAACTGACCGGTTTTTTAATGAGCCTTTCGACAAGGCGCACATAATGTCCGGTAAATCCTGTTAAAACACTGGAATCAAATTCACCGCTGTCGCCTGCCATGTGTGAAACATTTTCCCCTGCGTCTTCGGCCTTTTTACCTATCAGACTGCCGAGAGTCGGCATAAAGATCAGTGCCATTAAAAACGATGACGAAAGCGTGAATATCAGTGTAAGCGGCAGATAGCGCATGAATTCACCCGGCAGCCCCGGCCAGAATAACAATGGCAGAAATGCTGCGAGCGTCGTTGCCGTCGATGCTAGAATTGGCCAGGCCATTCTTTGCGCTGCCAGGCGATAAGCCGCTTTTTTATCAAGACCTTCCTGCATTTTTCGGTCCGCATATTCGGTAACAACAATAGCACCGTCCACAAGCAATCCGACGGAAAGAATAAGCCCGAACATAACCACCTGGTTAATGCTCATGCCTATAAAATTCATTAGGAAAATGGCAAGAAGGAATGACCCGGGAATGGAAACAGCGACCAGAAATGCTGTACGTTCACCAAGCGCAACAATCATTGCGATGGAGACGAGCAGAATAGCTGAAATAATACTGTTCTGTAGACTTGAAACGGATTCTTCAACCTGTTTGGAAGCTTCCCCGACAAATTCATAATATACACCTTCCGGCCATTGTTCAGAAGAGGCGCGGACGACTTCCTTAATAATGGCATCGGTCAGGATAATATTTTCACCTGTACGTTTGCTGACACCAATACTTACAGCTGGCTTATCGTTGAAGCGTGCATAACTTATCGGGTCTTTAAAAGATTTTCGGATTGTAGCAACATCGGAAAGGGTAACAATACTGTTACCGGAAACTTTAACCGGAATATCATAAACATCCTGTGCGGTTTCAAATATCCCTGGAATTTTGACCGAAAAGCGACCATTGCCATTATCAAGTGACCCGGCAGCAATAAGCCGGTTATTCGTTGCTATAATTGTTGCCAGTTCAGCGTAGGAAAGCTGATAACTTTCCAGCTTAGACGGATCAATAATAATCTCAAGCAGGTCATCCCGGTCACCAGTTACAGTTGCCTTCAGAATACTTGGAATTGATTCAAGATCATCCCTTAATCTTCTGGCAATCTGATAGATTACACGGTCAGGGGCCGTTCCATATAAAATAACATTTATAATTGGAAATTCGCTGATATTAATTTCTGTAATTGTTGGTTCTTTGGTTTCAGCCGGCAGTTCAGACCGCGCTTTGTCAACCTGCTCCCGGACATCCAGAATGGCCAGATCTGGGTCAATTCCGGCATTAAATTCAATGATAACACTTGCGCCGCCTTCGCGGCCTATACCACGGAGAGTTTTAATCCCTTCGATTGTCCTTAGAGTTGTTTCAAGTGGTTTTACAAGAAGGCGTGCTGAATCCTCGGGTGAAATACCATCATGCACCAGACTGACATAAATAGTCGGAATGGTAATATCAGGCTGTGCTTCTTTTGGCGTTGTGATGTAAGAAACTGATCCACCAACAAAAATAAGCACAAGACACAATAGGACCACACGGTAATGATCAATAGCAGCACTGATAATTGCGTTCATTATTTGGTCCTTTTAGCTCGATGCTTCTACGGCTTTTACATCTTCGCCGGTTTTGACAAATTCGTGGCCTTCAACAATAATTCTGGAATTAGCATCTATACCAGTGACCCAGATACCATTTTCATAGTTGCCGACTATTTCAACCTCTTTAAAGTAAACTTTATTATTTTCATCAACCAATCGGACCCCGACTTCACCATTATCACTTAAGACCAATGTAGCGGGGGAGATTTTTTGTGCTTTCACCTGGTTAGACTGGATAACAAGTTCAGCGGTTACGCCATCTTTAATATTACGGTCCTGATTGTCCACTTCCAGTTCGACACGAAATGTTCTTGTAGAAGCATCGGCAATTGTTGAAATATACCTGATTTTACCATCCACTCTTTGTCCATTTTGAAGGTTAGCGTGGGCAACATCGCCGACCTGGACCTGATTAATATCATTTTCAGAAATATCAGCAACGACCAGGAATGGGTCTTCTTCCATTATGAGGGCACAGATATCCCCTTCTTTCATATAATCACCGACTTCAACAGGGCGATCATTAATAATGCCATCAAAGGGGGCACGAATAACTGTATGATCCAAAGCCGTTTTAGTACGTATCGAATTGGCAATTGCTGCCTCTAAAGCAGATTTCGCGGCAGAATGCTGTGTTTCCGAACGGTGTCCTTGGGCAAAAAGTTTTTCCGATGCTGAAAATTCGAGCTCTCTTTGCTTTACCATTGCTTCGGCTTCTTCATAATTTGCTTTTCTATCTTCCACTTCCACCCGGCAAATGGCATCGCCTTTTTTTACACGAGTTCCTTTTTCCACAGGAAGAGAAGCGATACGGCCCTTTACCTGGCTTTTAAGGCTTACAGCTCTTAACGCTTTGGTATATCCCCGTAAAACAATATCTTTTGTATAAGCTTCTGGTTTTGCATTTATAAAAGTTACCGCCATAATTGTTTGTTCGGGCTGTGCTTCTGAAGCTGACAGCGCTTTGTTGTCCTTTGAAGGGAAAAAAACGCCCGATATCAAAATTAAGACGATACCAACTACGATTAATAATGCTGTTCTATATGACTTATTCATAATTTTGCTGTTCTTGTTATTTCTACTGTTGATTATATTCGTTTTACGGAAACTTTAATTAATCAGATTAATTTTTCTTTCCCAAAATACTTACATTGACCCATTGGATTACGTTGTCTTTTTGCCAAGATACATACTGAAATATGTTATATATGTAAACATAAAAATGTAATAGGTGTAAACATTATTATGTTTTTTCTAACATATCAATTTGTAACTATCTGATAAAAATATGTATTTCGCCTTATTATATGTAAATAAAATTGCGA
>JAGREE010000132.1 GCA_020446675.1 Alphaproteobacteria bacterium | reverse complement strand
TACGGCCAGAACGGATACAAAGATTTTAAAATATTTACCCATAATCCTACCTTACATTTTTACTCTCAGATTATCAAATATTACTTTATCATTGTGGCATAATCAGGGCCGCAGAAGACCGACAATATCCTGAGCCTGCTTAAGAATTGGGGTGGCAATTTCATCGGCATTTCTCGCGCCTTCACGCAAAATACTGTCAAGATAGCTTTTATCGCCCATTAAACGGCTCATTTCCTCACTTATTGGACCTAATACCGACACACTAAGGTCAGCCAGATCATTCTTGAATTCAGCAAAACCTTTACCTTCATATTCTTGGCAAATATCTTTCGCTTCCCGTTCACTAAGGGCCGCAAAAATATTTATGAGGTTCATTGCTTCTGCACGTCCTTCGAGTCCCTCTAATGTTCCGGGAAGCGGTTCACTGTCCGTGCGGGCTTTACGAATTTTTTTTGCAATACTGTCCCTGTCATCAGTCAGGTTAATCCGGCTGTTTTCTGAAGGATCCGATTTTGACATTTTCGCTGTTCCGTCCCTGAGGGACATAACCCTTGTTGCCGCTCCAAAAATTAGCGGCTCAACTTCCGGGAAGAAATTAACCCCGTAATCATTGTTAAATTTCTGGGCAATATCCCGGGTAAGTTCAAGATGTTGTTTCTGGTCCGCCCCTACAGGCACATGAGTAGCAAGATATGTCAGAATATCAGCAGCCATCAGATCAGGATAAACATAAAGCCCGACGCTTGCACGTTCTTTATGTTTTCCTGCTTTTTCCTTGAACTGTGTCATGCGGTTAAGCCATCCCATACGGGCAACACAATTAAAAATCCACGCAAGCTCAGCGTGAGCAGAAACCTGTGACTGATTAAAAATAATGCTTTTTTTAGGATCAACTCCACTGGCAATCATGCCCGCGGCAACTTCACGCGTTGCATTTCTGAGCACTTCAGGTTCCTGCCACGTCGTAATAGCATGAAGATCAACAACACAAAAAATTGTTTCGTAACTGTCCTGAAGGCCAACCCAATTTTTAATTGCGCCAAGATAATTGCCCAGTGTTAAATTCCCTGAAGGTTGAACCCCTGAAAAAACACGTTGTTTGAAAGCTGACATATTCATTCCTTATGGATATTTTGGACATATCCGTTATCATTTCCAATAGGACATCTATATGACGGCTAAAAAGTTCCTGGTCAACTATCTCTTTGAGAATATTGCTGTCAGTTCCTCTTTTTTTACTGTTCCTGTATAAAAAGAAGCAATCAGATATGCCGCTATCCCGCAAATCACGAGAGTAAGCAGGCCAATAATCTGCTCTACAGAATTCCCATCAATTAAAAACTGAACCTTCTGATCAACAAACCAAACGACC
>JAGREE010000131.1 GCA_020446675.1 Alphaproteobacteria bacterium | reverse complement strand
AGGTTAACAGTCCGCTATTGGCCGATAGCAGACATTCGATGATGTGATAATAGTGGCCTGAATCCCATAAAGGTACCAAATACGCCACTTGGTTTTCTTAATTCAATACCGCACCCGAAAAGTAGGGCTATCCTCTGGTCTGGACTTTCGGCGATCATACAGGCGGGTTGTCGAAATATTCGCATGTCCCAGCCATTCCTGAACCTTGGCAATATCGGCTTCATGATCCAAAGCATTTGTGGCCGCTGTTGCTCTTAAAGAATGGACGCTGATCCCGCCATAGTGTCGCACAATATTCTCATAGACCGCATTGGGATGCAGCGCCTTTTCTAAAATTTTACTGCGGTTATTGCGCACAGGGCGGAAGAGGGGACCGTCCTTATCTTCAGCGTGCTCTGCGGCTTCCAAATATTCAACAATCAATCTTCCCGCAACGGGATGCGCCGGTAAAAACCTGATCTTGCTGCCCTTGCCGAAAATGCGTAAGTGCGGCACACCCTGGCGGCTCTCCAAATCTTTTACTCTTAATGTGCAAAGCTCTTCCCGCCGAATGCCGTGATAGAGCAGGGTGGCGAGAATGGCCCGGTCCCGTTTGCCCTTGAGCGTATCCGCCTTTGGCCTTTCAAGAAGTTGTCTGGCTTCGGCATCACTGATGGCGGGTGTCGTGCCTTCGTTGCTGTTAGATTTTGGTCGCTTCACGCCCTTGACCGGATTATGTGTGACCGCATTGCACTCACACAGATGATCAAAGAGCGAAGACAGGGCCGAAAGCTTGCGCCGGATCGTGGCCGGTCCAAGCTCTCTCGTTTCCAGATGCTTGCGCCAGGCCAGCACATGCGCCCGTGTGACCGTGCGCATGGCATCAGGTGAATGGATACCGGCAAAGCCGGTAAAATCCTCAAGATCGATTTTATACGCCCGCCGGGTTTTCGGATTATCAATATTGGCAAACCATTCCAGCTCTGGCGGCACGTCCGCGAGCTTTTGATACTCGTCAGGTGTTAACCCGGTTTGGATTTGCTGAATAATCGAAGGCAGTGTGGCAGCCATGGTTTTAAGAAATGTTATGGATTCAATTTAATGGTGATAACCACTTTTATCACCATTAAAATAGCACAAAAAAAAGGGACTTGAAACTCATTTTTCAAATCCGTCCGTCTTAAACATCATAATGGATTTTATCATGTTTAAAATAGCACGGAAAAAAGAAGTTTCCAAGACAAAAAATTCCTTATTCATGGCATTTCCATCCTGAAAGGGGTAAAAGAACAAATCACTGAATTTATCCCCTTGATTGCGGATGATATCGTAAAACCGGGTTTAATAAAAAACGCAGAAAGAATTTAACGATATGCAAAACCTCCTGAATGACTTGAAAGCTGTTCTTGAAAAGGATGACCGCCTGATCGCGGAAGGGCTACTTTTGAAAAATAAGATCATCGAATTGGCCTTGGCGATGGATGCAGGGCTGATACGCCTTTTGCTGACCCATGACGGAATAAAAAAACATTTTTTTTCGAGTGTGGACGGTATTCCGGTATTTGACAAGGCAAAATTTCAGCAATTCGTATCGAACAAGGCGTTCCTCCCAGACAGCTACACAGCCTTTAAAAACAAAATCGGGTTAACGGCGGATGGGCAATATTTGACCGATAGCAAGGAAGTGGTTTTGGCGTGGCCATACAAAGATTGCGTTCTGGAAGGCGGGCAAACGAAAGAAGACGCCAAGCGCGATGAGATTTTCTGGAATGAAACCCTTGCGCCGGATCAAATCGACCGTCTGCTGGCCCCGAAGGCTCTAACTAATTTCAAAAAATACGATAAAGACGGTGAGCATGAAGTTACCGGCATCAGCCAAGACGATAACCTGATCATCAAGGGCAATAACCTGCTGGCCTTACATACACTGAAAGCTGCATACGGTGGCCGTGTGAAGCTGATTTATATTGATCCACCTTATAACACCGAGGAAGACAGTTTTAAGTACAATGATACTTTTAGCCGCTCTACTTGGCTAACATTTATGAAGAATCGTTTAGAGGCCGCAAAGCCCCTATTATCTGATGACGGCATAATAGCTGTGCAAATCAATGATAAAGAGCAGGCTTATCTTAAAATTCTCTTAGATGAAGTTTTTTCTGAAAATTTTCGTGCAACTATTTGTGTAAAAATGTCCCACCTAAGCGGCGTGAAAATGTCGCACAAAGATAAGAAAATTCCAAAGATAAAGGAACATATCCATATCTACTCAAAAACTGATAACCAAATTACGATTAAACCTTATTACATTCCGGTAACGTGGGATGAGGCATTTGATCGATATGAAAATTTTATTGCTAAGGATGACGACCAGCCCACCGATCACTCAAAATGGAAGTCATTATCTCTCAATCAAGCATTAAAGAGAGCAGGTATTTCTAAGGATAACAAGCCAGAAGCTGAAAAATTTATGATCGATAATGCTGAGTGCATATTTCAGACTGCTTTGAACAGAAGTAAAAACTATCCAAAAGAACCTAAAGGGGAGTTTTTATTAATTGACGGAACTTATGTTTTAAATGGCAGAGAAGTTTATCTGGCATCGGAAAAAATTCAGGAAGTTGATGGTAAAAAGACTCCCGTATCTATACTGGGAGATATATGGAGCGATATAGGAATCAATAATGTTTTTCAAGAAGGCGGAGATGACATCTCGCTAAGATTTGGTAAAAAGCCTGAATCGCTTTTACACAGAATAATTGACTTATTTACTAAGAATGGAGACGTTGTGCTGGATTTTTTTTCTGGCACAGCAACAACTGCCGCCGTTGCCCATAAAATGAGAAGACGGTGGGTGGCATTAGAACAATTGGATTATATTAAAACCTTATCCGTTCCTAGATTGGAAAACGTTGTTAAAGGCGATCAGACAGGCATTTCTGCTTTAGAAAAATGGCAAGGCGGCGGATCATTTGTTTATTGCGAATTGGCACAAGCAAACCAAGTATATGTTGACCGGATACAATCGGCAGAAACTACGAAAGGCTTGCAAACCATCTGGGCCGATATGCAGGACAAGGCATTTTTAAGTTATAGAGTTGATCCGAAGAAGATTGACCTGAACAGTGCAGACTTTAATACCATGAGCCTTGATGACCAAAAACGATTCCTGATCGAGGTCATGGATAAAAATATGCTGTATGTCCCCGTCAGTGAAATAGATGATAAAACCTATGGCATCAGCGATGATGATAAAAAGCTGAACCGTCGGTTTCAGGGCAAGGCATAGGGGACGAACATGGCGGACATCAAAACGCTGCATCAGGCCCTGATTGAAGAGTTTGGAAAAAAGACAATTGAGAACACAGATGTTCCGGCGATCATCACCGACAACCTGAATCCGGTCTTTACCATTCGCCCCTATCAAACCCGCGCCTTTCAGTTTTTCTTGAATTACTGGCAGGAAGCATTTGAAGGCAAGCCGCGCCAGAACCATCAGCTTCTGTTCCATATGGCTACGGGCAGCGGCAAGACCATGATGATGGCAGGACTGATACTACACCTGTACAGCCAAGGCTATCGCAATTTCCTGTTTTTTGTGAACAGTACGAACATCATCGACAAGACGCGGGACAACTTCCTGAACCCGCTATCCGGCAAATACCTGTTTGCCCCCACCCTCAGCATTGGTGCTAAACAATTCTCAGTGCGGGAAGCCAATAATTTTCAATCCACGAACCCTGATGACATCAATATTGTGTTTTCGACCATTCAGGGGCTGCACATGGCCCTAAATACCCCACGAGAAAACGCCCTAACCTATGATGATTTTGAAAACCAGAAAATCGTCCTGATTTCGGATGAGGCGCATCATATCAACGCCGATACGAAAAAAGGCAATAAAATGACACAGGAAGAATTGTTTGAAAGCGTAAGCTGGGAAAGTACCGTTCAGCGTGTTTTTGAAGCGAACCCGAAAAACGTCCTTCTGGAATATACGGCCACGGTTGATTTCTCTGATCAAAACCTTGCCGCTAAATACCATCCGCGCCTGATTTTTGATTACACCTTAAAAGAGTTTCGCAAGGATGGATATTCCAAAGAGGTAAAGGTTTTGCAGGCCGACCTGCCCCCATTTGAACGGGCTTTACAGGCTATCTTGTTGTCCCAATATCGCCGGAAGATTTTTGAAAAAAATAAACTGGCGATAAAGCCAGTGATCCTGTTCAAATCCAAGACCATCAAGGACAGCAAGGCGTTCTTTGAAGAATTTACGTCCAGCATGGCATCGCTGACCGCAGACCGGATTGCCAAGGTACTGGGGCAGGATGATCCGTCTTTGCAGGCTATGGCGGCCTACCTCAAAACCAACGGCATCACACTGGATAATCTGGCCGCTGAATTGCGGGGGGATTTCACCGAAGACAAGCTGATCGAGGTCAACAGCAAGGAAGAAAGCGATATAAAGCAGATTGCTGTTAACTCGCTGGAAGCACCGAACAATGAATACAGGGCTGTTTTCGCCGTTGATAAGCTGAACGAAGGCTGGGACGTTCTGAACCTGTTTGACATCGTGCGTCTGTACGATACGCGTGACAGCAAAAACAATAAAATTGGCAAAACGACGATGAGTGAAGCGCAGCTTATCGGGCGCGGGGCGCGATACTGCCCGTTCAGACTGTCTGCTGATGAGCCGCTGGATCAAAGAAAATTTGATGCGGATCTGACGCATGAAATGCGGGTTTGCGAGGAACTAATTTATCACAGTGCCTATAACCCGAAATATATTCAGGAACTGAACACGGCCCTACATGAAATCGGAATCAAGCCGAAGGAGACGCGCCAGCGCAGCGTGAAGCTGAAACCTTCATTTAAGGCTACCCCGCTGTATAAGGCCGGGCACCTGTTTCTGAACGAACAGCGAAAATATGACCGTAGCGAGATTAAAGGGTTGGATAGCAGCCTGATCCAAAAACTCTATAAGGTTCAGCTTCATACGGGATATAGCCAATCTACGGCGGTCTTCTCAGATCAGAACGGCAGCAAGGAAGCCATCAAACGCAAACCGAAGGATTTTAAACTTACAGGATTTGGGCTGTCTGTCTTGCGGAAAGCCATGCAGCGACTTGAATTTTATGAATTTGATAACCTAAAAAACCACTTGCCCAACCTGAAATCGGCGCAGGAATTTCTTACTGACCCGCATTACATGGGCAATATCAAGGTTGAAGTTTCAGGAGCTGCTGAACAGATTGAATCCTTGTCTGCTTATGACCAGCTTTATGTGGCAACGAAGGTTTTAGAAGAAGCCTCTGCCGGGATTGCATCGGATAAAATCGAATATAAGGGTACGAAAGATTTCAAACCTTTCATGCTGAAAGACAAAATTACAGATAAGACATTGAACTTTGCTACTGATGAAGGCGAAGATCAGGAGTTTGGC
>JAGREE010000130.1 GCA_020446675.1 Alphaproteobacteria bacterium | reverse complement strand
CTCCTGATCCTTCCGGGAGGATTGCTTCAAAAATTTTGACGCCATAAAATACGCACAAAATGACCAGAATGAGCTGTATCATCAAAATCCAGCGGGAAACCATAACCATTTGTTTCTCAACAGTTTTGAAATCTTTTTCAACTAGGTTTTTGGCCATAACCGGTGATAAAATGGGATAAAAGCTCTGATATATTTTTTCGACCGAAGTGGCAAATTGCTGAGCCATTGTATAAACACCCAGAATGGCTTCAGAGAAGAAGAATTTAACAGTGAATATATCCATACGCATAAAAAAGAGCAGTGCCAGATCATGAAATGCCGTAGGGCCGGAAAATTTTAATAGCTTTTTCATGAGTGAAAAATCGGGTCGTGCCGACAAAGTCTTTTCCAGGGAGAAAAGATGACAAAAACCCCAAATTGCATAAATCAGCGCAGAGATTAGAGCAACGGCATAAGCCATCAGAAGCCCATATTTATCAAAGCCAAGAAAATAAAAAGCAAGAATGGCAAAAAGCAGAATATAAGGCTCAACAATACTTCGTGATACAACTTCATAGCGCATTTTTCTGGTTGCTCTTGTTCCAGCTAAAATGACATCAAGGGCGGTTATAACCATAATCATGGGCGCTAGAGATTTTAGTCCTGAAACCATTTGTGGATAATCAAATAGGGCTGCCAATAATCCAGCACTAAAATAAATAATTACTGTAAAAGCCGCGCCGACCAGAAGTGAGCAAAGCAGGGCAGAGATCATAACCTGTTCAAGTGAATGAATTCCATTATATTTCTTGTCATGAATAAATTTAAAAAGTGATCTTCTAAAGCCGAATGTGGCAAAGGCCGCACAAAGTTCTATTGTTGTAATCGTGTAGTTATATCGTCCATAAAGTTCTGAACCGAATAAGGCGACAGCAATGATAAGAAACGGTAAGCGTGACCCTAGCCGGATAATAAACCCAAAGAAATTTGCTCTTGCTCCTTTGGCTATATCCTTATTGTCTTTTGCCGTGGCAAGGGCTTTATCTTCGGCTTCTTCAGTCGATAATGACATACGCTGATTTCTATAGTTTTTATCTACGGTTACGGCGTCTTGTCTTCACAGGCGCTTTTTTGGGCGGCAAAATATCCATATATTCACTTAACCCCTTACCTGATAGGACTTTTTCACCTTCAGAGGTTTTATACACCAGATTATAGTCAACAAGATAGCGAAAATTTGATACCACAGGGTTAGACTTTGCAAAGGATTTTTCAAAGAAATTCAAATGTTCATTGAGATTAAAATGAGAAAATTTCTTTGTATATTTAAATGTGCCTTCCAAAGTTCCACGACTGCTTTTCGCACTAACAGTGATTAATTTCGGGTAGGAGGCATCTTTTTCAGATACAATGTCACTATAATTGATTTTTACATCATTAAAGTCATCAATAACCTTATCCCCTTCAAACAGCTTGAAAATTATATCTTCAGAGATATCTGGTCGGGTGATTGAGGATAAAAATGGTTTAATTCCATCCTTACTGACTCCAATAATACGGGACCAGTATTTTATGAACTGGTCAACTTTATCAGTCATTAGAACGTGGACACCAAAACCAGTGGCAAAATCGGCATTGTGAACTGGCCCGGCAGGATCAAACCCTGCTTCGGGTCCAAGCTGCCAATTGCCAATACCGGTAAGAGAAGGTGCATAATATGATGTTTCAATATAACCATCCTCACTTTCAAACCTTTTATGGTCGAAAGCGGGCAAGTTTGAATTAAGCTGTAGATCGACGACTGCCATCGTATTTTCAAGATGAACAAGATAACTGTTTTCGGTAGCTTTTAACCGGTGCGTATGAATGTAAATATCAAGCGCATTTTCATCAAAACCCCATTCACCACGGTCACGTCCGTTTTTGATAACGTAAAGCTTTCCTTCTGGCGTTACCAGCGTCCCGAGCATTATGCCGTGCTCTTTTCCTATGGGCCAGGGAAAGTTTGCAACCAGAAACTGGCTTGTCACCAGCGATCCATCATTCAGATAAAAATATTGTTCCCAATATTCTGTATAATTTTTATCTTCCAGCATCATCGGTTTGATATTGTTTATTTTTTCGGCAGATGAATACGGAACGGGAAAGCAAAAGAATGCGATAAAACCAGCTATTAAAATGATATGACGCATCTATTAAGGTCCCAATTAAATACTAAAATCAGATTATTTCCTTTAATCTAAGGATGAACAGATTATTTAACAATTTTTGCTTCTGTGCCAGAAAAATCAATGTCAGGTTCAGAACGATTATTTCAAACCAGAAGTAATATTGCGGTTCGCCACTAATTGACGCTAAAAATATGGCAAAAGTACGATA
>JAGREE010000015.1 GCA_020446675.1 Alphaproteobacteria bacterium | reverse complement strand
GTTTCTATTGTCCGGTCAAAATTTTCAAATTCATTTTCACCCTCTCGGGATGGGTCCGGCAGTCCCCAGTGTATTTTCAGGCTTTTACCAAAATATACAGGGCACGTTTCCCCGGCAGCCTGGTCACATAGTGTGATGACCACATCCGGTTGCCAGTCGGCAAAATCATCCCAGGATTTACTGGATAATTTCGATGTATCATACCCATGGCGCATTAAATGCTTAATCGTCAGTGGATGAACTGTACCGCGCGGACTGCTTCCGGCGCTTCTCGCTTTGATACGGGGAAAGGCAATTTTATTGAATACTGCCTCACCAATGATGCTTCTACAGGCGTTATGCGTGCATATTAATAATATTTTCATTGGTCTACTCTAATTTTTTATGCAATATACAGGAAGTTGAAAATAAGAAGAACTGGAAAAAGGCGTGTTTATGAAGTTTATAATATTGCCGTATATTTTGGGTGGATTTCTAACTTTGACAATTGGTGCTGCTGCGCAGTCTCCGGTGGCCAATGATCCTTTGGTTATAGCTGCTTATGCAAGAACAGAAACGCCGTCTGGTGCCGCTTACCGTGAAAAGGAGTTTGATCATTCAAGTCAGCAATGGTTTGACGGTGACCTTAATACAGCCAATATTGTATACACTTCCGCACCATTAAAAGAAAGTTCCTATAGCTGGCGCGGTCGCCGCGAAGGATTTTTGGGGCATTATGCTAAAGCCATTGATATTTTTACAGAAGGATTAGAGCTTTTTCCGGACAGTTATGCTCTTTATCGTTACAGAGGTTATTATCTGGTCAGAAACTACCAGTTTGAAGACGGGATTGCTGACTTACGCAAAGCAGAAAAACTCATTGAAAATACGGATGTGTCCCCAAAACAGGATGGAATTCCCGGTAAATCAAATTTTAGCCCAAGCACTTTCAAGCGTAATATATATTACTATTTGGCCCAGTCCAGCATGGCGACGGGTGATTATAACACAGTGATTGAATATATGGATAAGGCCGTAGCGGCCAATGAGCTGCGCGATAAAGATGATTTTTTGGTTTCCACCAGCTTTTATAAATATTTGGCTTTGCGGGCGACGGGCCGCGATGAAGAAGCCGAAAAAATGATAAAAGCCGTTCCCCAAAAGCTCGATATCATATCAAATTTTGATTATTTTGAAGCGGTTAAATTTTTGCAGGGGCGCTACAGCCGCGAACAATTTTTAAAATCCGCCGACAGTCTGGGAAAATATGCCGTTGCTATGGTTGATCATTTTAACGGCAATGACAAGGCTGCCAAAGATATATTGACAGACGTAACCAAGAATAATTTCAAAGGATATTGGCTTGCTGAAGCAGAACTGCTAAAACTTGGAAGTTAATTATAATAATTTCTTTCAAGGGGAGTAATATGCGGTTTCTCTGCGCTTTCGTATTTCTAATTGCATCTTTTGGTTCGGGGGCATTTGCCCAAAGTCACGATGAAGTGGTAAAAGAGGCCTATGCCATTACACAAACGCCAAGTGGGCGGGCATTTCGGGAAACCAGATATAATCCTGAAGTTCAGAAAGAACTTGAAGAGGATCTGGAAATAGCCAAGGCCGCCATGGAAATCGCACCGGACCGTGAAGACAGCTATGCCTGGCTTGGTCGTCGGTATGGTTATCTAGGGATGTTGCCGGAAGCCATAGAGGTCTTTTCAGATGGTCTTAAGAAATTTCCGGAAAGTTATAAACTCTATCGTTATCGTGGCCGTCATCTTGCTCGAAATTATCAATGGGATCAGGCAATCAGCGATTACCGTAAAGCGGCGGATTTAATAAAAGACCAGCCGGATAGTTATGAACCAAATGGCATTGCCAATGCCCTTGGATTGACCATCAGCACATTTAAACAGAATATTCCCTATTATCTGGCCCAGACCAGTATGGCGACCGGTGATTATGAAGCTGTTATATCCGGTATGGACGAAGCCATAAAAGTACCCGTTCTATTTGCTTATATGGAAGAACTGATCCCGGTCAGTTTCTGGAAATATATGGCATATCGGAAAATGGGAAAAGACGAGCTTGCAGAAGCGACTATCGCCGATATTCCTGACACATATAACCTGATTGAGAATGATACTTACCATGAAGCGGTCAAATATCTAAAGGGTAAATATTCGCGTGAGGAATTCCTGAAAACCGCTGACACACTTGGTAAATATGCTGTGGCCATGAAAGATCACTTTGAAGGCAGAAATAAACAGGCGATCAAGATCTGGAATGAGCTGACCGATGCCGGTCCTCGGGGATACTGGCCGGCGGAAGCAGAACTTCTGATGATTTCACGTAAATAGTCAGTTGCCGGAGATTATTTCATCATAAATTTTCTGATCAGTGGCGCCTTCCGTTCCGAACAGCAAAATACGTGAATTTTCATCCAGCGAAAGTGCTTCTTTTAGGGCAGAATTTTTAGCAAGCTCCATCAGCATGGCGATACCGGCAACAGCACTTTCACCGGCTTCTACCGATGGGTCGTCGCCGACACCAAGCGCAAGAAGGCACATGGCATTTTTTACATTGTTATCAGAAATGGTGACAAAATGATCGGCATTATTTTTTAAAATATCCCAGCCGATAATGGAGACTTCACCACAGGAAAGTCCACCCATCATGGTTTCCTGCTCAATATGCACCATTTTGGGCTCGCCGGCTTTGGCACTTTGATAAAGACAGTCAGCGGTTTCCGGCTCTACTATAATAAATTTTGGGCGGTTGCTGCCCCAGATTTTGGCGGCATGGGCACAAATAGCACCGGCAAGACCGCCAACACCGCCCTGAATAATGATGTGGCTTGGTATTGGGTCATTTTTAAGCTGTTCTATAATTTCCCAGGTCATAACGGTATATCCAGCCATGACAAATTTTGGAATATATGTATACCCATCGTATGAGGTATCAGAAATAATATGCCACTGGTTCTCAATGGCATCTCTTTTTACTTTATGTAAACTATCATCATAATTACCATCAACCCAGACCACTTTTGCCCCGAGTAGCTCAACAGCAATTGCGCGACTTTCGCTAACCCCTTTATGCATATAGATTACACAGTTAATACCACATTTCTGAGCGCCCCATGCGACAGAACGGCCGTGATTGCCATCAGTCGCAGTGGCAACAGTAAAATTCTTAAAATGGGTGGCATATTTTCCGTTTAATATATCGGACTCACGGATGTCATTTTCCTTAAGGATCATTGTAAGATGTTCTTTAAGGACCCGGACAACGGCATAGGCACCACCAAGTGCCTTGAAACTTTTTAAACCAAAACGCTGACTTTCATCCTTATAAAAAATTGTTCCAACGCCAAGCTCACTGGCCAGTCCATTTAGGTGATACAGTGGTGTGGGCATATAATCAGGCCAGTTCTTAATGCTTTGGTAAGCTTCTTCAAACAGTTTTGAATTTAATATAGGGTCGGTGTCCTGAAAATTTGGACTATTTTTAAAATGGCGCATGTTAATCTGATCCTAAAAGGAACTGTTCGGTTCTTTCAGGAATTCTGTCTCAGCTTTTTTCATACGTCTCCCCAAAATTTTGTTTCTATGTGGATAGCGGCCAAAACGATCAATGATCGCTTTATGTTTTAATTCAAATTGGTAGTAATTTTCCATACCCTCCACACTAAATAAAAGCTCAGCGGATTTATGGATTTCCGGGCTTTCACTATGCATGAGCGGCATATAAAGGAATGCCCGCTGATCAATGGTAAGGTCCTTGTCAAACCCCTTGTCCACGGCCACTTGTGAAAGACATACGGCTAAAGGGTCTGTTTCAAATGCCTGTTTTTTATCCCTGAACATGTTTCGTGGAAACTGATCAAGTATGATAATTTCTGCGAGAGAGGAAAGTGGCTTATAGCGCCAGTCAACAAGTTCTCCACATGCTGCTTTTTTATATATTTCATAAAATCGAGTTTTGACTTCGCGGTCGAATGCGGAATCTTTCTTCCACCATTTTTCCGGACTTATTTCATGAAACCAGAAATCAATGACCTGTTGAGATGTGATAGTTTTCTTTTTCACCATTACCTAACCCTTTTCACGGGATAGTACTATAAGTTTACGAAAAGAAACAACAGTTAATAAGGTGTTAATAAAAGATTATTTTTTATGTTTTTATCAGGAAACAATCAGAGTTTTCGTTTTCTGTTTTTATGACGCATATAATAACCCATATAAGCTATAATAACCCCAATCAGTGCCGGCACAACGGCAAGGAGGGTAATAAAGAAGCTCGTTGAAGTTTGCATCGAAGGTGCCGTAAAATAAGAAATACTAATCCCTGTAAACACCATAAATATTGTAATTCCGAGATAAAATATCAAATTTGCAATCTGCGGTGATTTGTTGAGCATTATAGGCTATTCCTCATTAAAAATGCAGTGAACAACAAAATAAAATCAGATTATAGCCAAATGGTATTACCAATTCGTAAAAAATGGGCAATTATTAAATAAAGGGATATTTTAATGAAAAAAGGCTTTTCCCTTATCTGGAATTGAAGGGAAAAGCCTTTTTAAATTGCTAATTTACCGGTTTAGGGTTTAATCTTTTGCAACACGTTTATCGAGATCGGATATGGAATTCCATGCAGATTCAATGGCTGCAAACATCCAGCCCTGATGATTCGGCGCCATTCCGTTGCCTGAGAATAATACGCGCTTTTCACCTTTCATCAGTGCAGGCATTTTTGTTTCAATGTTACGGCGGGACCACTGAACCCATCCGGCAAGTTGATATTTCTGCTTGTGCCAAGCCATGGAAATACCTTTACCATTGAAATATTTGCGGAAACGGCCCGGGTGGATCAGTTCACCGATTTCAAGGCCGCGTTCAATCCTTTCCGCGCTTGATCGGTTGCCTAGTTTGATCGCGCCCCCCCTGTGCGCATAAGACGTCAGGAGAACGCCCGTTTTGTTGCTGAACATTTCAGAGGACGGGTAACTGATATTGCCGCTTTCATCAATGTCGTTGACTGTAATACCGCCATAGATATCTTCCTGTGTTTCCCAGAAACGCTCGGAAAACTGAAGTCCCAGTTTCACAACAGGCGCAGAAGCAGGCGCAGACAAGCCATCAATAACATCCTGTCTGAAATCTGTTTTGATTTTGTTTAGCAGCGGGAAGGGCAGGCATGAAATGGCGTAATCGCCTTTAAAAGTTTTCATTTTCCCGCTTTTTGTGTCCACGACACTCACCGTGACATCACTGTCCGTCTGGGAGATTTCTGCGATCTCACAGTTAAAATTGAATATTTTTTTCGGTATTGCCCGTTCCATAGCACGGGCGATCTGATCCATTCCGCCAACAGGCTGGAACAGGGCAGGGGTATGTTCTGAATCAGCTTCCCTTGATCCAAGCTTCATTTTTAGAAGCTCTGTTAATTTGAACGGATCGGCCAGTTTACCCATATCTGTACCAACCGTTGGCATTCTGTCCCATCCGCGGGTAACATTAGCATGATAGTCCAGCTCTTTTCTGTCAATAAGCCCGGTTGAGCGTAAATATTCAAGCAGTGCTTCCTGATCTTCGGTCGTGATCTTTTCTTCAAGCGTACCGCCCGTAATACATTTTGCGAGAAGTTCCTGAACATATCCCATACGGTCTGCGTCAACTTCGCGCTGACGTATTGGAACGCCTGTCAATGGGCCTTCACCTTCACTTTGATAATAATAGGCTTCGAATGATTTATTAATGAAAGGTTCCAGTGCCACCCCGAGCTTGCGACAATAATATAGGGTTGAATGGTGGGTTGGGGGAATACGCCATGGGCCAACATTAAGATACTGATTATTTTCAAAATCACAGACCTGTCTATCGCCGCCGACATCCTCAATCACGGTTCCTTTACGGGCAGACATACAGCGACCGCCAGCTGTTGGTTTTGCTTCAATAATCTGAACTTCATATCCTTTTTCACGAAGCTCCATAGCACAAACCATGCCGGATAATCCGGCGCCAAGAATTAATATTTTTTTGCCTTTTCCCTCTGTGGATAATTTTGGCGGTGCCATCATCGTTGAGGCCATGGCCATATTCCATCCAGCAAGCGTTGTCATCATGGCGGCCGTGCCGCTGATGAGACCCATAGAGGTTAAAAAGTCGCGTTTTGTAAATTCATTTTTATTTTCGTCAGTCATTGTGATGTCCCGAATTTGTTAAATACTGTTTTTTATCCTATGAATGAAAAATGCCCCTGATTTTGTCAGGGGCATTGATAATTTTTTATGATTTTGCAATTCTTTTGTCGAGGTCAGCCATTGTGAACCAGGCACCTTCGATTGCACCTGCTTGCCAACCATCCAGAATAGGGGAAAGTCCATTTCCTGAGAAGAGAACTCTTTTTTCACCTTTAAGAATTGTTGGAAGTTTTTGTTCACGGCCCCGTTTGGACCAGTTTACCCAGCCACCAAGAGAATATTTTTCCTTATGCCAGGCCATTGACATCGCTTTCCCGTTATAGTGCTTTCTATAATATCCAGGGTGAACTTTTTCACCGGCATCGAGAGCTTTTTCAATCCGCTCAGCATTTGAAAGATTTGAATTGGCAACAGCCATTGCTGAAAATTCATAATCGGAAAGCAGAACGCCGCCATGGGGGCTGTGAAGATCATTAGATGGATAGCTGATAATGCGGTTTCCGGGAATATCGGTCTGGGTAACACCACCATAGATCATTTCATCTTTTTCCCAGAAACGACGGTCAAACTGTAGACCTATTTTATAGGCAGGCGAACTTCGCGGGCTTTTCAGTGCATCGACCATTTCAGCGCTAAAGTCATTTTTGATTTGATTAAGAACGCCAAAAGGAATTGTTGAAATACAATAATCGCAATTGCTTATACTTTCTTTGCCTGACTTTGTATCAAAGTAACTGATTTGTGCGCCATTTTCAGTTTGGGAGATATTGGTCACTTCCTTGTTAAATTTCACCATTCCTCTTGGTAGAGCTTTATACATGGCTTTGGCAATCATATCCATACCGCCGACGGGCTGGAACATTACCGCCGGATGGTCAGCTGTATCCCAGCGTGCCCCGAGTGAAATATCGAGAAGATCGGAAAAATTATAAACATCTGAAAGGACGCCGAAATTCATTCCTGCGCCTGGATAGCTTGAAAAACCACGGGCACGTCCTGCCGCATAGTTAAGCTCGTCACGGTCAATTAGTCCGGTTGATCTTAAATATTCAAGAAGTTTATCCCGGTCTTCGGCTGTCATTTTGTCGTCAAGGGAGCCATCAGATGCACATTTTGCCAGAAGTTCATAGACATTTCCCGCACGGTCGACTTCTGCATGACGGGCGCGAATACGTTTGCCATTAAGGGGACCTTTGGCATTTTCAGAATATAAATAAGTCTGAGCACTTTGATTAATCATTGGCTGAAGTTCAACACCCAGCGTATGACAATAATAAAGGGTGGAATGATGTTCCTGGGCGATCCGCCAAGGTCCGTGATTGAGATATTGACCATTTTCAAAAGTACAGTCTTGCCGATCGCCATTCATTTCATGAATGAATGTCCCTTTACGGGATGACTGGCAGCGTCCGCCGGCAAAGGAACGAGCTTCCAGAATTTCAATATCATATCCTTTTTTGCTCAGTTCAATACCAAGAACCATGCCAGCCAGTCCGGCTCCAAGAACAGTAATTTTTGTCCCTTTGCCCTCAGTGGACATTTTTGGTGGCTCTGTCATATCAGAAGCCAGTGCCTTATCAAAACCGCCAAGTGCGGTAATAACAGCAGCTGACCCGCCAATCATTCCTAAAGCCTGAAGAAAGTCTCGTTTGCTGAGACTATTTATATTATCGGTCATTATATACCCCGTATTAAATTAAAAAAACTAATATGTAATATTATTACATCCAAAATTATTGCATTAACAAGGCAAATTTTTGCCTTTACCGAAATAAATTTTAAAAGCGACAATTCTAACCGGTCTTTTTTTATCGATTTACATTTGCGCCACGCGTTTATCAAACTCCGCTAACATATACCATGCTCCTTCAATAGCACCTGTCATCCATGCACTGTGATAAGGTGAAATACCGCCTCCTGAGAAAAGCATACGCTTTTCACCTTTTACAATAATAGGAATGTATTTATTGCGTAGTCTGACGCTACGATAACTCGAAGCACCGCCAAGGGCATATTTGTCTTTATGCCAGGCTTTTGAAATGGCATTACCGTTATAATATTTACGGAATTTGCCTGGATGCAGCTTTTCACCGCATGCGAGGGTATGTTCAATTCGTTCCGCAATAGTGTGATTTGAAAGTTCAACACTTCCACCCCCAAATTTATAGTTCGCCAGCATCACATCACCCTGCTTGCCAAACAGATTTGATGAAGGGTAGCTGGTCTGGTAATGGCCTTCGATGTCAGAGAAGGAAGAACCGCCATAGATCATTTCATCTTCTTCCCAGAAGCGTCGGGTAAACTGGAGACCAATTTTATATGCAGGCGAGGTGGTTGCCGCCTTAAGGGCATCGGTGATGTCTGCGCTAAAGTTATTTTCAATACTGCTTAATACAGAAAAGGGAATTGTTGAAATGACATAATCGGATTTGACTGTTTTTTGTTTGCCCGATTTTGTGTCCATATAGGTGATTTCAACATTATCATCAGAATGGACAATATTTGTTACTTCGGCATTATAAGTTATGCTGCCGCGTTTAATGGCCTTTGCCATGGCCATTGGAATCTGGTCCATGCCGCCTTCTGCCTGGAAAACCACGGCCGGATGATCGGCAGTCGGCCAGCGGGTGCCAATATTAAATTTAAGCACTTCCAGAAAATCAAATGGTTCGGATAATTTTCCGGCATCAAGTGCAGTTCCGGGGTAGTCAGCATATCCACGCGCACGATTGGCACGATATTCATAGGTTTTATTGTCCAGAAGGCCGGTATTTGCCAGATATTCCAGCAGTCTTTCTTTATCTTCCGCATTAAAAGTTTCGTCCAAAGCGCCGTTTGTTGCCGCTTTTGCCAGCAGTTCAGAAACATTACCGGCACGGTCAACGTCAATTTCGACCTGACGAATGCGTTTTCCCTTAAGAGGACCGTCAATATTTTCACTATAATAATATGCCTGTACACATTTATTTATCATTGGCTCTAATTTTACATCAAGAGCCTGACAGTAATATATAACCGCACGGTGTTCTGCCGGAATACGCCAGGGGCCGATATTCAAATATTGATTATTTTCAAAATTACAGACCTGAGTCTCGCCGCCAACTTCTTCAATAACCTTGCCTTTACGGGCTGACTGACAGCGTCCGCCTGGGTGATCCCGGGCTTCAATTATTTGGCAGTTATACCCTTTCTTGGTCAGTTCCAATGCTGTCACCAGACCAGATAGGCCAGCGCCTAAAATAATGACTTTTTTGCCGTTTCCCTCATTGGCGAGTTTGGGAGGCTCTTCCATCGTTGAAGCATGCACCATATCCAGACCTTGCATAGCCGTATAAAGTGCTGCAGAACCGCCAATAATTCCTAATTTATATAAAAAATCCCGTTTGCTGATACCAGCAAACTCGTTTAACTGATCGCTCATTGTCTCTCCCTTTTTATAAGCCCCTAATATTTTGGATAATTTTCTCGCTTATTAAGAAGAATTCATAACATAAACGATATAATATAACAATAAAAAAACCCCGCAGAAATGCAGGGTTTTATTCAAATGTTTGTGAGGATGATTTTTAACCCATCCCGACACGTTTATCAAGTTCTGAAACAGTAAGCCAAGCCCCCTCAATTGCTCCAGCCATCCAGCCCGACAGGCGAGGGCAGATACAGTCGCCAGAAAAGAGAACCCGCTTTTCGCCTTTTAAAATCGTGGGAAGTTTTTTAATGCTGTCCCCGCGCCAACTTGACCAGCCGGATTTATTATATTTTTCATCCTGCCAGATAATACCGGCGGCTTTCCCGTTAAAATTACTGCGATATTTGCCAGGATGAACTTTTTCACCAATGCTTAAGGCATATTCAATTTTCTGATCCATGTTCATTTTACTGAATTCATCTGAACGTCCGCCAAACAGATAGGACGCAAGCAATACACCACCATTAGCGCCATGCATGTCTGCTGCTGGGTAAGCAATGCTGCCGGCCATGCTGGTGGAGGAATTGCCACCATAAATCATATCGTCCGTTTCCCAGAACCGCGTTTTCATCTGAAGTCCGAATTTGGCAACATGACTTGGGTCCGGCGTTTTCATAGCATCGATCATGGCCGGGCTAAAGTCATTGTCAATTTCGGTTATGACAGCAAAGGGGATTGTCGAAATACAATAATCCGCTTTTGCTGTTTGTTCGCGGCCAGATTTTGTATCCTTATAACGAATGGTCACACCATCATCACTCTGGGCAATTTTGGTAACTTCTTGATTCAGCTTAATTGAACCGCGCGGTAATGCATCACGTAATGCGAAAGCAATCTGATCCATTCCACCAACAGCCTGGAACATTACGGCTGGATGATCGGATGTGAGCTCACCCATTTCCATATTCAGTTTGAGAAGATCACTAAACGGATAGGGTTCTGATAGTTTGCCATAATTTTCACCGGCACCGGGATAGGACGAATAGCCGCGGATGCTGTTTGCCTGATATTCAAAAGTTTCCCGATTGATCAGGCCAGTGCCTTTTAAATAGTCCAGAAGCTTTTCCACATCTTCCTTATTCATTTTATCATCAAGTGCACCGCCCATAGCACATTTTGCCAAAAGCTCTGCCACATTACCCAATCTGTCGGCCCGCGCATGAATTCTTCTGACCCGTTTTCCCTTAAGCGGACCTTCAATATCCTCTGAATAAATATAGCTTTGGCTGCTATAATTGATCATCACTTCCAATGGAACACCCAGCGATCGTGCATAATAAAGTGTAGAATGATGCTGACCAGGAATTCGCCATGCCCCGCGGTTCAGATACTGACCATGTTCAAACTCACAAGTATGTGTGGTGCCATCAGCATGGGTTGTTTTGGTGCCTTTTCGTTCGCATGAATCACGGCCACCAACGAAATCACGTGCTTCGAGAATTTCTACCTTATAGCCTTTTTTGCTAAGCTCAAGGGCAGCAACCATTCCGGATAATCCGGCCCCGAGAATGATGATATTTTTGCCATTTCCCTGCGTTGAGAGCATGGGAGGCTCTGTCATGTCAGAAGCAAAGCTATGTTCAAATCCGCTGAGTGCGGTCATAACAGCGGCAGAGCCGCCAACCATACCAAGGGTGTGTAGAAAATCACGTTTTGTAATCTGATTATTATTCTGGTTTGTCATTTTGTATGCTCCACGTCTAATGTTTAACTAGCCTGAAGTCCCGCTATATTTTTTATTATTAAAATAACATAATAATATAGGGTATAAATGTGTCAAACGAATATTGATAATGCGCTTGTAATATTCTTAAATCCCCTGCTATGATCGGGCATAAAAAATATAAATCATTAAGGGAGAGACAATGATTGACAGACGTAAATTTATAGCTGGCGCGGCGGCATTGCCACTGGCAGCTTCATTCCCAAATTTTACTAAAGCTGAAGCCAAGGGAACACCATGGAATGGCAAATCTTTAATTTTTGATGCTATGGGTGAGCTTCGTGAGGTTTATGAAGACAGTCTCGTGCAGGAAATTCTGGACAGCGGTATTCGCGCTATCTGTGTGACCCTTGCCGACCCGAAATATCAGGAGGATGTCGCTTATAATCTGACCATGGATCAGCTTTTATATTATAACCGTTTTCTGGACAGCAAACCTGAATTCTATATGCGCACAACAACGGTTGCTGATATTGCAAAAGCACGCGCGCAGAATAAAATTGCCGTCTTTTATCTGACACAAAATTCAACCCATTTCAGACGCAATCTGGATAATGTGGATGTTTTTTATAATCTGGGATTAAGGTCCAGTCAGATAACCTATAATTACCAGAACTGGGCCGGGGCCGGCTGTAAGGAAATCAATGGTTCGGGACTGACCACATTTGGTCATGAACTGGTCGAAAAAATGAATGATGTCGGTATGCTGATTGATACCAGCCATTCCAATGAGGCAACAACGCTGGATACAATTGAGGCCTCAAGCAAGCCGATTATTATTTCGCACACCTGCTGTAAGGATCTTTTCGAACATGAACGCAATATGCCGGACAGTATATTGCGCAGACTTGCCGAAAAAGGCGGGCTTGCCGGGATTACCCAGATGCGGACTTTTATGACCCATGACCAGAATACGGAAGTTTATTATGATAATATCATGCATGCAGTTGATGTTTGCGGCATTGACCATGTCTGTATCGGCTCTGACCGTGATTATCGCCGTCTGATAATGACCGAAGAATATATTGAGGAACTCAAACGTGAAGAGGGTGCCCAGTTTGTTGCCAGTGATTGGCCGCTTTATTTTGAAGACCTGAACGGGCCAAGACGCATGGAAGTGATCTGGGACGGTCTAAAACGTCGCGGCTTAAGCGAAGGTCAGCTTGAAAAAATAATGGGCCTTAATGTGTATCGTCTTTACGAAGAAGTCATCGGCTAAAATATTGCTATAAATATGAACCTTATATAGCCCCCTGATATCGGGGGGCTATACTTTCGCGGTAGGCATCAAGATCATATTGTGCAGCACCCAGTTCAGCCGTGAGCTGGGGAATTCTTTCTTTTAGTTCACCGGATTTTTCCGCTTTTTTCTTTATCGCAAGGGCGACATCAATGCGCTCCTGATTGGTCATCTCTGTTGTAGCCAGACTGAGAGTATCAGCCGTAATCTGGTCCTGTAACGATTTAAGCTGTGCCTGGGCAGAGCTCAGGGCCCGGTCAATTTCATTGACATGGATTTGACGATCGCGAAGGCCAAGACCATCCTGATAAGCGTTAACAAACGCCGCTTCAAGATTTGACGGGCAGACATTTTCATAACGGACCCCGCGATTACCCAGATCAAATCCACGTCTTGGCTGACAATAAGTCTGAAGCCCTTCATTGCGGCCATATAAATAGGCGTCCAGATCAGGAGAAACCCCATATTCAGCACAAATTTCCCGGCGTTTGGAAAGCCATTGTTCGCTTCGACCCATATTGCCGTCTTCATAGCCAATTGTGCGCCAGTCAGCGACGACACATTGGTTTTCATTCATCATTTTTGAACAGCCGCCAAGGATAAGAAAGGCAGGGATAACAAAGACGAACGTATTTCTCATATTTTTCTCCGATCTGAGAATATTTTTACAGAGATCGGGTTAAAAATAAGTAAAATATAGAAGTAACTGTATTTAATGGCGTCTTTAGAGATTCTTTAAGCTTTTAGCGTATTCTGACACTCTTATTTTAAGAGGACAAAATGAATGTGCCGTTTTTTTGGGTATAAGGGAAACCCTGTGAGGATTGCGGATTTGCTGATTAAATCCGACAATTCACTAATCGTTCAATCCATTGATGCAAAAGAAAGTATTAAGCCGGTCAACGGGGACGGCTTCGGACTTGGCTGGTATCCGGAGCATAATGACCCGGAACCGGGTGTTTTTACCAGCATCGAACCGGCATGGAGCAACCGGAATTTAAGAAGACTTTCTGAAAAACTGGTTTCCCACTGTTTTTTTGCCCATGTCAGGGACGCGACAATTGGCATGCCGGTTACGGAGCTGAACTGTCATCCGTTTCGTTATGGAAATTACCTTTGGATGCATAACGGCATGATTGACAGTTTTAAACTGATCAGGCGCTATCTGATGCGGGATCTTTCTGATGAAGCTTTTAATCTGATTGAGGGGAATACGGATTCGGAATTCAGCTTTGCCTATTTTATGAACCAGATTGGTCTTCAGAAGGGACTATCCGGCGAAGACCTGGCCGCCAATATGATTGAGATGGTCGAAAAATTAAGGTCGGCTCTTTCTCACCTCGAAATTAACGGACCGTCGATGCTTAATTTTGCTTTGACCGACGGGGAAAATGTCATCCTTACCCGGGCAACAGCGACAGCGGACCGGGAAGCACCGACCCTCTATTATTCAAAAATCAATGAAGCAGTGGTCTTTGCCAGTGAGCCACTGACCAAAGTGCGGCAGGACTGGGAAAAACTTCCAACCAATTCTGTACTGACAATTGATAAAGAGAACAGACTGGAAATTCTACAGATTTAGTTCATCGAGAATTTGATCGATAATATTATATCCTGATCCCCAGCCACCATCCATTTTCGACATCATTTGTGCGAAGCATGTAAGTTCAGCCTCAGAAGCATCCATTGGGGTCTGGGTAAGAATAACATTGGTCTGCTCACCCTGATCTTCAAAAATTACTGTGGTCAATAGCAAAGCTGGCCAGTTAGCCATCATTGGGTTAGGCGTATTATTCCAATTCTTATCTGTTGAAGAATAATGGTGCCAAATAATTTTGTTAGGGGCATCTACTTCCTGAAATATGACTTTCTGATAATAAGAGTTTTCACCATATATCATCTCATTTAACCACATACCACCCGGGGTCAGGTTAAATTCATGGATAATCGTGTCTGCGCCCGGTCCATACCAGCGATGGAGTATTTCTGGGTCGGTCCATGTTTTCCTACCTGTTCACGTGGTGCGTTGAAAATACGTTCCAATTTGTATTCAGGGGTATTTGTCATGTTTTTCCTCCGTATTTAAATCAAGTAGCACTTTATCAAGTTGATCAAATCGTTTGTTCCAGAATGTTTTAAACTGATTTAGGAAATCAACGGCTACAGCCATGTTTTTGGCATTGAGACGGGCAGGACGCCTTTGTTTATCAATATCGCGTTCTATCAGTCCTGCTTTTTCAAGTACCCTTAAATGTTTGGAAATTGCCGGTTGGCTTATGTTAAATGGTTCAGCGAGTTCCTTTACTGAAGCCTCTCCGTTGGTTAGGCGACTGAGAATTGACCGTCTTGTCGGATCGGCTAGTGCGGAAAATATAGCATCAAGATTTTGAGGCGTTTCTATATAACCAAGTTGTTCCATAACCATATAGTTATGTAATATTTATTATGCTGTCAATATTTTTAAAAGTTGAATATGACGGTCGCTGTAATAATTACCATCCAATTCAAATTCATAGATGGGGCCATTATTCAGTTCGGTTCGCGCTCCGAGTAGCACCCCGAATATTCCGGAACTAGTTCTGATATCAAACGGTCCCAGCAGCGTAGATCCTGATGAGTGCATAGAAGATTCATCTGACGTTCATCAGATTTTTTTTCGTATTTTATGCATGAATTTTCCAAATTGCGATGAAGTGAATTTTTTCTGCGATAAACGGTCGCAGGGCTATCTTGCCGCTGTCCGTATAATGGTTATCTGAAACATATGGCGGTTATTAAACCACCAAATTTATTTAACTAGGAAGAAAAGGAAAAAAAGATGACTTTGACAATCCCATACAGCTTTATGGACTTAATGAAATTTTATGGAAAAGTACCAGCTGCCGTTCAGGAGCAAAATAACATCATAAATGAAATCGAAAACGGTTTGCAGACTTTTATGGATTTTGTCGAAGAAACCACAGATGATTATGACTTCATCAAGCTGGTTCAGGATAAAGGCTTTAATGACGTAGCCATTAATGATCCTGCAAATGATAATGAGCCGGAGTTTCGTAAGGCTTCATAAAGTGCATGTGGTAACATCATTGTTACCACATGTCTCCCAAACTATATGATAAGATTACGCGAAAATTTAGCGTGAATTTATAAGTGAGGGAGATTATAAGTGAAAGACGAATTTACCAGACGAAAATTTATTCATAAAACGGGACTGGCCGTAGCAGGGGCAGGGACAGTAATGGCAATTACCGGCGGAAATAACAGTGATAAGGCGCAAGCTGCGCAGATGACAATGGCTGGTACAGACGGCAAGGCACCAGATGCAGTCGCCTTCGGTAAATCATTAAGCGGTGTCGGTTTCAGCCTATTGGTCAGTGATGTACCGGCAGGTGTTGAATTTGCCAAAAAAATCCTGCAGGCGGATGCGGTTTATGCCGATGATGGTTTCGCGATTATGCGACATGGGGGCAATGTCTGGATGCTTCATGCGGATGGGACCTATCACAGCAATCCGATGCTTGCACTGGTCGAGGGTCAGGAAGGTCGTGGCCGGGGCGTTGAGCTGCGGATTTATGATCAGGACCCGGATATCGCCGAAGCAAATGCGCGCGAGTTAGGCTATAAAGTGCTTTTTGAAAGCAAAAACAAACCCCATGGATTACGGGAATGTTACATCCTTGACCCGGACGGATTTTGCTGGGTTCTTAGCCGCCACCTTAAAGACGGTGAGAATTAATTTAACAATAAGCATCCTTTAATGTTGAAATAAACGCCTTTAACGCAGGACTTATCCATTTATCCTTATGGGTAATGATCTGTAGTTTTATCTGATTATCAAATTTCTGATCCAGATTAACCCGGCTTAGGGCCCCGCAGGCAATATCCGCCTGGCAGGCGATCTTTGGTAAAAAGGAAAGCCCCATATTGCTGATGACACACTGTTTAATAGCTTCAGTATTTTCAAACCACATATTGGGCATAATTTTATGGCCATGTTTTAACATTTCTCTGGTGAAAATTTCCCGATATCCGCAGGTGGGTTCTGTCAGGATAAAATTCTCATCCTTTAAGTCATCAAGACTGACGGGCTGCCCATCCGCAAGCGGATGGCTGTTGTTACAAACAACGATAATTTCTTCGGGCCTTAAAACCTCGACATTAAAATCATTCTGATCAAATTCCTCTTCAAGCACGATCATCAGGTCTATGGCCCCGCTGCGCAGTTCCTTAAACGCGCGTCCCGTGCTGTAATGAGCGCGGAGCCTAAAATTCACGCGTGGGTTTTCAGCTTTAAAATTGGTGAGCAATTTTGGCAGATGATGAACACATATGGTATTTGGGGCATGGATGTTCAGATCACCGGATATTTCTCCGTCTCCTTTAAGGCTGGTGATAAATTCATCTTCAATCCTCATGAACCGGTTGGCATATTCCAGGACGTTTCTTCCTTCGTCCGTCAGCACCACTTTTTTGCCCAGGCGGTCAAATAAAGTCAGCCTCAATTCATTTTCAAGGGAGCGGATTTGTGCTGAAACCGTTGACTGAGCGAAGTTAAGTTCTGCCGCAGTTTTGGAAAAATTGAGACTTTTTGCTAAATGACGAAAGGTATTAAGTTGTTTTGTATCCATGATAAATTCCATTAATCGAATTATTCGATTATTTTAAACCAATATATTCGTTTTACTCGATTTAATAATATTTGTAGTTTTCAGTCAAGTTCAAATATAAATTGAAAGGATATGACAATGATGAATATGTCGAGTTTGAGAACGAAAATAATGTCACACATTGACCGCGCACCAAATATTGAAGTTTATAAAGTAAATTCATTTATCTATCAGGGGCAGGGCGGTAACCCGGCCGGTGTGGTGCTTGATGCGGATAAATACAGTCGTGAGCAGAAACAGGCAATTGCCCGTGAAGCGGGTTTTCCGGAAACGGCCTTTGTATCAAAATCTGATGTGGCGGATTTTAAGCTTGAGTTCTTTACACCGAATAAACAGATCGCCCATTGCGGTCATGCAACCATTGCCGCATTTTCCTATCTAAGCCAGCTGGGCAGGATTGACAAAAAATTTGTTGTAAAAGAAACAATCGATGGCAACCGCGATATTATTCTTGAAGACGGCTATGCCTATATGGAACAGATACCACAATTTATTCGGGATATTGAAGAAAGTGATATTGATCTTGTCCTCAAATCTTTATCCCTAAAGCAGGATGATCTTAAAAAAGGCTATCTGCCAAAAATTTCAAACACCGGCGTTTCTTTTCTGATTATTCCCCTGGAAAGCAACAGGGAATTGGGTGCAATCGAACCGGATTTAAAAGTGATTGAAATGATTAGTGAAAAATATGACCTGATTGGGTTCTATGCTTTCACCACTGATCCTGTTGATAAGGCGCACACGGTCACCACACGCATGTTTGCACCGCGCTATGGCATTCCGGAAGAAAGCGCAACTGGCATGGCGGCCGGAAATTTAAGTGCCTATCTGTTTAATGAGATGGATTTTAAATGTGATAAGATCGTGGTGGAGCAGGGGTTTTTCATGAAAAAGCCTTCAAAAAGCGAAATTATCGTAAACCTGACCATTCAGGACGGCAGGTTGCTCAAGCTGATGGCGGGCGGTATGGCAAAGGTTGAAAACAGCAAATTTGTTAATATTGGCTGATGAATATCTGTAAAATTGTGGCCCGGCGCATTATCACTAGGCCACAATTAATACCGTCTGATAAGCATATTTTTCCGCATAAATATATTATTTTAGATTTATATGCTGATAATTTACCTTGATTGTTGTTATGGTTAACCATTATGGTTAATTTTTTAGGGATAACAGTTGAGAGTAATTTTAATGCCGCGTTTAAAACAAATTATCACAAAAATATATATGCCACTTTTTCTGGCTGCAATACTCAGCGGTTGCAGCACGATTGACGGTTTTCTGGGAGGCGGACAAAATGACCCGGATAATGTCGCCGCCGCAAAAGCAGAAAAGGAAAGTGGACAAATGGCAGCGGCAGAGCCGACTGAACCGGCTATGCCGACAGTGGAAGAACAACTGGCGGAAAAAGACAAGGCGCTGGTTAATCAGGGCATGAGGATTGCGGCCACCGAACGCGAGCTTCAGATGATACAGGAAGAAAACAGCACACTGAAAGCGGAGCTTAACGCTATAAAAGCCGAAGCCGATGAAACAAAAGCCATGCTTGAGCAGGCTAATGAAAGCCAGATTGCTGCGGCTTCGGAGGTTGCCAGATCAAATACCCCAAGGCCAAAGGCCCCGAATGGCGGATATGGTCTTCATCTTGCGTCTTATCTTCATACGGAAAGCATTGAACCCGGGCTTAAAAATCTGGAAGCAAAAATTCCGGTCCTTATTGAGGGAAAGCCCATAAAAATTGCCAAAGCCACAGTGAAGGGTCAGAATTATAATCGTCTGATCGTTGGTAAATTTGATAATAGAGAAGACGCTCAAGGCGAATGCCGCCAGGCGCTTTTGCTGATTTCTTTCTGCGAAGTTGTTGCCTTTGAAGGGGAAGATTATTAAAACAGAGGCAACAGGTTTATTTAAATAGGATGTTACGTGTATAATCAGGCAAAAATTATCGGGGCGGTGATGATCGCCCTTTTCCTTTCCCAAAATGCAAACGCGCAGGATCAGAAATGCACCGGCCCCGGTCTTTCGGCGCTTATGAATGTGGATGTTTCCGGGTTTAGAAAAGAAAAACTCGAAGCCGCTTTTGCCAAGGCGATGGGCGGTGCCGATGCTTACGCCTATTTCGATGGGGATAAGCTGAAAAAAATCACAGCGTCTTTTTCAAGCAATGCGGGCAAAGCGGATATGACTTTTTATATTCAGGACAGACGCAATTACCTGATGGAATATCATATCCTGCAAAACAGTAATTTTTATTCAGAAGCGGACAGTGTGCTGCTCACCGATGAAAAATCATTTTATCATGTCTGTGATGATAGTCTTCTTGCGCCGGCCTTTGGCGGCATTATCAACGAAGAAATTTATGATAATATGAAACTGGTGTTTCAGATGATCCTGACCGAAGTTGATAATAAATAAACGAATTAGTTTTTAGCATCCATTTCATTATGAAATATATCCAGCGTTTTTAGGGCCAGTAAAAAATGATTGGCCTGGTCCTGATCTGCGGGTGGAGCATTGCCGACATTTTTGGTAAGCGCCACCGCCCGGTTATGATCAAGGCAGAGGATCATCATGGTCAGTCCTCCGGTACTGCCGCCCGAATGCATCACAGTATGGGGGTGACGATCCATCATGGCAAGGGTTTCTGCCGCCTGTTCCGGGTTGGCGGTGAACGCGGCACGGTAGCGGTCGAAACCGACGACCCAGCCAATCCCGTGCGGTGAAACATCACCACGGGTGAACATTTCACTTAAGCTTTCCGCCCTCAAAAATCCCGGTGTCGCATGGGCCATGGCGAATTTAACAATATCGGTGGGGGTCGCGAGGAAGCCGCCACCGGCATATTTATAACTGCTGTTGACGGCGGGGGAATTGACCAGATCACCATCCACAAAATCATAGGATCCCTGCCGATTGGTGATAATCGGGACCGCATCATCAAATGTTGTGTCGGTCATATTAAGGGGGGTGAGGACCTCATCCCAGATGATTGATTTAAAGTCCCGGCCTTCTGCCGCCTCCATCGCGGCACTGATCAGGGTCCAGCCATAGGTGGAATAGCTATACTGGCTACCGGGCGTAAATTTAAGCGGGTCATTTTTGAATATCTGAAGCGCGGCAAGGGGGCTGTCATACTGAATGTTGGACGCAAACTCATCGCCCTGATAATGGCGGACCCCGGCGGTATGATTGGCGAGCTCACGGATGGTTATTTTCGCGTGGGTCTCCGGCCACTCGGGGACATAGGTCCGGATGTCGGCGTCAAGATCAATTTCCCCGCGCTCCACCTCCTGCATCAGGGCGGCGGTGGTGATCACCTTGGCGACGGAACCGATCCGCATTTTTGTGACGGGCGACATCGGGGTATTATCTTCAAGATTGGCATAGCCGAACCCTTCGGCCCAGATTACGCCATTACTATCCGCAACCGCAACATTGATTCCGGGGATATAGGGAAGGGCCGCGACCTCATTAAACATCTGCTCCGCCTTTTCCTCTGCCTTATCCAGCGGCGATGAGCAGCCAAATAAAAATGGGGCAATTATAACAGCCAGCAATATTCTGAAAGATTTCATCATTTTCCCACTCCCTTTTTTTCATCAAGTTTAGCGATGGGCAAATAATTGGCAATGAATAAATGATATCAGTTGCCTTCAAGTGGGAATTGCGCTTAGGATTTGATAATTATCAGGATAGGGGGATATGAGAATGTTTAAAAACCCGATTTTTCTAACAGGCGCATTCGTCATTGTAGCAGTTATAGGCTACTTTTTGGGCGTAAATAGTGTTCAAGATCAAGTAGTGGAGAAAATTCCAAAAGAAATGCTCTTGGTTGAGAAAAGTGGGGAATTTAATGTTCCAACACCAGAAACTGAAGCTCAATCTGTGATTTGGACCAACATAGGACCAAGTAATTATCAGCTTCAAGATGTGATTTTGGCATTTCCAATTCAACTCCCAATATACGATTTGGCATATACTAATTATTCCAATTATTATGCAAATAAATATGGGTATCCAGAAAGTCACGTAATTGAAATGCCCGAACATGTCCATCTAATAGAGTATCGAATGAAGACTATTGGTATGGAAACCAAATGCTATTTGAATATGCTAATTGACAAGAATATTGGCCTTAATCTTCCAAATGAAGTTTTTGTTTCTCGGATGAAATTGCCTGCGGATGAGAATGTAGGAATTGTCAAGCCAAAAAGAGAAGAGGGATGGAAAGAAACTGAGGAAATAAAAGAAAATAGGATTAGGTGGACATATACAGGTGCAGAATCACGATCCAATGAAAAGTATCTCTTAAGGAATGCAGCTATGTCTGGAGTTAATATTAATGCTGATACGGGTAAAGTTAAGGGACGTTTAATGTCAGTTAGTATGCTCGAATATAATCCAAATTATTATCCAGATCTTGATTATTTTAATTTTCAAGTAGGGTGCTCAATCTTAGCAAAGGAAATGCAATTAAAGGATGAATTTAGCATTTGGATAAAGAAAAAGTCCGGTCGGGATTACTCAAAAATAGTAAATCTGCATCCTGAGGATTTTGTAAAATTTAAAATTCCTCATTCAACAAGAGAAAAAATAGTAAAGTTTTTTAAAACTGTACCACTACCGCTATATCCAAAACAAGAGATGATGAAGGAAAATTAAAATGACGATGGTAGTAAAAATATTTTTCTGTGTCAGTAAAGATAAGGAAGGAAATGAGTTATTATATTAATTTATTTATCCTCGTCAGTATGATGTTAATTTTTTCCAGCTGCGAAACACCCGTGTCTATGAAGACCTGCGCTCGACTAAAGGATTCGGATGCATACTTACCATGTGCTGCACGAGCGGGGGATCAGGAAGCACAATACCAGTTGGGTTTAAAAGAGTATAATTCAGGTAACACAAAGGAAGCAATTAAATGGCTCGATCGAGCGGCGATAGTGCGTTATGCTTCTGCACCGATTATTACTAAGAATGAATTTAATAACAGTACGATAATATTATCAGAAAAAACGGGTATTGTCAGACTTGGTCATGTTGGTGCCCAAATTTTACTCGCTGAGATTTATCAAAAAGGATTGGGTGTTAAGCCTGTTCCTGCTAAGGCAGAGCGTTATTTGAAAATGAATGAAAATATAACTATGAATTAATCTATTAGATTTCTAAAAAAAGGGTGGACTATGAAAAAAATAGTGCTTGCTTTATTGCTTTTGCCGTTCAGCGCCTATGCGCAGGAAAGACTGCCGGATACCATTGAAGCCGGATGGAAGGGAAAACCGGTCTGTGTCGTGCTTTATGAGGATGATGAAATCCGCACCGGCACCTGCACATATCCGCCGGGCGTGGGGCAGGATCGCCATACCCACGGGCCCTATTTTACCTATGTCATTTCGGGGGGAACGCTGCGGGTGACGACAGAAAACGGCACCCGTGAAAGCACAAGTGTGACGGGGCGTTCCGGCAATAGCAAGGGGATTAAATGGCATGAGCTTTTAAATGTCGGGGACACAACGGTGCAGTTTTTCTTCATTGAACAGAAATATCTGAGCAATCCTGATCAATAGCTTTAATCAACAACCTCAACCCGCACGCGGGCAAGGCCAGCACCGATAAAATCAAGCTCTTTTGCCGCGGCGTAGGAAACATCAATGATCCGTCCTTTAACGAAAGGGCCACGGTCATTGACACGCAGAATGACTGATTTACCGTTTTCGAGATTAGTGACAAGAACGCAACTGGGCAGCGGCAAAGTGGTGTGGGCGGCGGACATCGCATTCATGTTGAATGTTTCGCCGCTGGGCGGTCTGGTTACCATGATGATTTTTCCCGTAATAGGAAGCAAGTCCGGTTTTGTTATAGTCCGGGTCGCGGTTAGGAACATAGCGGACACCACGCACCGTATAGGGGCGGCCGACTTTACCAGCATCAGCAATACAGCTGCCAGACGGGTTTGAGGCCGCCGGCGGGGTCGGTTTTGACGCCGTGACGTTAGGGTATTCCGGGCTTGGCGCCCGCATTACCGCCACATCCGGCGTGCTGGCGCAGGCGGTCAAAATCATGGTGAGCATAATAAGCCCTATGGTGCGATAAAAGTTCATGGAGTGATTAAATCATAATGTATCTTAAGACAGGGTTAATAAGTTGTTGACCCGGAGCAGGCTTCACCGTAGCTTCACTTTCAAATGACGAAAAGAAAACCAGATTATAATGATCCCTATATTGCTGTAATCGGCGGTGCCAATATGGATATTTGCGGCGCGTCAATGGCGGCGCTTTCCATGCATGATTCTAACCCTGGCAAAGTGACCATCAGCCCCGGCGGGGTTGGCCGCAATATTGCTGAAAATCTCAGCCTTCTTGGGGTTTCCTGCCAATTTTTCTCAGCGGTCGGTGATGACATTTTCGGTGATCAGTTGATCAAAGAAGGGGAAAAAAGCGGCATTGATATGAGCGGGGTTTTAAGAATAGCGGGCATGCGCACCTCAACTTATCTTGCGGTGCTGGACGAGCAGGGTGATATGGCGGTTGCTATCAATGATATGGAGATAGTGGGTGAAATTACCCCTGACTATATTGATATTCATCATGAAAATATAAAGAAAGCGGCCGTAATCGTTGCGGACGCCAATCTATCGGAAGCAACACTTGCAAAATTAGCGGAGTTTGGGGCAGAAAAACCGCTTTTTATTGATGTGGTTTCTGCCATAAAAGCGCCAAAAATATTGCCCCATCTTGGAAGTATACATACACTTAAAGCCAACAGGGAAGAAGCGGAAGCAATCTGCGGACGGATCGCCGATCTGGATAAAATGGCGACCTGGCTTCATGACAAGGGGGTTAAATGCGTCATTATCACCCTTGGCGCGGAAGGGGTCTATTATAGTAACGGACCTGAGCATGGTGTTAATAAACCGGATAGCGGAACCGCAAGACCGGTCAATACAACCGGTGCGGGGGACGCATTTTTGGCCGGTTTGGTCTTTTCTTATCTGCAGAACTCAGATATGGCAAAAACAATTAAATTTTCGACGGCAGCAGCAAATCTGGCTATGGCACATGAGGGGACAATCAACCCAGCCATGTCAGTGGCACTGCTACAAAAAAATATGGATAGTTAAGAATGGTCAATAAAAATATGAAACAATATCTTGATGTGCTTCCGGAAATAGCAGAGTCCATTGACGCTGGGCGCCCGGTCGTGGCCCTGGAATCGACGATTATTTCCCACGGTATGCCGTACCCGAAAAATGTTGAAACCGCGAAAGAGGTTGAACAAATGGTTCGTGACCATGGGGCTATCCCAGCGACCATTGCCATTCTTGGCGGTCGGCTTAAAGTCGGCCTTAATGACGGGGAGCTTGAATATCTGGGAAAAAGCGGACTGGATGTGATCAAGGCCAGCCGACGCGATATCCCCTTCATCGTAGCAAACAAAGGCGACGGCGCGACGACGGTCGCCGCAACCATGATTATTTCGGCGTTGGCCGGGATTAATATCTTTGCCACCGGGGGCATCGGCGGCGTTCATCGGGGCGGTGAGCTTTCCATGGATATTTCCGCTGATCTTCAGGAACTGTCAAAAACCAATGTCAGTGTTGTCTGCGCCGGGATTAAATCAATTCTGGATATCGGACGCACCCTTGAATATCTGGAAACGGTCGGGGTGCCCGTTGTCGGCTATAAAACCGATTATGTCCCAGCATTTTATGCCAGAAGCAGCGGGTTTAAGGTTGATTACCGCCTTGATAGCCCGGGCGACATTGCCCGGGCGATGAAAGCAAAATATGATCTTGGGCTAGAAGGCGGGGTGCTGATCACCAACCCGGTACCGGAAGAATTTGCGCAAGCCCCGGAAAAAATAGAAGCGACCATTAACGAAGCGATAAAGGAAATGGACAGACGCGGCATTACAGGAAAAGAGACGACACCATTTCTGCTGGCGCGAATTGCCGAGCAGACCGGCGGCGAAAGCCTTGAAACCAATATAAAACTTGTCCTTAATAATGCCCGCCTTGCTGCGGAAGTTGCGGCGGATTATAGCCGCCTTGAAAACAAATAAAGGCAATCTGATGGGCGGAAATGAAAATATTGAAACGCTGGCGCGGGTAGATATCGGGGCGTTTCTAAACGGGACTGATACTGAGCGAGAGAAAATTGCCAGACATGTGGATGATATATGCCGGGAAATTGGCTATTTAATTATTGAAAATCACGGAATAGATCAAAATATCATTGATAACGCGTGGAAAGCCGCCGAACAGTTTTTTGCGTTATCAGATGAGCAAAAATTAAAAGCAAAATCAGCGGAGGAAGGCTCCCCACGGGGATATGTACCTGTGGAGGGGGAAAATCTCGCCAAAACCATTGGTGATGAATTGCCGCCTGACCGCAAGGAAACATTCAGTAGCGGCCCGCTAAGCCCGCCTGTCGGTCATCATGGCGAGAAACAAGGCTTTAATTTCTTTTATGGGGATAATATCTGGCCGGAGGAGCCCGCAGATTTTCAAAAACACTGGATCAGATATTATCTGGCTATGGACCAGCTTGGGGCCCGGATTATGGAGGTTTTGGCCGTGGCTTTAAAACTGGATCCTGATTTTTTTGTGCCTTATCACACCCATCATATCAGCGCGTTGCGCACGCAGAATTACCCGTCCTTATCACGTAAAATTCTGCCAGGGCAGCTTCGTGCTGGCGCCCATTCGGATTATGGCAGTGTTACGATTTTAAGACCCGATCCGTTTGTCGACGGGCTTGAGGTCAAATCCCCCCATGGCGGCTGGATCAAGGCCCCGGTGGTCAGTGACGGTTTTATCATCAATATTGGTGATCTGCTGGCCCGCTGGACCAATGACCGCTGGGTTTCAACCCTGCACCGGGTGGTGGAACCGAACCACAAAAAAGGCGAGGTGCCGAAACGGCGACAGTCAATCGCCTATTTCATGAACCCCAATTATGACGGCATCATTAAAACCATCCCAACCTGTTTGAAAAAAAGCGAGCAAAGTAAATACGCCTCCGTTTCCGCCGGGGACTATCTGATGGCAAAATTCAGACAATCAACCTAATCAAGCCTAAAGCGTGCCGAAAATCCTGTCGCCCGCATCACCAAGGCCCGGAACAATATAGCTTTTTTCATTTAACCGCTCATCAATTGATGCCGTGTAGATCGGCACATCGGGATGGGCATTGTTTAGCGCTTTGACCCCTTCCGGCGCACAGAGCAGGCAGAGGAACGTAATATCCTTGGCCCCGGCCTGTTTGATCCGGTCAAGGGCGGCAATGGCCGAATTGCCGGTTGCCAGCATCGGGTCCACCACCAGATTAAACCGTTCATCAAGGTGAGGGGGAACCTTAAAATAATATTCGACCGCGTGCAGATCTTCATGGCTTCGGTAAAGACCGATATGGCCGACTTTTGCCGTCGGGTTCAGATCAAGAAGCCCTTTCATCAGCCCGTCACCAGCCCGCAAGATTGAATGAATACACATTCTGCGTCCGGCCAGTGTCGGTTTTGATGTTTTTGCCACCGGCGTTTCAATATCAATATTATGAAGCCGCAGATGGCGGGTGACTTCATAACCGAGCAGAAAACTTATTTCCCGAAGCAGTTCACGAAACAGCGACGGCGGTGTTTCCTTTTTTCGCATGATGGTTAGTTTGTGCTGTATCAGCGGATGATCGATGACGATTGGCTGGCTCATTGAAATCTCCGGCTTGGACGATTATTTTTTCCGGTGAGTTTATAGAGTGTATCCCTTAATGCCAAGTGCTCAAATTCTATTTATGACAAATGGGAAAATGCAGGAAAGAATTTAAGCCGCATTGGCGCAAATTCTGGGTGCGGGGAAAGTGATTATTGCCGAGGTACCGACGTTTAATTCACTATGCAGCTCAAACAATCCACCATGAAGTTCAATTAATTTTTGCACAATAGGTAAGCCAAGCCCGGTTCCCTCTATCTGAAGTTCGGGGTTGCTTTCGATCTGCTCAAAAGGATTTAAAACCATTTCCAGCCGATCTTTGGGAATGCCAATTCCGTTATCCCTAATTTCAATAGTGACAGAGCCGTTATTGTTTCTGGTCGTGATAATTTCCACGAGCCCGCCTTTATCAACAAATTTGACAGCATTAGAAAGCAGATTAATGATAACCCGGATTATCGCAGTCTGATCACCGATTATATCGAATTGGTCTCCCGGAACATATTTAATAGAAATATTTTTGGCTTTGGAATTTTGTTTTAGCATTTTGATCGATTTTCGAATGCATTCATCAAGAGAGAATATTTTTTCATTAAGGACCCATTTCCCGGCTTCTATTTTGGATAAGTCAAGAATGTCTTTAATGACAACGGCCAGATGTTCGCCGCTCGATTTAATATCGTTTAAATATTCACGATGCTTTGCTGATGTCAGTGGACCTCCTATACCCGCGATCATTGCTTCTGAAAATCCGATGATGGCATTCAGGGGCGTTCTGATTTCGTGGCTCATATTGGC
>JAGREE010000129.1 GCA_020446675.1 Alphaproteobacteria bacterium | reverse complement strand
TCAAAATGTCTAGTGGTGTGGATACAGAGTATAAATCGCCATTATCATTTTCAATACTAAGGTGTACGCCTTCACCCGATACTTTTTCGCCTTTGGCATTAATCCGGGTTGTAGGAACTGACATTATATACTCCCTACCGTTTATTTTTTCTCTTATAGCAGCAGGAGTTAAAACGTTAAAAAGCAAGAAAGATTCGTCTCCTTTCGAGAATTTATAAGTTGCGTCACCAGGATAAGGAATAAAATCAAAACCTGTCAATGCAGGAACAGCAGTATTATCTGTTCTTCCCAATGAGTGTTCGTAATATGTAGTATCTACTCTGCTTCCATCGGCATATGTATGCTTTAATCCATATATATGTGGGTAGACTTTACCTCCTTGGGCATAGTTGCCAATGTATTCAACCCATACGTAAACTGGGGCATCTACAAAGCCAAGGTTTATCAATTTCGCACCGGATGAGACCTGTTTTGGTCTCATAAGAGATTGCTTTTCCATCTCAATTTCTTCAACTGGATTTTTTTTGGGAGATTTGTCTTGGCAAGACCAGATAAGTAATATCAAAATGATTGCTCTGAATTTCATGTCCGTGGATTTATGGAATTGAAATGATATTGGAGCCTGATCTGCTGCTTGCTGCCTTTACGTTCGCTAAACCTGTAAAAGTTCCAGGTGCAAAACTCATACCTCCTGCTCCGGCAACTCCTCGGGCAAATTTTGCACAATATGTTGAGTTGCCAATTCCACAAGAGGTAGTGTAGCCTCCAAATGGTAAATAACCTAAATTTTCCATTTCTTGAGCATAAGACAACATAGCATCGTAATCTAAATCTTTGGCTAAGGCGCCTACTATCATGCCATAACGCCTTAATAAAGGGGAACCATGAAGGGCTGTTAGGATCTTTGTGACATTTTCATCATCCGATTGATTAAAATCCCAGTTGAAGTTCAACCTTAAGCCACTAAAGTTGGCACTGGATCTCACACTTCCTTCATTTTCCCCTCTTGAGCTGGTTAAACCTGTTCTGTTATATCGGCCGAAATCAAAATACCTTAAATAGCCTGTCTCGCCGTCGACAATCACTATACCAGCATGTCCTGCACCCTGAACATTTCCGTCGCCATCCACAAATGTCTTTTCAAGCCACTTTCCAATTTTTGGGTTACTTGGCATTCTGGGACTGTCCTCCGGAAAAGCTACTAAAATAGCCATATCATTAGAGGCCCCATTGTTTTCATCGATATAGTTTTTGACAGTTCCCCAACTTACTTCATTTCCCTCTTCATCCTCATATCTACCCTCATCCCAATTATATTTATAGGGGAGCATTCCGGTTGGATCAGAATATGCAATGGGGTTGTTGAACCCATAACTATAGGGAGAAGTGAAAGTCATTGTTTCTGCAAGTGGATCGATGCTGGTCCACCTTCCCAGCGCCGGGTCATACCACCTCGCCCCATACTCATACAGGTTCGCCCCATAATCCTCATTCAGCTCCTTGCCATTATACAAATACTTATTCTTCCCGACCTTTCAGGTACGGGACCTTCGCTGCGCTTCGGCCGGCGCCACCGTCGCATACCCCGCCTTCGCCCTCAGGGGCTACGGCGGACGAAGCAGGGCCCCAGAGGGTTCATGCCGAACGAAGAGGGTTTTGCTTTGTTTTGTAGGGCGGAAGCCCTGCCAGGTTGCAAAGCAAGGAGATAGTTTTTAACCAATTCGCATTTTTTCTATCTCATTTTCTATTTCATCGGGACTTAATCGAAAAGAAACAATCTTATTCTTTAATTCTTTTAGTCCTGTCAATATTAAATCTTCAGAATTCAAATAATCAAGGATTATTAAATCATATTGCAAAAGCCTATATTCTGTTGAATGTTGAAAACTGAACCAATCAACCTCACCTGAAGCGTCTCCAGGTAAATGCTCTACTGCTGATTCGATGTCATCAAAAACACTTTCGAAGAAATCATTTTCAGCAAAATCTTCGGGCCATTTTTCGAATAATTCCTCAAGGTTCAAAGAAGCTTTCATCGCTTTTTTTATCAAAGCCTTAATTACCTCTAGGTCTTTCATTGGCATTTTATTTTACTCCCCGCCACCATTTGTTTATTTGATGCCAAGGCCAGTGCTTTATTTTACCTGGTATATCTATATGAGGTAAATTGTAATCCTTTCCCGTTTTTCTACCCCCAAGACGAATGCGATGCCAATCCAATCTGAATTTCCCAAAATCAACACCGACCCCTCCAGCTCTTGGATATCGAAGAAATCTAATTGCACTTGCCCCTGCCCCTATTTCAGCCCCC
>JAGREE010000128.1 GCA_020446675.1 Alphaproteobacteria bacterium | reverse complement strand
GTTGCTATGGTTTTGATTAGCAGCTCTTCGGGAATCGAACCCAAGCGGTTTAATAGCCGCTCCCGGCGGGAAGTTATTCCGCCGGCCATCGCCAGATGGCAAGAGCCTTATGTGGGGGGGGGAGAAAAACCCGCCCGGAGATGGGCGGGGACAAATATTCACCTGAAACCAAATATCTGTTGTGATAACGTGTGGACTGTGCGGGTTATTGCGCGGCCGCCCGGTTTTTTCAACCTCCGCATAGCATTTGTCAATGGCCTTGGAGATCCGATAGGCCCATTGACTGACCGTTGATAGGATGTACCCGCCGAGAACCCCTTAAACATAGGTGGGTTTCCATAAAAAACTGGATGCTTACTGACGAATATCAGTTTCATGTGGCGCCGTATTTTGGCGGCTGTTGATGTCGATGCCATTTTGAATTTGAATTATTTGTGTGAATTAATACGATTACCGCGCCTTACCCGTTCCCAGGCAGGCAACGCATGATTCCTTTACATATTCTTCGTTATCTGCGTCCATAACGACAACGATTTCGTAGCCCTTGCCTTTGCAGTAGGGGCAAGGCTTTGGTTTGGTTTTCTTTGCCATATCATTGGAGTTTTAAGCCGCCAACAAATAACCAATAGTTAATCCAATGGCGAATATGAGGGCGAATATGAAATATAGAACTGCCACTAAGCGGTCTTCCGGGCCTGGTTCGTAATTATCCATAACGATCAAATTTGCCCCTCCGAGTCAGCCCGGAAGAAATGTTCTCGAATATCGTTTTCCGGCACCTCCAGCGTTTGGCGGTCCAAAAGGAGCATGCGGGCCGCCGGGTAGTTGAGCAGGAGTTCGTAGCGGGGTGGGGTGTTTGGGTTTTCGCGGTTGTAGACTTCGACTGACCTATCATAGCTGGTAATGTCAACTACGGTTTTTATAACAAACCTGTCGTTTATGCTGAACAGATCAATTTCTTTGTTGGCAATCTCAGATAAATGAGAATCAGGATAGCGGCCAACATCCCAATGGTGAAATCCTTCCCCGAGCCATACACACCCATGATCTTTAAAGGCACAACTGTATTCGAATTTTGGGCAATTCAGGAATAACGGCCTGAATTTCTTAATGGCTGCGCTCATCTGGGCCATTTTCATTTTAGGGAAGAAATGGTATTGGCCAACCCTGTCGTATTCGCTAACCCTTTCGCCAGGCTTGAAATAAGCGTTTGCCATTGCGGCCAATATTTCCCTGTACCCCTTGTAAAACAAATCCTTCCTTGTCATAGCATTTCGGTGTTTTCGGGTTCAATTTCAAAACCAGTAACCTCGCCATCATCATCGCCATAGGCTTCGTCGTCATCCCATTCGGGATCGATAACGCCCCTTGAAGAATGTGCCTCTAAAATGCACTCCCATTGAAACGGCAGCTTTGTAACCAAAGCCCTTTTCATTCCGGTTTGAATCGTTACGATCACGTCAATTCCTTCCGGGCACATGGCTTTTATCCGGGTACGGAAATAGTTGTTTGATACGGGTATAGATTCAGTGTTAACAGGCATGGCCTGAAAGTTCGGAGCGTTTAGGAATATCTCCTCGAACATTTCAAAAAAAGCATCGGCGTCGCCGCTCTCGTCTTCCCTTTTTTTGAAAACCACATCATTGCCCTCTACATACGGATAAATGCCAGGATAAGAGTTCCGGTAAGATGATACGTATGCCTTTATGGTCATTATCTTTAAAGAGGCGTCTGCCATTACAGAACTTCCATTTTCAGCAGCCTCTTTCATTGCATCAATTACCCTTTCGGTAAGAGGCCTGTCGCCGCCTTTGTTCCTCATTATCAAGCCAACCTTCGGATGCTCCTCGAACTTAAACGAATAGCCAGGGACAACGCCAGCTATCCTTACAGCTTGGGGATAAAAGTTTGGAGCCAATTCAATATCCTCTTTATGCGGCTTAATGTGAATGGAAGTTTCTTTTGATTCCAGTAGGTCATGAATGTGGTCCAATACCAAAAGGTGTTGATACAACTCCTTTCTGTACAACTTAAATTCAAATGGGCGGGCCGCTTCTTTTTGAGGGGCAACAATCTCGACTGAACGGCTATCGGAAAACCGCATCTGATGATGAAGGTAGTTGAAGTTAATGGCATACTGAACGCCCCTTATAAGGCTCTTTGGGTAACTATCTGGTAGTGTATAGCAACCTTCTTTAACGAGCGCAAGCTTACAAAGCCTGTCTAATTTAGTTTTTTCCATAACGATTATTTGTATTTAATTATAATTAGTGTTCTCAATATTAAACCATTTATTTCTATTTACATAGATTATTTGAAAAATATTTTAACATTGTAACCAGAATGTTCATAACTGCCTGATAATCAATTGTAGCAATTTGGACAGTGAAAATGCTACACCTTATAGGCTTATTATCAGTTACTTATACATATAAGTGGTGTATCGGCAGGCAAAATATAAGACGGGCAATAAATAAAAAGTATTATTCTGCGACAAAAAGTAAATTAACCCACAGAATAATACTTTTTAAACATTAGTAGTCTTATATATACTATACTATACTCTTTATTATTATTATTATAGGGTCTTTTGCCTATTGATAATCAACGAGTTATACATTAAAACCATTGTATTTTATGGGTTTTCAGGAAACCTCTGTAACTCATTGATAGTCAACGTTTAAAGTGTAGCATTTTTTTTTGCGAATATGTTTTTTTCATATGTGAACCGATTCCCGTAACCCTAACACCGATTCCCATATTTTTCATACCTTTCAGGCATGGTCTACGTCAACGCCAAAC
>JAGREE010000014.1 GCA_020446675.1 Alphaproteobacteria bacterium | reverse complement strand
AGGTGATGCCTCTGTCCTCTTCATCACCCAGCAGATGTTGTGGGTCACGCAGTTTAAAGGCAAGCCCGATCAGGGTCGCGACAGGGGCAAGGGTGATATATCTTTTATTGAAATCAAGAGAGATACCGAGGACATTTTTTCCTTTTATTTTTTTCTTCATTACAGTGCCAAAACTTTGCATGGCACCTGCATCACTGCCGGCTTCCGGTCCGGTCAGCGCAAAACAGGGAATTTCTGTGCCATCCGCCAATTTTGGAAGATATGTTTTTTTCTGCTCATCCGTGCCGTAATGATATAAAAGCTCGCCAGGACCCAATGAATTTGGCACCATGACAGTGACCGCAGCAGCAATGCTTCTTGTCGATATTTTGGTTACGACCGCTGAATGTCCTGATGCTGAAAAGCCTAAGCCGCCATATTCTTTGGGGATCACAAGGCCGAAAAATTTTTCCTTTTTCATATAGGCCCAGACCTTGTCTGGAAGTTCCCTGTCCTGCTGTATTTGCCAGTCATCGAGCATTTCGCATAGTTTCTGAACTGGGCCATCAATAAATTTCTGTTCTTCCGGGGACAATTTGAAGGCGGGTTCTTTCATCAGCTTTGCCCAGTTGGGCTTGCCAGAGAAAATTTCTCCATCAAACCAGACGGTCCCTGCCTCCAATGCCGTTTTTTCCGTTTCACTCATTCTCGGCAGGACATTGGCAGCAATATCAAATAATCGGTCCGTAATAAATGACCGCCTTAAAGGGATGTTATATTGGAGGATAAGACCGATACCCGAAATGATCAGTGCTATTATGACTGCCATACTGTCTGAGGCACCGATTACCCCAAGCAGAGACCAGATGACCAATCCGAGAAAAATGAAAATCATTTCGGAGCGGTTTTTATAAAACGAACCAACAAGGAGTATTAATGAAATTATTAAATATAAGAAGGGCATTTTTAGTTTCCTTTATTAGGCGGTTTTATAGCATTGGTTTCAAACTATTCTGTTGTTTCAATTTCAGGATCCGTTTTTTTATGGCTGCTGATGATCATGCCTATCAAGACACCGGTAAGCAAAGAAAACGCGATAA
>JAGREE010000127.1 GCA_020446675.1 Alphaproteobacteria bacterium | reverse complement strand
CCATGGGTCATAAAAAAATGCTTCTGGCGTATTTTTGCCTCTTCATAGGAAATGTTAAACATATCCTGAATAAAAAGACCCATTTTATAATCAACCTGAGTGAATAAATCTGCCCCATGCGGATAGAGTGTATTATCAAGATCAAAAACCCAGAATTTTATATATTCAAGATCGGGGGCCAATTCAGCATTTTTTATCTGCATATTTAAATCGTTTCTTCCAAGCGTAAACTAAATATTAATACAAAATCATTAGTCTTCAATCTAATGAAATTTTGAGTATTAAGTAACAGAATAAATCGATTTGGGCACCATGGACAGTAATATTGCACGTATCCTGACAGAAGCGATTAAAGCAGAGCATAAAGATATTACTAAAAATATCGACAAAGTTCAGGAAAGCAACCATGACCATACTTATCTTCTGGAAGACATCATCGATAATTTAAGCGGTCCCGCTTTGGTGACTGATGAATCATTAAATGTTCTGGAAAAAAATATTTATGCCGAAAGTCTGGTATCTTCTTTTCAAAACAGAAATCCGACTTTACATGGTATAGTTATTCGCTGTCTAACCAACGGTTGTCCGGAAAATCAAAAAATCACACTTGAAGATGAAACCGGAAGTCGACATTTTGATCTTTATGCCTTTCCCGTAAAGTCCGCATCTTTAAATAAAACGCAGGTTTTATTATTTGGAAAAGACACGACAGTTGAGCAACATTTGACCAAGGCATTGGTGCAATCACGGCAAATGTTTAAAGATCTTGTTTCGTGTTCTACGGATTTTGCCTGGGAAACTGACAATAAAGGCCGTTTCAAATATGTCTCGCCCAATGGCATACTCGGATATTCTGCTTATGAGCTTAATGACAAAAGGGCTGCTGATCTGATCGTAGGTGACGGGGGTATAAATCCATTTGATACGCTTGATGTTATTCACGATGTAGAAATATGGCTTCAAAGAAGCGATTCCACATTTGCCTGTGTACAGGTTTCTGCAAATCCGATTATAGATAATAATTCCACTTGGCAGGGTGCTCGTGGTGTTTGCCGTGATGTCACTGAAATGCGGGAACGTGAAGCATCACTGCGTAGGGCCCGTAAAAACGAACAGGTTCTCAAAAAAATTATTTCAACCATCCGTGACGAGGTTGAACCATCAAAAATATTGCAAACAACTGCTAATGCTGCTCTTGACGGTATCACCGCAAAAGACTGCTATATTGCCCAGATAAATAATCTGGGAAATGGCAGTTTTGACACAGTTTTAAAGGCTAAAAGCGGGGAGAATACATCCACATCGCGTTATAACAAGATAATTAAACGCGCAATGACAATCTTTGACAGTGCTGGTGAAAAAACACCTCCAAATTTTATTGAAGAAACCATTGATGAAAAATCAGTCTTAATCGGTTTTTCAAAACATCACAGCAAAATCAACGGTGTAATGCTCGTGACATTGGATGATGAGAAAAAAAGCTGGAACAAAGATGAAAAATCACTGTTCATGGGGGTTACCAGCCATCTTGGCATTGCCTTTGAGCAGATAAAAAATTATGAAAAACTGGAACGTCTTTCCAATATGGATGAACTTACGTCTCTTTTAAACCGCCGGGCTTTTACAGATAAGGTTAATAAGAGACTGGTTATTCAGAACCGAACCCGGCAAACATGCGCCCTGCTTTATATTGATCTTGATAACTTTAAGTATGTCAATGATACATATGGCCATGCTACCGGCGATCAGGTTCTTATTAAACTTTCTGAAATATTACAGAAAAACACCCGTACCGCAGATTTCTGCAGTCGACTGGGCGGTGATGAATTTGCAGTCTGGCTTGAAAATATTGATGAGAAAAGCGCGTTGAACCATGCCAATCGTATACTTCAGTCCGTAGGTGAATTAAAGGCAATTTCTGATAATCCTGATAACCCACTTTCACTTTCAATTGGTATTGCCTTAAGTGAACCGGGATCATCTCAGAAACTTGAAAGCCTAATGGAACGTGCGGATAAAGCTCTTTATTCCGTTAAAAGAAAAGGCAAGTCAGGATCAGCTTTAAGTAACTTATAATTATTTTGGGGAATAACAGGAAAATATGAAATTCTGGATCAGGTAAATGATAAAAAATTTATTTAGAAAAAAAGACAACCGGGAAGAAGAACTCACTTCCTACGAAGTAGCGCGCAAAGCCCTGGAAGCAAAAAAGCGCGATGATAAGATGATCCTCGCCAGTGGTGATAATACACCACAGGAAGTTCTCTATTATCTTGCAGAAGATGAAGACCCTGATATTCGAAAAAAAATCGCAGCAAACCCCAATACTCCATATCAAGCTAATGAAATCCTTTCTGATGATGTTAATGAAGACGTAAAGCATGAGCTGGCGAGAAAAATTACCCGTTTCTTTCCGACTATCTCTGATGAAGGCGCAAAACAAATTCGCGATAAAGCAATCGAAATGATTGAAAAATTAGCCAATGATCAGTTGCCATCTGTCAGACAAATTCTTGCCGAAGAATTAAAATCATCGGATAGCATTCCAAAGCCTATTGCCTTGAAACTTGCCAATGATGAAATTTTATCCGTCTGCGCGCCAATACTTGAATATTCTCCTTTACTCAGTGACGCTGACCTAAAGGAAATTATCGCTGCAACAACATTAAGCGGTGCCCTTGAAGCAATCGCCAACCGTAATGACCTTAGTGGTGATGTCTGTGATGCCATTGCATCAACACTTGAAATACCGGCAGTTGCCAATCTGCTTGCAAATCAGAATGCACAGATCCGTGAAGAAACACTTGATAAAATTATAGATCAGGCACAGGAAAAAAATATAGTCGTCTGGCATGAGCCGCTGGTTAAACGCCCCAGTCTTTCCATGAGAGCCATGAAACGGATCGCCACTTTTGTTGCATCCTCTTTAGTGGACATTATGATTTCCGATAACCATCTTGACCCTGAACAGGGCAAAGAATTGCTAATCCGGGCTCGGGACCGGATTTCTAATGAAAATGCTGAAAATACCGATAAACGTTCTCTTTCAGAACAGGCTGCCGATTTGTTTGAACGCGGCATCATTGACGATGAATTTATCCAAAATGCCATTAAAAACAAACAACGTGAACTCGTGATACAATCTCTTATTCTCATGTCAAACTTACCGGACAATTCAGTCCGCAGTATTTTAAATAAGAAAAAAGGCTCACTAATCGTTGCACTGGCATACAGGGCCGGGCTCACTATGAGAACCGCTCTCCAAATGCAATCCGATCTTGCATTTGTTCCAACTGCCGATTTTGTTAATGCCAAGAATGGTATTGATTTTCCAATGTCACACGACAAAATGGAATATGAAATAGCTCTATATGAATGACATTAAATCAGGAAATGACTTATTTTTGGATTAAAGTTCCTGCACCATGTTCGGTGAAAAGCTCCAGCAGAAGGGCATGTTCAACACGACCGTCAATAATGACTGATGCGCCTACATCATCATGAATCGCTTTAATGCAGGTTTCCACTTTTGGGATCATGCCCCCGATTATTGTCCCGTCTTCTATAAGAGCTTTTGCCATATCTTCATTCATATCTGCAATCAGGTTTTTATCTTTGTCAAGAACACCCACTACATCGGTAAGAAGTAATAACCGTTCTGCTTTAAGCGCTCCGGCAATTGCACCAGCCATTGTATCAGCATTAATGTTATAGGTTTCCCCTCCTTCACCAAACCCAATCGGGGCTATAACTGGAATTACATCTGATTTTTCAAATGTCCGGAGAAATTCGGCATTAACACGTTTCGGCTCTCCCACAAATCCAAGATCGAGTATCTGTTCAATATTTGAATCAGGATCTTTACGTTTGCGTTTTAAAGGCTCCGCAATGACAAGGCCACTGTCTTTCCCGGAAAGGCCGACGGCTTTGCCACCAATTTTGTTAATGGCCCCGACAATTGACTTATTGATGCTGCCTGAAAGCACCATTTCAACCACTTCAATTGTCGCTTTATCAGTAACACGAAGTCCGTCAACAAATGAGCTTTCAATTTTGAGCCGCTCAAGCATACTTCCGATCTGTGGTCCACCGCCATGAACAACGATCGGGTTCATCCCCACCTGTTTCATCAGGACGATATCACGCGCGAAATCTTCGGACAGAACTTCATCAACCATGGCATGACCGCCATATTTTATGACAAAGGTTTTGCCGGCATGACGTCGCATATAGGGAAGCGCTTCCGTAAGCGTTCTTGCTTTTCTTAACATTACTTGTCTGTCAATTTTTCCGGTCATTACCTGCTCCCTGTTGTTTAAGCCCTATAACATATCAGCAATGATTGCCCGCAATTCGTCAAGACCATATCCCTTAATGGCGCTTGTAATCAATACTTTTGGATGGGCAGCAACATTCTTTGAAATTTCTTTTTGCGTTTTAGCGAGTGTCTTTTCCATTTCGGACATCTTCACCTTATCGGACTTGGTCAATACGATCTGATAGGAAACCGCTGTTTCATCAAGCATGGACATGAGTTCACGATCACTTTCCTTTAATCCATGACGCCCGTCAACAAGGACAAAAACTCTTCTGAGATTTGGTCGCCCGCGAAGATATTCGCGCATTAACTTGACCCAGTCATTTACCAGTTTTTTAGACACTTTGGCATACCCGTAACCAGGAAGATCAACCACATAAAGACCGTCTTTTTCCCGGTCTCCCAGAAAGAAAAAATTGAGCTGCTGTGTGCGCCCGGGCGTGTTTGAGGTTCGGGCAAGCCCGTTCCGGCCTGTCAGAGCATTGAGAAGGCTTGACTTACCCACGTTGGACCGACCGGCAAATGCAATTTCAACGGCATTAGGGTCTGGTAGCTGTGTAAGGGATGCTGCCCCCAGAAGAAACTGGCACTCACTACAAAAAAGCAGGCGCCCTCTTTCCAGATACGCTGCCTGCTCTTCAGCCGTTTTTTCGTTTTCTGTCAATGGTTCAGCTTTCTTTTGCCGCAACCCTGCGCATAATCACCCATTGCTGGCAAATGGTCAGGATATTGTTCCAGGTCCAGTAAATCACCAGACCAACCGAGAAACCGGCCAAAATAAACGTGAACATTATAGGCATAAAGGCAAATATTTTCTGCTGAACGGGGTCTGCCATTGGCGGGTTTAATTTTTGCTGAAAATACATTGTTACTCCCATCAGCACAGGTAGAACACCGATGGCCAGAAAACCTGTCGGATGCCATGGAAGAAGCCCAAAAAGATTGGTAACAAGCATCGGGTCCGGCGCACTCAAATCCCGGATCCAGCCAAAAAATGGGGCATGACGCATATCTATGGTCACATAAAGTACTTTATATAAAGAGAAGAATACCGGAATCTGAATAAATATAGGAAGGCAGCTTGCAAGCGGGTTTACCTTTTCCTTTTTGTAAAGTTCCATGGTTTCCTGCTGCATACGGGCACGATCATCACCGTATTTTTCTTTCAATTGTTGCATTTTCGGCTGCAATTTCTTCATCCGGCCCATGCTCTCATATTGCTTATTGGCCATCGGAAACAACAGTCCCTTGATCACAAGGGTAAGAAGCAATATGGCAATACCGAAATTCCCAACTATTCCGTAGAAGAAATGAAGGGTCAGGTAAATCGGCTTGGTAATAAAGTGAAACCATCCCCAGTCAATTGCATAATCAAGCATCTTAACGCCTTCAACATCTGTATAATGCTCAAGAAGGGCAACTTCCTTGGCACCCGCAAAAAAGCGCGCTTCTTTTTCTGCAGAGGCCCCAGGCGCGATTGAAACAGCATCATTGACAAAATTTACGTGAAACTGTTCACCACCATTTTGTGTTGTGCGGGAAATATTGGTCGTAAAACTTTGGCTCTGATCCGGGATAAGAGCAACAAGCCATTCCTTATCTGTTATACCATCCCATCCGCCTTCAGTTACTTTTTCCGGCTCATACGTTTCCTTTTCAAGATCTTTATAGGTGATTTCCTCTTTACCTTCATCACCAACGCGAAGTGGACCTTCATGAAGAATAAATCGGGCATTACTGTCACCGCCACCTTCGCGGTAAATCCGCCCATATGTTGCCAGTGTAACGGCTGCATTGGTATTATTCTGAACACGCTGATCTATCGTAAACATATAATTCTGATCAAGGGATACTTCCCGCGTGAAGACCAGCCCTTCACCATTATCCCATGTAAAAATCACCGTATCATCTGAAGTAAGCGTCGATTTATTTGCTGTCCATACAGAATTGGCATCCGGTTTTTTGCCATCCCCAACCCAGCCAAAATCTGCAAAATAAGCTTTGGCGGTATTATAGGGGCTAAGAAGTGTGACGATGGGAGAATCTTTTTCCACAGTTACTCTATAATCCTTTAATGAAAGATCATCGAAGCGAAGGCCCTTAAGGCTAATTGTTCCCTGAAGCCTGCCACTATCAATCCTCACATTGTCACGTGATGCAACCACATCATTCCGACTGACGGCGATGTCTTTAACAACAGGGGCGGCCATGCCGGGAATGCTTCCCCCGGCATCAGAAGAGGAAGTGATATCAGGGATACCCGAAATTTCAGATGTTCCTGCCGCCGCAACTTGTTCTGTTGCGGTCTGCTCATCCACTTTCGATTTGTTACCAAAAAAATATTCCCAACCAAAAAGGATGATGATGGTCAACACAATCGCCAATATGAAATTACGGTTTTCTTCCATTATTTTATCTCTAATTTTTGCCTAACATGTCGGCACTACAATTACATTTTTCAGATCCATCTATATTTTCAGGTGGCACCGGATCGTAACCACTGCCACCCCAGGGGTGGCACCTTAATATTCTTTTTAGTCCAAGCCAGCCACCCTTAATAGGACCATGAATTTCTATTGCCTCCATCGCATAAGAGGAACATGTTGGCAAATACCGACACTTCGGCCCTAGCAATGGTGAAATGACATACTTATAGACAGTAATCATTGCTTTCAAGAAATAAGACAGAATCCTGCTTAAATATTTTATCAGGGTGGAAAAAATCACCGGTCGTTAGTCCTTTTATCGTCTGGTTCAACATGTAGTCTTTTCAACGACCATTTCAAGTCACGAATCAATTCACTGTAAGGACGCTCGGTAATTTCCTTTCTTGCTATCAGCACATAATCGTGACTTTTGACCCCATTTTCAGACATGACCAAACGTGCTGCTTCACGCATTCGTCTTTTGGCACGGTTACGCAAAACCGCGTTCCCGACCTTTTTACTGGCGGTGTATCCAACTCTGATTTTATCCGCAACAATGTCTTTATTCTTTGCGACCTGGACGATTACAGCTGGTGATATCCACTTTTTCCGCGTTTCTGCCACGCGAAGAAAATCACTTCTCTTCTTAATCGTTTCAATTTTTTCTCTTTTATTATCAATAGCTTGTGACATTATATAAAATCCACAAAAAAACCGGTCAATCAAAAGAAGGACCGGCTTTCGAAATCGTGTCTAACGACTAATCAGTGTAATTAAGCTGACAAGCGTTTACGTCCTTTCGCACGGCGGGCAGCAAGAACTCGTCTTCCACCAACTGTCGCAGAGCGCGAACGGAAGCCATGACGGCGTTTACGAACCAGAGCACTTGGTTGATATGTACGTTTCACTGGACTTCTCCAACTGCCTAAGAGGCGATTAAATTAATTTTTATTCGTGCCTGTGGCCGAATGCGTTTATGAAACCGGGTGTATAATAGGTATAATACTATAAGTCAATGCCTCTATAACGATAAATACCATAAAATAAAAACCGTGAATTCTTCACGATCACATATCTGTGAATAGAAGTTATTTCAACAGTTTATTATAGTTCAATAGGGTTATTTCCGCTACAGTAATCAGGTGAATGCGAAAATTGAAAGTAACCAAATGAATTTAAAACGATACATCCCTGTTGCTGTTCTGGTTATTGGTCTGGTTCTGGCTATCTATTTTGATGTTGATAAATTATTGTCCTTTAAAGCCATCGGCGAAAATTACACCACACTGAAAAATTTTATTGATGATCAGTATGTCTTAAGCCTTCTTTCCTTTTCACTTATTTATATTATTTCAGTCGCCTTTTCTATTCCTGGGGCCTCCATTTTATCTCTGCTGTATGGAGCTCTACTGGGAACCTTTGTCGCGGGATCACTCATAGTAATTTCAGCGACAATCGGTGCCACACTTATTTTTCTGGCTGCAAAATATGCGCTTCAGGATACCCTTAAAAAACGGGCAGGACCCTGGCTTTCAAAAATGAGGGACGGATTTAATGAAAATGCTGTTAGCTATCTTCTATTCCTAAGATTGGTTCCTGTTTTTCCTTTTTTTGTCGTTAACCTTGTGCCAGCATTTATGGGGGTAAGTCTCCGGTTATATTTTATCACCACTCTTATTGGCATTATTCCCGGAACATTTGTCTACGCCAGTATTGGAAGTGGGATTGGATATATTCTTGAGCAGGGCAAAACACCCGATCTTTCGATTTTACGCTCACCTGAAATAATTGTGCCACTCGTTGCTTTAGGATTATTGTCCCTGATGCCGATTATTATTAAAAAATTTAAGGGATCACGCACGGCATGACCAATATAATTAAAGCAGATATTTGCATCATTGGCGGGGGAAGTGGTGGATTAAGCGTTGCGGCTGGTGCCGCGCAACTTGGAAAAAATACGGTCCTGATAGAAGGCGGCAAAATGGGTGGAGACTGCCTTAATTACGGATGCGTTCCTTCAAAATCATTGCTTGCCGCCGCACAGGCAGCTCAGTCCTTCAGAAAGGCAGAAACTTTTGGCATAAAGACAACGGAACCTGATATCAATTTTTCCAAAACACACGATTATGTACATAATGTCATTGCCGGCATTGCGCCGCACGATTCGATAGAACGGTTTGAAGGCCTTGGGGTTAAAGTTATCCCTGAATATGGAAGCTTTATTGACCCAAAGACGATTAAAGCCGGTGAGACTATTATTAAAGCAAAACGCTTTGTCATCGCGACCGGATCATCGCCAAGCATTCCCCCGATATCTGGGCTGGACAAAACAGACTATCTAACCAACGAAACAATTTTTGATTTAAAAGAGGTTCCTGAACATCTTATCATTATCGGTGGTGGTCCGATCGGACTTGAAATGGCACAGGCACATAAGCGGCTTGGATCGAAAGTTACCGTCATTGCTTTAGATATAATGGAAAATGATGATCCAGAGCTGGTTAAAATATTACTCAAAAGTTTGAGTGACGAGGGAATAGATTTCAAAGAAAAAGTCTCCATTAAAAAGGTTAATGGTGGCCAGGGGCAAATTTCAGTAACCCTTGAAACTGAAATTATAAATGGCACTCATTTACTGGTTGCGACGGGAAGAAGCCCTAATGTAAAGCATCTTGACCTTGAAAAGGCCGGCATTGACTATAACAGGAGCGGAATAATTGTCGGCGCAAATTTAAGAACAAGCAATAAAGCCATTTATGCCATTGGCGATGTGACCGGTGGTCCAGGATTCACCCATAAAGCAGGGTATGATGCCGGAATCATTATAAGACGAATTGTATTTGGCATGTTTTGGACCAAAGCCGATTACACATCACTTCCCCATGCCACATATACATCCCCGGCACTTGCCAGCGTCGGACTTCGTGAAACGGCGGCACTAGAAAAATACGGGAAAAATATTAAAATATTAAAATGGACATATAGTGACAACGACAGGGCAAAAGCAACTGGAGAAACAATAGGTCTGGCGAAAGTCATAACAGACAAAAAAGGCAAAATTCTAGGTGCGAGCATTGTCGGGGCAGCGGCCGATGAATTACTGGCAGTCTGGATATTGGCAATAGAACAAGGCATAAAAATAGGTGCCATAGCAAATTTGATTTATCCCTATCCAACACTGGGCGAAATTAATAAAAGGGCAGCGTCAAGCTTTTATACAGCGTCTCTTTTTAGTGATAAAACAAAAAAGATCGTCAAGCTGCTCTCATTTCTGGGTTAAATAAATGTTTGAGAAACTAAAAAATCTATCCGTAAAAAGAAATCTCTCAGTCAGACTACTGCTTTTTACTGTCTTTTTTGTGCTCATTGCCGAGATCGTCATTTATGTGCCCTCAATCGCCAATTTCAGAGTGAACTGGATCAAACAGAAACTGGCCGAAGCAAACATTGCCATATTGGTCATTGAGGCAGCACCGGATTACATGGTGAGCCGGATGCTTGCAGATGAGCTTCTTACATCAACGGAAAATTATGCCATTGTAAGAAAAATGGATGAAGAAAACCAACAGGCCCTTACAGTTGTCGAGCCATTTAAAATATCTGCTCACTACGATATGAGGGAAATTACCTGGTATCAGTCTGTAAAAGATGCTTTTGTTACACTCGCAAATTTGAACCGCAAGGGATATCTAATTGAAGCAACCGGAGATGCCAACGGTGAGGAATATGATGAAATCAGCATAGTCTTTAATGAAGAACTTCTAAGTCAGGATATGTATGACTATTCTTTTAATATTGCCGTTCTGACCATAATCGTTTCATTACTGGTCGCCATGCTACTTTATTATAATCTGCTCAATCTTTTGGTACGGCCCGTCACCAAAATTACAGAAAATATGATTGCTTTCAGGCGATCCCCCGAGGACCTGACCAAACGCCTTGACGCGGAAGATCGGGATGATGAAATAGGGATCGTCATGCGCGAGCTGACAAAAATGCAGGATGAAATAAGAAAAGCCTTAAACCAGAAAAGTCATCTGGCAAAACTCGGAGGTGCTATCAGCAATATCAATCACGACCTGAGAAATATGCTGTCCAGCGCGCAACTGGTTTCGGACCATCTTAGCACAATTGACAATCCAGTCGTCCAACAGCTGGCGCCACGGTTTGTAAAAGCCATTGACAGGGCAATCCGGCTTTGTGAAAACACCCTGCAGTATGGTGGCCACGAGGTGGAAATCCTCAAAATCAGCACATTTAACCTTTATAATCTGGTGGATGATGTTTCAACTTCATTGGGCCTTCTGGATAATGAAAATATAACGCTTCACAACAAAATAAAAAAAGACCAGAAATTAAAAGCGGATAACGATCAGATATTCCGGGTTTTTATGAATATCTGCAGAAACGCCGTCCAGGCAATTGGTGAAAGCGGAAATATAACCATTGAAAGTTTTATTGATAACAACAAAATTATTATTGATATAGCCGATGATGCCCTTGGTATTCCAGAAAAAATCAAAGAAAATCTGTTCCAGCCCTTTAAAAGCGGCAGTAGCGGCGGCACTGGGCTCGGACTGGCGATTTCAAGAGAAATAATTGAAGCGCACGGCGGGACGCTTGACCTGTTAAAAAGTGATCCGAATGGAAGCACTTTCAGGATTACACTCCCGCTTCAGAATTAAATCAATTGCTCGGAAGTTCGGCAGTTGAATGGTCTGTCGGCTGGGGTGTTGCTGTTAAGACAGTAACCCCGTTCGGTGCATGAAAGCGATGCCATAATCCTTTTGCCACCACCGTCAGCATACCCGCTTTCATTTTCAGCACTTCGGGTCCATCTTTGGTCAGGATCGTCAAATCTGCCTCGCCTTTTAAAATGTGAACAAGTTCATCACCCGCACGGTGGCGTTCCCAGGGACTATCCCCGCTAAAACTGCCCGTAAAAACACCGCCCGTATCAAATGGGGCCAACTTGACAAAGGCGGCCGCCGATTCCGCTGCAGGGGTATTTTTAGTCCTCCCATTCAGCATTTTTAATCTGGAAAGCTCCTCTTCAATGTTTGCCGCCTTAATTTTCGTCATTGGGCCACAAATCCCTCCCGTCTCGGATCTGCCCCACCCTCAAGGGTGCGTCCGCCATTTTCCGGATATTTCAGTCTGATCCCGTGTAGACCGCTCATAAGGGTTACAGCCTGAACATCATGACCAAGTGCTTTGAGTGGCGCAATCAGGCTTTCCGCGCTTGTTCCTTCCTCAACCAGGGCCGGGCCATTCCGGCTTAAAATATGTGGGGCGCTGATTGCTGATTGAACATCCATATTCCAGTCAAGAACGTTAATCACTGTCTGCGTGACATAATCAATAATGCTTGCCCCCCCGGGGGAGCCGATAATAAGCACAGGACGGTTCTGCTGATCAAAGATAATGCTGGGTGTCTGTGAACTCATCGGTCTTTTTCCGCCCTGAACACGGTTTGCCACCAGCTTGCCATCATCGCCTATCGGAATAATTGAAAAATCCGTCAGCTCATTATTTAACATAAATCCTTCCACCATCAGGCGACTGCCAAACATACTTTCAACTGTTGCCGTCATTGAAACCACATGACCCCATTTATCAGTAATACTGAAATGTGTGGTCGAGGGAATATCAAGCACATATCCTTCCCCATAATCCAGCGCCATATCGGAAGGCGGCTGGCCATAAGGGGCTTTACCCATTGACGTACCCGGTTTGATCAGCCTAGCCCGCTCAGCAAGATATTTGGGGTCAATCATTCCATGATAAGGAACATCAATAAAATCCGTATCCCCCGTATACTGGTTTCGATCCGCATAGGCGAGGCTCTCTGCCTCAAGAATAAGATTATAAGCTTCCGGCGAATGTGGCTTCATTTGCTGGATATTAAATTTTTCCAGCATTCCGAGTGCTGCGATCATTGTGGTTCCGCCCGAGGAAGGTGGCGAAATTGAACAGACCTTATAAACGCGGTAGCGACCACAAAGCACATCTCGTTCCTTTGCCTTATAATTCGCCAGATCACTGACATCCATCAGTCCGGGATTATTGGGGGCATGTTTAATGGCGGAAACAATTTTTTCGGCAATTTCGCCCGTATAAAAAGCTGATATTCCTTCATTGGCAATGCGTTTTAAAACCGCTGCCTGCTTTGGATTTTTAAGAAGATGGCCTGCTTTGAGCGGCTGGCCGTTTTCATCATAAAAATAAGCCCGTGATTCAGGGACCAGCATCAGTTTTTCATCAATGGTAATATAATGTTCAAGTCGTGGTGAAACAATAAACCCTTCTTCGGCTAGGCGAATGGCCGGCTCAAACACCTCCGCCCACGGGAGTACGCCATGACGGTCATGGGCCATTTTCAGGGCCGCCAATGCCCCCGGCACACCAACCGAAAGGCCGCCATAAATGGCATCAAGTTTCACATATCCCGACACATCCGTAACTGATTTAAACAAATCCGGTGTCGCGGCCATGGGGGCTGCTTCACGTCCATCATAAAAATTTAGCTGTTCATTAGATGGTTTGCTCGGATCAAAATGGAGCAAAAACGCCCCACCACCTATACCTGAAGACTGTGGCTCAACAAGACTTAAAACCGTTTCCACCGCAATGGCCGCATCAACCGCACTGCCGCCTTTTTTTAAAATCTCAAGCCCGGCTTTTGCAGCATATGGATTGGCCGCCACCACCATCTGATTATCATAAGATGATCTGTCTGTCCCTTCTGCCTGTTGCATTACGGCCAGATCTAGGCTGTCTGGCGTGGCTGGAATGATTTCATCTATTCTTTTTGCCAGTCGATTGGTAAGCTTTATTTCCTGATCTGCCTGTTCATTGCCCTCAATCTGACGGGAAATAGTACGAAGTTTTGCCGCAAGCTCATTAAGACGGGAAATTTCAATCTCAACACCGCGCCAGCGCATGGCCCTGTCTGCATTGTCAGCAGCTTCATACTGATCCATAGCTTTTGCAATATTCTCGGCACGGAACGGCAGATCCCTTTCAATCTCCTGAAGGCTCACCCGAATATCAAGAAGAGAAACGGGCTTTTCCGCAATTGGCGACGCGGGAAGACTCGATCCCTTGTCTTCTTCCACAATCTGCTGTGCTGTTTGCGTATCAGCTGTTCTTTTATTTTCAAGTTCGGACCAGAGATTGTCGGCTTCCATTTTCGGCCATTCTGTCTGTCCGCCCGAGGAACAGCTTAAGAGAACACTCAGTATGGAAACACTGAGCAATCCATTTAACATCTTATTAAATAAGGATTTATTAGATTTAATCAATTTCCGCCCTGCTCTGTTTATTATCGATCACAATCAAGTTTAGTTCATGAAATTCGTCACGACAAGCTTGCTTCGGCTTTAAATTTCAAAAAAAACAGCTATATTTATCAAATGAGGCTTGCATTACGCTTTCGATATGAGTAGGTTGCCTCACGCAAATTGAATGATCAGCGCTTGTAGCTCAGCTGGATAGAGTACTTGACTACGAATCAAGGGGTCGGGAGTTCGAATCTTCCCAAGCGCGCCATTCAACTTCATTATAATCAATAAGTTAGATTAAGGGCTGTTTCTTTCAGCTCTATTTTTTTGCCGTTTACTTGCCATTTACTTTTATTGCTCCAAATTCCAGTTATAGTTTTGCGATGTCAGAGCATAAGCACTATAGCGAATATCACAGTTATATGGATGGTCGGATTGTTATTTACAAACGAAAAGATCATAAAAAGCCGAAGTTCTCGGCACGATTCAAAATTCCAAATCGGATAGGTGTAATCGTTAAAAGCACCAAGACAGCAGATAAGGATAAAGCTTATATATTTGCAAAACAGATGTATTACGATCTGGAAGGTAAATTTCATCGAGGTGAAGTATTAAAGAAACTGCCATTCACGAAAGTCTTTGATGACTGGGTGTCATTGAGATCAATCGAAGGCAAGGATAAGGTTTATACATTTGACGACATAAGATCGTCGAGAAAACACATATTGAAGTTCTTTCACGATCATGACATTAGATTGATCGATAGCTTTCTCATCAATGAGTTCTTCGCAAAACGTCAGTCTGACATACCCAAACCCAGCGCAAGCACGCTAAAACAAGAAGCAAGACGTCTCAATAGCATATTCACTTTTGCTTATGATAATAGATTGATTAAAGACATCCCGCGTTTGCCGGTGATATCAGCAAAACCAAATCCTAGACCCGACTTCACGCAAGAAGAATTTAATAAGCTGACGAAGTCAATGACAGACTTTGTCGATGAAGTGAAAGGGAACAGTTTTCATTATCGTGCGAGATACTATCTTCAACAATATGTACTGATACTTAAAGACACAGGTCTAAGAGTTGGAGAAGCGCGAAAGTTGCGCTGGATCGATATCGGCAAGACGCAGACGACAGAAGGTAACACAAGATTGGTATTCTCTGTTAATGGCAAGACGGGTCAGCGAGAAGTCATTTGCATGGAGAGCGTCAAAATATACACAAAAAGACTGTTTGACTTTAGAACAGATGAATTGGGTCATACACCAGATCTCAATGAGTTCGTGTTCTGTCACAAAGACGGCAGTGCAGTTCAAACGTTTAAAAAATCATTCCGCGCTTTAATGAACTATTCAAAGCTGTTGCTTGATAAGAACGGCAACAAACGTGTTATCTATAGTCTTAGACACACATATGCAACGACGAGATTAAATGATGATGTGAACATCTATCAACTCGCTATCAATATGGGCACAAGTGTTGAAATGATTGAGAAATTTTACGGAAAAAAACGAACGACAGCAAAATCAGCATCTGAACTCACAAAATATTCAAATAGTAAAAACAATTATATCGAAGAAGATCATAGTCTGCCTTGGGAATAAAGTTGGTGAAGGTTCATTTAATGAAGTTTGATGATCTAGTATACATCTATTTATTTTGATCTGGCAGAGTAATGTTAATAATTTAGGTGAGGCTCTCCCCATTGATTTTTGTGTTGACTGCTTTAAAGTAGTAATTCTTTTAAAGGATTCGCTTATGATTGCAGGTATCTTTATGCGGGGTTACAAAGCATTTGATAAAATAACCTACGTACCAATAACAGAAAAAGCCAAATTTTCCGCATTTATTGGGGATAACGGAGCAGGTAAGAGTTCTATCCTTGAAGCTTTAGATACCTTTTTTAACAATGAGCGCTTTAACAGAAATAAAACTCAACAAAAACGTGGACAAAGTCGCTTAGAAGATGTTGCCTTTGCAGCTCCTATATTTATTTTGACTTCAGAAGAAATTAAAAACCTTTCTGAAGACCAAACGCGTTTACTTAAAGCTATATCAAAATACCTAAAAAATATTCCTTCAAGCCATTCACAGCTAGCGGAATTAAAAAATCATTTATCTGAAATTGAAAATATTGAAGAATATTTTGTTGTTGGGTTAGCTAGATACTCTGATGATAAAACATATCAAGACTTTCTAATAAATACAGGCTTACACAATCATATATACAGACGCAGAACTGAATACGATTTAACAGAAAATGACTTTGGTGACAAAGTTGGGAATGACAGACCTTTTAAGCACCTAAACTCGCTGCGCGCCGCGATCATTAAACAATACTCATATATTTACATCCCAGTAGAAGCCAATGAAGAGGACTTTTCAAAACTAGAGAGTAAAACGGTCGAGAGGCTTTCCGATAATGATCTTTTTCAAGATATTTCAAGAATAGTTGATGCCAAAAAAGTTTCAACAAAAATAAATACTCATTTAGATACATACTTAAATGAAATAGAACAAAACCTCGATGGGCTTAAATATCACTCAGCATATAGAATAAAATTTACTTACACTTTACTTGTCGAAAAAATTATCGAAGGTTATTTTTCCACTAAAATTCTTCACCAAGGAGACCCTAAGGTCCCCATCAGCGATTTAAGTGCTGGTGAAAAAAGACAAGCTCTATTAGCGTTTTCTACCGCTTTGTTAGAAAGAGCCTCAGCCAAGACGGGAACATTCCGAAAGGTAGTCTTTGCTCTTGATGAACCTGAATCATCCCTTCATATTTCCCGTGTATTTGGGCAGATTGAAAGACTCAAGGCTATAGCACAAAACTGCGCCCAGGTATTAATCACAACTCATTGGTACGGCTTTATACCCGTACTCGATGAGGGTTGGGTGCACTCACTTACGCAAGAAGCAAATGAAACTGAAATCGACAGCATTAATTTAGAAAACTTCTATCATCAAACACGTAATTTAAAAAGTAATACAAAAGGTGAGCGACCATTAGATGCCAACCTTAAAGGTAACAGTGAACTTGTACAGTCTATTATCAACTCGACAGTTAATGAGACTCCCTATACATGGATTATTTGTGAAGGGTGCACAGATGCCATTTATCTTAAAAGCTTTCTTAATATTAATAATATTCGTATTATTCCAGTAGCCGGAGCTAGAAATGTTATAAAGCTATATAAGTTATTACACCCAGTAGTCGATGATTATAGAGACAGAATTAAAGCTCCCATACTATGCCTGATTGATACTGATGACGAACTACCTAAATTGGAGGGTATTCAGACAAGTATACCCAAAAAATTATTATTCAGACGTCTATGTAATGACCCCCGAGACCACCATAAAACTATATTAGTGAATGAAAGCAGTACCTTGGCTGGACCAACAGCTATTGAAGATGTACTTCCCCCCAAGCTATACATAAAAGTCCTTGAAACTTACAAAGATGAACTTGGTATTAATCAAA
>JAGREE010000126.1 GCA_020446675.1 Alphaproteobacteria bacterium | reverse complement strand
ATGGAAGAAAGCATGGAAACTGTTTATAATGACCTTGCTGATGTCTTTCAAAAGCTGGAATCCCATTACCGGGATATGCAGGATATTGAATTTACCGTTCAGCAGGGTAAATTATGGATACTGCAAACCAGAAGCGGTAAGAGAACAGCACCTGCAGCACTGAAAATTGCTGTTGAAATGGTTCATGACAATATTATCACCAAGGAAGAAGCGTTGATGCGAGTGGACCCTGCGGCACTTGATCAGCTGCTTCATCCGACGCTGGACCCGAAAGCCCACCGGGATGTACTGACCAAAGGCCTGCCAGCGTCACCCGGTGCAGCCAGCGGTATTGTGGTCTTTAGTGCCGATGAGGCGGAAAAACTGGCTAAAGAAGGAAAAGATGTCATTCTGGTTCGTATTGAAACAAGCCCGGAAGACATTCACGGAATGCACGCGGCAAAAGGTATTCTGACAAGCCGTGGTGGCATGACGTCACATGCGGCTGTGGTTGCCCGTGGCATGGGTCGCCCCTGCGTGTCGGGCGCTGGTGCCCTTTATATTGATATGGCTGAAGGGACCATTACTGTAAACGGCCGGACCATCAATCGACATGACATTATCACAATTGATGGCGGTAATGGCGAAGTAATGGCTGGTGAAGTTGCAACAATAAAACCTCAGCTCGGCGGTCATTTTGCGGAGCTAATGGGATGGGCGGACAGCAAACGTAAATTAAAAGTCCGCACCAATGCGGAGACACCGCTTGATGCCACGGCTGCTCGTGAATTCGGCGCAGAAGGGATAGGCCTTTGCCGGACAGAGCATATGTTCTTTGATGCTGACCGGATTGTAAATGTACGTCAGATGATTATGTCAAACAGTGAAGAAGGGCGCCGTGCCGCTCTTGAAAAACTGCTTCCTGTACAAAAGCAGGACTTTATTGAGCTCTTTACAATTATGAAAGGGCTTCCGGTAACCGTACGTCTTCTTGACCCGCCGCTTCATGAATTCCTGCCTCACGAAGATGAAGATTTCCGAAATGTTGCGGAAGCCATGAATGTTGATATCAGTTTCCTAAAACGTCGTGCGGAAGAGCTTCATGAATTTAATCCAATGCTTGGACACCGGGGATGCCGTCTTGGTATATCTTTCCCGGAAATTTATGAAATGCAGGCGCGGGCTATTATTGAAGCGGCGATTGAAGTTTCCAAAACTCTTGGCGAAGCCGTAATTCCGGAAATTATGGTGCCACTTGTCGGAACCCGCAAGGAACTTGAAATTCTCCGCAAGCTGATTTGTAAAACCGCCGACAATATAATCGCACAGTCCGGGGAGAAGCTTGACTATCTCGTCGGGACCATGATCGAGCTGCCACGGGCAGCTCTTCGTGCTGGTGATATTGCCAATGTTGCGGACTTTTTCAGCTTTGGTACAAATGACCTGACACAAACCACATTTGGTATCAGCCGGGATGACAGTGGTCATTTCCTTGATGATTATCTAAAAGCGGATATCTATGATCAGGATCCTTTCGTCAGTCTTGACCAGGAGGGTGTAGGAGAGTTGGTGAAAATCGGCGTTGAACGTGGTCGTGCCACTCGGGCCGACCTTAAAGTCGGCATCTGCGGTGAACATGGCGGTGATCCGGCATCGGTTGAATTCTGCCATAATACTGGTCTTGACTATGTATCCTGTTCGCCTTACCGTGTTCCTATAGCAAGATTGGCCGCAGCACAGGCCGCATTAAAGCAGGGATGATATGAGAAGCTTGTGGAAATGGATGAAAATCAGAAAATTTCTGTTTCTTTTATTTCCACTATTGATGTTTTCAGGTTGTGGTCAGCAAGAACGGAGTAATATACTCACTCCGGATGGCTCGCCTTCCGTATCAATAATGGATTTCAGCAATCCAATTTCGCTAAAACCGCTTGCCGAAGGCTGGTTTCACAGAACTTTCTGGTTTGTCTCCCCAATGGATATTTCCTTTGTAACCAAGGACGGTTATCCATCAATCAGACTGGCCACTGATAATAGTGCTTCCATGCTTTTTCGATTTGTTGATTTCAATCTGGATCAGTATCCTGAACTAAGTTGGAACTGGATGGTTGAAAAAGGGATTAATAGTGACATTAGTGAACTTACCGAGGAAGGGGATGACCAGCCGGCAAGGCTTTTTTTAAGTTTTGAAGCACCAAACGGTGAAAAACATCGCATGGAAATTATCTGGGGCAATCGTGAAGTAAAGCGGGGCGATTGGAAATATATAAAAGGGTCATCCTTCCCCCATTATGTGGCAAATGGTGGTGATGAAAATATTGGCAGGTGGTTTCTTGAAAATGTTGATCTGGTCGCTCTTTATGAACATTTATGGGGGTCGTCAGCCGGTGTCAGACTGACAGATATCGGCTTATTCTGTGATACGGATGCAACAGGCGGGCAGACCGTTGCTTATTTTTCTGATATCAGGGCCAACGCGAAAGTGGGTCAATAAAATATATTTTCCAGAATTTAAAGAGTGGCCAAAATCGCGACCAGCAGAATAACCGCAATTACCAGCACTAAAAGTGTTCTGTTGTCACTGGGGTTTGTGTGTTTTTTCTTGTTTCTGTGAAATTTGCTCATCTTAATCCCCTTATGAAATATATATCATTCTACTGCAATCTTATGGCATCATTCAAGCATGTCAAAAAGATTTTTATCCAATTATTTTAATTGAATCCCAAATCAGGACAAGTGAATTGTGGCTGTAAGAAATCCTTACAATTACTGACTAAATTACTGCACTGATTAAACAAATAAATTGTTAACTTATTGATAAATAATAATAATTTGTTTATGGCATGGGAATTGCTAATAAATGCAGCAGTTCGTTAATAAAAAGTAAACAAGTATGGATTTTGTAAAAGGGGTGCATTAAATGTTAAAATCAATAATCAGAAACAGTATTTTATCAGTGGGTTTGTTTATGACAATTGGATCGCTGGCCAATGCATCCACACACGATATGATCCCCAACATTGATGATCAGAAAATTGTTGATTTTGAATATTTCGAAAGAAAGCAGGATCGTTGTCTTGAAGCTTTCTCCCGTTCAGAATTTGAAGTGGCCTTTGCGATTTGTACACCACTTGCCAAAATCGGTTTCAGAGATGCGCAGCTGGTAACCGGACTTCTTTATGCATATGGTGAAGGTACTGATAAAAATCTTCAGAGAGCCAAGATATGGCTTATGGAAGCCTTAAAAAACGGACGTGAGGACGCGGCGCAGGCTCTTAGCGAGTTTGGGATGGACTAATTTCAAAAATAAAGCTGTACTTTGATCGGCGAAGCTCTTAAATTCCGGCGAGTTTAAGAGCTTTTTTAATTTTGAGAATACCCATGTCGTCCCTGGACAAAGAAGTAAACCGCCGCAGAACTTTTGCGATTATCGCCCACCCGGATGCCGGAAAAACCACATTGACAGAAAAACTGCTGTTATTTGGTGGCGCAATTCAAATGGCAGGTGAGGTAAAAGCGCGTGGTGACCGGCGCCGGGCCCGTTCCGACTGGATGAAAGTTGAGCAGGAGAGGGGAATTTCGGTTGCCTCATCCGTAATGTCGTTTGAATATGAAAAACGGATGTTCAATTTGCTCGATACACCGGGCCACGAAGATTTTTCGGAAGATACGTACCGGGTGCTCACGGCGGTAGACAGTGCCGTCATGGTGCTTGATTCAGCAAAAGGCGTTGAAGGTCAGACAAAAAAATTATTTGAAGTTTGCCGGCTGCGCGATATGCCGGTTATTTCTTTCTTTAATAAAATGGACCGTGAGGCATTAAACCCATTTGAGCTTCTGGATGATTTGGCCGATAAGCTGGCACTTGATGTCGCGCCAGCAACCTGGCCCATCGGCATGGGCCGTGATTTTAAAGGGTGTTATGATCTGATCAATGATCGCCTGATCCTGATTGAAAGAAGCAAGGGAGACATTCCGGATGCCGGTGTGGTCTGTCAGGGGATTGATGACCCGAAACTTGATCAGCTTTTACCTGAAAACCTCGTATCAAAACTGCGTGATGATGTGGAAATGGTCAGAGAATTATGCCCTGCATTTGATCAGAAGGCTTATTTAGAAGGGACGTTGACCCCCGTTTATTTTGGCTCTGCTATTAATACATTTGGTGTTAAGGAACTTCTGAATGGATTGACTGATTATGCGCCAATGCCCGGTCAATATTCAACGGATTTGCGCACAGTGGATGCGCATGAGCCAAAAGTCAGTGGCTTTGTTTTTAAGATTCAAGCCAACATGGACCCGAAGCATCGTGACCGCATTGCATTTTTCAGGCTTGTTTCCGGTAAATTTAAACGGGGAATGAAGCTCAAACATGTACGCGATGGCAAGACCATGAACCTTCATAACCCGGTTTTATTCCTGGCCCAGGACAGGGAGCTTGCAGAAGAGGCATGGCCCGGTGACATCATCGGAATACCGAACCACGGAAATTTACGGATCGGCGACAGTCTTACCGAAGGCGAGAATTTAAAATTTACCGGCATTCCAAGCTTTGCACCAGAGCATATTCAGACAGTGCGTGCAGAAGACCCTATGAAAGCTAAGCATCTGGCACGTGCCCTATACCAACTGGCAGAAGAAGGGGCGGCAAGGGTATTCAAACCCGTAATCGGATCGGAATGGTATGTCGGTGTGGTTGGAATTCTCCAGTTTGAAGTGATGGCAGACCGAATTCGTACTGAATATGATGTTCCCTGCCGGTTTGAAACGACATCGCTTTATACGGCACGATGGGTTGAAAGTGATGACCCGTTCAAGCTTAAAAAATTTATTGATAGCAATAAGGCAAATATGGCTGAAGATCATAATGGTTCGCCAGTTTTTCTCGCCCGTAATTCATGGCGCCTGGATAAAGCTATTGAGGATAATCCTGATTTAAGATTTTTAAAGACAAAAGAACAGCTTATATAAAAATCTTCCTTGTTGTAAATCCTTTAATCCCATGGTTATAATAGCAACTTCTAATATATAAGCCAGGTTCACTTTAAATGGATGATGAAATCAAATTACTGTTTGAATTTAATGAGAGTGATTTTACGGCTCCCTATCAATTTGAGCTTTTTAAGTACTGGCAGAATTTGAAACAGGGCAGATTAATGCCGGCGCGTTCCGAAATAAAAGTGGAAGATCTTAAAAAAAATCTGCCGACTTTGATGTTACTTGATTTTGATAAGGATAAAGAAACCTTTTCCTTTCGACTGATCGGTACGGCCTGCGTTAAATATTACGGTGAACTTACAGGAAAAATAATGAACGATTATGAGCAGCATAGTCAGGCTGTAAAGAGACTTTTATGGAGCGTGCATCATAAAAAGCCATATTATGGCATTAAAAACCTGGCCAATCTTAATAAAAATTATATCAGCACTTCTTTTATTGTCCTGCCATTGTCTGAAGATGGTGAAAATGTTGATAAGCTTCTTGTATCACACCATTTCTACTAATTTTCCGGGATCCATTTTTCAACAATTGTATGTAGTTCCGGGCGGCTCCGTTCAGTTGGTTCCTTATCGGTGCTGCCGATATAGATAAACCCTGCAATTCGTTCTTCTTTCGATAGCTTGAGAATTTTTAAAATTTCCGGATCATAGGCATACCATTCCGACAGCCACTGTCCGGCATATCCCATGGCATTGGCGGCCAGCAGAACATTTTGGCAAACGGCCCCGGCAGACAGAATTTGCTCCCATTCCGGCACTTTAGGATTTTCCGGTGTTGCTTTTGAAATGACGGCAATGATAAGAGGGGCCCTTAGAAAACGCATTTCTTCGAATGTAAGAAGATCAGGGTCTGTACCGGGATTATTTTTCTCAAATATCTGTCGCAAAATTTTGCCAAATTTTGTCCTTGCTTCACCTTCAAAGGTCAAAAACCGCCAGGGGGCCTGTTTTTTATGATCGGGTACTCTCGCACCAATGGTAAGGATCTGGTTGAGTTGCTCCTCACTAGGGCCAGGCTCAGACATATCCTTGACAGTTAAAGAGCGTCTTAGCATCAGCAGATCGAGTGTTTCTTCAGAAGGATGGCTTGCCGGAAGCCGGTCACAGGTATCCGGTATTTTTTTAGTGGAGATCATAAATTTCTCAAAATATATTCTTAGTTGGTATTGATTTTAATGGTTTCTGTTTTTCCGCTTTCACCAGGAAAATTCTGAAAAAGAGCATCAACCATATAAGGCATTATCTGCGCTAAATTTGGATTTTTGTTAATGCTTTCGACATGGCCTTCATATAACCGCTGTCCGGTACTCAGATCAATAATATTCATGGTCAGACGGCTTACATAAGGGACAACCGGCTCAGATGAACCGAATGAGGTTGAAATACCAAGCCCCAATGAAGTGCTGCTTCGACGGCCGCCGCTTCCCACTCCCATGCCGAAGGACACACCTGAATTATCATTGTCAATTACAGTATTGCCGATGGGGCCAATACCATAGCCGATCTCGGCAATATACTGGCTGGCACCATTTTCAGGTGGATGGAAACCCACATTTCCAAGTTTACTTCCGATCAACTGTGCATATGCGCGAAATTCAATGCTTTGCTGCAAGGTGGGATCAATGGATATCACTTCAATGGTTTGTCCGGTCACGGGTGGCAGATGATGAAAACGGGTCACATTATTTTTTATGCCGGATGAGCAGGCGCAAAGAAGCAGAGTACTGGCAAGAATGATTGTGGTTTTTAAATTCTTAATCATGATATCCATCCTTTAATTTAATATAGAGTATCAAACTCCTGATAAATGTTCTACGAATAAAATAAGGCAAAATGTCGATCTTTGGACTTGCTTCTTTATGTAAATTGGGTATAAAACCCTTTCCACACCCATCAGGGCGGTTAGCTCAGTGGTAGAGCACTACGTTGACATCGTAGGGGTCACTAGTTCGAACCTAGTACCGCCCACCATTAAATCTAATAAAAAATACTTCTTACAATATTTGGTCTTATGGATTAGAGTGCTGAAATATTGAGAGAATATTTAAATGTCATTAAGTCATCTTAAGCGTTTGGAAGCCGAAAGCATTCATATAATGCGGGAAGTTGTGGCTACGGCCCAATCGCCAGTCATGCTATATAGTATCGGAAAAGACAGTGCCGTGATGCTACATCTGGCGCTTAAGGCTTTTGCTCCTGGTAAATTACCGTTTCCTGTAATGCATGTGGATACCACCTGGAAATTTAAGGAGATGATCGCCTTTCGTGACAGGATGGTAAAGGAACATGGTCTGGATTTAATCGTTCATATTAATCAGGATGGGGTTGAGCAAGGCATAGGCCCATTCAGTCACGGTTCTGCTACCCATACGGATATTATGAAGACTGTGGCCTTAAAACAGGCGCTAGATAAATATGGATTTGACGCTGCTTTTGGTGGTGCCCGTCGGGACGAGGAAAAATCACGCGCCAAGGAGCGGATTTTTTCATTTCGCTCCGAAGGACATCGGTGGGACCCGAAAAATCAGCGCCCCGAGCTCTGGAATATTTATAATTGCCGCATAAATAAGGGGGAAAGCATTCGCGTATTCCCGCTGTCAAACTGGACAGAGCTGGATATATGGCAGTATATCCATCAGGAAAATATCAGCATCGTTCCGCTATATTATGCCGCAGAAAGGCCAGTAGTCATGCGTGACGGGCAGCTCATTATGGTTGATGATGACCGCATGCCCATAAATGAAGGCGAAGAGGTTTTACACCGCAAAGTACGATTTCGGACCCTTGGTTGTTATCCTCTTACGGGGGCAATTGAGAGCGAAGCCGATACTCTGGAAGCGATTATTCGGGAAATGCTGCTTGCGAGTACATCGGAACGTGAAGGACGTGTTATTGATAGGGATACGGATGCCTCCATGGAGCAAAAAAAGAAAGAAGGGTATTTTTAATGACCAGTCTTTCTATTACGGATATTTCAGATTATCTCAAAGAGCAGGAGCAAAAATCTTACTTACGCTTTATTACCTGCGGGTCGGTTGATGACGGTAAATCAACCCTGATCGGCCGCCTTTTATATGACAGCAAACTCATTTTTGAAGATCAGCTTGCCGCTCTTGAAAAGGACAGCAAAAAGCAAGGAACACAAGGTCAGGATATTGATTTTGCACTTTTGGTGGACGGGCTGGCGGCAGAGCGGGAGCAGGGGATTACAATTGATGTTGCTTACCGCTTTTTCACGACAGACAAGCGAAAGTTCATTGTTGCCGATACTCCGGGCCATGAACAATATACCCGAAATATGGCAACTGGCGCCTCAACAGCCGACCTTGCCATAATTATGATTGATGCCCGTAAAGGTATACTGACCCAGACAAAACGCCACAGTTTCATTGTCAGTCTTCTTGGGATTAAGCATGTGGTCCTGGCCATTAATAAAATGGATTTGATGAGTTTTGATCAGGAAGTTTTCAAAAAAATTGGTGAAGAATATAGACTATTTGCAAAAGGTCTTGGTTTTGAAGAAATCGTTTCTATTCCGTTATCTGCCCTTAAAGGGGATAATATTTTAAAAATTTCGGAAAATACACCTTGGTTCCGCGGTCCCAGTTTAATGGATCATCTGGAAAGCGTGCAGATTGATACAAACGAAGCTGAAAAACCTTTTCGTCTGCCGGTGCAATGGGTTAATCGTCCGAACCTTGATTTCAGGGGCTTTAGCGGAACTATTGCTTCAGGCTCTATTGCTGAAGGTGGTGAGATTGTTGTGCTCCCAGGTGCAAAAACGGCCTATGTAAACTCTATCATATCTGCAGATGGTAATGTGAGAAATGCCGAGTTCGGTGAAGCGGTAACCATCTGCCTGGATCGTGAACTTGATATTTCGCGAGGTGATGTAATCTCGAAGGTTGATAGCCGGCCAGAAATAACAGATCAGATTCAGGCACATATTATATGGATGCACGAAGTTGAAATGCTGCCCGGGCGGCCTTATCTGATTAAAACCAATAACAGAACTTTGGACGGTGTAATCACAGATTTGCGGCACAGGGTCAATGTCAATTCACTTGAACATGAAAGCGCAAAAACTCTGGCACTGAATGAAGTGGGCCTTGTTAATATCAAGCTTGGTCAGAAAATTGTTTTTGAGGCTTACGTCGAAAATAAAACTCTGGGCAGTTTTATCATAATTGACAAATTTACCAATGCGACAATTGGCTGCGGCATGATCAAGTTCGGACTTCGCCGGGCAAGCAACGTACACTGGCAGGCGGTCGATGTGGGTAAGGAAAGCCGGGCAAAGCAGAAACACCAAAGCCCTAAACTGCTCTGGTTCACAGGACTTTCGGGGTCGGGAAAATCGACAATTGCCAATCTGGTTGAAAAGAAACTTCACGCTATGGGTAAGCACACCTACCTGCTGGATGGGGATAATATCAGACACGGCCTTAACAAAGATCTCGGCTTTACAGATGCTGACCGGGTGGAAAATATCCGACGCATAGGTGAAGTTGCCCATTTGATGGTTGATGCGGGGCTGATTGTACTGACCGCCTTTATTTCGCCTTTTCGGGCAGAGAGGCGAATGGTCCGTGAAATGGTCGGGACAGGCGAATTTATTGAAATTTTTGTTGATACACCGCTTGAAGTTTGTGAGCAGCGTGATGTAAAAGGGCTTTATAAAAAAGCGCGGGCAGGGGAGCTTAAAAACTTTACCGGTATTGATAGCCCATATGAGGAGCCGGAAGCTGCTGAAATACATGTCAATACAGTAGAATTTTCAGCAGATGAGGCCGCAGAAATTGTTGTGAATAAGTTGGGGTATTAGAATAAAAAATAATAATCGAGTTATTATGAAAATAATTAGTTCAATTTATGATTATGTTAAAGTATAAATTAACCATATTATTTTATTAGATTTATGAGAGACTTATGAAAAAATTCGGTCTGATCGGAGCTTCCGGTTATATTGCACCACGCCATATGAAAGCGATTGCAGATACAGGTAATGATCTTATTGCAGCGTTGGATAAAAATGATTCAGTCGGCATCATTGACAGTTATTTTCCTAATGCAGATTTCTTTACTGAGTATGAGCGGTTTGATCGTCATGTAGATAAAATGAGACGGGCAGGGGAACCCTTGGATTATATTTCGATTTGTTCTCCAAATTATTTACATGATTCACATATGCGATTTGCATTAAGAGCAGGAGCAGATGCAATTTGTGAAAAGCCATTGGTCTTAAATCCTTGGAATATTGATGGATTGCAGGAAATTGAAAATGCTACAGGTCGTAAGATTAATACAATACTTCAGTTAAGGCTGCATCCAAGCATAATTGCATTAAAGGAAAAAATCTCTAAGGCATCGAATAAAAAGAAATATGAGGTGGATTTAACTTATATAACATCAAGAGGGCACTGGTATTTGGTTTCCTGGAAGGGCGATGTCAATAAATCTGGCGGTGTAGCTACAAATGTAGGTGTACATTTCTATGACATGTTGCATTTTTTATTCGGAAATTTACAGGAAAATGTCGTTCATTATTTTTCTGATACAACGAATGCGGGGTATCTGGAATATGAAAAAGCCAGAGTAAGATGGTTTCTTTCTGTTGATGCCAATAATTTACCGGATTCAGTAAAGTCCTCCGGCCAAAGAACCTATCGAAGCATTACCATTGATGGCGATGAAATTGAATTTTCTGGTGGATTTACGGATTTGCATACAAGAAGTTATGAGGAAATTTTGAATGGCAACGGATTTGGTCTGGAAGAAAATAGAATTGCGATTGAAACTGTTGCTGATATCAGAAATAAGAATCCTTTGGGAAAAATAGGGGAATATCATCCATTTTTGGATAAAATTATCTAAATTTAATCTTTAGGGGAAAAGTTTGTCTTACAAAGCACATGATACAGCAATAATTGATGAAGGTGCACAGATAGGGGACGGATCACGTATCTGGCATTGGGTTCATATATGTGCTGGCGCCAAAATAGGAAAAAAGTGTTCATTAGGACAAAATGTATTTGTTGGTAATAATGTTATTATTGGCAATAACGTCAAAATTCAAAATAATGTTTCTGTTTATGACAATGTAACATTAGAGGATGATGTTTTTTGCGGACCCAGTATGGTATTTACCAATGTTTATAACCCTAGATCTGCGGTTACCAGAAAAGATGAATATAAAGATACTTTGGTAAAGCAAGGTGCTACAATAGGGGCAAATGCGACTATAGTATGTGGTATTGTGATTGGGAGGTTTGCTTTTGTAGCTGCGGGAGCGGTAATAACGAAGGATGTTCCCGATTATGCACTTATGGCAGGCGTGCCAGCTAGACAAATTGGCTGGATGAGTGAATTTGGCGAACGTCTTGATTTGCCTTTGGAAGGCGAACATGATTCATCATGTATTAATACTGGTGCTGTATACCGTCTTGCAGGTGGAATAGTTAGAAAAATATTATAGGGTGACTGCATGGAGTTTATTGATTTAAAGGCACAGTATAAGCATTTAAAACAAAAAATTGACGCACGGATACAAACCGTATTAGATCATGGTCAATTTATAATGGGCCCCGAAGTTCAGGAATTGGAAGAAAAGCTTGCTGAATATACGGGTGTTAAACATGCAATCTCTTGCGCAAATGGTACGGATGCTCTTCAGTTGGTATTGATGGCAATGGGAATTGGCCCTGGAGATGCTGTTTTTTGTCCAACTTTTACTTTCTTTGCGAGTGCAGAAGCGATTTCTTTTGTTGGTGCTACCCCCGTTTTTGTTGACGCTGATGAAGTAACATTTAACATTTGCCCACTAGATCTAGAAAGAAAAATCAATGAAGAAAACTCATCCGGTAAATATTCCCTTAAAGCTATTATGACAGTAGATTTATTTGGCCTGCCAGCAAATTATCCGAAAATTCAAAAAATAGCAGATAGATATAATCTGAAAATTATTGAAGATGCTGCTCAAGGGTTTGGTGGGGCTATAAACGGAAAAAAAGCAGGTTCATTTGGTGATATTGCAACAACAAGTTTCTTTCCGGCAAAACCGCTGGGCTGTTACGGGGATGGTGGAGCGATTTTTACAGATAATGATGACTATGCAGAGCTTATCAGGTCATTGCGAATTCATGGTAAAGGAACAGATAAATATGATAATGTTCGCATCGGTATGAATAGCCGATTAGACACAATACAAGCTGCTATTTTGCTAGAAAAGCTGGCGGCTTTTCCTGAGGAATTGATTGTCAGAAACTTGGCTGCTGAAAATTATCACAAACAACTTAGTAAGAAGAATGATATAATTGCTCCCTTAGTACCTGAAGGATTCTATAGTAGCTGGGCTCAGTATACAGTGCGGTCGGAAAACAGGGACACATATATGGCACAATATAAAGAAACCGGCGTTCCGACTGTGATCTATTACAGTAAATGTATGCATGAGCAATCTGCCTATCAATCTCTTGGGTATAAATCAGGTGCTTTTCCAAATGCCGAAACATTAAGCAAAACAGTATTTAGTTTGCCAATGCATGGCTATTTGAAGAATAAAACGCCAATTATTAATTGTTAGTTTTTTAGTTTTTAAACAACTCGCCAAAATTAAGAGTTAGTAATTATGGATAAAATCAGCATTCAATTATCAAAAATTCATAAAAGCCATTTGGGTGACATTGCAATTTTATTATCAGGTTCAGTTATAACTGCAGTTTTAAGTTTTCTCGCTGCACCAATTCTAACAAGAATTTATCCTCCTTCAGATTTTGGTTATTTGGCTATTTTTCTTGCTATAGTTAACAGCCTTTTTCCTGCCGCAACTTTGCGATATGAACTTTCCATTAACATGCACCATAACAACAAACTTTCACAATATGGTATTTTACTATCCATTGTTATCTCTCTATTTGTGTGCTTTATAATTGAATTAATGATCCTGATACAACCTTCAATTTTACTTACTATTTTTAACTCTTCAGAAATGAAGCCTTATATTTATTTTATTCCTGTAAGTATTTTTTGCCTTTCACTGATTACGACATTTGGATATTGGTTCACTCATATTAAGAAGTTTCATTGTCAAACTACTGCACAGATCGTTCAGACAATTATTAGACTAGCGTCACAAATTTTATTTGGATTTTTGGGTTCTCTACAATCTGCAGGATTGTTAATTGGCCAAATTCTGGCCCATATTGCAGGAGCATTATTAGCTGTTTTTTTATACTTCAAACACACACAGAAAAAACAAAGGCTTCTATCAATAAACTATAATACATTGAAGTCATTTGCCTTTAAACACATTAACTTACCCAAACACACAATTACAACTAATTTAATTAATGGGGTGGCGGGGAATTTATTTCCTGTTTTACTCGCATACTATTTCTCACCGGCAGCAGCGGGTTTACTTTTTCTAGCGCAACAATTATTGGAAGCTCCATTTGGAATGATAAATAAGGCGTTGTGGAGAGTATCTTATGGAAAATTGTCTAAAGAAACAAAAAAACCTCATATTGCCTATAGAACATTAAGAAAAATTCATTCTAATGTAAGTCTATTATATTCAATTCCCGTATTAGTTCTTATCAGTTTTTCTGAATATAGTTCTATAATATTTGGTGAGAGTTGGAAGGATTTTGCTTTAATTATTCCGGGATATTGTTTTTATGTGTATTTTAAAAATCTATCCAATGCTACAAGTTACTTTACAATATTTCACAAATTTACTCAGGAAAGTGTTTGGAATATCATAAATTTGACGGTCAGAATACTTTCAATAATTATCGCAGCAAACATTACTGATGATCCAATTAATTGCATTACAATTTATTGCTTCATTTCAAGCTTAGTGTATATCGGTATTAATACTTACTGGGGATTAGTCTCTCTGCAACTTGGTGTCTTTTGGGAAAACATTGCCATTACAATAATACCAGTCCTAACAATAGCATATCTTATATCAAACTTTACTAACAGTCTTTTGAATAAACTACTTTTAACCTCAATTTTCCTTGTTTTATTTCTTTTCCTAAGTATAAAACGTCTTAGAAAAATTGGTTAAATTTACGACTTTATATTGAGGCAGGATGAGAAATTAAGCAGAATGACTTCTACATTAAACCACAACAAAATTCAACAAGTCGTAGATAATGATATGTGTATTGCATGCGGAGCTTGTATTGAGGCATGTGACAAAAACAAAATTATTCCTGCCTATAATGAATATCGCGGTTGTAATGAAGTTCAAATATTAGACACAACGGCATGTTTAAATTGTGATACGGGCTGTGAAAGTGTCTGCCCCAGTATAGAAGTAGATTTCCAGAAACTAATTCCTGAGCATTCAAATTTGAGTAGGGATGGGAATTATATTTCCGTACACATAGGTTATTCTCCTAAAAATCAATTCAATGGAGTTTCCAGCTCTGGAGGCACCTTAAGGGAAATTACACACTTTTTTCTAGATAAAGGTATTCCTGTCTTATGCTTATCTGCTGAATCTGAATTAGCCGATGGAAAATACAATGCAAGAATGATTTACACAATGGACGAAATGGAACGTATTCCAGGTTCAATTTATCATTCGATTTCCTTTTCAGATGCCATAGTCCAAATTAGAAAAGTAGAGAAATGTGCCTTGGTGGCAATTCCATGCCATCTTGAAGGTATTTTGAATTATATTCATCTAAAAGAGCCTTCATTATTAAAGAAAATTGTTTTCAAAGCAGGGATCATATGTGGCTGGATGTATTCGGATCATTCCTATTTAGCTTTTTCAAAGTTTCATGGTATTGATGAGAAAATTACATCGATAGGCTATAGAGGTGAGGATCGAATTGGTAAACTGAAGTTTTATACCAATAGGAATTTATTATATTTTTCAAGGAGCGTCTTCAATACCCTGCATGAATTAATAAGCTATAAAGCTTCTTATTCTACTGATGTGAATAGATTACGATGTCGCAGTTGCCAAGATCACCTTAATTTTCTATCAGATGTATCTGTTGGTGATGCTTGGCTGAAACGAAAAAGGGGTGAAAAACTAAGTATTATTATTGCTCGTAATGCAGTAGGTGTAGAGTTATTAGAGAATTTGGCAAAAAAAAACAGGCTTGTTATTGAAGACGGGACATTTGAAGATGTTATTGAAAGTCAAAGCTCAAATTTGGTATTTGGTACAATTGCGAGAAAATTAAATACATATTTAAGCAAAAATAGAAAAATATATCCAAAATTCATTTTCGAAGATAAAGTGCTTCAAGATGAAATCACTGTATTAGATCACTTAAAATTCAAAATTGAGTTTATTAAAAGAGATCTAGTGAGAGCTCAAAAGTACCGTACATATAAGTTCATTTATGCATTAACCAAATTGAAACAATTGAGCATCATATATCTGAAAATAAAAATAAAAAAAGTAATTAATATTATGAAAGGAAGTGACATTTGAGAATCTTTGTTACAGGACTTTGTATGCAAGGAAATAAAGGTGGTCCTGCCTTAGCTTTGTCACTCGTGAAGCAAATTTCAAAGTTTAATCAAGATGTAGAATTTATATTCACTGTTCCCTCAAATGAAGAAGGATATAAATATGAAAAATTCTGGGGTGATAAATATGGATTTAAAGTATTAAAAGCAATAGGAGGCAAAAATATCCTTCCTCCCTTTTGCTTTAATCCTGACCGCAAAAAAATATTTAATGAATGGGTCGATCTTTTTAAAACGACTGATGCATTATTGGAAATGTCAGCAATTTGTTATGTAGGTCCTCCTATAAGTAATGCAAAAAGCTCAATTAGTCGTCACATGTTATATTGGCTTTCTAAATTTTATAAAAAGCCAATGATTCCCTGGACACAAAGTTATGGACCATTTTCATCTTTTTTAATAAAATTAATGGCTAAAATTGATTTATCCAATAATTCAGTCGTCTTTTGTAGAGGGGAAAATTGCCGGAGAGCTGTTCAAGAATTACTACCTAATATACAAGCCATCGCGTTTCCGGATGTGGCAACGGTATTGCCGTATGATAAAGATGAAGGTCGTGAATATATTGATAAAACTCTAGGTTTAAATGGAAAATCCATTGTTACTATCTCTCCTAGTGCCGTCTTGTATAAAAGAACTGATGGAATTGAATCGAAAAACTGTCATGTCCTATATACACAAAAATTATGCAATTACTTAACGGATCTAGGACATGATGTGATTTTATTGCCACATTCTACTTATCCGAATACGCCTATCCCAACCAGATGTGATCATAAAGTGTGTCAGATAGTGAAATCTGGTCTTTTAGAAAATAATAAAGTTCATATAATTGATGACGATTTATCCCCTATTGAACTGAAATCCATTATTGCAAATGCAACTATACACATAGGCGCAAGATATCACAGTGTGGTGGCGGCATTGTCATCTGGCATTCCTGCTATTTCATTATCGTGGCATGGAAAATATCTTGACCTGATGACTACTTATAATATGAATGAGTTTGTTTTGGATGCTGTAAATAATGATTCAATGAATGAATTATGGTTATTGATTGAAAAACTTTTATCGAATAAAGAAAGCCTTGAGCATGAATTAATTGAAATTCAGTCAAAGATTGCAAATCAGGTCGATTTAAATACAAAAATGTGGCTAGATATTTATTCTGAGAAAAAAAATGAATTGTAGAATATGCTTGTCAGAAAAAACAAAAGTTTTTTCATTGTATAAACCCTATAGTGATTATGAAACAACTCTTTATGAGTGCGAAGATTGTGGTTGTCGATTTTGTCAATATGATATGGGCATTCATACTAAACTTCATTCAATAGAATCAGGTTATAGTGTGCATAATCATTATCTGGAAGCATCTTTTGAGCTATTCAAAGAGAATAATACATCAGGATTAAAAAAACATCTCTCGAAATCCCATAAAAATAAGTTTATCATAGATAAAATATTATCATTACCTACTAATATCAAAATTATGGAGACAGGATGTTCAAAAGGTTATTTGACCTCATATTTTATTGCTTTAGGATATGATATAATAGGCACTGATATTTCTAATGATGCTTTGAATGCAGCTAAGAGCAAATTTGGAGATCACTTTCATAGAGTTGATTCACAACACGTTACGGATACTGCTCCTTATGATGTAATTTATCATGTCGGCACTATAGGATGCGTAGAAAAACCTATAGAATTTATCAATTACTTGCTTTCATTATTAAAACCAGGTGGTCGATTGTTATTTAATGTTCCTACGTTAGATTTTTGTAATGAAACTGGTTTTCCATGGGCATTAACACCACCACCTGATCTGGTTACTGTATTTCCAAATAATTTCTGGGATAAACAATTTAGCTCAGTTGCTAACATAAAAATTGAACATGATTACTTCTCCCCCGCCAGAAGTTTTATGTGGAGATATTTTACTAGATTTGCTTATCCGAATTTTGGTAATGATTTATTATTTAATGACGAGAACAGGGGAAATGAAAGCATATTTTCCAAAGTAATTAGAAAGTCCTGTGTAATTGTGTCAATTTTTTATTCCTCTCTATTTAAAGTGAAACCTGTTCATAATAGTGTCGGAATATTTGTAGAAATGCAAAAACATTGAATTTCTAGGAATGAGATAGCCTTTGATCACTATAGAGCATTCAAATTCACGTATTCCAGAAAGACAGTATATTTTCAAAGTAATTTTTGAAGACATTCTAGGTACTGAATGGAAGGCTGTCGTTAATAATAGCCTAGAGCAAGAAACAATCTTATATACAACCTCAGCTGAAAATTCTATATCAATACCTGACAAATTATTTTCAATCCCCGATCAAGACTGGCTTCATAAAAATTCGATGCCCTTGGAACCGTTGGAGAAAATCTATTTAAAGAAATATCAATTAAGCACGCATAATAACCTGGAAAAAATCCCAGTTGTATACGGTAATTTAAAATCAAGTAAATATGATTTCCCTATTGATATTTTTGGAAGTTGTTTTTTTCTAATAACCCGCTATGAAGAAAATGTTACTCCTGCTTTTGATAAACATAACAGATTTCCTTCCAGCGCTTCTCTTGCTTGCCGAGAGCATTTCCTTGAGCGCCCTCTTGTTAATGAATATGCCTATCTTTTATGGCAAATGCTGATGAAGTTAAATTCCGGCATTAATCAAAAAAAATCAAAATATCGCTTCTATGTTTCATGCGATGTTGACGTACCTTTTGATGATTCATTATGGAAAAAAAAGTTTTTGTTTAGAAAAGTGGCAGGAGACCTACTTAAAAGACGTAGTTCTGTTTCTGCAATTCAATCAATAAAAAAATATTTAA
>JAGREE010000125.1 GCA_020446675.1 Alphaproteobacteria bacterium | reverse complement strand
CGGCGCAGGTCGCTATGAGGAGCATCCAGGATATTCTGGTCGCCGGTATAAGCGTGGATGGTGGTCATGAAACCCTGTTCGATGCCGCAGAGGTCGTCCAGTACTTTTACCATCGGCGCCAGGCAGTTGGTCGTACAGGAAGCGTTGGAAAAAATGGCGGAATCGGCATTGGTCATTTCATCGTTAACACCCAACACGATAGTGGGGATACCTTTGCCTTTGGCCGGAGCGGAGATGATCACTTTTTTTGCGCCGGATTGCAGGTGCCAACCCGCCTTATCCACATCGGTGAAGCGGCCGGTACATTCCAGCACGAGGTCGACACCCATTTCTTTCCAGGGAAGTTTGGTGGGGTCTCTCTCTGCCAATGCGGCAATAGCCTTGCCGTTCACATAAAGGTTGTCATCATCAGAAGTCACCGTGCCGGAGAATTTTCCCTGAGTGGAATCATACTTCAACAAGTGCGCAAGCGTAGGGTTGTCGGTCAGGTCATTGATAGCCACCACTTCTACGCCTTCCATATTCAGAAGGTGGCGGAAAGTGAGTCGTCCGATGCGGCCGAAGCCATTAATTGCGATCTTTTTGGACATGGTTTGATGCTATTTTGTTTTTAGAAATTGAAGTTCGTTGGAAGGGAATGCTATTTGTCGATTCCCTGTTATACTGCAATTGATGCAGCAATCGCGTTTGCCAATGGATGCGAGGGTGAATTTAGAGGCTTAGTGTAAAAGTAACAATAATACAGTTCATATGCCCGTTTCTGCGTGGATTTTTTTTGTGTTTTGTTCTGAACCAAATGCAAGTGATTCTCGTTTATTCCCTGCAAGCCCGGTATTTTTTTAGGCTCATAAAGGTAAAAAAAGTTCAGGCAATCTATTTTGGTTTTTTAAAAAAGCATCTATATTTGCAGCGCTTTTGAAAGAAAAAGCATCGTTCGAAAAAAAAAGCCGGAAAAAATATTTGTGCAGTTGCAGTTGAAATCCTACATTTGCAGCCCGGCTTAAAGAAACCGACAAAATGGCCCGTTCGTCTAGGGGTTAGGACGCAGGCCCGTCTCCTTCAAAGGCGGGTAAACCACGTCTCCAAAGGAGCCGGGTAAAATTTTCACCCCTGTAAAATGGGTTCTCATAGTTTTAAACAGTTTAGTTATCCAGGTGTTACCTGATAATTACTTCCCAAGGCCCGTTCGTCTAGGGGTTAGGACGC
>JAGREE010000124.1 GCA_020446675.1 Alphaproteobacteria bacterium | reverse complement strand
ATGCCTTTTGTAAAGCCGGGTTTGGGAATGGTTTGTAGTTTGTCTTTTACCCATGGAAAATTGTTTAACAATTCTCCAATGAGCAGAGCTGAAAATGCCCCGGTTGCGCATTCTTTGGCTGAAAAGCCATCCACCAATTCCCCCTGGTCAGTGAAGCCGTCCACCAGGCAGCTGCTGGAAGCTGTGATGGCTCTGCCAGCCCAGGCATTCTGATGTTGGCAAGGCCATTATAATACTTCAATGGTTCTTGGATTACATTGAAGTTATGGTGTTCCAGGTCGGCAATTAAGCATGGGTTCGCATTGACTACTCTGCCAATTGGGCCATTATCATCCAGGTATGGGTGGCGGTGCAACCATCCTGCAGCGGCTGCATTTTATTATGCCGATTTATTTGCTACGGACAGCGGGGTAGATACCGCTTGCTTTTTTATTCAACTTAGTGGATTCTTCAATCTCAATATAATACCCTCTTTCATCAAAAAAATTAAAATTATATTCTAATTGTTTTCTCTGATTTTGGATAAATAATTCAGGGAATTTATCAATGTAATTCAATAGCCGCTCCTCTGTGATTCTATCTCCATTAAACAACCCTTGGATATTTCCAAAAAACATGAAAAAAGCCCAATCGTCTCTTTCGTGCTCTGTAGCTTTTTTTATTCTCCAATAATAAGGGTCATATTTGTCTGCCTCTACTTCGTTATATTCGAAATTGGAGTTTTTTCCCAGTTGCACAGCCAAAAGTAGCTCTGTCTCAATGACACCGGGAAAAAACTCCTTGATTGGCCTGAACATTTCATCTCTCCACTTTTTATTTCTTTCATAATGTAATGAATCAAACATCAGTCCAAAATGATAGTAGGCATTTTCTAATGTGCGATTTTTCGGATGCGCGAAAAAATAGGTCGTCCCTGCAATAAATAATTGACAATCATTTATTACACTTTTATTGCTTCTGAACTTTTCATCATTAAAAATAGGCTCCATTTATTATTTCATTTTTTGATAAAAAGGCAACAGTCCCATCAGAATAAACAAGTCCAACTTGCTCTGCCATTCCTGACGGAACACCTTCATTAGCAATTAGTTCTCTAACATCATCTAGTCCTTGATTCACATCATCTAGCGATGCTGAATTTCCACGGAGATTAAATGTGACCCCAGGGGCATTGCTTCTTGACCCACTCGAAATGATATGGTTGTATACCTTGCCATTAACATTATTTGGTGAATCAAAATTCTTGAAATCATGAACCACTCCATCAATATCTGCATCAGGAGTCTTGTTGCCAAAAGCGGGGTCTGGAGTACTTTCATCTCTTAGTTTTACAGCTTTACCATCTTTTGCAATAGCATCTGCCATATCATATTCGTGCGGATAATCATTATGTCCTGTATGTGCTACTGTATACCCTCCCGAATTAGGGTCAAACATATCTTGGTTCGTGTAAGGATTTTCCTTTCTCCAATGCAGCGGAAGATCGTCAAACTCTACTCTTCTAGTCAGAATAGGAAGGCTTGTTCTATTTGGATGAGGATTCAACGCCCCCCACGCCCTCACCCTCCCCTCATCCGTCATCAAAT
>JAGREE010000123.1:203-5330 GCA_020446675.1 Alphaproteobacteria bacterium | reverse complement strand
ATTGAAAGGCGTTCATGGTAACAAAAGCGTGGAATTTCAATGCCGACCTGCTCAGCCGCCTGCAGGACGGTTGTCCCGTTTTCCACTTCTACTTCAATTCCATCTATCGTTAGCGTTGGCATATTTTAATTCTCCTACGCTGCATTATGCGTTTTTTTATATTCAAGGATTCTGTGTTCCACTTCGGGTCTGAAATGGCGCATCAACCCTTGAATTGGCCATGCCGCAGCGTCGCCAAGTGCGCAAATCGTATGACCTTCGATTTGCTTGGTAACTTCCAGCAGTGTATCAATTTCTTCGATTTCCGCTTCACCGGAACAAAGACGCTCCATCACACGCCACATCCAGCCCGTGCCTTCACGGCATGGTGTACACTGACCGCAACTTTCATGTTTATAAAATGCAGATAATCTTGTGATCGCCCGAAGCAGATCAGTCGATTTATCCATCACAATCACTGCCGCAGTACCAAGACCGGTCCCTTCGGCACGAAGACTGTCAAAATCCATCAAAACTGTATCGCATACAGATTTCGGGATCATATGGACCGATGAACCGCCGGGAATTACTGCAAGCAGATTATCCCATCCACCGCGAATGCCGCCAGCATGTTTTTCAATCAGCTCTTTAAGCGGAATTCCCATTTCCTCTTCAACGTTACAGGGATTATTAACATGACCGGAAATACAGAAAAGTTTTGTTCCCGTATTATTTTCACGGCCAATCCCCGCAAACCAGGACCCACCACGACGGAGTATTTCCGGCACCACAGCTATGGATTCAACATTATTCACAGTGGTCGGACAGCCAAATACACCAACATTAGCCGGGAAAGGCGGTTTCAGACGCGGCTGACCTTTTTTACCTTCCAGACTTTCAATCAGGGCCGTTTCCTCGCCGCAAATATAAGCGCCTGCCCCACGGTGAACAAATACATCAAAATCAAAACCGCTGCCGCAGGCATTCTTACCAATCAGGCCGGCATCACGGGCTTCTTCGATAGCCTGCTCAAGCACCTTTGCCTCATGCACAAATTCACCGCGGATATATATATAAGCGGCAACAGCACGCATGGCGTAGCCGGCAATCAGACAACCTTCAATCAGCTTATGCGGGTCGTGACGCATGATTTCACGGTCTTTACAGGTGCCTGGCTCCCCCTCATCAGCATTCACCACAAGATAACTTGGTCGGCCATCTGACTCTTTAGGCATAAATGACCATTTAAGTCCGGTTGGAAACCCGGCACCACCGCGACCACGCAGGCCGCTTTCCTTCATTTCATTAATGATACTGTCCTGGTCACGGGCCAGTATTTTTTTTGTACCGTCCCAGTCACCACGCTTTTTAGCCGCTTTCAGAAACGGACTTTCAAATCCATAGAGATTGGTGAAGATGCGATCTTTATCAGCTAACATTATTCATCTCCCCCGAAAGTGGCATTCTTTGGCGCCATATCTTTGAGTGTTGTTGGTCCGCCAAACGGGCAGGACTTGAAGCGGCCATTCTGTGGTCCCGGCTTTACGGCAACACCGGCTTTTAAATCGCGGATGAATTTGCGTGTACTGTCCTCATCCAGATCTTCATAATATTCTTCTTTATAGGCGATAACCGGTGCATTGACGCATGCCCCTGCACATTCCACTTCAAGAAGTGTATATTCGCCATCTTCGGTTGTCTCACCAAAGCCGATCCCCAACTCTTCTTTACAGGCCTTGACCACATCGTCTGAACCACGTAGCCAGCAAGGCGTTGTTGTACAAACCTCAATCACATGTTTGCCAACAGGTTTAAGGTTATACATACTGTAAAAACTGGCAACTTCATGCACCCGGATATATGGCATATCAAGAAAATCGGCGATATATTCCATAACAGGAACACTGACCCAACCGTTATTTTGCTCCTGCGCACGGTGTAAAAACGGCATCACACAGCTTTCTTTGCGGTTTTCAGGGTATTTTGCCAACTGCGTTTTCGTCCATTCCAGATTTTCAGGCGTAAACTCAAACTTTTCAGCATTTTTGACTTTCACACTCATCGGTCAATTTCTCCGAACACAATATCAAATGAACCAATCATCGCCGGTATATCAGCAAGCATATATCCTTTGGCAACATGCCCCATGGCGCTCAGATGGGCGTATCCGGGCGCGCGGATATGACAACGGTACGGTTTATTTGTGCCATCAGATACGAGATAAACACCAAACTCACCTTTTGGTGCCTCGACAGCGGCATAGACTTCACCTTCAGGAACTTTAAATCCTTCAGTATATAATTTAAAGTGATGGATTAACGCTTCCATCGACGATTTAATTTCCGCACGGGGTGGCGGTGTCACTTTGCGGTCAATTGAAGCAACCGGGCCTTCCGGCATTTTCTCAATGCACTGACGCATAATTTTTACAGACTGATACATTTCTTCAATTCGAAGAATATAACGGTCATAACAGTCGCCATTTTTGCCGACAATAACATCAAAATCCAACTCGTTATAAACTTCGTAGGGCTCGGCACGGCGTATATCCCACGGAATATCACACCCGCGAACCATAGCGCCGGTAAAGCCGAGTGCGAATGCTTCTTCCGCCGTTACCTTACCGATATCCACATTACGCTGCTTGAAAATACGGTTTTCAACCACCAGGGTTTCCATATCACTGAGCACTTTTGGGAATGTGTCACAAAATTCAAGTATTCTCTTATCAAGTCCTGCCGGCATATCCTGATGAACACCACCGGGGCGGAAATAATTTGCATGAAGACGGGCACCACAGACGGCTTCATAAAATTCCATCAGAATCTCACGTTGCTCAAACCCCCAAAGCATCGGCGTCAATGCACCCACATCGGTTGCATGCGAACAAATATTCATCAGATGGTTAAGAATGCGGCCAATTTCACTGAACAATACACGGATATATTGCCCTCTCTTAGGCACTTCAAGACCCATCAGTTTTTCAATTGCCAGACAAAAAGCATGCTCCTGATTCATCGGTGCAACATAGTCCAGACGGTCAAAATAAGGAATCGCCTGCAAATAGGTTTTATGTTCAATCAGCTTCTCGGTTCCACGATGCAACAGGCCAACATGCGGATCAGCCCGCTCGACCACCTCACCATCCAGCTCAAGAATAAGCCGAAGCACACCATGAGCCGCAGGATGCTGCGGACCAAAGTTTATATTAAAGTTTTTGATATCAACTTCAGCCATGACTTAACCTTTTTTTCCTTCATCCGCTTTTTCATCACCAGGAAGGATGTATTTTGCTCCTTCCCAAGGGCTCATAAAATCAAAAGTCCGGAATTCCTGCGCCAATTTCACAGGTTCATAAACAACACGCTTTTCTTCTTCGGAGTAACGCACTTCAACATATCCGGTAAGCGGAAAATCTTTTCGAAGCGGATGGCCCTGAAAACCATAATCACTGAGCAGTCGACGAAGGTCAGGATGACCGTCAAACATAATGCCATACATATCCCAAGTTTCACGTTCGTACCAGTTGGCTGAAGGGAAAACGCCAACAACAGATGGAACCACAGTTTCTTCATCGGTTGTTATTTTAACCCGTACACGTTGATTATGGTGAAGGCTCAGCAGATGATAAACCACCTCAAAACGCTCGACGCGTTCCGGATAATCGACGCCACAGACATCCGTCAGCTGCACAAATTTGCAATTGGCATCATCCCGTAAAAATGTAAGTACATTTACAATATGGTCCCGCTTGGCATTCAAAGTCAGCTCCCCAAATGCCACTTTGAAATCAATTACGTTGCTGCCGTTTTTACTTAAAATATGTTCGCCCAGATCTATTAAAGCTTCTTCAGAACTCATTTATCTATTCTCCTAGCGCTCAAACGTTATTGTACGGCGTATCTTCTTTTGCAACTGAAGAATTCCGTAAAGAAGCGCTTCCGCTGTTGGCGGACAGCCCGGAACATAAATATCGACAGGAACAATCCTGTCACAACCGCGAACGACGGAATATGAATAGTGATAGTACCCGCCGCCATTAGCACAGGACCCCATCGAAATTACATATCGTGGCTCTGGCATCTGGTCATAAACTTTACGCATTGCAGGGGCCATTTTATTGGTCAGGGTTCCGGCAACAATCATAACGTCGGAATGACGAGGACTTCCCCGCGGGGCAAAACCATACCGTTCAACATCATAGCGGGACATGGATGTATGCATCATTTCAACAGCACAGCAGGCCAGACCGAAAGTCATCCACCATAATGACCCGGTTCGGGCCCAGGCAATAATATCTTCGAGTGAAGTGACAACGAACCCTTTGTCTGCCAGGTCATCCTGAAGGGATTTAAAGTAAGCATCCTGTTCCAACGATGTCATTTCCGCCTGCAAATCCTGGGCTGACATGTCGGTTTTATTTTCTACTCCCATTCAAGAGCTCCTTTTTTCCATTCGTATATAAAGCCAATGGTAAGAACACCAAGAAATATCATCATTGAAATAAAACCTAACATTCCAATGCTTCCCAATGCAACCGCCCAGGGAAATAAGAAGGCAACTTCCAAGTCAAAAATAATAAACAGAATTGCAACAAGATAAAACCTGACATCAAACTGTTTTCGCATGTCTGTAAAGGCTTCGAATCCACATTCATATGCGGACAGTTTTTCCGCATCAGGTTTTTGTTTTACCACCAGAATTGGTAGAAGAACAAAAATAGCTGCCATTACAATAGCAATTATAAAGAAAATCAAAATCGGAAGATATTCGAGCAGCAGTTCGTTCATTTAGTGCCCCACCCTTCAATTAGCAAATTTGCGACAGTCCTCACCATAAAGACTTGAAATACTGTCAGTTAATCTTCAAGCCTTAAAATTATCAATCCCTTATACCCTGTCATCGTCACGATCACAACCCATACAAGGCAAATTTCCTAGTCCCGTTAATAGCCGCTAGCGATACAAATTGCCAATAGTTTTTTCAGATAAAATGGCTTTTTATCAAATTTGTTGAAGGTGAAAAGACAATGTCCAGAACATAAAGATTGAAGCTTCGTTTGAAGCCGCAAATTTAAGGATTATGGTTTTATTTCAGAGGAGGCCATTTTTAAAAAATGGCGAGAGTGACGGGACTCGAACCCGCGAC
>JAGREE010000123.1:0-177 GCA_020446675.1 Alphaproteobacteria bacterium | reverse complement strand
TCTAACCAACTGAGCTACACCCCCTTAAAATGCAAACCTGATGTAGGGGATTACCACCATCAAGTCAAGCGGCTTATTTATGTTTTATCGATATTTCGATTCGCTACTTAAGCCATTGTAGCAATTTAAGCTTTTCCCTGTGATCATGGTGGGCGATGAGAGACTCGAACTCCCGAC
>JAGREE010000122.1 GCA_020446675.1 Alphaproteobacteria bacterium | reverse complement strand
AACCAACCCTTTTCCGTGATGTGCCACCGGATCATAAGCTGGCACAGGAAGAAATATTCGGCCCCGTTCAGGTTGCGACCCCCTTTGAGAGTGAGGAAGAAGCAATAAAAATTGCCAATGGCACCGATTATGGTCTTGTTACCGGGGTCTGGACCCGTGATGGCGGCTGCCAGATGCGCATGGCCAAAGCCATTAAAGCCGGGCAGATATTTATCAATAACTATGGGGCCGGGGGCGGCGTTGAACTGCCATTCGGCGGAATGCGCAAATCAGGATTTGGCCGGGAAAAAGGGTTTGAAGCCCTTTATGGATTCAGTGTTCTTAAAACAGTCGCTGTTCGCCATGGTTAATGTATTAGTTTAATAAAAAGTGATAATATTATGAGATTAAATGATAAAGTAGCAATTGTGACCGGTGGAGCATCAGGCTTTGGGGCCGGGATAGTCCGCAAATTTGCGTCCGAAGGCGCCAAAGTGGTCATAGCCGATCTGAATATAACGCTGGCCGAAAATCTGGCCGATGAGCTTGGTGAAAATGTGATGGCGGTTGAGGTTGATGTTTCGGACGGGGAAAGTGTGAAAGCGCTGGTTGAAAGAACGGTTTCAGCTTTTAAAACCATTGATATTCTGGTTAACAATGCCGGGATCGGGCATATTCCACAGCCACTTGACCAGCTTTTGGAAAGCGATTTTGACCGGATTTTTAATGTGAATGCAAAATCGGTTTATAATACGGCGAAACATATTGTCCCGCTTATGAAAAAGGCAGGGTCCGGCGCCATACTGAATGTTGCGAGCACAGGCGGTGTCAGCCCAAGACCCAATCTGACCTGGTATAATGCGTCAAAAGGCTGGATGATTACGGCAACCCGCGGAATGGCGGTTGAGCTTGCCCCTTTTGGTATTCGGGTGAATGCCATAAACCCTGTTGCGGGCGATACGCCGCTTTTGAAAACCTTTATGGGTGAAGATACGCCGGAAATAAGGGCAAAATTCCTGTCAACCATTCCGATCGGTCGCTTTTCAACACCGGAAGATATGGGAAATGCCGCCTGTTATCTGTGTAGTGATGAGGCAGGCATGGTCACTGGTGTCGCGATGGAGGTCGACGGCGGCCGCTGTATTTAAATCACTGTATTTAAATCAGGAATGGCTTAAAATCTTGTTTAAAGGCATGTTTCAGCATAAGCTTAATATAAAAAAGGAATAGGACATAAAATGTTTAAACCGGGACCACAGAATTTAATCACCGATATTGAGGGGATCAGTGTCGGACATGCCGAAGACCAGAAGGTCAGAACCGGAACAACGGTTCTTTATTGCCCCGGCTCAGTGACTGGCGGGGTTGATGTGCGTGGTGGCGGTCCCGGCCTTCGCGATGTGGAGGTTTTAAGCCCGGAAAATCTTGTCGGGCGGGCTGATGCGGTTGTTCTTTCCGGTGGCAGTGTTTTTGGCCTTGCGGCGGGGGACGGCATTGCCAAAGTGCTTTCAAAACAGAATGTCGGCCTTAAATTCACCGAAACTATGCCGGCAGTGCCGATTGTTGTCGGGGCGATCCTTTTTGATCTGGTAAATGGCGGTGATAAGGACTGGGGTCTTGAAACACCCTATCATGATCTTGGCATTAAAGCGCTTGAGGACGCACAGAGCCGAAACGGTAAACCATTCCCGCTTGGAAATTACGGTGCAGGGCTTGGGGCACGGGCCGGAAACAGGGAAGGCGGGGTTGGCTCCACGTCCATTGATCTGGGGGATGGTCTTATTGTCGGGGCACTGGTGGCGGTCAATTGTGTCGGTAGTGTTTATATGCCGGACGGGAAGACCTATTGGGCGCAGCCCTTTGCATATGGTGATGAACTTGGCGGTCAAAAGGGAAATCCAAATCAGGATGCCGCCCTTCAGCCATTTCCTGATGATAGTAAAACCGGTGGCTCAAGACCGGGAACAAACACCACCATCGGCATTATTGCCACATCTGCAAAACTGACATCAGCCGAATGTAAACGGGTGGCGATGATGGCCCATGACGGTTACGCCCGCGCGATCAGGCCGGTTCATACATTATCGGACGGGGATACGATTTTCTGCATTTCCGGCGGGACAAAGGAAATCCCCGACGGGCCAAGGCGATCAAGGGCCATTTCCGAAATTGGCGCGGCGGCGGCGGATACCATTGCCCGTGCCATTGCCCGCGGTGTTTATGAGGCGCAGTAGCATTAAAATAAACGCAATTTAATTCGTTATTTTCTTAATAAAATTTTACCTAAAATTTAGGGAAACATTAGGACTTTCTTAATTTGAATCGGCTATTCTTTTCTGCGATTAATTATTAGAATGGCGGGAAAATGTTTACCTATTTCACTAAAATTAAAAAGATTGGCCGTGAATTACGACGTAATCAAAAAGGAGCCATCCTTTTTCAGGTGGCTCTTTCTGCAACTGTGCTTATTGGTATTCTTGGAATTGGGGTTGATCTTGGGCGGGCTTATTTATACCGTGCACAACTTTCCGGCGCCCTTGATGCAGCGGCCCTTGCCGGGGCCAAATCATTTCATTCTCTGACAAGAGATGCTGAAATTCAGGCGTTTTTTGACAGCAATTTTGATTCAAGCCTGATGGGCGGACAGGTCCAGGAACTAGATATAAGAGAAGTGGATACCGCGACCAAAACACTTGAGGTTTCCACATCAGGAACGGTTAATACCGTTTTTATGCGACTGTTTGGTTTTGATACGGTCTCCATTGCCGCGGATGCAGAAACCACAAGTAAGCAAACCGGGCTTCAGCTGGTCATGGTGCTGGATAACACCGGGTCAATGCGAGAATATGCAGGCGGAACAAGAAAAATTGATGCATTAAAAACATCCGCAAAGGCCATGGTCAATAATCTTTTTGGCGATGATGCGACAAATGACAAATTGGAAATTGCCATAGTTCCTTATGTGACGACGGTTAATATCGGTCATTTGCTGGACAGTTCCTATATTGACACATCATCCATGCCGGCGAGCTATACCTATGATGCCAATAACCTTTCCAAATGGAATGGCTGCGTTGAAGCGCGTCATACCAACAGTGATCTAACAGCAGCTGATGCTTATGATGTGCGGGTGGAACATGAAGGGGAAGACTGGGTTCCATTCCTGTGGCGGCCCCATTATGACAATGTTTACAATTTACCGGACCTGAATGGACCAGAAGGGGCAGTCTGGCCCGCTCCGGATTATCAGCGCGAAGGCGGCAGCGGTGAAAATGATAATTCTGACGCAGGACCAAATATTAACTGTCCGACCCCGGTGCTTGATTTTACATCCACCAAGGCTGACCTGACCACATATATCGACAGTCTTTATTATTCCTATAACCGTGGCGGCACCATTGCCAATATCGGGATGATCTGGGGCTGGAGAATGCTCCATACCGGATCGCCGTTTTTTAATGATGTAGCTTATGATGATGACAAAATGGTTAAAGCTGTTGTTCTAATGACTGATGGAGAGAATAAAATGGTAAGTTCCGGTAAAAAACACCCATTTTATGATTCTCAAAACAAATACAATGATAACAATGATGCATGGGATGATGATGGGGATGGCAAATGTCCGCAATGTGCTACTGCTATGTATGATGATGATGATGAAGATTATGGTATTTACCGAATGTATGACGGCGATTATTCCGGCTATGGAATTCGCGATGAAGGCCGTTTGGATGGAGCCACTTCACAAAATGATGCAAAACTGGCAATTAACAAAAGGCTGGCCTATGTCTGTTCGGCGATGAAAGGGATGGGCATTACTGTTTATACAATTACTTTTGGCGACAATGCAGCCACTACAGAATTGAAAAACCTTTATGAAGGTTGTGCCACAGATAGTGGTAAATATTTCCATGCGCCTAGCTCTACTGATCTAGATGGTGCTTTTGAAGCAATTGCAAACGATCTAGCTGATTTAAGATTGAGTAAGTAACTTTGAGTCATATCTAAAAACCCTCATTTTATTTTCCTGATAAAATAAAATGGTAACTTGAGCCGGCAATGAAACTCCACTTCCATTGCCGGCTTTTTCTTTTATTCTTTTGTGATTAATCGCTTAGGAACAGCTGTTCGGGGCAGAGCCGTCAGCAACAATATTTTCAATTGTTCCCCGGCGTGGGCGGAAGTAAGCATCATATTTAATATGCCCCCCTAAGGGCAGGATGCCGAGGATCGGCTCAAACGTATAGTCAACTTCTGTCACCACAAGAATTTGTGATGTTGTTACAATCGAATTGGTCGGTATATCGGCAACATCAACGCTGCTGCCGGCAGCACCATATGATGGCGTTGACGAATTCGGACCATAGCAGCGCTGCCAGGCAACCGAATAGCTGGTGGCAGCCGCGCCATCAACACCTTCGCCGATAATGGCGGTAATGGTTGCGCGACCATTATCCGAAATATTAAAAGGTTTGCTGACCTGATCAAGGGCAAGCATCATATCGCTTACCTGGGATTCGGTCAGTCCCTTATCCATCTGTGTCATCAGGTTGGACATGGTATAGGCGGATCTTGAAATACGTTGATGCGCCACAAGATAATAGGTCAG
>JAGREE010000121.1 GCA_020446675.1 Alphaproteobacteria bacterium | reverse complement strand
GGTTCGAGTCCTGCTCGGGGAGCCACTTTTAAATTCCATAAAAATTGAATTTATATCAGCCTCTCAATGAAGACAGTTTTAAATACTGTCTGAACGCTTTACTATTTTTTATCCGCTTCTGGTTTGGGTTTTTGCCCAAAAATGCCGCGCCCCGTATCACATTACATGAGAAATGCTGCGCCGATGCCGTATTCAGCAGCGGTATTTATCCATCAAAATTACTTAAAAGTAATATCAGTGCAATAACCGCCAACATAATTGACTGTTTTATGCGGCATTAAAAAATACTGGAAAAATCAGTTTTACTTCCGTGCCGGTTTTCATTTCTGATGAAACCGCATTTAATTTTCTGATAGATATTTTTGCCCGCAGATGATCAAGCAATTTCCGGACAATAATCAGGCCTAGCCCATTTCCATCCTCGCTTGCTATCAGATGGGTATCCTCCGGGTTATCGCAGTTCATAATCTGGTTCGCAATCTGGTCACTAATGCCATTGCCATCATCAATTATTCTGATTTCAATTTGCTCATCCCCCTGTCTGGTGACGTTTATTTCCACCTTTCCATCAATTGGCGAATGGCGCAGCGCGTTTGAGAGAATATTATAAATAACCTGTTTGAAATATCGCCTGTCCGTATCAATCATTATTTTTTCATCTGAACTGCTTAAGAATATTTTCTGATTTTTCTGTGCTGAGACCGGCCTTAATTCCTCAATATAAGTTTCAAGGAAGTGCAGAATATCCTCATTTTCCATGTGAAGGTTAAGATCACCAGATTCAATTTTTTTATGAATAAGAAGATCGTTCACCAAAGACAGAAGATGATTGCCGCCGGAATTTATAAACTCTGCATATTCCTGAACTTTATTCAGGTTATTGGCATAAAGATCCTTATTTTTCAGCATTTCCGAAAAGCCGATAATCGCATTTAAAGGTGTTCTAAGCTCATGGCTCATATGGCCCAGAAATGTGGCTCTGACATCAAGTGCTTTATTCAGTTCGCTGATCTTTTCTTTAAGTTTTTTTCGGCTATAAAAAATTTCCCATCTTTGTTTTTCAAGTACAATTGATGTCAGAATACTCAGCACCATAATGGAAAAAATCCCTAAATCAAAAAACTCAACATGAATTACGTCAACGGATGCCGCGACACAGTAAAATAAAATACTGTTAAAAATAACCAGGGGAATTAAGTAAAGAAGAGACGCTGAGAAAAATACGGCAATGATTAAATAGATTATAGCAATTGCCGTTATGCCACCCTCCCCGATTACAGATATAAATGAAATCAGAAATGCAAATGCATATCCGCATAATACAGCAGTCCATAATGAAAAATGCTGAAGAGTTATATTTTGGCAATAGGATAATGAAAGACCAATTGCTAAATATATAATGGAAAACGAACCGGCAATATTTGTAAGATTTATGATCTGATAATAAGGAACATCCGGATTTGCCCCTTTGTTGCTAAGGGCAAGAAAAAGCATAATAGCGGAAATTACAAATGAAAAAATTTTTATATTTTTTACATTCTGAGAATGCATAAATATTCGAAATTCAGCTTCGCTTTTATAACTGTTTCTCAATCGCTAACCCCAAAAAATACTGAGTTTTTTTTAAACAACTGTATCAACAATAAATAGGAATGATAAATTTATGGTTAAATTTAAGTGATTAACTTAAGTAACAAATATTGAAGATGAATTGGAAAAGCCTATATTTCAGCCATATGAACACCATTTTTTCCGTTCTGTTTAACCAAATACATTGCCTGGTCCGCAACATCAATCAGGTTTTCGATATTTTTTCCATGATCCGGATAAATAGATATACCACAACTTGCCCCTACCCTCGCATCACCAGCTTTAAGTTTAAACGGCTTTCCCAATTTTCTCACAATTTTATCCGCAATTGATTTTCCATGGTCAATTGATGGAAGGTTTTTAAGGAATATGATAAATTCATCGCCACCGAAACGGGCAACGATATCCTCATCGCGAACACTGTTTTTCAACCTTTTCGAAATCTGTATTAATAATTCATCCCCCGAGTTATGGCCCATCGTATCATTTACACATTTAAAGCCATCTATATCAATAAACAGAAAGGCGCTTATTTTACCAGTTTTCTGAGCTTTAATGACTGCATCTTTGCAACGTGACGTAAAATAAGCCCGATTAGGCAAGTCTGTCAGACTATCATGGCGCGACGCATAAAGGGCTTTTTCCTGAAGTATTTCCGCCTTTGTCCTAAGTTCATATTGTTCTTCAGACAAAACAACCATTTCTTCCGCCTGTTTTTGCAAAGCCATATTCTGACTATCCAATTGATGTAAATATGATTCCAATTGGTGCTGACTGCTTTTAAGTGCCATTTCTTTATTTTTTACATGAAGTAACATGCTTAAAGCCTTGGCAACACTAGATAAAAACTCAATCTCTATTTTATTTTTTTTATGACCGTGAGGAAGATATACGATCATTACACCCAACAATTCCTGCCCGTGTAAAATAGGAATATTATAATGGCCGTGTGGTTCCATTCCATCAAACGTAATATCATGCCGATCATCTATACATTTGGCAAATTCTACTTTCCGGTTTGCCGCAGTCCGTCCGCATAAGCAATGGCCATAAGGCACTTTGGCACATAATGTGTGTAATTCCGGTGAAAGATTCTTCTTTGCCACAAGGCGCAGTTTTTTTTCCGTTTCATCAGCAACAAAAACCCCGCCAATCGGCATAAAGCTTAGCCAACTGGCAGATAATAATTCATCCATCGCCTGGTCAAGAATGTTTTCTAGCGGACTGTCCTGTGCCACAATGCTCAATATATTAATCAGTATATTGGCATTTTCCAGTTTCCTTTTAATATCGGCTAGTTCTGTTGCTTTACTTTCTGACATGTGTAACTACTTTACTCAAAACAAAGATTTTTACCCTGCACAAGCATCACTTACATTATTATTTATTATCAAAAGATCGTTGTATAATGGTTAACACCGTTTTCATGGTTAAAAATTATTAAGCATTTTGATGATGTTTTCCCAAAAACCGATTACCGTAAATAATCATCGCAACGCCAGCTATCATAACAGCAAAATTAAACAGGTTTTCCGGACCCAAAAAATGTGGGGCAGAACCAACAATCAGACAGACGATAAGATCAAAACTGCCATGAAAATCCGTTTTTCCCCTTGAACTGGTAAAAAGCGTCAGCGCCCGGGCAAGCAGAATACCCGCCACAATCAGGGAAAGCGATGCAATGACAATCTGAAGCCATGACCCGATTAAAAGAATTCCGGGGTTATAGACAAAATAAAACGGCATGATAAAAGCCGAAAGACCCAGTCTTAGCGCCGCAAGACTGGTTTTTCTGAAATCCGAATTGGCCAGGCCCGCCGCCGCATAGGACGCGATGGCGACCGGTGGTGTCAGCATGGAGACAAGCCCAAAATAAAAAACAAAGAAATGGGCGGCAATAAGCGGCACCCCCATATCGGCAATGGACGGCGCCAGCAACATGGCCACCACAATATAAACCGCCGATGTCGGCATGCCCATGCCAAGAATAATCGCAATGGCGGCTGTGACCACAAGCATGGCAAATAATCCGTAAAGTTCCCCAATATCACTTAGGGCCAGAGCAAGGTTAAACCCAATCCCGCTCATATTAATCACCCCGATAATGATCCCTGCTCCGGCGCAGATCATCACCAGCAATGTAAACGGTTTTCCAAGCTGAATGATGGAAGTATAAACCCGTTCCCAATTTGGCAGCTTTCTGTATTTGATCAGGGATAAAATAAGCAGGGAAAGCGTTGAATATAGCGCCGATTTTGCCGGATTATAGACAAGCACGAACAGAAAAAAGATCAGAATGAAAAGCGGAATGATAAAAATCCATCCTTCTTTAAGCACGCCTTTCATTTTCGGGATTTCTTCGTCCGTGAGCCCTTCCATCCCCCGGTCACGGGCGTAAAAATCGACCTGCGCAAATAGAAACAGATAATAAACCAATGCAGGAATGATAGCCGATGCAACAATAGTGGCATAGGGAAGTTCCAGATATTCGGCAATAATGAAAGCCGTTGCCCCCATAACCGGTGGGGCCAACTGGCTGCCGTTTGAGGCTACGGCCTCAATCCCTGCGGCCATATGCCCGGAAAATCCATGCCGTTTCATCAGCGGGATTGAGACCATCCCCGTTGACATAATATTGGCAACGGTTGAGCCGCTGACCGTTCCCATCATGGAACTGCCGATAATCGCCACTTTGGCGGGGCCGCCACGTTTTTTACCGATCATGGACATGGAAATATCGGAAAAGAATGACGTGGCACCGCTGCTTTGCATTACCTGCCCCAGCACCAAAAAGCCAAGAACCAGCGTTCCCGCAACCGTCAGGATAAAGCCGAGAACAGCACTGCCATCGGAATAAAGATAGATAAACAAGCGGTCAGGGTCGGTTTTTGATCCTTCAAAAATGCCGCCGGCAAGATGGCCGAGAAGCCCGTATATAAGGGCAGCAACAATAACCGCTGCCATGCCGTTGCCGGTGGTTTTTCGCACCCCTTCACACAGCAGCATTATCGCAATTACCGCAACAGCAAATTTATAAATATCCCGCTCGTGCTGATGCAAAAGCCAATATTCATAATTATAGGAACATAATAGCCAGACAAACATGGATATAAGCGCCAGTGAAATATCAATCAGTCCCGGTTTTTCCCCATAGGGCCAGTATAAAAACGAAGCACAAAGCGCAAAAGCAAGCAGGATCGCCAGATAATTGCCATCCAGCACATGAAGGCCAAGCTGAAGCGGCACCCCCATGATCCAGACTATTCCCAGCAGAATAGGTAGTCCAAAAAGAACCAGATTAATAATTTTCCAGACGGGCTTTTCTAAATAACTGGTTTTATCACTCACAGGCACTATTTCCATATATCAAGAAGTTTTTGATTACGCTGCTCTGCTTTGTCGTCCCAGATGGCCTCCCCGTGACCGTTTTTATAATAATCAATGGCCGCCTTATGATAGGGGAAAGTCTGCGATGCGTGAACAAAATCACTTAATTTTGAAGTGGCAATACCGCTGAATTCCTTTTGCATGGCGGACCATTCTGAATGAAGCACATCTAAAATACGCACCACTTCCTCGTCTTCCAGCGATGCGGGCACCATCAGGTAAATATCCATGGCAAAAATAAGCTTGTCTTTTTCAACACCGGGATATTCCCCCGCTTTAACCGCATAAGTTCCAAAGCCCGGTGCTTTATCACTGACGAAGGGGTCAGCAGAACCATCGCGTTCAAGATCAAGCACATTAATCCCCACTGTGGCATCCGCCTTTTTCACAACCCCCATACGAAGACTGCCGGGCGAAGCATCCGCATTTCCCTCAACAACCGCTTCCATCCCCTGCCCGACACCGGACACGGTCACCACCTGAACATCATTTTCATTTAAGCCCGCAGCTTCCAGCATGGCGCCCGCCATCAGGTTAATGGCGTGTGCTGCCGTTACTTCCAAAACCACCTTTTTACCCTTAAGGTCAGCGACCGTTTTAATCCCGCTGTCTTTTTTGGTCATAAAGGCAAAAGGCATCGCCCAAAGCCGCGCAACCGCCCGCAAGTTTTTATTGGCTTCGCGGCCAACCCCGGCATAAGCCGTGCCGCCATCCACCATGGACGTCAGCCCCATTTCAACATCGCCGCTATTGACCACGGGTATAAATACGCTTGGCCCGATATAGGGCTGAGCCGTTACGCGGATACGCAATGATTTCTGCAGATGCTTGGCCAGAACGGTTCCAAACATATGCATGGAGCTGCCGGTAAATCCGGTCGCCAGCCTTAACTGCTTTCTGGCGGCAAATGTTTCCGATAAGGGCATCAGAATGAGCGCGGTGCCAAGGGCAAAAAGTCCTATTTTCTTAAGAAAGATGTTCATTTAACCTTCGCTCCTGTCTTCTTCAGTCATCTGCCGGTGGTGTATATTTCACGACTTTCTGATTAATTTTGCCAAAAACTGATTTTCCGGCCCGGTCCAATATTTCAATTTCAATGCGGTCGCCAAACTGCATGAATGGGGTAATCGCCTTACCCTGCCTTAATATTTCAAGGGCGCGAACCTCTGCAAGGCAGCTTGATCCCAGTGGCGAGCCTTTATTTGCCACTGTTCCGGACCCAATCACAGTACCCGCCATCAGCGCCCGTGATTTTGCCGCATGGGCAATAAGCGTGCAGAAATCAAATGTCATATCAATGCCCGCTTCCGGCGCACCGATCTCTTTGCCGTTTAATGTGCTGACAATCGGCAGCGATAATTTACCGCCGTCCCACGCCGCGCCAAGTTCATCCGGCGTCACAAAAACCGGTGGAAAGGATGTCCATGGTTTGGTCTGATAAAAACCAAATTGTTTGACAATTTCCTGCGGCACCAGATTGCGTAAGGTCACATCATTTAAAAAGGAAATAAGCTTGATATGTTTAGCGGCGCCTTTAACACTGGTGCCGGCCGGAACATCATCGGTAATCACGGCAATTTCCGCCTCAAAATCAATGCCCCAGTCTTCATTTTCAAAGGGCAGATCATCATTGGGACCCAGAAAGGCGTCTGAAGCCCCCATATACATCAATGGATCGGTCCAGAAACTTTCAGGAAGCTCAGCCCCACGGGTTTTCCTGACCAGTTCAACATGGGTGACATAGGCACTTCCATCGGCCCAATGATATGCCCTTGGCAGTGGCGCATCGCACAAGGCCGGATCAAACGGCTCGCCTGAAATACTGCCATTTTCAAGATCTTCATAAATTTTCTGTAATTTTGGTTCTGACGCTTCCCACTCATCAAGGGCTGCCTGCATGGTGCTGGCAACATCTGCTACAGGGGTATATCGCTTCAGATCCTTAGATACTACAACAAGCGCACCATCACGGCCGCTTTTTAAAGATGCTAACTTCATTAATATTTTGTCTTTCTTGCGGGTCTTTTATCTGATGACGGAATTTTGCCTCATCATGCCCTCTTTGCATAAAGTCATATAATATTTATGCTTTATCAGCAAGCTTAAGTGGAAAATTTCCGGACTAGTTTTCCAGATTACAGCCGAGCAGACCCGATACGGAAATGATGCTTTCGCTTTTGTCGGCATTTTTCACGGTCATTATGCCATTTGGAATTTTTATCCCTTCATAAAGATTTCTCCCTTCGCCCGGGATAAGCCTGATATCAAGAGTAACATTATTGCCACTATAATGCTGCCTTGTATAAAAACCGGGAAGCACGGCTTCACTGGCCTGATCCCGTTTCATAATCAACGCCTGACCACTTATCAGGACTTTTGCCTGGTCCGTGGCAATATTCTGGGTGAAAACCAGCGGTCGGTTATCCTGTTTGGCCCAAAGGAAAATGGTGCATTCTCCTTTATTCATTTCCTGCGGTGGTAGTGTCAGCAGCATTGTCGCCCTGACAGATGACGATGCCCGCGCCGGAGCAGCGGGACCGGGACCGGGGCCAGCGCCACGCATTCCCGGCGGATGGCCAAGTCCCACTTTTGCACTGCATCCGGCCTCGATCAAAACAATAAGGGATAAAAGCACCCATGCGGCTTTTTTTGTCATTTTTATCATACTTTTATCTCCATAACCGTTTGCCAGACACCATTTGAAAGGGCAAAGCCCCTTGCTGTCAGTTCATTGGTAACCCGCGGTAAATTGCTCAAATTTTCCGGCAGTTTTATATTTATCATCGTGCTTGATATATGATTGTCCATTTCACCAATAAATGAAATATCAAATCCATTCCCGCTTGTCTGCAGTGTCATGTTTATAGTGCCATCATCACAATGCCCCTGCCCGTTCAGTGGCGGTAATTCAGTCGCAACACTGGCAAAAAGCAAGTCAGTTAAATTTGATTTAATCATAAAATTTCCGGCACGACATTGTCCCAGTTTATCGAACTCAAGCTGATCAGAAGTCAGATTAAATTCTGCCGGAAAAGTATAGGCATTTTTGGAAATCACAACATTCGCTAAAGCGTCAATTTTTGAAAAGAGCAATCCACCCTGTTCTTTTTTTGTCAGGGTACCGGAAAATTTCCCCTGATCATTCACTGCATTGAAATCCGCAGCCAACTGAAATATGGCTAAGTTTGCTAATTTCGGCTCCAGCACCAATTTCCGAACAGGATAGCCCCTAAAATTTGCGTCATAAACTACAGCATGCCAGAGGCTTCCTTCGATCAAGCGGTAATTTAACCCTGATTTCTTTAACAATCCACCCATCATCGCGGCCGGAAGATTGATAATGCTTAGCAGGACAAAAACGACAATAAACAAAATGATCAGATATTTTTTTGGTAAAACAAATTGATCAGAAAGGGTTAAATTTATCAATTGCTGTCTCCGGCAAATTCAAACTGACCCCGCAGATTTTCTGAGTTGGCATTCTTTTGTAAAGTCAGTTTTTTGACCTGACGGTCATACCGGCTATCCATTAAAAGTAGCCAGTTAAAAATCTGATCGGTTTTTGCGGCATCAATCCAGAAGGAGACATCACCATCACGGCCCGGCTGTATCCGGGAAATGGCAATTCCGGTTTCTTTTGAAGCGATTGTCGCCGCCTCTCTTAAGTCAACTGCTTCCGCTTTTTGATCCGGCCCTTTAATGCCGCGCGTTCCCTCTGCCCTGGAAGCAAGATCAATAATTCTTGTATAAGCCGCTTTTTCCGCCTCCATCGCCCGTCGCGTGTTTTGTTCTTTTTCAAAAAGCGGCCTGATGAGAAGCAGATAGGTAATAGTAACCGCAACCAAAGCCCCGCATAAGCAGATCAGCAGGCGTTCCCTTTCCGTCAGTCCTGACCAAAAAGCTTTCATCACACGCCCCCCGTAATAATGAACCTGCTGAAAATCATGGTGCCGTCCTGACTGCTGTCCCCTTGTGTAACATTAAGACCGGCATTTTCAAGCATACTTTCAAATGACGTTGCTTCGGCATAATTTTCAGAAATTATGGTAATATTCATAATCGGTTCGCCGTCATTCTTATCGAAACTAAGGCTATCAAGTCTTACTCCGCCCGCCTGACTGACCGCTTTGAATATGGTCTCTGAAAGGGATAAAAATTCCTGCCCCGAACCGGCATCACCGACAGATGTCATGGTCCTCATCTGGGCTTCAACATTGACGATACGCTTTACATCAGGATATGTCTTTTTGAATATTTGAGTGGAGGCATCGGCATATTCCCGCCTTTTTGCTTCATTATCAGAAATCATCAATATCATGCTGATGGTCCAGATTATCAGCCCGGCTAGGGAAATCAGCCCAAACCGGTAAGCGGGGCGGATATAAGCCATGATCGGCGCCCGCGGACTATATTTGCCGCTGGCCAAACCGAATCCTTCCGGAAATTCGTCATCCGGCTTCGCCTCATGAGTTTGATGAGCTTTCACAACATGATCCAGCACATTAATATTAACGCAAAAGCCGGTTTCATCACTTCGACGCGCCAATATCCGCTCACCATCATTATAAAGAGCAATCCCACTTTCAGGAACATTGATCAGGGCATAATCCGGCCAGGCTGATTTTATAATTCTGCCTTTTTTCGCCGCCATTTCCTTAGCCGCCATCATGATTGCATGATCGCAGACACCAATTAAATATCTCCCTTTTTCCAGCTTTTTAATTATTGAAATATGAACATTATCCACATTCCCGGCCAGATATTCCGCCATAACACCGGGCAAAATTTTCTGGAGTTTTGTGTCTGGCAGATCGGGTAGCGGCACATTGAAAAAACTGACCGCCTCTCCGGGAAGAATTGCAATGGCATCAGCGTTATTCGCGCCTTCAATAATTTTGATCTGCTCAATCATTGTTTAAGCCCCTGCCGCCCGGCTGATAAGTTCATATGTGCCATCATTCTTAATCAGTATAACACTCTGCCGGCTTATTCTGGCATTAAGATAATTCACGTCTATTGATAATTTATAGCGTTTGGCGCTTACCTGAAACTGCTTTCTGATCCTGTTGTCAATTTCCTTATCTTTTAAAAGCGGATTGTTCCAGAATCTTGCGACATTATCATATCCGGCCGATGGTCTTTCTTCAATGATTGACCTTAATGCCTCCAGCGGATATTCCGCCCCCAGCAGAGCCCGGATAAAGAGTGCCTGATCAGGGAGTAGTGAGTTTAAATTGACCACGGTTTCCATTGAAAGCGGATCAACACAGGCAACATTTGCGAGCGCCTTTATTAGGTCCGGCGTATAGCCGCGCACCAAACGCAGTTCATTGAGTTCACTGATCGGATAATTGGCTGCACTGTATGGAACATCAGCTTGAGAATAGCTGAAAGATTCGGCACCGGATTGCATCGGCCGATCATCGCTATCCTGCCAGTCAACAAGGGCCGCGGCCAGTGACTGCGCCTGTATGTCACCGATCCCCAGTTCTTTTAAAAGCTGAATATACTGCCTAAAACCGATCTGGTTTATTTCATAACCATCCGCATTATTGACCGTGACCAGTGAATTTAGGTTAAAGCAGTTGGAATATTCGGTCAGCGCGCCGTTGACTGTTCCGCCATCGATAGGAAATGTGACTTTCTGACGATCATCATCAATACCCATCAGCGCGGCCAGTTTTTGATTTTGGGAAAGCTTGACCGCCTGATTTGCGCCGACAATTTCGGCCGCATGGGCAAACTGCTCCGCCTGATAATTTTCAGAGCGGCTGACCACATTTTTTGTAAACAGACCAAGTTCATCAAATGTCGCGACCATTGCCGCACTCATTACGGATACAAGCAATAAAACCGACAACAGAGCGGCCCCATCTTCATTTTTTATGAAATTCATTGCCCCATTCCCATCTGGAATACATTTCTATAGGACGTCTGATGTCCGTTTTCAGGGTCAATTATCTGCCAGGTCATTTCAATGGCCTTTGGAAAGCGGGTTTTATTGGATCCCGCGGTCATGATCCAATTATCCTGCCACAGATATCCGTCATAATATTTAAGCCCGACCCCGTCGACATGATCCAGCAGTATATACTCCCGAAACGGCGTATTTTCTGTAATATAGGGTCTTACGTAAGACCTTCTGACCAGTTTTTTATCCCGCACCAGATAGTAAACCGTTTCCGCCGGGGACATGGTCTGATCGATGGCTGCAAATTCACTTCCCCCACGAACCAGACCGATCAGCTTAAATTCCTGGTCTTCTGTTTCTTTGGGTTCCGGTGCCGGACGCAAACTGGCGTGGGTCAGGTCATCCCGTATTTGCAGGCGCGCTTTTTCAATCCGCTTCAGATCACCAATTTTGACCATCACCATCTGATTTGCATCGGCAAAATTGCTCATGACGGTGAGCGTAATCAAAGAAACAACCGACAGGATAAAAACGGCCACCAACGTTTCAATCAGACTGAACCCGTCTTGCTGTTTTATGATTTTTTGGGGCACATTCATTTTACTTTTCTAAACCCGTTAAGTTGGTAGAGCGTTTCTGCTGATCCTTCCCGATTTACGGAAAGCGCGATGGTCATTAAGGGTTGGTTCGGAATGCGTGAAATAACGGCCTGCCAGTCATAATTAAACCCTGCCTGATTTTCTGTGCCGCGTCGCATTCCCGGTTCCGGTGGAATTTCCGAAATGCTCAGTTCGGTTAAGGCATTTTCCGCAACAAAGCGGGCAATTTCCTTTTCATTTAACCGGCTGCTGCTTCTGATCGCTGTGGACTGGGTCGCAATCATCGGAATAACAGCAAGTGACAATATCGCAATTGCCACCAGCAATTCCAGCAATGAAAACCCATCCTGCGCAAAAGCCGTTCTATTCATCAACCTTCCTCAGTCCAGTTACCGATATCAAGGTCAAGTCCTTCACCACCAATGCGGCCATCAGCCCCATAAGAGAATATATCAAAAGTGCCATGCTCGCCCGGGATCAGATACTGGTACTCATGCCCCCAAGGATCCTTCGGCAGTGATTTAATATATCCCTGATTACGGAAATTACTGCCCTCCGGCGCTTTCGATAATATTTCGATACCCTGTTCCATGCTTGGATATTTCATCTGGTCCATGCGGTACATTTCAACGGCCTGGGCAATTGTGCTGATGTCGGCTTTTGCTTTTTCCACCATGGCACGGTCCCGATTGGGCATGACATTGATCACCACCACTGTCGTCAGAAGCCCCATGATCACCACAACCACCATCAGCTCAATCAGGGAAAAGCCATCCTCCGCATTAGCAGCGTGTGATAACACTTTCAGCTTGTTCAATATTTTTTTAAGCATAGTAATTTCCTTACATTAAAATAAGACTGTTAAGCCGCATGATCGGCAGCATGATTGACATCACAATTAGCCCGACCATCAGTCCCATTATGATCACGATCATTGGCTCAAGCAGGCTGAGCGCCTTCTGGCTGATCCCTTCAAATTCCGCTTCAAGATAATCGGCAATTTTAACCAGCATGTAGGATAACCGGCCGCTTTTTTCGCCCATTGAACACATGTAAATGAGCAACGGCGCAAAAACGCCGGTCCGTTTCATGGCAAAGGAAAGCGAATGCCCCTCCCTCACATTCAGATATACGGTCTCTATGGCCTCCCTGATGACTTCATTGCTGACTGTTTCTTTTGCTGCCCGGATGCTTTCCAATACCGGACTGCCTCCGTCAATCAGGGTTCCCATTGTTCTGGCAAAACGGGCACTGGATACTGATAAAATCAGTCGCCCGACAAACGGAAGCTTTAACAAAACCCCATGAATTTTAAGTCTAACGGATTTCCTTCTTCCCAATGATATAAATAAAGTAATAAACCCGATAAGTCCTATAAGCAGGAAAAGACCGTAATTCACCAAAAAAGACGATATTGCCATCACAACGCGGGTAAGCCCCGGCAGTTCCGCACCAATATTTTCGAACTGAGACACGACTTTCGGCACCACAAATGTCATAAGGATCACCAGCACCGCTGTCGCCACCACGCTCAGCACTATGGGATAGATAAGCGCTGTGCTCACCTTATTTTTTATATCCTGGCTTTTTTCGCTGTAATCCGCAATCCGCTCCATCACCGGACCAAGATTTCCTGATGCTTCCCCCGCCGCAATCATCGCCCGGTAAAGGGCCGGAAAACTGGCACTTTCGGACTTCATGGCGTCAGATAGCTTTGAGCCTTCCGAAACTTGAGCCCGGATTTTGGTCAGAATATTTCTAAGCACTGCTTTTTCGCACTGTTTTGATAGCGCACCCAGTGCTTCCTCAATCGGGGTGCCTGCACTGAACATGGTTGCCATCTGACGGGTCAGCAGAGTCAGGTCTTTTGAGCTGATGGCCTTATGCTTTGATAAGGACAAGCCCGCTATACTGTATCTGTCTTTATCCTTGCCCTGTTTTATATCAACCGGAAATAATGAAATCGCCCGAAGTTTCTGTCGGGCATCACGAAGGCTGTCGGCGGCGATTACCCCTTTTCTTGTCTGACCGGAACTATCCAGCGCTTCATAATTATAGGCCGGCATCGCTGCTATCCTTTAATTTTGATACCCGCATCACTTCTTCAATTGTCGTGATGCCGGAAAGGATCAGTTCCCGACCATTATCGGCCATGGTCGAATTATTCATAAAGGCCAGCGCCGCCATTTTCTGCTCGCTCGCCCCTTCCTGGATCAGCACCCGGAAATCATCAGTGACGGTTATCAGTTCATATATAGCGGTGCGGCCACGATAGCCGGTATTTTTACAATCGACACATCCCACAGGACGACAGGCCATTTTGGCATTTTCAATATCCACATTCATCTGCGCAAGGAAAGCTTCTGTCGGCTCAATTTCCGTTTTACAGTTATTGCAAAGCTTTCGAACAAGCCGCTGGGCGAGTATGGCATTAACTGATGACGCCAACAGGTAACGTTCAATTCCCATATCAACCAGTCTTGTAATTGCTGAAACCGCGCTGTTCGTATGAACTGTGGAAAGAACCAAATGGCCCGTTAAGCTTGCCTGAACCGCCATTTCCGCCGTTTCCATATCACGGATTTCCCCGACCATGACCACATCCGGGTCCTGCCTTAATATCGACCGAAGCCCGCTGGCAAATGTCATTCCGACTTTTGAATTGACCTGTGTCTGACTTATGCCGGGAAGCGCATATTCAACCGGATCTTCCACAGTCATGATATTGCGCGACTGGTCGTTAAGATAGGTTAGTGCCGCGTAAAGCGTTGTGGTTTTTCCCGATCCGGTCGGACCGGTGACCAGAATAATGCCATTTGGTTCAGCCAAGGCACCATGGAGCCTTTTTAGGGTTTTGCTGTCTATCCCAAGATCGGAAAGCTTGATTTTGGCACTATCCGTATCAAGGAGCCGCATCACCACCCGTTCACCATACCGGATTGGCAAGGTTGAAACGCGAACATCATAGGCTTTTCCGCCGAGGGTAAGTGAAAGCCGCCCGTCCTGCGGTGTGCGTTTTTCGGCAATATCAAGCCTTGCCATCACCTTAATTCTTGAAACCAGATAAGGCGCCAGTTTTGGGGACAGGGACGCCAGTTCTGTAAGCACACCGTCAATACGAATTCTGATTTTTACACTGTCTTCAAAAGGTTCAAGATGAATGTCAGATGCGCCGGAACGCACGGATTCACTTAAAAGTGAATTAAGCAGCCGAATGACCGGCGCATCATCATCGCCACCAAGCAGGTCAGCCGATCTTTCCACCCCTTCCAGGATACTGTCCAGATCTTCATCCTGTTTTTCCTCGGTCGATGTATCAATATCATCCTGAAGATTGCGTGTGGAATAAATAGTGGAAAGAATTTCACCATACTCTTCAGCTGAGAATTCCTTAATTTCTTCAATGGAGCCAAAAACACGCAGCACTTCAGGGATCATATTGCGGTTTGCATCCGGCCCCATACAAAGTGTATAGCCATTATCATCCTCACCAATTAGGATACTGTTTGCTTTGGCAAAGCTATAGGGCAACAAATGGGGGTCACGATAGGATGGCATTTCTATTTTTTTCTCATTGCCCATGATTTTCACTCATTGGTTTTTGGTTCGTTTCAATGACATTTTGCAGCATATCGTCAATGGACAGCTTTGATCCTGAAATCACCTGACGTTCGCGCATATAATTCATTTTGTTATTGGTCACCCTTGTCCGGTCGTTCTTGTCACGAACAATGGTCGGGCGAAGGAAAATCATAAGATTGGTATTGTCCCTGGTTTTGCCTTCGCTTTTAAAAGCGCGTCCCAAGAGCGGAATATCTCCGAGTAGCGGCACCTTATCGACACTGATCCGTTCATTTTGCTGAATAAGTCCACCAATCACGATAATTTCGCCATCATTAACCCGAACAGTTGTCTGAATTTCTCTTTTGTTCGTTACAAGCTCCGATGAATTGGCGCTGACCGGGCCGGAAATGGACGAGACTTCCTGACGGATATCAAGCCTGATTTCATTATTGTCGTTAATCTGCGGTTTTATATCGAGCTGGATACCGACATTTTTTCGCTCAATCGTCCTGAATGGATTGCTGTTTGCACTTCCCAATGCTTCCCCGGTGGTAATCGGAATTTCCTGCCCAGCCAAAAATGTGGCACTTTCATTATTCAGCGCCATCACCGATGGTGTTGAAAGAATATTGCTATCCGTATCACTGGCTAATGCATTTAAAATCACGCCAAAAACACCGCCATCCGAACGGCGTCCCGCCGCCCCGATTGCAAACCCGTCAAGACCCAGAAAGCTGTCCACAGCCGCCGCCTTTAATATATCTGAAGCACTGGTGCCGGATGAGCTATCCCCATCATTAACGACAATCGCACCGGTCGCGGCCAGAATATTCGGAGCGGAATTTGAATAGTTGGCAACTGTAAAAGGAATATTGCTGCTGTCCCCACCAGCCAGCACATACTGAAGGCCCAGTTCCTTGGATGCGTTTTCCGATACCTCAACCACTATTGCTTCCACCAGAACCTGATCCTGCGGAATATCAAGCTGGTTTATCACATCCGTAAGCCTTTGCTGCATTTCCGGTCCGGCATTAATCACCAGTGAATTGGTGCCCTGAAATTCGGCGATCGTCACATCATTGCGACTGGACTTACCGGGTTCATTCAGGTCTTTGCCCTGCATGGAATCAACCAGTTGCTGTAACACTGGCACCATTTTATCGGTGGTGGCATATTTAAGGCGGATCATCCGCATATCACCGCGGCTGGCATTGTTTTTATCAATGTCAGCAAGGATCGGCATATACTGATCCAAAATTTCCGGCATTCCTTTTAAGATCAGTGAATTACTGCCCCGCACCGGTATGGTTTGTAGAAGCGGTTTTGCTTCCCCGTTATAGGCGGATTGTGCAGTTAACTGGGTCGCGATTTCCGCCATTTCATTTGGGGATGTGTGAATAAGGTTCAGGGTTCTGATTACTGTCTGATCCGCATCCAAAGAAGCAATGATTTGCGCTATCCGGATCAAATTATCCGCATGATCGGTAACAACCACCATTGGCATCCCTTCCCGGGCAAAATTGCTGCCGTTTCTGGCAATATAGGGTTTGATCGCCGCCGAAATGGTCATCGGATCAGCATGCTTTATCCGAAACACCCGTGTGACAAGTGCATCACCGGTGGCATTTTGATTAACCGGACCACCATCGCCAAGGGCCTGTTCGCTTTTTACAATTTTATAAGCACCACCAGACGTCGGCACCGCCGCCATACCATTGACTTTGAGGACTGATAATAGTGTTTCAAATAATAAGTCTCCTGAAATCGGTTCAGATGAGATCAAATTGACTTTGCCATTTACCTGCGGATCAATGATAAATGTTTTATGGGTTTCAAGGGCCACATCCTCTATGAATGAACGTAGTTCCGCATCCTGATAATTTAGGGTCGCATCAGACTGCTGTGAAAACGCCGGTAGCGCGCAAAGGCATAAAAATATGCTGAGTAAATATTTCAAATTAAAGTCCTAATGCCGATTGGGAGAGTTCAAGCGTTCGCATTTCGCCGTCCCGTTCAAGTTGAATATTAAGGGTGCCGCCGCTGGCCCCTTCGGAAATTTCCTTCACCCGTTCCCATGAAAGGAGCTCGTTTCCATTTACCGAACTGATGATGTCACCTTTTTCAAGTCCCGCCAGAATAAGAAGCGATGGTTCGGCCTTATCACCGACAGTAAAACCGGCAATATTTTTTCCTTCACGAAATGGTTTAAGATCCATCAATGCTATGAAATCTTCTATTTTCTGCTTACTGTTGTTACTGCTTTGCGGTGTTGAAGACGGTGCCGCAATCTGCGACTGTGCGATCTGCCGCGCATTTTCCCGGTCCTTATTAAGATAAATCGTCTCGAGCCGGCCATTTCTTCTGATATCAATGCGATCAGGATATATAGCGGCGAGTGTCGTACCGTTGGCAACTTGATCACCAATTTTTGCCAGTTTCTGAACTGATCCTTGTGATTTCAGAATGACGGTTCCGTCACCATTTCCTTTGGCGCGAAGACCAAAAACCTGAATATCAAGGGTGCTTTCCGGAATATCATCTGATCGGGTGGTGATTATATTCTTAGGCAAACCAAAAAAGGCATCAACCGTTTTTAAATAACTATAATCTGTTTGACGGGCCTTTTGTTTTTCGCTCAGGGATGTTGTCGGCAAAGGGGCTGATAAATCAATTTCAACGTCCGGATTTAAAAGCTGAATGACAATATTTGAACAGATAAGGGCAAGAAAGATTACAGCCACAATTTCAAGGAATATGAGTGCATAGCGATAATAAGGCGGCAGTCTGACTGCCTCCGTCCCGCTTAATGCCAATGATATTTTTTTAGCCATTATGGCCCCTTAAAATTCAGGTGATTCTCTCTTCTCTCCTACAGTTTTAGCGAATTTTTGTTATGCTAATATTTCAGAAATACTACAGTAATATGTCAAAAACAGTAAAAAGCCCGGCTATAAACCGGGCTTTCGTCGTTTGAGTATATTAGAGTATGAAATTTAGAATGAATAGTTGAAACCAAGAATGAATGTCCGCCCGATTTCAAAGGATTCGGCAATTTCCGATCCCTGCTTGCGAAGCGCTTTTTCATTCAGAAGATTTTGTGCCTTGAATGTCAGTGTAACAGGATTCTCACCCCAGATCTTCAAATCACGGCTATAGAGCAAATTGAGCTGCACCGGAATATCTTCAAGCAGATCAGGTCGATTGGATGTTCCAAGCCTATAAATACGGTCACCCTGGAAATTGACAATAATATTGAACTTTTCTCCGACATCCAGATTTTCAAAACCTACCTGCAGGTTCGCAAGATAATTTGACTGCCCCTGTAGTCGTCCTACCAGATTGGTAATCTGGTCAAATTTTTCAACACTTCTGACCACTTCAGAGTCTATATAGGACGCGTTGGCTTTCACAAAAAACTCTCTGTCACCAATAGTGCCGACAATCTTTTCAAGTTCCGCTTCAACACCTTTAAGCTTTGCCTTTTCGGCATTGGCAATTGTGTCCGCTTCCCCATCACCACGGGCAAAAATCGACTGCTCGATCGGATTGTCAATTTCCTTATAGAATGCACCAAACGTGAAACTTTCCCCGGCATCGAAATACCATTCAAAGCGGGCATCAAAGCTGCGGATATTGGCTGGTACAAGATCGGGATTTCCGCGTTCTGTACGACCATCTTCCCGAACAAAATAAACCGGGGCCAGCTCACGGCTGTCCGGACGGTTCACTGTTTGCGAAAACGCCAGACGAATTTGCATATTTTCAACAAATTCCCAGGTAACAGTTGCTGATGGCAACCATTTTTGAACATCCTGAGTAATTCTGATATCTTCAAATGTCGTCCGGTTTGTTGAATCCACTGTCTGGTGGCTATCTTCATAACGCACCCCACCTGATATACGAACCTGATCCGTAACCTGGGCATCAAACTGACCAAAAAACTGTTTATTTTCAAATTCGGCCGTAAAAGCACTGGACGGGTCGAAATATTCACTTAAATAAATGCCGTTCGGGTCAATATTTACTGAACCGAATATAATTTCCGGCACATAACGACGAAGTGAATCGTTGGACACCTGTGTCAGGTTGAAGCCATATTTTTTATAATCAGAACTCCGGTCCTTTTTGTTATAGCTGGCACCAAATTTAAGATCGAGTGCCATATCATTTACATAAAAAGGCTGTTTGACATTAAAGCCAAAATCTTTGGATGTATCATCCATATTACCATATTCGATACGGTTACTGTCGCTACGGCGCAGCATTTCAAACACTTCATTATTTTTGTCGTAAACATATGTATAACGTTTACGCATTGGGACATCCCTTGACGCCTTGGTAATATTGGCGTGCCAGAATAACTCTGTCATATCACTGTTAAACAGTTCGAAAGCATGTTCACCATCGAAGCTGTGTGACCACACCTGGCGTTCGATCCAGTCTAGTCTGGTGAAGTTGGCCAAATCTTCCGAATTGGTTCTGCCCTGCTGAATTTCCACTTCCCGCTGACTTGAGCGAAGCAGAAGCGATGAATATTTTATCGAGTTATCCTGATCAATTTGCCAGCCTATGGATGCAAAAGAATTGAAATCAATTTTCCATGTGGTCACGTCATAACCGCAATCAGATCCAATAACACCAACCGCTTCGCAAGCGCGCGGGCTAAAATCACGGTCTGCTTCCAGACCTGAGTCCGTAGCACTGGACGCTTTATAAGAACTGCGTTGGCCGAATTTATTTCTGAACTTGCTGCCATAATCAATCGCAAGGATAAACCCGAGTTCACCTTCATCACCAACCTCAATATTGGTCCCGCCGGCAGCATTGAAATCAAAATCCGGCGCGTTTTTCTGAAGATCAATTGACCAGACATTTGGTATTGCCTCACCAGCCTGTTCAAGTTCAGCCGGTGTCAATCCCTGCAAGGTCGGATGGGCAGCAATAATATCAGGAATTTTTCTTGTCCCGTCATCAAAACCAAACGCATCTGTGCCGCTACCATAATAAGCAAGGCCATCTTTAAATGTTGAGGCCGTATTAAAGCCTGTGGAAAGCCCGATATCAAAGAAAGTTTCCTCAGGAACAACTTTGGTGCGGATATCAATGACACCGCCGCCAAATGCACCAGGAAATTCAGCTGAATAGGTTTTCTGGATCAAAACACTTCCCACCAAGGATGTCGGGAAGATATCAAGGGGCACTGCCCGCTTAAGAGGATCAGGAGATGGAAGTTCAATTCCATTAAGAAGCGTTGAAGTATATCGCTCATTAAGTCCTCTGATCACCACAAATTTACCTGACTCATCTGGGGAAATACCCGGCATTCTTGTCAAGGCTACGGCGATATCACTATCCCCTGCCAGATTTAAATCAGTACTGCTGACAACATTTGATATTTCGGAAGTTGATCGTTTTTCATCCGGAATATAACGCCCGACAGCGATGATTGTTTCAACCTGGTTCGGATCTGCCTGTTGCGCTTCCTGAGAATACGCAAGCTGCGGTATAATAACTGCACAGGAAGCGAGTAACGCGCCTTTTAAAGTTCTTTTGAACATTTTCATATTAGTCACCGTTCATAAATAAAATTACAAAATGCTGTGGTGATGTGTTCGCATCACCACAGCTTTCGTTATCGTTTCCTATTCGTTGACCCACACGGTCCAACCTTCAAGCCAGTTGTTGGCTTCGGCATCAACGGCCCCGATATGGGTCGTTGTGTCAAACCAGGCATCAAGCGTTTGAGGATTGGTGAAGGTCACACCATTTTCTGTAGCACCATTGATATAGGCATGTGATCCACCGGTCGGAGCAACCAGAGTTGTTGCGCCTGTTCCGTTGTTCGCCTGACCATTAAACCATGCTGCCAGATCACCATCTTCTGCATCTGATGCAAACGTTGTTGTACAATCCAGATAGGTTGATGTGATGGTGATACCATCCGCACCGTCACGGCGGGCATATGTTGCCGCCTGATCAAGGTCAAGACAGGTATCATGGAAGCCGGATGTTACGACATTAACAATTCTGGCACCTGTACCTTCGCGAAGCAGCATACCAATATCACCGCGGGTTGCACCGGCAACCATTGTGATATTTGACAGAAGCGGCTGCGCAAATGGTGTCGCATCATTATCATCACCGTTATTGTCGGCTTCAATACCCTGGTCAGTCGCAGACTGGTTATCATTCTGAACCACGACCGCATGCTGAATTGCACCACGCCATCCTTTGGTCCAGTCGATACTGTCATCGTCAGCACCGGTAATTACCAGATGTTTCAGGCGAACAGTTCCACCGAAGAATTCCACGCCATCGTCAGCACCGTTATGAACCTGAACATAGTCAACTTCAGTACCACGGCCCACACCTTCAAAGGCGATACCATTTAGTTCATCATCATCAGTGATCGGGTTACCAGCATATTTGACAACCGTATAGAACAGCTGACCACTATCGTCGTCATCATCGTTACCGCCGTATAAACCACTGTCACCTTCGCCTGTTGCTTCACAGATCCCAACACCACAACCGTTTATGGTTGCACGACCATTGATCACAAGTCCACCCCAGAGAGATGTATCTGTATCAAGGTTACGTGTAGCATCGTTTGTCGCTGTCATGGTAACCGGCGCATCTTTTGTACCGTTTGAGAAGATTTTCGAACCACGTGAAATCACGAGGAAAGAAAGTGGATCTTCACCGGCAAGAGTTACACCAGCATCAATGGTCAGATTGCCTGCTTCTCTACCGGCAATCGGGCTAGAAGCATCACCACCAAGGTCGTCACCAATAACCACTTTGCCACGAAGGAAGTAATCAAGACCGGCTGCCAGGTGGACGTTTCCGGTATAGACACCCTGTAGGATACATCCACCAGCACCATTTGATGTTGTGCCATCCGGACATGTCGGATTTGGGTTAATGGCGTATGACCATCCAAGTGTCCAGTTATCAGTGGCAGAGTTTGACTTAACAGCACCGATAAAGTCTGTTGTGTCAAACCAGGTATCCAGAGCATGAACGTCAGTTGCTGTAACGCCATTTTCTGCTGTACCGTTGATAAACCCGGAAAGCGTTGATGTTTCAGCGGTATTGTTAGCCTGACCCAGGAACCATGCTTCAAGATCACCGTCTTCAGCGTCCGTTGCAAAGGTCTTGTCACAGCTTAAAAGCGTTGACTGAATAACGATACCGTCCGCACCATCACGACGGGCATATGTCGCCGCCTGATCAAGGTCCAGACATACATCATGGAAACCTGTTACGACCGTATTATAAATTTTCGCCCCTGTACCTTCACGAAGCAGCATACCAATGTCGCCGCGTGTCGGGCCAGCTATCATTGTAAAGTTTGCAAGTGTAGGCTGGGCATATGGCAATGCGTCATTGTTATCACCATTATTATCAGCCTCAATGCCCTGATCTGATGCTGACTGATTGTCATTTTGCATAACCAAAACATATTGTGCTTTACCGCGCCAACCTTTTGTCCAGTCAACACTGTCATCATCCGCACCAGTCACGATCAAATGCTTTACATTCACAGTTCCGCCGAAGAATTCAACACCGTCATCGGCACCGTTATGAACATGCACATAATCAATAACTGTTCCACGGCCCACACCTTCAAAGGCGATCCCGTTTAGTTCGTCATCATCAGTGATCGGGTTACCGGCATATCTGACCTGGACATAGCGCATAACACCTGAACTGTCGTCATCATCAATACCACCGTAAAGGCCGCTGTCGCCTTCACCGGTTGCTTCACAAATACCGGATGCACAGCCGTTAATAGTGGCAAGACCGTTAAGCACGATACCGCCCCATTCTGACGTATATGATTCAGATAAGGCATTTGCGTTGGCATTGAAGCCTCTTAATATATCTGCGGAAGATGTGAAAATAATTGGCTGACCAACATTACCATTGGCATTGATTTTTGAACCACGAGCCACAACAAGAAATGAATTTGCATCAAGGCCGGCAATTGTCGTGCCCGGTTTTACTGTTAGCTGAACGCGGGTTCCGCCTGTTCCGTCGGCTTGCGTTTCCTGACCAACGGTTACTTTCCCGCTTAATAGATAGGTATTATCGGCGGTTAATGTTAAGTCCTGTGTTATTGTCCCTGAAATCTGACAGGCTTTACCACTACCAAGAGTAACTTCCGTTGTTCCTGTAGGGCATGCGACAACGGTCCCTCCTCCGCCTCCACCACCTGTACCACCGGATCCACCGGTGCCTGGATTTTCGCCTGTCTCACCAAGAGACGCCAATTCTGTATTTTTATCACTACAACCTGTAAAAGCTGAAAGAGAAGCCGCTGCTATACTTATTAGTAGCAGCCTACTTATTTGTCTGAGATTTGTCATTTCGACCCCATTTTGATTAATAAATTGAACAGTTTTGTTCAGCCTGATATTTCAAATAAGCTCACCCGAGCCCGTTAAGCTTTTCCTACATAGGCGTGGAATATGATGTTTTTGTTTCAGACGTATGATAAAATTATTAAATAGCAATCAGGCCAATAAATTCTAAAATTTATTGTTTGTTAACAATATCTTATAAATTTGATCAATTTTTATTATGGAGACTTAAAATGAAAATTTATATTTTATGAAGGCTCATTTTATGGTTAACGGGCAGTCAAATTATTGCCGGTTAGACGGAGTCTTAAAAAGGACGACACCCGATTCTATTTGAATAAAGAAAGAATATTTTCCCCAGACAACCAGGTCAGCCAAATGGCAATTGCCAGAAATGGACCATAGGGGATTTTTTGTTCTGATGGCGTAATTTCAAAATCACGCATAATTAGAAAATAATAAACAATTGCCGTAAGTGAGGACAGCAGCAAAACAATTGGCAGTAGATATGGACTAAGCCAGACAGACCCGGCGGCAAATAATTTAATATCGCCCATGCCAAGGCCGTGATAACCCCGCAGTTTATAATAAACAAAAGATACAATGAGCAGAAAGGAAGATGAAATAAGAAATGATGATGCCGTAAGCCAGGGATTTTGTTCGCTGTAAATACTATAGACAATACCCAATAGGAAAACAGCCGCAGTAAGGCTATTGGGAAGCTTCAGTGTTTTGAAATCATAATAGCAAAGGGCTGATAATAAAG
>JAGREE010000013.1:47303-191720 GCA_020446675.1 Alphaproteobacteria bacterium | reverse complement strand
GGTTCGAATCCCGTCGGGTGCGCCAGTAAGCATGAATAATATAAAGTTTTTATAAATTTATAAAATCTTAGATCATTCCCAATATGGGTAATAAACTGTCCTTCAGCCAATGCCTGGAACCCTTTAAATTCGCCCGTTTTAAAACCAATATTCGCTTGTATTGTTGAGGCATTAGCATTTTCAAGCGGGAAGCTATCCTGTTCCACATGCTCAAACCGTTATCTTAACTGGCCAAAGAGCGAACCATTTTTAAGGATATTTTCAATATAATTCTCAGCCGTGCCTGCCCGGACCCGAAGGCACATAGCACAACAACACCACTTAAGGCAGGAGACAATCGTTTATTTTTTTTGTCATTTCATTTCAACGCTTTGAATAATGATAATATTCTTAGGATGTACGAAGCGGAAAATTCCCCCTTAATTCTAATCAAGCTAAATTTTCTCTTCGGTATGTTCTTTTGTATTATTGAAAATCAGATAATCTTGCAATTTTGGTCCTGTTTTTGAAGTCTTGGGCCCCAACGCCAAAAACTACCGGTACCAGCCGGCGATTGAATAACGTGTGCGATTGGTCGGTAAGACTTCGTGCGGTATTAGATCGCTTAGAAAAACAACCAAGGTCCCAATCTCGGGAGCAATCAGGATTTGTTCCTTATGGTCAGTCCCGACATAAAGCCTTAATTCACCGGCATCGGTATTTTTCCATAATGCGTTTAAAAAAAGAACAACCGATATCCTGCGGTTACCCGCCCCTTTAAAAGCGTCCAGATGCCTTTTATAAAAATCACCTTCATTATAACGGGCGTAATGGCTTTCAAAATATTGAAGCCCCAAAAATAAATCACGGTTGAGCGCTGTTTTCAATTTATCTGCCCATTCGTTCCATTTTTTGTCAGGGAATATTTCATTACCGATCCACACAATATCAGTGCGGCGAATGGTTTGATTTTTTTGATGATCTATTGCCCGGCCAATTCCCGCAGGAGTATATTGAAGGTCGTCTTCATAACGCGCCCGCTCACTTAATAATTTTACAAGTCCGTGCGGCAAAGCATTTCTTTGAACACTGTAGGATTTTGCCACAAGATCATCACAGATTGAGCCAAAAAGCACAGCTTGATCTATATCGGTATCTTCTAACGGGTCTGGTATGGGAAGCATTTGCTCGGTTAAACTCTGCTGACTATTATGACAACAAGCTCTGTTCGAGCAAAATTGAAAATAAAAGTTTTCCACGCAGATAAATTCTGCAATTCTCACCCTGTAGCAAATAATTTTACTCCTGTATATATCTATCTTTGTTTAAGATATGTGCAGGTTAATACAGGTTTAAAGCAAGTATCATTGGATGGTAATTGATTGAGAATTAGATGAATTAGCCGTCTTATTGGTATTCCGGCAGCATCTAAAAAGACATCCTCTGATAAGCTGAAGGCAGAGAGCATGGGGTCGAATACCGTCGGGTGCGCCAAATATAAATCCCTCCAAATTTATCCTCTTTAAAATCTGATCCAACTCCCAAATTAAGAGTCTTAAATCTGATATAATTGACTCGTCATACTTTAACAAAAGCATCAAATAAATATCACTTTTCCTTAAACGCGCTGTCACAAACCGGGATCATATTCCCCCTGCCTGAACAGGTGAATGTCCAAAGAGGACACAGTTAATTATTAAGGAATATAATCAAAATGGAAACTACACCCGAAAGATCAACTATTCGGAAATCCGAATTTTGGAAAACCCTGCTTGGCACTTCTGCCATAGCCGGTGTCATAATGGTTTCTCCGGCTTTTGCCGCAGAAACAGCAGCAGAAAAAACGAATGAAGAACAGCCAACCCAAATCACAACCCAGGTCGCGACAACAGCAGCAGCGGCAGCGGCCGAAGCGACAGATGCACCGGAAGAGGTTATCGTCGTGGTCGGCAAGCCGACGACCTACGCCAACAACGCCACCGACAATGTGATGATCGAGCAGGAATCAACTGCAGCAAGTGTCCTTTCCGTGATTGATAACCTTCCCGGTGTTAATATTAGCGAAGGCGGGACCTTCGGGTCCGATGACTGGTCAACCACCGTTAATATGCGCGGCTTTACCGTCGGGCTTAGTGAACAACAGATCGGTATGACCATTGACGGCCTGCCAAACGGTAATTCAAACTATGGCGGCGGCTCAAAAGCTAATCGTTATATTGATTTTGAAAACCTTGCCCGTGCTGAAGTATCGCAAGGAACAAGTGATATTTCATCCGCATCGCACGAGGCTCTTGGCGGCACCATTAACTTTGTCACCAATAACCCGCTTGATGATCAGCGCCTTCGCGCCAGCCTCAGCATCGGTGATCATAATGCAAGACGTTATTATTTCCGCTATGACACAGGGCACCTGACAGACAGCACCACCGCTTATTTAAGCTATTCCCGTCAGTCAAATGATGCCTGGATCGGCCTCGCCGGTGGCACAGAGCGTGATCATATTTCTGCGAAATTCGTGTCCGAGCTGGACAACTGGACCATCACAGGCCGTTTTTCATGGGATGATGCCAATGAAGATAACTTCCAGCGTATCAGCCTCGCCCAGTTTGAGGAGAACCCGGACTGGGACCGCCTGACCGACACGATCACTGGTATTCCATATGTTGATCAGGCATACCGTCCATCATGGTCAACGCTTCGGAACAATTATTTTGCCTATCTTCGTGCAGCATATGAAGATGATGCCTTAAAAGCCACCATCACCCCTTATTATCATGTCCAAAAAGGTCGTGGTGACTGGGTACCGCAATATATTGTCGATGTGGTCGGTGGTGCAACTTCAAAGCCATCAGGCGTCCGTGACCTCCACACCGGTCCGAACACAATTTATGGCGGATCATTCGGTGGGTCCTATTCATTCGTTGATGCGGCAGGAACACCGCTTGCCCCGATTGACGGCTGTACGGCCCGTCTGACATTCCCATATGGTGGCGGCGGCGCAGCGGATAATCCGGCCTGTTATCAGGCGGGTGCCAACCCGGCCAGTTCTTACCGTCATACCCATTATAACAAGCAGCGTATGGGCCTCACCGCCGACGCTCAATATGAAATCGCCGAGAATAATATCCTTCGCGGCGGATTATGGTGGGAACGTGCCGACCGCGATGAAAGCCGCGACTGGCACCGTATTATTGACCCAAGAAGTTCGCACCAGTTTGATGAAGCAGCCTACTGGCGTCAATATGACCGTAATTTCATAACAAACACATTCATGCTTTATGGTGAAGATACATTGACCCTTGGCGATCTGACCCTGAATGGCGGTCTTCGTAAATTCTTCGTTGATCTGACCAGAAAGGATAATTTCGGACTTGAGTCAGCATCAAAAGTCAATTCGGACTCAAAAATCCTGTTCACGGCCGGTGCCGTTTATGAAGCGACCGATGAAGTTGAACTCTTCACCGGATTTTCACAAAATTATGCCGCGATCAAGGACAATATTATTGAGGGAAGTGCCGCAATTAATGGTGTGGACGGTGAAAAAGCCGATAACTATGACCTTGGTCTTCGTGTTCGTAATGACTGGCTCCGGGCAAGCCTGACCGGGTATTACATTAACTTCAAAAACCGGATTGTCGGTATTCCGGTCGGTGACATTTCAGGAATTGATTACGCTTCACAGATTGATACGGTTTATCAGAATGTCGGCGGTATCGACTCCAAAGGGATCGAAGCCAGCATTTCAGCTGACATAACCGACAGCTGGAACCTTTATTCATCACTGACCCTCAACGACAGTAAATATAATGAAACCATCGGCAACGTTACCAAGGATAAGAAAGTGGCCCTTTCCCCTGAATTCCAGCTGGTGGGAACATTAAGCTATCAGAATGACGGTATCTTCGGTGGTGTATCGGCCAAGCATATCGGCAAACGCTGGGGCGATTTTGCCAACACGGAACGCCTTCCTGCGTCAACCATTTTTGATCTCTGGATCGGATATGACATTGAAATGCAGAACGGCCCAAGCAATATGCGCGTCTCCCTCAATGTTAATAACCTGATGGATAAAAGATATCTGGGCGGCGGAACACCGGGCGGATATTTCATCGGAACAGGTCGTCAGGTGATGGCAAACATCACATTCGACTACTAGGATAATAATAACTTAAGCCAATATAAACTTGAGGGAAGCCCAAACCGGGCTTCCCTTTTTTACTTTCCCTTTTTTACTTTAAGGATAGATAAATGAGCAAAATCACAAGACGCGAATTCCAACTGGGTGCAGGACTTACCCTTGCCGGCTTCTCTGCGCTTGCCACCAACCGGGCGACGGCAAAAGGCAATGATATGCCAAAAGTGGTGGGGGATAAGCCCTTGTCACGCATTCTTTTCGGCTCCTGCTGCCATCAGGATAAGGAACAGCCGATCTGGTCCGGGATACTCGAGAAAAAACCGGAACTTTTCCTCTTTTTAGGGGATAATATTTATGGTGACAGCCGCGATATGGCGGTGCTTGCCGCCAAATATAAAAAGCAGGCCCCAAATTTTGAAGGTGTCCGGCGCGCCTGCGACGTCATGGCCATATGGGATGATCATGATTTTGGTGAAAATGATGCGGGCAAGGAGTACCCATTTCGCGATCAGTCAAAAGAGCTTTTTTTTGATTTCTGGGACGTGCCAAAAGCAAGCAGCCGCCGTCGTGACGGCGACGGCATTTATACATCCGCCCTTTATGGACCGGAAGATAAGAGAATTCATATTATCCTGCCTGATTTACGCTATAACCGTGACCCGCTTAAAACCGTTGACAGCATGGATAAGGCAAAGGAAAGGGAAATTGCCGGCTTCGGTCCTTACCTTCCGATCATGGGTAAGGAGAAAACCATGCTGGGTGAAGCGCAGTGGCAATGGCTTGAGAGACAGATGCAGGTCCCATCGAAAATAAAAATTATCGGCTCGAGCCTTCAGTATATCGCCACCCAGCCAGGCTGGGAATCCTGGGCCAATTTCCCCCATGAACGGCAGCGGCTGATTGAGCTTATCAAAAAATACCGGGTCGAGGGTGTCTTTTTCATCAGCGGTGATACCCACTGGGCCGAAATCTCCTGCCAGCAGAAGGACGCGCCCTACCCGCTTTGGGATATGACCTCAAGCGGTCTGACAGAAATATGGCCCAATGTAAGCCCCAATGCTTACCGCTGGAACGATATCAGCTATGCCGGGCAGAATTTCGGCGCGCTTTATATTGACTGGGAACTCAGTGACCCGCTGATTGTCTTTGAAATTAATGACGCGGACGGCAACCGGGTTTTCAGCCATTCGATCATGTTAAGCAGTCTTGGGTTTAGCTGAAAAAACTGACCGAACGCAGCAGCTGTATCAGAAAGAGAAGCGCGAATGAAAGTCCGGAAAGCGCAAGCGCCCAGACAAAACGCCGTCTTTTAAGATCGCGAAGCAGGGAATTTTTCTGAATTTCATAGGCAAGTTCAAGTTTCCAGTCGCTTTTATCAAAGGCGTCAAGATAACTGTCCAGGTCCGGGTACTGTTCTTCAAGCAGATAATAGCTGCGCTGCAGGTTTAGTCCCTTAACCCCCAGCTTTGGCGCCGCACTGCGCGACGGGTAAAGCACATAACCGAACATGGCGATCGGCACCACCGCCAGCACCCAGAAAATCAGCACATAAAGCGTCGTATTGGCCGGGTCCTCCGGTGCCATTTCACCGATCTTGGCAATGGTGCCAAGGGAAAATATAAAGCCGATGCTGACAATCTGCGCCTTTACATCATAGGCGCGGACCGCATTTTGAACCTGGGAAAGTGAATTTTGTAAAATTGAAAGTTGAACACCATCGATAGTCTCTGTATTACTCATCTTATGCTCATTCTACATTGTGGGGAATTATCTGTCTTCATATGGCACTCTCTACGCCTCTCTGATGACAGATATATGACAGTTATATGAATGTTATATGACCATCATTTTTGACTGAAAATGAAAAAGAAAAGGACATAAAATGCCAAACACACTTGAAATCAGCCGCGAAGGACGCGTGGTCCTTGTCCGCCTTAACCGGCCGGAAGCCTTAAATGCCTTAAATAGTGAAATCATGCGGGAACTGATCGCGGAACTCACCCCCCTTGATCACGACCCGGAGGTGGGCTGCTTCATCATTACCGGGTCGGAAAAGGCCTTCGCCGCCGGTGCCGATATCAAGGAAATGCAGTCAAAAACTTATATGGACATGTACGGGAATGATTATTTTGCCGACTGGCAGAAATTCTGTGATTTCAGAACCCCGAAAATTGCCGCTGTATCCGGCTTTGCCCTTGGTGGCGGATGCGAGCTTGCGATGATGTGTGATTTTATTATCGCGGCAAAGTCAGCCAAATTCGGCCAGCCGGAAATCAAGCTTGGCGTCATCCCCGGCATGGGTGGCTCGCAGCGGCTGACCAAACTGGTCGGTAAATCCAAAGCCATGGATATGATCCTGACCGGGCGCATGATGGACGCCGACGAAGCGGAACGATGCGGCCTCGCTGCCCGCGTGGTTGAAAATGAAAATCTGCTGGAGGAGGCAATGGAAGCGGCAAAAGCCATTTCCAGTTACAGCAAACCATCCGTGATGCTGGCCCGCGAAGCGGTCGACCGCGCGCTTGAAGGATCGCTCCGTGAAGGGCTTATTTTCGAGCGGCGCATATTTCATTCGCTTTTTGCCACCGAGGACCAGAAAGAAGGCATGGCCGCCTTCGCCGAAAAACGAAAACCGGACTTTAAGGGGAAGTGAGAATAAATCGCCCCCCCCCTGTGTCATACCTGCGAAGGCAGGTATCCATGAACCAGGCGATCAGGCTACCACGGAGGGTCTATAGACCCTCGCCTTTTCGGGAGTGACGGAAATAGTATTCAAGAACAAATATATTGTGCTGTCCCTATTGTTTCCCCAACCATTCTTCGTTAAGACCCACACTTGTCATCTTAAATCTAATTATTTTAGGCGTACGCCTTGCTCTAAACTTTGCATATTCAAGCAGCACTTCTTTTGCAATGGTCATGCTTTTTTCATTTGAATATCCCTCAATATAATTTTCTCCCCCATAAATATTAGAAAACCCTCTAAAATCCACAATAAATATCCAGGAAACTTCAGGTGGGCAAACTAACTTCTCCTCATCGGTCAAAGCCCGACCACTCTCGCAATACTGAAACTTTCCCAAAATATGATCTTCAGAACCGATTTCATAAAACACAAAAGAGCTAATATGTCTGTTTCCCGACCCACTTTTGGCTTCTAGACCTCTTTCAGGATCGTATATTCTAAATCCTGAATCCGACTCCCATTTAAATGTCATTTTTTCCCCTTATACTTTGAACTAACATAACCCTAACAATCCCATATTTGAAACTCTGTCAAGGTTCCAATACCCCATTCAACAAACGATCAACAAAGGCGGGGACGGTTTGGCTGGCGGGGCCGTAGTGGCCGTCACTGAATTGATCGGCGTTTAAGGATGGCTCAAGGTTCAGTTCCACCGTTTTGGCGCCCGGGTTTTGATTAACGATCTGAAAAAAACCGGCGGCGGGATAAACATTGCCCGATGTACCGATGGAGATAAATAAGCCGCAACGGCGAAGATAACGGTATATATCATCCATCCGCAACGGCATTTCCCCGAACCACACCACATTAACCCGCAATTGCCCTCGCGCCCTGCAATTTGGACATTCACTTTCCCCGTTCATTTCACCTACCCAGTCGGAAATTTGCCCGCAATGCTGACAGCGGGATTTCAGCAGTTCGCCGTGCATATGGATCAGCTTTTCCGACCCGGCCCGCTCATGCAGATTATCGACATTCTGCGTTACCAGCATAAAGTCCCCCAGCCAGTCCCGCTCAAGCCGCGCCAGCGCCAGATGCGCGGCATTGGGTTTTATTTTTTCGTCCAAAAGCACGGCCCGCCGCATATTATAAAAATCATGGACCAGAGCCGGATCACGGCGGAACGCGTCCGGGGTGGCCAGATCCTCCGCCCGGTGACCGTTCCAAAGCCCGCCGTGCCCGCGAAAGGTGGGCAGTCCGCTTTCCTGCGATATACCGGCGCCGGTCAGGACAACAATGGGGGTATCAGGTGTAATATCCATAATTCCATTCTAATCGTAACATTCCAAACTGCCAATTGTTTGTTTTGGTCATATCTGCTAAAAATACGGACAAAAGGTATGATCAGATGCTGAGCACAAAAATAAAATCATTGATGGACCGCTTGGACAAACGGACGCTTGACATGCTCGCCTTAAGCATTGGCGCATTCGGTATATTTTACCTGATCTGGAAATATAGTTCGCTGATTGGCAAAGACCTTACTTTCAAATATTTCTGGCTGGCCGGGCGGCTGTGGTCAGGAGGGATGAGCCCTTATGGTGCCGATTATCAGCATGTGGGCGAAAGCCTTTTTGAAACATTTAACGGGCAGCCCTTTTATTACCCGCCCAACTGGTGGCCGGTATCCGGCTTTATGGCGCTTTTTGATTATGCAACCGCCACTGAAATCTGGCGACTGATCAATGTGATGGCCATTGTGGGCGGCACATTTTTGCTGCGCGCGGCACTGAAACGAGCGGATATCAATCTATCCACGCCCGCTCTTGTCCTTTATACCGGGCTGGTTGGGCTGATGCAGTCAACCATCATTATCCTGCAGCAGGGCCAATCAACGGGGCTTGTTTATTTTGGCCTCTGTCTGGCCATTTATGCGACCCTTTATTCAAAACATTTTCTGCTGGGGCTGGGGATGGCGATCATGCTGCTTAAGCCACAGATCGGCATACCGATATTTTTTGGATTTTTCCTTTTAAAACAAAATTATAAATCGGTTTTTTATACCATTGCTTTAACATTTATTATGATGCTGCCGGGATTTATCAGCCTTGGGTTCTTTGAAACCCTCTTTTCTTTCCTTGCTGGTCTTTCCGAGCATTCACAGTTTCTATCCAATTCAGCCAAACTTTCAACCGGCTTTAAAAACATCGTCTATCTTATTGTAAACAGGGATATTTCCAGTTCGCTTGCCACGCTGCTTTCGCTTATTGGTGTTTGGGGAGCGGCAATTTATTTGCAAAAAATTGTCTATGAAAAATTTGACGGGGACGGACCGGCAAAACTTTGCCTTTATTATATGGCGGTGATCTTCGCCACGCTTTTTTTCGCGCCCGTTCACGATTATGACATGATTTTGGTGGCACCGGTTTTATTGCTCGGCGCCGTTCTAGGAACAGCGCGCCAAATGCTGCTGGCCGTCCCTTTTCTGCTGCTGGTCCGAGCCGGAAATATCGGTGATCTGTTCGGCCCGACCACCGTTGATGAGGCGCGCTTTTATGGCAGTGTGGTTTCGACCGTAGCGCTTATAATCATGGTCGCTATTTTTGTGATAATCAGTCGTCAGGAAGATTGATAATATTTTTTGTCATATAAAGCGGCCGGTCCTTGGTTTCATTAAAAACCCGGCCCAGATATTCACCCATAATGCCAAGAAATAAAAGCTGGAGACCGCCAAGAAACAGGATCACCACCATTTGCGAGGCGTAACCATCAACACCTACACCGTAAATGAGGGTGCGAATAAAAATAAAAACCGCATAGATAAAAGATAAAAACGAAATCAGAATACCGATATAACTGGCAAGCCGTAACGGGAGGGTTGAGAAGGATGTAATCCCCTCGATCGCGAAATTCCACAGGTTCCAGTAATTCCATTTGGTGCTTCCCGCCACCCTGGCCTGACGTTTATATTTGACGGCAATTGTATTAAAACCGATCCAGGCAAAAAGCCCCTTCATAAAACGTTGCCGTTCGGGCAGTTTTCTGATGGCATCAATGGCACGGCGGCTCAGCAGTCTGAAATCGCCGGCATTTCGCGGAATATCAACGAAGCTCATTCTTTTCAATATCCGGTAAAAATAAGTGGCGGTCATTTTTTTAAACCAGCTTTCACCGTCCCGTTCAGTGCGAACGCCGTAAATATTATCATAGCCCTGTTCCCAGAGAGCAATAAACTGGGGGATAATTTCCGGTGGGTCCTGCAGATCAGCATCAAGAATGATGGCGGCATCCCCGCTCATCATATCTATCCCGGCCGACATGGCGGCTTCCTTGCCGAAATTACGGCTTAAATCGATAAAGACCACCCGTTTATCATTTTCACAGATTTTATGGATCAGCTCAGCGGTTTTATCAGCACTGCCGTCATTAATAAAAATCAGCTCAAGCGTATAATCAATATCCTTAAAGACATCGGCGATACGGGAATAGCAGGTCTCTATGACCTCTTCCTCATTATAACAGGGAACAATCACGGATAATTTTCTGTCTTTAGACATTTTGACCCCTTTCTTTTTTATTGTTCTTTCTGAACCTCATTTAAAAAAGTCCAGAATTTCCCGACAATAAAATTCCATATAAAAACCACTGTGGTGGCAATTATCTGCCGTAACAGATACGGGATAAAGTCGAGCATATACATAATTGATGTATTAATTATGAATCCGGCGGCCACCATAATAATAAATTTGGGCACGGCTTTTCTGTGTTTTGCATCAGAACGGAACGTAAAGCGCAGATTAAGAAGATAATTCAAAATCGCCCCGCAAGTATAACCGATCATTGTGCCCTTAACCGGCGATAAACTGATGAGCTCAACCGCAATCACCAGCACCGTATAATGAAGGGCAGTGCTCAGCAATCCAACAGCCGTGAATTTTATAAATTCTTTTCTTACCCGACTGTTTCTGCCTGAAATATCTATGACACCCTACCCCAGCATATGCTCAATTATGGCATCTGTTCCCATGATCAGCGGATCAACACAGGGAAGCCCCAGCCGCTTTGACAGATCATTCAGATAGTCCTGCCGCTCGCTCTCCCCCAGGTTGGACGTATTGATGCTGACCCCCACACATTTAATGTTCGGATTGGTGAGGGAGCCGAGCGAAACCGTGCGTTCAATCACCTGCTCAATAGTGGGCAGTGGAAAATTATCCCATTCTTCAATTTCTGTTCTGCCCGCCTCGTGGCAGACAACAAAGGCATCCGGCTGGGAGCCGATTAGAAGCCCCATACTGACCGGGCTATAACCGGGATGGAAAATACCACCCTGCCCTTCGATCACATCCCAATGATCCGCATCATTATCGGGGGAAAGAAGCTCTGCCGCCCCGGCCAGAAAATCACAGACAACAGCATCAATGGGAATGCCTCTGCCGGCAATCATAATCCCGGTCTGGCCACTGGCGCGGAAATCGGCGTTTAAACCTATTTTCCGCATATCCCGTTCCATGGCAAGGGCGGTGTATTTTTTACCGACGGCACAATCCGTCCCCACCATTAATACACGTTTTCCTGTTCTTTTACGACCAGTCCCGACCGGAATATTGGCGGGTGGCACCCGAACATCAATTAATTTTGACCCTGATTTTTTTGCCGCTTCAACCAGCCTTGGAATATCATTGAGTTTTTTATGAACCCCGCCGACAATATCAAGGCCGGCGAGAAGCGCATTCTCAAATGTTTCAAGCCACTGATCCGGGATACCGCCCCCAACGGACGCGGTACCGATCACCAATGATTTTATGCCTGCTGCCGCCGCTTCTTCAACCGACATTCTGGGGAGCCCCAGATCAAGACCATTTTCAATCAGATTGAGCTGCCCTTTGCAAAGCTCTGGCCGCCAGTCAACAATGCCGGAGCCGGTCTTAGCATAAGTTTTCCGCGTTTCCTCCCCCAAAAAAATTAGGTAAGGTGCTTTTATTTCTATAGTAATCATGCGTTATCCATTAAATATTGATCTGCGAGAACTTCCCTGACCGCGCGGTGCGCCTGGTCGATAGCGGCGTCGGTAAACGGACTGGCGTCCGCGTCGGAATTGGCAACGGACATCCGGCCAAGCTGCTGACGCGCAACAACGCAGGGCCGATCATCGGTCGGATACATTGACCATTCATAAGGTTCCGTAATGGTATCGTAAGCATAGGCATTGCCATGCGGCCAGCGGTTTACGGTAATGGCGACAATATCCCGTGCCGCATCAAACCCGGCGGAACCCAGCATACGCTGAAGCTGTTCCCTGATATTACGCTCAAATGTTTCAAACGGTGTGTTTAAAAGATCATAACGCCCAAGACGCAGTTGTTCCCGGCGAAGTTCGCCCGGCGCACAAGGGGCGCGGTGCATTTTAACCACCACCGGTTCATCAAGATTTTGTGGCGCCTTATAACCGCCCACATCAAAAGGAAAATGCAGACTGGTTGACGTATGATAAAGTCCGGGCGACGTGATCGAACTTGTCCCCAGTTTTTCAAATGCCTTGCCGTTTTTAAGCAATACGTTGGTATAAACGCGCGGTGCTTTAATGCCATAAAGCATGGCTTCTTTCTGCTTTTCTGAATAATCATCACAAATATAAGGGATGACATTATGCCAGCAGGCATAAATAACATTTCTTGATTTCACCGTTTCGGCTTTACCGCCCTGCATATAGGTGACATCAACATCCTTCGCCGTTTCCGGATCGCCATTATGCTTTACCCTGATCGCGGTACTGTTAAGGCGAAGTCGCGTTGTATTTTCCGGCCTGTCAAGCTTTGAATAGTCCACCTTTGCCATAAAGATATCATCAATTGAACTGCCTGGAATTGCGGCGGGAATAAGCTGTCGCACGGTCATTCGGGTGATGGTCGCATTGCCGTCCGGGAAATAGATACTATCTTCCCGGTATTCATGTTCGCGGCCATGCTGGGATCCGGCAATATGGTGCATCGGGCTGATTTTTGGAGTCGGTTTAAGCTCAAGATGATCAAAGCCCGGCATCCCGCCAAGCTGCCAGCAGAATAGTGCCGGCACCTGTTCCGCCCCGACATAAAAGCGGAAATGAAGCCCCGGGCTATAAAGCGGCAGCACAGCTGCATCGACCCCAAGCTCATCCGTCACATACTGGGCATAAGACATGCCGGCAAGTTTTCGTTTCTTCTCCTTGTCGGTAAGACCCTGAAAGGATTTTGCCACAATCTTTTCACTGTAAAGACGTTTATACTCGGCTCTCAGTTTATCGGTGATCGGCGCCTTATCAAAAAAATCGTCCCAGCCTCCTTCGGCCTCCCGGTCGCGTTTTACAAGCCCATCGCCACCGAATGTTTCTTTATCAAAAAAAGTTGATCCACCAAGCCCGATATTACGGTGATGTCTGATCATATCCTTGGTTTTTTCGTGGTAGGCATCGGTATCAATTCCCAGTTCACGGAGATATCCCATGGCCACCGTGCTGTAATTGGTCGGCTGTTCAATATTCAACGTGCCGCCATTAACCAGAATTTTTTGGCCATTATACATATATTCATTGCGTTTGGCATGGCCGCCAAAATCATCATGGTTATCAAGGATCAGTATTTTTGCGTCCGGACCCGCGCTTTGACGGTAAAACCATGCCGCGGATAGACCGCTGATGCCGCCACCGACCACGACTAGATCATATTTTTCACCATTCGCTTTGGCCGAAAATGTTTCACCGTCCCGCACTTTATGGGCCGTTTCAAATGACCCGTCATGGCTGCCGCGCATCCCTGCCTTTGCAGGCGGGTAATAGTCCGGGTCCGATTGCATTGGTTTATTTTGATCCAGTGCCTGCATTGCCTTAACCAGTGACGGACAAAGGATTGCCCCGGTTACGGCAATACTGGCACCGCTTAAAAAATCACGACGGATAATTTTCCGGTCCATTCCCAGTTCTTTATCTGAAAATTGACCTGTTTCAGTATTTTTATTTTTGCTCATATCAGTCCCCTTTTACTTATTGTGGCAGGCTATCACACATTGAAATGATAGAACAATCATTAAGTTTGGCTCAACTTATATCGATCAGCGAGAACCTCGCGAACGGCACGATGTGCCTCATCAATTGCCACATCGGTAAAGGGGTTTGCTGCCGCATCGGAATTGGCAATTGAAATCCGGCCGAGTCGTTGACTGGCAATGACACATGGTCGGTCATCGGTCGAATAAAAGCACCAATGATAGGGTTCCGTCAGGCTGTTATACAGATAGGCATTTCCATGCGGCCAGCGGTTGACGGTTATGGCGGCAATATCGCGCGCCGCATCGAACCCCCCGGCCCCAAGCATCCGCTGGAGTTGGTCGCGAATATTCCGTTCAAAGGTCTCAAAAGACATATTGAAAAGCTCGGTCCGCCCGGCTTTAAGCTGGGTGCTGCGATCCGCCCCCGGTTTGCAGGGCGCCCGGTGCATTTTAACGACAACCGGTTCATCCAGCCTGATCGGGGCATGGTAACTGCCCACCTGATAAGGCGGATGAAGGCTGGTTGTTGTATGAAATTCGCCCGGCGAATGAATGTTATGGGTATTGAGTTTTTCAAATGCCCGGCCATTTCGCAGCAGCACATTGGTATAAACCCGCGGGGCTTTAATCCCATATTTCATCGCGCCGCGCTGTTCTGCTGAAAAATCACGACAGATATAGGGAATAACCATGTGCCAGCAGGCGAGAATGCAGTTTCTGGCTTTAACGGTGCTTGGGCCATCCTGCCGCATATAGGTGACTCTTACGTGTTTTGCTGTCGCCGGATCACCCAGATGCGCAACATTAACCACCGGGGCGTTCAGCCGGATACGGGTATTGTTTTCCGGACGGTCGAGCTGCGCATAATTGGTCGGTGCCGTAAACAGATCATCAAGCGTTTGACCGGGAATGGTACCCGGAATAAGCTGCCTGACGATACTGCGCGTGATCGTCGCGTTGCCATCGGGAAAATAAATGGACCTTTCCTTATGTTCATCCTCCCGCCCGTGGTGCGGACCGCCAATGTGATGAAGCGGGCTGATCATTGCAGTTGGCCTGAGCGCAAGATGGTCAAACCCTGGATATCCGCCCTGTTGCCATAAATATAAGGCGGGGACCTGTTCCGGCCCCATATAAAATCTGAAATGGGTTTTTGCCTGAAAAAACGGCAGTACATCGGGATTAAGTCCCAGAAATTCTGTCAGATAATCATTATAACTGATTAGAGCGAGTTTCTTTTTCTTTTCGCTGTCGCTTAAATTTTCCAGCGCTTCTGCCCGCACGTCTTCGTTATAAAGGCGGATCAGATCAATTTTTGCCTGCTCTCCAAGAGGAATTTTCTCAATATACTCACCCCAGCTGACATCATCAGGCTTATTATAAAGCCCTTCAACCCCAAATGTTTTCTGATCAAAGAAGGTGGACGGTTCGTACCCGTTATGCTGGAAGTGACGAACCATCGGATCTGTTTTGGCATGATAAGCTTTTAAATCAATGCCAAGTTCATTGATCAGGCTTCGGGCCACGGTGCTGTAATTTGTTGGTTGCTCCAGGTTAAGTGTGCCGCCATTAACAATGATCGTCCGGCCATCCAGATCAAATTCATTGCGTTTGGCATGACCACCAAAATCATCATGATTATCAAGGATCAGAATTTTTGCATCCGGCCCCGCGCTTTGACGGAAAAACCATGCTGCCGCAAGACCGCTGATCCCGCCTCCGACCACCACAAGGTCATATTCCTCCCCTGTCTGCCTGCCTTCAATTAAACGACCATCACGGATTGTATGGGATGTCTCGAAAGATCCGGTATGACTGCCGCGCAGACCGGTTAATGCCGGTGGGTAATAGCCTTCCTCGTCCTGACGGGGACTTGTGGCCCCCTCTGCTGCGGCTATCATTGCCGGCCCGGCCACTGCTGCTGTCAGTCCAATACTCACACCGTTTAAAAAATCACGCCTGTCAATTAGGCGATCCATCCCCAGTGCATTATCTGAATAAGATTTTCCCTTCACTGTCCGCTCCCCGTCATTTTGATAGTTTAATCAATCATGCTGAATTCAAAATGTCAAACATCTGATAAACCGCATCCGACCAAAATTATGGAAAGCAGATAAATACGGGTAATTTTTGATCAGGAAATCCCCAGAAGATCAGCGGCATTTCCACCGATCATTTTCTTGATATCCTCGTGGGCATAACCAAGGTCAAGACAGGTGGCTATCACATTTTTGAACCCTTCCACCGGGGTCGGGTTCCCCACCTGCCCCAGATCCGAACCCAGAATGGTTTTTTCTATGGTTCCTGCCTTAATCAGTGCATCAAGATTTTCAGGTGTATAAAAATGAAATTTTGACCCTGGCACAAACATACACATAGAATGTTCCAGATAAGCCCCCATTCGAACCAGTTCACCCATTTCTGCGTAAGTGGCATCAATCAGATAGGATGGATGATTAACCAGCAGTTTTTTGACACCGCGCTTTTTTGCTTCTTCAAGGAGTGGAAATATTTCCGTAATATGAAGATGACCGCCTGACAGAACGATATCCGCTTCGGCAATCATATCAAGAATGAATTTTACCTCGTCGAGCACAACACCATTATCATCCAGCACGGAAAGCTCAATCGGTGCCAGCATTTTTTCCTTCGTGGTCGGGAATTTCTTGTCAAAATCCTTATCGGATTTATGATGGGCAATATGATTTCGCGATGAAAATGTCGGCATCCAGACAAGCTTTGCCCCAAGCTTAATACCATGATCAACCGCGTAGCGATTAATTCCGCCAGTCGCATTATTCAGCGGCACTCCGGAAAACATTTTTACATTTAGATCCTGAAAATGGTTCATCAGCAGTTCAGTTACCGGCGTTGCCGAATAATAGTGATCTTTAATCAGGATTGCCCGCATTTTTGCGGCCGACCCTTCGCGCATCACATCAATATGATCAATGCTTCTTGGCATTACGCTTGGTCCGCTATGGCAGTGCAGGTCAATCGCCCCTTCCAGCAATTTGCTCAGCAACGCATCATCATATTTCGCCGCTGGTGATTGATCGATTGTTGAATTAATCCGGTCCGGAATTTTTTTAACCATTTTACTTTACCTGAAATTACCTGAAATTTTTAACGAGATTTTTTAGCCCTGTCTGAACCAGTTTATGTTCAGAACCGACCGTAAACATAGTGACCCCCAGTTCCCGGAGCATATCCCTTTCTTCAACACTACTGTAAGCCGCAAGTCGAATGCCTGCAGCGCGTGCAACAGCACAGACATGCTTTACCGCGTCCACCACAACCGGATCATTTGGGGACGCTGCCCCGTAGCCGACAGTTAAGTCCATCCGCCCAAGAAACAGGCAGTCAATATTCTTGACCTTGACGATTTCCTCAATTTTTTCGACCGCTTCAACATCCTCGATCTGGGCAATAACGGTGGTTTCATTATCGGCTTCATCAAGATAATCTTTCATCGGCCGGGTCCCATATCCGCCCGCCCGCTGGGTTCCTGCAAAACCACGACGACCACCACGGTATCTTCCGCCGGCCGCAATTTCTGCTGCTTTTTCCGGTGTTGCCACATGGGGAACAACCACCCCTGTTGCCCCGCAGTCAAGCGGGTAAAGCATTCCCGTTGCCGTATTATTCTGTATACGGACAAACATGGGCATATCAGCCGCCCGCCCGGCAAGAATACAGGAATCCATTGTCGCAAGATCAAATGGGCTATGCTCCTGATCCAGCATGAGAAAATCCAGATCGCTATTGGCCATTACCTCGACCATGACATAGGATGGTGTTTTGACGAATACACCGACCAGCTCTTCCCCCGCCAACAGTCGGCTTCTGAAAGTTGATTTTTTGCTCATGATGACGATCTTTTGCTAAATTTCATTACATTTGTCTTGATATTTGGAACAGAGTATCAATAATTGAGAAATTGTCAATTGGAGCGACCCAGAAATTTTAATGAAAAAGCTTAATGTTAAAATAGGGAAAACCCGTTTAAAAAACCCGCTTATCTGTGGTTCGGGCGAGCATTTCATTGAGCTGGATGGAATTGAGCGGGCGCTCCGGGCCGGGGCCGGTGCCGTTGTCATTAAATCAACCAATGAATCCGATGCGGCCAAAACCCAGCTGGAAAAAACAGATTATGCCCTGCTGAACAGCAATTTTGAAAAGCTCCCCTGGGATTTTAACCCGCCCCGTGATGCATCGCTTTTTAATCGTTCCGGTTTACATCCAAAATCCTTTGATGAATGGCTTGATCTTGCCGTAACAGCCGACAGAATGGCCGCAGAATTTGATGCTTATTCCATTGCCAGCCTGATCCCCGCCAGCGTGGATCAAACAATAGAATATGCAAAAAAAGTAGAACAGGCTGGCATACGCATACTTGAGGTCAATGTCGGTGCTCCACACGGTGAGGAAGCGGCGAAAGGTGCCATTCTGCTTGAGCGGCAGGCCGCACATATAGAGGAAATCACTAAGGCTTTAAGGAAAGCGGTCAGCATTCCGCTCTGGATCAAACTGACAGGACAAAGTCAGGAAATACCGGCAATGGTACTGGCCGCCAAAGATGCCGGTGCCGATACCGTAACCCTGATGGGGCGCTATATGGCTTTTATACCGGATATTAATACGCAGGCCCCCATGCTTGGTACACACGCTGCTTACGGTGGTCCATGGGCATTGCCACTGACCTGCCACTGGCTGGTAAAATCGCGGGAAAAAGCAGGTAAAAAATATCCGATTCTGGCAACAAATGGTGCAAGATCAGGACACGACATCGTCCGCTTCATGCTTGCCGGCGCCAGCGGCGTACAAATGACGAGTGCCATTTTTAGTGGCGGCTATGGTGTCATCACCGATGCCATGAGGGAGCTACAGGATTATCTCAATGAAAAAAATATGGATGCGACAGATCTGATCGGGCTTGCTGCTGACCGTGTAAAAACATATGCTGATCAGGATAGAAAAGAAGATTACTGGCGACAGTTTACGCCAAAATAAAGATAAGGAATAATCATGCAAATACCAAAAGTTGACTGGTCAAAAATGCCCTGGAAAAAAATCCGCGAAGGTGTCTATCAGAAAGCCTTTACCGGTGAAGGGGCGACCATTGCCATGCATAAACTTGAACCGCAGCATGAACCGCGCCCCCATAAACATGAATATGAACAGATTGTCTATATCATGGCCGGGGAAGTGGATTTCCATGTCGGTGATGATGTACATCGTCTTGGCCCCGGTGGGCTTCTTGTTGTTCCGCCAAATGTAATGCATCATGCCGAAGTTGTCGGTGATGAGGACGTCTTAAATCTTGATGTGTTTTCACCGGCCCGCAGTGATTTTTTTGAGCAATCCTGAATATGACAAAAATTAAACCCAACGCCTATATCAAGGATTCACCGGCGCAACCGCAACCGCCGGCCGAAAATAAACCGCCACAGTTTAAAATTAATCTGGCCCTGAATGAAAGCCCCTATCCGCCCAGTCCGAAAGCGCTTGAGGCCTATCACGAAACGGCAAAAATTTTAAACCGTTACCCCAATTACAGTTCTGCGGAATTAAGACATGTACTGGGGGAAAAATATAATCTTGATAATACGCGCATTATGTGCGCAGCCGGGTCGGAGCAGATTTTAAGCTATATCGCCCGCGCCTATATCGGCGAAGGGGACGAAGTCATCCATCCCAGATATGGCTTTATGGTTTACCGTTTTAACATCGCCATGCAGGGGGCCAAATCGGTTCCCGTGGAGCATGATGATTTCGTGGTCAATGTTGATTATATTCTGGGGGCAGTCACGAATAAAACAAGGCTGGTGTTCCTTGATAATCCGGGCAATCCAACCGGCACCTATGTTCCTTATTCTGAAATCATCCGCTTAAGAGAGAATTTACCGGATCATATATTGCTCGTGCTTGATGCCGCTTACGCAGAGTTTGCCAATGAAGCGGACTATGACGCCGGGTTCGATCTGGTTGATAAACATGAAAATGTCATTGTCACCAGAACCCTTTCAAAACTTTATGGCCTTAGTGGTCTGCGGATTGGCTGGGCATACAGTACAGAAGAAATTATCAATACCCTGCTTCATCTTAAAGGCGGGTTTAACGTTTCAAAACCGGCACAATCGGCCGGGGCCGCCGCCGTCCTTGATCAGGACTATGCCGATCAGGCCCGGGACAAATGCCGTGCGGGCATTGAATATCTGACCTCTGAACTGCGGGCAATGGGTCTTAATGTCACATCAAGCGTCTGTAATTTTGTCATGCTTCATTTTCCGGACGGGCGTGATCAGATGAAAGCGGCTGACCAGCATTTAAAGGATTGTGGCATAATGGTCGGTCCGCTTGGTGCCTATAACCTTTCCAGCAGTTTGCGGATCACGGTTGGTACTGATGATGAAAACAAAGCCTTTATTAATGCCATGAAAGATTTTATGGAAAAATAATATGACCTTACCGGATTATGCAGCATGGCAGAAAATGGCCACCGATTTCAGGCATCAGACGAAAGCCTTCATTGGTGGTGAATTTGTTGATGCCTTAAGCGGTAAAACCTATGAGACCATCAATCCGGCGACGGAAAAAATGACGGCCCATGTTGCCGCCTGTGATGGTCATGATGTGGATGCCGCCGTAAAGTCGGCCCGTGCTGCGTTTAATGGCGGGCACTGGTCACGGATGGCCCCGCGCGACCGCGGGGTCATTTTGCAAAAGCTTGCCGGACTGGTCATTGAAAATGCCGATCTGCTGGCCCTGATGGAATGCCTAAATGTCGGCAAACCGATCATGGAAGCGCGAATGGCGGATATCAATCTTGCTGCTGCCGCCTTAAAATGGTACGGCGAAGCAATTGACAAGCTGACCGATGAAATTATTGCAACCCCCGATAATGTCCGTGCCAGCATTACTCATGAACCGATGGGCGTGGTCGGTGTGGTGGTGCCATGGAATTTCCCGCTGCTTATGGCCTGCTGGAAAATTGCCCCTGCTCTCGCCGCCGGGAACAGTGTTATTGTCAAACCATCGGAACAAACTCCGCAATCCATTTTGAAGCTGGCCGAACTGGCCATCCTTGCTGGATTTCCTGAAGGCGTCTTTAATGTGGTCACCGGCCATGGTGCCGAGGCCGGTGCCGCCATCGGACTTCATAATGATATAGACTGCTTGACCTTTACCGGGTCCACCGCCATTGGCAAAAAATTTCTGGAATATTCCGGTCAATCAAATATGAAAGCCGTATGGCTGGAATGTGGCGGCAAAAACCCCAATATTGTCATGGCGGATTGCCCGGATATGGACAAAGCCGCGATGAGCGCCGCCAATAATATATTCTTTAACCAGGGCGAAATCTGTGCCGCTGCTTCAAGGCTGCTGGTGGAGGAAAAAATCCGTGACGAATTTATCGAACGCGTCGCCGAAATCGGCAAAACGCGTGTACCCGGCGATCCGCTTGATCCGAAAACGAACCTGGGTGCCATCGTTGACTGCAATCAATTTAACAAAATAAACAGTTATATTGAAAAGGGCGTTGAGGAAGGGGCGGAACTTGTCCTCGGGGGTGATACGACCAAAGTAAACGGCAGTGGATATTATGTAAACCCGACCATTTTCAAAAATGTCAGAAATGATATGACCATCGCCCGCGAGGAAATATTCGGACCCGTGCTGGTAGCCATCAGTTTTACTGATATTGATGATGCTATTCGCATCGCCAATGACAGCCCATATGGCCTGACCGCCGGCATCTGGACCCGTGACATCAACGTCGCCCATAAAGCGGCCCGCGACCTACAGGCGGGGAGTGTATCCATTAACAGTTACAGCTCTATTGATATTGCCCTGCCCTTCGGCGGCTATAAGCAATCCGGCATCGGTGTTGACAAATCGCTCCACGCCATTAGAAAATATACCAATATTAAATCAACCTGGCTCGAACTGGACTGACACACTAATTTTTGGGGGACATATGAAAAATATAATTATCATTTTTTTGAGTTTTTTGACACTCACATCAATTTCCGGGGCACAGATAGATCAAGGTAAACTTGATGATGCTGTAAAGGCTGCACAGTGGGATATGAATTGTAAGGACGAAACATGCCTTTTCAAACGAGATGTCTACCATAACAAAGGGAGTGAGGAAGATATCATTTCAGTCTTTATAGAAATTAACAGAAAGACAAAAGATATTGACCGAATGGTGATCTATTATCCCGGAACGGCAAGTGTTGAAAATGGTGGTTTTTTTGCTTTTATGTCAACCGTAGAAAAAGACGGGGAATTCTCACTTGAAGCACATAAGGAGACAATGACCAGACTACCTTTTGACTTTTGTTATCCAGATGGATGTCAGGCAACAGTAACCCCCGATCCAAATGGTTTCATCAAATTTGACCTAAAGGAAAAACTTTTAAACAATTCTCATCTATGGTTCTTATACCAGAATGATGGTCAGTCAGTCCGGGCATTATCGTCCCTCTTTAGTTTCCAGGAACAATATGCCCAATTGCCATAATAATTAAGCAACCTGCTTTCTTGGGGTCATGCCGACCTGACCTTTAAATTCACTGTCCTGAACATAAAGATTGGCAAGACCTTCAGCGACAAATTCCTTTGTAAAGGTCAGATCACGCCCCTGATATTTACAGTTGGCTATGACCTGATCAATAATGAATTTGGGCTGATAAGCGGCAAGCGCCTTCCCGGCAACATTGACAATCTGGTCAACAGTAAACTGAAAAATATCCTCAGTAAGCTCAAGTCCGGATTTTCTTGCCACCCCTTCATAAATGGCCCTGAATGCTTCAAGGGTCGGATCCTTTGTTTCCAGCTTATAAGGTATCCGCCTTAAAAAGGCCGGATCCATAAGATCATCCGGTGCCATGTTGGTCGAAAAAATCACCAATTCATCAAACGGCAGTTCAAATGACTTGCCCGAATGAAGTTTCAGAAAATCAATCCGGCTTTGAAGCGGCACGATCCAGCGGTTCAGAAGCTGTTCTGGACTGACCTGCTGTCGACCAAAGTCATCAATAATAAAGGTTCCATTCAGTGCTTTAATATGGAGAGGGGCTTCATAATATTTGCTGACCTCATTATATTTAAGATCAAGCATTTCCATATTAAGCTCACCCCCCGTGATCACGACCGGGCGCTTGCAGGGTACAAAGCGTTTATCGACCATTTCACGAAAGAGTTTGCGGCGTTCTTCAGGTGGGTTTTCAACCTCAACGCTGTTATGAATGGATGCGTCAAACACCTTGATAATCGTGCCGTTTACTTCAATCGCATAAGGAATATAAATAACCGTGTCATAAATATGAGCAACTTTCTCGGCAACGGTCGTTTTGCCATTACCGGCAGGACCGTATATCAGAATGCTCATTCCCGAATTAACGGCAGGTCCAAGTCGGCGGGTAAATTCATCAGGCACAACAATATCAGAAAATGATGCTTCAATTTCTTCCGGCGAAACCCGCTCATCACCAATCGCCTGGTCCCTGACCTGTTTGCTGTAAGCTTCCAGTGAAACCGGGGCCGGACCAAAATACTGATTCTGGTTTAAGGCATCCTGCACAAATTTTCTGCCGGCCGAAGTCAGACTATATCTGAGAGTTCCCATCCCCCCTGTAGCGCTGGTAATGGTCCCGACCGATTCTATTAATTTCCGACTGGTCATAACCTGCAGCGCATGATCGACCACATTGGTCGGCAGCTTGATTTCATTGGAAATCTGGACACCTGTTTCCAGATTTTCCAGATACATTCCCTTACCGACCAATTGAAGAATTATATTTGGGTCATAACCAACTTCACTAAGTTTTAATGGGGCTTTTGGTTCATAATACATATTTGCACTCACTCTTTTCCTTTTATCTCCAAAAGGATAGTTGCAAATATTTATTAAACCCCGGTTACAAATAGATAAAATTGTCAGTAGTTAATATATTAATTACCGCGGACGCGTTCCCGGAAATATAAATGCCATGGCTGTGGCGTATCTTCCAGCCTTACCTGAACCTCAATAAGCACCGGTCCGTCATGGGCAAAACCTTCCTTTAACGCTGCCCTTAGCCCTTCGGGACTATCCGTTCGGCTTGATTTTACACCGAAGCTTTCCCCAAGTTTGACAAAGTCCGGATTTTTAAGATCGGAAGCGATCACCCTTCCCTTATGGGTGGTCTGCTGTATACGTTTGACATTGCCGTAACAGTTATCATTAAAGACCACACAAACCATTGGAATATTGAATTGAACAGCAGTGGCCATTTCCTGAACATTGAACATAAAACCACCGTCCCCGGCGACGGTCACGACCTTTTTATCCGGATTAGCAACCTGAACACCAAGCCCTGTGGCATAGGAATGACCCAGCGTACCCTGATAGCTCGGGTATAAATAGGTGCGCGGATGATAAACCGGGAAGCCATCCCGCGATGCATAGCCAACCTGGGTAAGGTCAGTGACAATATGCCCGTCTTCCGGCAACTCTTCCCGTATCACTTTCATATAAGCAACCTGCGGCGCCATGATATTGACTTCCTTCGCCACTTTGGCTTTAACCGCATCCATTTCAGCAACCGACCATTTGGGCGGGCAACTTCCCATTTCCCTGTTCAGGGCTTTTATCCCCTCTGCCGCATCACAGTGAATAGCAAGATCAGGCGTGCTGAAGCGGTTCATTTCCTCTTCATCGATATCCATGCGGATAATTTTCAGATTGTCATCAAGCCCCCAGCCATCAATCTGCGGTGTCATACGGCTGCCGACACCAAGAACCACATCTGCATCTTTCCATAAATAATGCCCGGCAACCGGAACCATCGCATAATCATCCCGCGCATCTATCACCCCCAGTGAATTAACCGACATCACAATCGGCACCCCAAGAGCTTTGCTCAGTGCGCGAACTTCCGGCGACGCATCAATGGTTCCACCACCGGCAAATATAACCGGACGGCGCGCATTTTTAAGCATTTCTGCCGCTGTTTTAATTTTGTCCAAATCCGGCTTTTTGGGTGACTGTTTTTTTAGGGCAACAGCCTTTTCAACATCCTCGACCATCGGCATAATATCCATGGCCATTTCAATTTCAACCGGACGGATGCGACCACTGCTAAGCGCATCAAAGGCACGAATCATCGCCGCCGGGGTATCAGACGGGCGGTCAATCCGATGGGCCATTTTGGTAATTTTCCCGGCAATCTCAAGCTGATCACGAATTTCATGAAGCTGTCCGGTTTTTCCGTTAATTTTATTTGAAGGGATCTGACCACAAATACAAAGCATCGGAGTATTACAGGCATACCCCGTCGCAATCGCCGCACCGGCATTTAAAAGCCCCGGGCCCGGCACCACGAAAAAGGCCCCGACCTTTCCTGTTGACTGCGCATAACCATAAGCCATATAGGCAGCCCCCTGTTCATGGCGGGCATGGATGATATTAATTTCATTGCGCCGGTCATACATAGCACTGAAACTGTAATCAAGATGAGCGCCGGGTACCCCGAACACCTGATCAACACCGTTGGCAATTAAACTGTCGACAATGGCCTGCCCACCTGTCATCTTCATCACAAATACCTTTTTTGTTCCATTATTTAATACATAGTTTCAGTATTTGAGAATTATAACATTATGTGTATAATTACAAGTCTATGGGAGAATAATGCGTGAACAAACAAAAAGATATTGCTGATAACGGCTCGATGGTGCGCTCGCTCGCCGTGACTTTCAAACTACTGGACACCATGGCCAATGCCGGTGAACCAATGAGAATTACGGAAATTGCCCGGCAGCTGGGCGAAAGCAAAGCCAAAATTCACCGCCATCTTAGTACCCTTCGCAGCTTAGGGGTGGTTGAGCAGGAAAAAACATCAGAAAAATACAGACTTGGATGGAAATTGTTCCGTCTTGGTCAGGCGGCATTTGAACAATTTGACCTTAAGTCCATAGCCGAGCCGCATATGGCGCGCCTTCGTGATTTGACCAACCAGTCTGCCGTACTGGCTGTTCCATCCGGCGGGGAAGCAATGGTTATTGCCAGCATGGATAACAGTAGTGATACATCCTTGAGGATTTCTGCAGTTCCCGGTGCTACGCCACCAACCACTGCTTCGGCACAGGGACGCATTGTCCTTGCCTATGCCACAGAAGATCATAGGGAACAGCTGCTAGGCGGTCCGCTAAAGGCCTATAACAAAAAAAGCATCACTGATATCGCCGAAATCCGCAAACGTCTCAATCAGATCAGAACCCGTCTTTATGAAACGGCTATTGAGGAAGTGATGCTTGGCTTTAGCACTATTGCCGCCCCCATTTTTGATTCTGATGAAAAGCTGATTGGCACAGTCGGCATTATCGGATCAGTACAATATATTGCTGACCCACCAAATCCGCAGCAGATAGCCCATGTGCAAAGCTGTGCTGCAACCATATCAAAGATTTTCAATTCTAATGCCTATGCGGGGATTGCTGATCCATTTTGATCTTTATTTTCGGAACAACGTATCATATAATGAGACATTATTAAAATATTAGCTGGAGCAAAAAATGGCCATTCGGACCGGAAAACAATATTTGGACGCCATATCAAAACCAAAAGATATAAGAATAGACGGCGAAAAAATCACCAACGTGGTTACCGATCCCCGCTTTGCCGGCGGTGCCAAAACCATGGCCATGATTTTTGATCTTCAGAACCGTGAAGACCTGATTGATAAAATGACCTATGTGGAAAATGGTGAGCGATATGGCCTTTCCCATAAAATGATCAAGACGAAAGAGGAACTGGCCCAAAGAAAAGAAATGTTCAAAATATGGTCTGATGCCAGCTGCGGAACATTTGGCCGCAGTCCCGATTATATGAATGTATATCTGATGGCGATGAATGCCGCCGCCGATCAGTTTGGCGACTTTGCCGATAATGTCAGAAATTATTATAAATTTGTCCGCGATAATGATCTATCGATGACCCATACGCTGGTAAACCCACAGGTGGACAGATCAAAACCGGTTGAACAGCAGGATAAGGATCTGGCAGCAAAAATCGTTGAAACCAATGACAAAGGCATCGTCATTCAGGGCGCAAGGATGGTTTCCACCCTGTCCGCCTATGCCGATGAAATCCTGGTTGTCCCATCAGGCATTATCCAGAATAATCAGGAAGCAGCCCCATATGCATTTGCCTTCGGCATTCAAACGGACGCACCCGGTATTATTCATATTTCCCGACCATCCGTCGTTCACCAGAATGAAGGCCACCCCATGGATTATCCCCTTTCCGGCCGTTTTGATGAAACCGATGCCATGATTATTTTTGATAATGTACTTGTGCCCTGGGAACGGGTATTCACCCACGGCGACGTGACCATGTGTAATGAATTTTATAAACGGACCAATATTGGCGCCCATATTCTTGACCAATCAACAGTCAGAAGTCTGGCCAAAGCCGAATTTTACCGTGATCTTGCCTTTACGATCGCTGACAGCACCAAAACCGATGGCTTTATCAATGTGCAGAATATGCTGGCCGAGCTGATGACCACTGTTGAACTGGTTCGCTGTGTCATTACCGCCGCCCATGCAGAGGCTAAACTGGTAAACGGCATTATGTCCCCTAATGCTGCACCTTATGCCGCCTTGCGGCTTCGTTATCCCGATATGTATCAGCGCATGTGTGAAATTATCCGCATCCTTGGTGCCGGTGGTCTGGTCGCGGTGCCGTCTTATGCCGAATTTGACAGCGATACCAAAGACTTCGTTGAAAAATATTTCCAGTCAGCCAATGGTGACAGCCGCTCACGCACCAAACTGTTCCGCCTTGCTTATGATGCATCAATTTCAAGCTTTGCCGGACGTCAACAGCTTTACGAACGTTATTATTCCGGTGACCCTGTTCGCGCGGCGGCAAATATGTATAATAATGCCGATAAGGGATCGGGAAAAAGTCGGATATGGTCCTTTCTTGATGACTATGAAAAGAGCCTCAAATGAGCGAAAAGTGGAAAAAAGTTGAAGATATCAAAACGCCGCCCGGTCCGGTAACCTTCACCATGGAGCATTCCCAGAATGGCTACCGCATGAATGCTATCTGCTATAGCCTGAAGCAGGAAGAAAACCGCAAAAAATTCAGGGAAGATTATGAACAATATATGGCTGAATTTGGCTTGAGTGAGTTTGAAAAGGATCTGGTTCGAAGCCGGGACTGGCTCAAAATGATTCATTATGGCGTCAGCCCCTATCTAATTGGCAAAATGGCCCAATGTTTTGATTTAAGCTTTATGGACTGGGGAGCCTTTATGCGCGGCGAGCAGGCAAAAGATTTTATGGAAAGAAATATTCCGCTTCTTAAAAATTATAATAAGGACGATCGGTAATGGCGAATTTTGTCGGTGGAATATGCACATCCCATAACGGGGCGCTCATGCATGGCTGGGATTATCAGCTTCGTGAAGACCCGATCTGGACACCGCTGTTTGAAAGTTATGATCCGGTAAGACAATGGATCATAGATAAAAAAGTTGATGTTTTATTCTTTGTTTTTAATGATCATGTCAGCAATTTTTTCTTTGACTGCTATCCCACTTTCGCCATCGGCATCGCCGAGCAATATGAACATGCCGACGAAGGAAGCGGCCCACGTGATCTGGCTGTTCCCTATGGCGATGTGCCCTTCTCACGCTATATGGCCGATTATCTGATCCGTGATGAATTTGACCTTACGGTCTGTCAGGAAATGAAACTTGATCACGGCATTATGGGACCAACACCCTATATGCTGGATCAACCATGGCCGGTAAAATTTGTGCCCTTCTGCGTCAATGTAATTCAGCACCCGATCCCGAGTGTCAAACGATGCTGGAAACTTGGAAAATCAATTCGCAAGGCAATTGAAGCTTACCCCGAGGATATCAATGTTGCTGTGGTTGGAACAGGCGGCCTTTCCCATGAATTACAGGGCACCAATTTCGGACGGATTGAGCTGGACTGGGATAATGAATTCATGGATAAATTTGAATTTGAGCCGGAAAGCATGCTCGACTGGGACGTGAAGGAATTTATGGACCGGGGCGGGTCGGAAAGCGCCGAAACCGTGATGTGGTTCGCCATGCGCGGCGCCATGAGCAAAAAAGTAAAACGCATCCACCGCAATTTATACCGCGGCATGCTGACCGGAATGGCGGTTCTGGTTTTTGAGGATGCTGAATGAATATATTTTCGCGCCGCAAACGACCCCCGCACCTCGGCACATATCCGATGGAAAAAATCAGGCGCGTTGATAATCCCACCACCCTCATTATAGAAGACGAAGTAAAACGGGTTCCCCGCCGGGCGGACGGCTTTATCCGGGCCGATCATGGCGACTTTGGCGAACAGCAGAAACAGGCCCGCATCCGAACCGGATCATCAACGACTAAAGGCGCAAAAGTCCCCTTAAATGGGGCCTTCGGTGATAATATCCGAAGCTTTATCCCGCTTCAGGACGGTGACGTTGCCCCCGAAAAAGCCCCCATTCCGGAAGACCCGGAACTGATTGCCAATAATATGAAATCGCTCGCCTATTTTCTGGATGCCGATGTGGTCGGCATCTGTGAGGCGAAGGACTATTGCTGGTATTCCCATGATAAAGACGGAAAAGAAATTAAGGCCCGCCATAAATATGCGATCGTCATCCTGATTGATCAGGGATTTTATACTAATGACGCCTCAACCGGGGATGACTGGATCAGTGGATCGCAAAGCTACCGCGCCTATCTGCGCGGCGCTGAAATCGGCAATATTATTGCTGCCTATATCAGAAATCTGGGCTATGAAGCGCGTAATCACACAGCTATGGATAGCGAAGTTCTGCATTTGCCGCTTATTCTTCTTGCCGGGCTGGGGGAGCTAAGCCGCATCGGTGAAGTGGTGATTAATCCTTTTATCGGACCACGGTTTAAATCGGTTGTCGTGACCACCGATATTCCCCTTAAAACCGATAAACCCATTGATTTCGGTTTACAGGATTTTTGCAGTAAATGCCGAAAATGCGCCCGTGAATGCCCCGTCGGAGCAATACCATACGGCGATAAAATAATGTATAACGGATATGAAACCTGGAAACCGGATGTGCCAAACTGCACCAGTTACCGTGTTTCAAACCCGAAAGGCGCCGGCTGCGGCAGATGCATGAAAACCTGCCCCTGGAACAATGAAGGAATACTGGCTTACAGAATAGCCACATGGCTGGCAATTAATGTACCGTTCACACGCAAATTTCTGACCTGGCTCGATGATTTTGTCGGTAATGGCAATCAGAATGAAGCCCACCGCTGGTGGTTTGATCTGGATAATGATAATGGCAAAATTGTCATTCCCAAAGCCACCAATGAAAAAGGCATTCATCCGGATAAAAAGCAGCCTAAAAACCACCGGATATCCTATTATACGGTGGATAGTTTGCCGAAATTTGATGAAAAAGGGGCGTGGCTCTTTGACCGTAAACGCGGATGGGGGTTGAAAGACACACTGGAAACACCGGAAGAGGCACGAAAAAGAACAGAAAAAACAAATAACAAGCTATCTTGAATTAGCTGGATAAAGGTCTAAACTGCACTTAATATCATAAAATAAAAACAAGCATAGTTTGGTTACTCAGGGGAGGACAATTTGAGTTTAGAAAATGTGCAGGAACAAGAACAGAAGTCGCTCACCTATGCCTGGTTTGTCGCCATTCTTCTTATGTTGGGCTATACGCTTTCCTTTCTTGACCGGGAAATTCTCTCCCTCCTCATTAATCCTATCAAGATAAAATTTGGCCTTACCGATTTTCAGGTCAGTCTTTTAATGGGGCCGGCTTTCGCAATTTTTTACACGGTGATGGGAATCCCCCTTGGCTGGGCGGCGGACAGATTTAACAGGACCCGCCTGATTGCTGCCGGTATGACCCTCTGGAGCGTTATGACCGGATTTTGCGGCCTTTCAGCAAATTTCATACAGATATTTATGGCGCGGATCGGCGTTGGGGTTGGTGAAGCCGTCCTGACGCCAAGTGCGGTTTCACTTCTTTCCGATTATTTCCCCAAAAATAAACTGCCCTTTGCCATGAGCATCTATTCCATGGGGCTTTTTATCGGGGGCGGCATGGCCCTGATCGGGGGCGGAATTGTCCTGACTGCGCTGGACGGGGTAACCTGGACAATCCCTCTATTCGGCACACTGGAATTCTGGCAGATCGGCTTTCTGATTGCCGGAATGCCCGGCGTTTTGCTTGCCATCATTATTTTTATGGTCAGGGAACCCAAAAGAAAGGAAATGGCAACCGACCATAGTGGCGCCGAACAAAAAGCATCCTTCGCTGTCGCCTTTGATTATATGTGGCGCCATAAAAAACTGTTTCTATGTCTTTTTATCGGCGGTTCCATGGTCGCTATTTTACAGTATCAGTCGCTCTGGTATCCTGAACATTTAATGCGTGCCTTTGAATGGGACAGATCACAAGCAGGGCGAGCCGCTGGCTACCCGACCGTTCTTGGCGGCATTGCCGGGCTGCTGCTGGGCGGACAATATATGAGCGTCCAAAGCAAACTGGGGCATAAAGATGTGGCCGTCAAACTTGCCTTTATCAGTGCCGTTTGTATTGGCATTCCTGCTGTTCTGATGCCGATCTTTGAGTCAGTGATCCTGAAAATTATCGGCATTACAATCGTTAAATTCTTTGTCGCCATGCCGCTTATTGCCGGCACCACCGCCATCCGCATGGCAGTACCCAACCAGATGCGCGGGCAGTTCACCGCCATGTATTTTGTATTTGTCGGGCTGATCGGGGCAACACTTGGGCCGATTATGCCGGGCTATATAACCACATATATTTTCAATGAAAATACCGAGATGCTCAATTATTCACTGGCAATCTCAGCGGCCCTTACCATTCCGTTCAGCACCATACTTCTCTGGATCAGTTGGGGCGAATATAAAAAACATGTCTATAAAGACGATTGATGAGAGGGAGAAACGTAGGTGAGTGACTTAAAACCATTGGCAAGCGTGGAAGAAAAACTGGATCACAGCATCACCTATGCCTGGATCATAACGGCGATGTTAATGCTGTGCTATACCTTTTCCATGCTGGACCGGGAAATCATCTCCCTCCTGGTTGATCCGATAAAAGCAAAGTTCCGGATCACGGATTTTGAAACCGGATTGCTGATGGGGCCAGCTTTTGGCATATTTTATACGGTGATGGGTATTCCGCTTGGCTGGGCGGCGGATCGCTATAACCGTAAAAACCTGATTACATTCGGCATTACGCTCTGGAGCTTTATGACCGCCTTTTGCGGCCTGGCCGGAACCTTCGTTCAGCTTTTCATAAACAGGATCGGTGTCGGCGTTGGTGAAGCAACCCTGACCCCAAGCGCTTCTTCACTGCTTGGGGATCTGTTTCCAAAAGATAAACTGCCCCTTGCCACAAGTGTCTATTCACTTGGTGTTTTTATTGGTTCCGCCCTTGCCATGATCGGCGGCGGTATCCTGCTTTCCCATATCAAGGGCGTGACCGTCACATGGCCAATTGTCGGCACGCTTGAATATTGGCAACTTACATTTGTTATTGTCGGGCTGCCCGGTCTGATCCTGGCGCTGGTTGTTTACCAGATCATTGAACCCAAAAGACGCGAACTCGCCCTTGATGATCAGGGAAAAGTGGAAAAAGTATCAATGGTGAATGCCTTTTACTATCTGCTAGATCACAAAAAACTGTTTCTTAATTTTTTCCTCGGCGGCTCAATCATCGCCACCATCGGGTATCATTCCGCCTGGTATCCGTCGCTCTTTATGCGCACATGGGGCTGGGATGAGCAGGACGCCGCCTTCGCCACCGGGTTCCCATCGCTAATTGGCGGCACAACCGGGCTGATCCTCGCCGGGATTATTATGAGCGAAATGGTCAAAAAAGGCACCAAGGATGCCGCCCTTAAAATCGCCTTTATCTCTGCGCTCGGCATCGGCATACCTGCCGTCACCATGCCGCTGATGCCATCGGGGATGTTGGCAGTTGTTATTATGATTTTTGCCAAACTGTTTGTTGGCATTCCGCTGATTACCGGTATTGCCATGATCAGGATGTCTGCCCCGAACCAGATGCGCGGTCAGTTCACGGCGCTCTATTTTGTTTTCGTTGGCGTGATATCAACCAGTCTCGGCCCGGTCATTCCCGGTTTTATCACCACCTATATCTTTAATGAGGATATTGCCATGACAAGATATTCCCTCGCCATTGCCGCCGGGGTTGTTGTGCCGATTGGGGCCACACTGATCTGGATCGGCTGGCAGGAATATAAAAAGGTTGTCTATGCGCGGGAAGATTAAAATTCGCTTTCAAAAAAACATATAAGGGGAAGATAAATGATCGCACGGATTTTATGTATTATTTTAATTTCCTGTTCTGCCGGATTGGCGCAGGAACCGCCGACAAAATTACAGACCAATTCCCAAAACCCTCATAAATTAACCGGGTTGATCACCTTTGCATTTTATAAAGACGTTGAAGCGGCAGAAGATTTTTATGTCAATATACTCGGCTTAAAGAAATCATATCATCGGCCGATTACCAGGGTTTTTCAGGTCAATGAGGGTGCCGCTATCGGCCTGATGGATGTAAGCGCCTCGCCCGAGACAAAAATCGTCAATAACGATATGGGGTTCAGCTTTATCGTTGATGACACAAAAGACGTTGACCGCTGGTATGATTATTTAAAATCAAAAAATGTTAATATTTATGCAACACCAAGTGACGGGACGCGTACACCTGTACGCTCAGTTCATTTTTATGATCCAGAAGGCTACGATATCGAAATTTTTGCCTGGCTTCCCGGCGCCCAAATGATCATGGAATAAGTCTACGTTTATTTTTTTGTGTCCGGCATTATGGTATCCAGTACAATATCCTTGACCGCACCGCTGCTGACCCGGTAACGGTTCATAAACACAATCACCGCCCGGTCCATATCAACAAACCGTTCGAAATAGGCAACGAAGCCCGCGACTTGACCGCTGTGGCTGGTGGTGTTAAGCCCCCGGTCTTTTCCTACGCGCCAGCCAAGGGCATAGCCGGTTTCGGTCCCGTCCGGCAACACACCGGATGTCCACATTATTTTTTTGGATTGCTCAGACAGGAGCTTGGTACCATGAAGTGCCGCATCCCATTTCGCCATATCCGCGGCGGAGGAGAGCAGCCCCCCTGCCCCAAGGGTTGATGTGGTTTCGGTCGCGTTTCGGTTGATCAGCTCCCCCCGCTTATTGACCCAGTATCCTTCGGCGCGGCCCTTGATGATCGCTTCCGGGTCGGCAAAGCGTGTCTGTGTCATGCCAAGCGGCTCAAAAATACGTTTTTTTAAAACGTCGGCCAGCGGCATATGATCAACCTGCTCGACAATCATGCTCGCCAGATAATAACCGGTGTTGGAATAATACCAGCCCGTCCCGGGGGCGAAATCCATCGGCCGTCCATTGGCGATTTTAATCACGTCCTGCGGTGTCAGCCGAAGGCGGTAAACATCATATGTATAAATTTCCTCATAATCGGGAATGCCGGATGTGTGGTTCAGCAGCTGTTTGACCGTCACCCCAAGCCAGTCTGTCGGCAGGTCGGCCAGATATTTTGATATCGGATCATCAAGGCTTAATTTTCCCTCCTCTACCTGCATCATGGCGGCGGCGGACACAAATTCCTTACTGATGGAGCCGATCTCAAACACATGATTTTCCGCCACATCCACATCAAGCTCGACATTGGATTTGCCGTATGTGCGCACAAATTCAAGCTTGCCGTCCTTCGCCACCGCCACCAGGGCGCCGGGCACATTATTATCGGCCATATAGCCCCTGATCCGCTCATCCATTTTATTTAGGTCCGCTTCCGACGGTTTCACATACTGGGCATAGGCCACTGTCGAACTAATAAGGACCAATAAGGCTGCTAAAATGGATTTCATGACTTCCTCCCGAATTTTTTTATTATCCAACCAAACTTAACAGGCTTTAAAATGCAATCCAAATGATTTAATGGCGAAAATTAAGGCCAACACCACCTTGGACAAAAAACAAAAAAATATCTACAGTTTAATTAGTAAATATCAGGCATATTAAATGGGGGAATTATGACAAATAAATTTTCTCTAACCTCTTTGATAGCAATTAAACATTTGGGCAATTAGTATGAGTACTATTTTTATTAGTATAATAATTATACTTTCGGCGGGAAGTACATTTGTCATTAGGACAATTGGCTATAATATTTTTCTATCAATCTTAATACCTTTGATTGTATTAAATGGTATCATTTTTGCCCACGATTATTTGGTTACTGGTTTTATATCTGGATGGATTTTTATTGGTCATACACTTTTGAGCTTATTGATATTAGCCGGAAGCTGTATAGCCAATTTAGTTTGGTTTTTTGGATCTCTAAAATTTCATAAATAATAAACAGTAATTTCTATCATTACAAAAAACTAATTTTCTCCCAAATTACTTCTGCACCATTTTAAATATCTGTTTGGCGCGTTCGTCGTCATCAAGGGGTTTTTCTTCCTCCGGCGGGATGTTTACACCGCGCTGGCAGGCGGGGCGCTCATTGATTTCATGACATCCTCCCGAATTTTTTATTATCCGGTTAAACTTAACAGGCTTTAAAAAGCAATCCAAATAATTTAATGGTGAAATTTAAGTCAAAGACCGCCTTGGACAAATAATAAAAAACCATCTATAGTTTTGACCTGTAATTATCAGGCACATTAGATTGGGGAATTCATGAAAAATCAACTTACTCTGACCCTTTTGATCTTGATCTAAAATATTTAAAAAATATATGAGAAACTGAAGTTCCAATCAAAATCCAAAAGGTTAATATTATATGAGCACCGATTGCCCATCTTGAAAAAGAAGAAAAGCCTACTGATATAAAATCTATTAGTAGAACCATCAAATTTATGATCACAATAGAACCAAAATAGATTATTTTTCTATTATATCCTTTACTAAAAGCTATATATGTACCCAAGATTGTAATTACTACTATTAAAAAAACTATCATTAGCTTCATTTTTATTTTCCTAATGAACAAACTCTTAATAATCAAAGGGGTTAGTGTAAATTGATTTATTCCTCTCCCGCTTTACTTCTGCACCATTTTAAATATCTGTTTGGCGCGTTCGTCGTTGTCAAGCGGTTTTTCTTCCTCCGGCGGGATATTGACGCCGCGCTGGCAGGCGGGGCGCTCATTGATTTCATGACATCCTCCCGAATTTTTTATTATCCGGTTAAACTTAACAGGCTTTAAAATGCAATCCAAATGATTTAATGGTGAAAATTAAGGCCAACACCACCTTGGACAAATAATAAAAACCATCTATAGTTTAAGAAGTAAATATTCAAAAAATCAAATTGAGGGAATTCATGAAAAATCAAATTACTCTGACCCATATGATTTTGGAAAAATCTACAACATAAATTAGAGTAGTAAAAACATGTGATGTGGCGACTAATGAATGCTAAAAATACCAATTTACCCTCTGGAGGTCAAAAGGGCAAAGCCTTAAAAATATCAGTAAAAGTAAAACTGTATTTACTCTTTCTATGCCTTATTCCGATGTTTGCTTTGATTGTCCCAGCAATCGTTCTTGGAAGTTTAACGTATTTTCTAATGAACTTTTTATATGGGGAAAGCAATTATTTTACATTAAAACTTCTTGGCAAAATAATTCTGTTTGGAGCTGTAGTGGGATTAATGATGAGTATGAAAAATCTATGCAAAATGTTTAAGTTTTTTAATGGTGAGAATGGGGAAACTTTAAATAGGTCAAAGGATTCTAAAGAATCAAAGAAGTAATCATTGGGTTCAGAGTAAATTGATTTCTTCCTCTCTCCCGCTTTATTTCTGCACCATTTTAAATATCTGTTTGGCGCGTTCGTCGTCGTCAACCGGTTTTTCTTCCTCCGGCGGGATGTTTACACCGCGCTGGCAGGCGGGGCGCGCATTGATTTCATCCATCCAGCGCTTAAGGTTATCAAGCCCGTCAACCGACATGCCGCCCCATTCATAGCTTCTGATCCAGCACCAGTTGGCAATATCGGCGATCGAATAATCATCGCCCAGCCATTTCCGGTCCTTTAAATGAGTGTCAATCACTTCAAAGAGCCGCCGGCTTTCGTTTTGGTAACGGTCAATGGCCGGCTGATATTTTTCCGGGAAATAGCGGTAAAATACATTGGCCTGCCCCATCATCGGCCCAATGCCACCCATCTGAAACATCAGCCACTGGATCACCCGGCTGCGCGCTTTGGTCTCGCTCGGTAATAATTTTCCATATTTATCGGCTAGGTAAATCATGATGGCGCCGCTTTCAAACACGGCGAAATCATCATTTTCCCGGTCAACAATCGCCGGAATGCGGCCATTGGGGCAGATTTTTAAAAACCAGTCCTGCTTTTGTTCATTTTCCATCAGGTTTAAGCGGTGAACTGTGTATGGAACGCCCAGTTCCTCAAGCATCACCGTAATTTTAAAGCCGTTCGGCGTTCTGGCCGTATAAAGATCAATCATTGTTATACCCTTTTATTTAATTTTTCGAATAACTTAACAGGCTTTCAAGCCTTAATCCAGTGTCTGTTTATAACGCAGCATGGCGAAGATACCGACCACCACCATAATGACCAGCAGCGGCCAGAAGGAGGCAAAAAGATCAGCGCTACCCGCGCCTTTAAGCATAATCCCGCGCATCAGCCGCATGAAATGGGTCGCGGGCAGGCACTGACCGATCATCTGCGCCCAGCGCGGCATACCGAGAAACGGAAACAAAAAACCGGACAGGAGTATTTGCGGCAGCAACATAAAAAAGGTCATCTGCAGCGCCTGCATCTGGGTTTCGGCAACGGAGGAAAAGAAAAACCCGATCATCAGATTGACGATGATATAAAGGGTCACGGCCATAAAAAGCGTGCTGAAATTGCCGCTCATGGGAATATCAAAAATGAATTCTGAGGCGAGCAAAACAATAAGCGTCTGGATATAACCGATAATCACATAAGGGGCAACCTTGCCGATCATCATTTCCATCGGTTTAATCGGCATCGCCAACAGATTTTCCATGGTGCCGCGCTCTTTTTCGCGGGTGATAGCCACCGCCGTGATCATGGTCATGGTCATGGCAATGATAATGCCGAGCAGCCCGGGAATAATATTATATTGCGTGATCCCGGCCGGGTTATAACGTTTATGCAGCACCACATCAACGGCCGGTGGCTTATCGGCAAGATCGGAAAGCGCCCCCTGCAGGTCCCGCCTTAAACCGAGGCTGACAATTTCCCGCATGGAATTGACCGCGCCGGATGATGCCGACGGATCGGTCGCGTCCGCCACCAATAAAACCTGTGGCCGTTCCCCGCGCACCAGATCGCGGGCGAAATTTTCGGGGATCATCAGGATAAAATTGACCTTGCCTTCGCGGATCAGGTTTTCGGCGTCCTCATCCGTTTTGGGGTGCTCGGTGATATTCATGAAAGTTGAATTTTCCGCCGCCTTGATGATGGAGCGTGACATGGCCGACTGATCCCGGTCGATAAGCGCCGTCGGCAAATGACGCGGGTCTGAATTGATAGCAAAACCAAACAGGATTAGCTGCATGATCGGCACCCCGATCATCATGGCAAAGGTCATGCGGTCACGGCGCATCTGGACAAATTCTTTTAAAAGGACCGCTTTAACGCGGGCGTAGGATAAAACGCTCATTTGAAATTATCCTCCGACCCGGTCATCAGGTGAATGAACACTTCTTCAAGACCGGGCTTTTTTTCCTGCCAGGAAAGGGTCTCATCATTTAAATAGGGGCTGATTGCCTGTCTGAGCGCGTCCGCGTCCATGCCGCTTATATGAAGGGCGGTACCAAAGCGGGCAACATTTTCAACGCCTTTGGCCCCGGTCAGCTTTTTGGAAAGCGCTGATAGCCCTTTACCCTCCACCCGCCAGGTATGGAGCCCGACACGGTCCACCAGTTCATGGGACGGAGCATCAATCAGTTTTTTGCCGTAAGCGATATAGGCGATATAATCACACTGGATCGCCTCATCCATATAATGGGTGGACACCAGTATCGTCACCCCGCGATCAGCCACATCATGGATCGTGTCCCAGAACTCGCGGCGGGCTTTCGGGTCCACCCCGGCGGTCGGTTCATCAAGCAGCAAAAGTTCCGGTTCATGCATCATGCAGGCGGCAAGGGCCAACCGCTGTTTCCAGCCGCCGGACAGCGATCCGGCCAGCTGATTGGCCCGCGCAAAAAGGCCAAGATCCTTAAGTGTTTCATCAACCCGTTCGTTCCGGTTATCCATTTGATACATGCGGGCAACAAATTCAAGATTTTCACGGATGGTCAGATCTTCCCATAGCGAAAATTTCTGGGTCATATAGCCAACCCGCTTTTTAATTTCAGCGGACTCTTTAATAACATCAAACCCGAGACAGGTGCCCGCGCCATCGTTGGGCACCAATAGCCCGCAAACCATCCGGATCGTTGTGGTTTTGCCGGACCCGTTTGGCCCCAGAAAGCCGTAAACCGCCCCGCGTGGCACTTTAAGATCAAAATGATCGACCACGGTTTTATCGCCGTAAACCTTGGTCAGTCCCTTAACATCAATGACCGTTTCAACATTTGTCATTTTAAAGTCACTTCCACGGGTTGTCCGTTATGAAAATTTTCCGGGGACGCGGGGACTGCCTCAACCAGATAGACAAGCTTTTTTCTTTCCTTTTCAGAAAAAATAACGGGCGGCGTAAATTCCGCACTGTCAGAAATATAAATGATTTCCCCTGTCAGTCCCCCATCACAGCCGTCACAGTTTAACATGACCTGCTGGCCCATACTCACGGTACCAAGCTCGCCTTCTTTCACAAAAAAGCGTATCCGTTTCTGATCCGGTGGCAGCAATGCAAGAACAGGTGCCGTCGGTCCGGCAATTTCACCGACCCGGCGATAAACCGTTTCAATCCGGCCTGTGACTGGCGCAAATATGCTGCGGTCACGAAGTTCGGTTTCAGCGCGGGTGATGGCTGTTTTTTTTGCTTCGACATCCCGTTCTGCCGCTTCTATTACATCGGACCTTGCCGGAAGCTGAATGATATCCAGCCTTGATTGCGCTTCAGTCACCCGGGCGCGGGTGGCGTCAAGGGTTGCCTGATCCTGATCAAGACGGGCAACCGAAAGCACACCACGATCAACCAGATTTTTTGTTCGGCTAAATGTCTGCTCCGCCAGAGTATAGGAGGCCCGGGCCTCTTTTAACGTTTCTTCAGCGGCGCGGATTTCTTCCGGGCGCCCGCCTTTACGCAAATTCATCAGCTGTGCTTCTGCGGCGGCACTTGCCGCTTTTGCTTCATCAAGCTGGGCTTGGGCGCGTTCACTATCAACGGAAAAAAGCAGGTCCCCTGCGGCAACTTCGTCCCCTTCCCTGACTTCAAGGGCGGTAAGAATCCCTGCCGAGCGTGGCGCAAGGTTTAATTGCCGCCCTTCCACATAGCCCTGCAATGCTCCGCTGTCATCACCATTACTACAGGAAGCCAGCATCAGCCCGAGACAGAATATCACCATGTTACGCATATTTAACCCTCCTGCGGCAGACGTATGCCGTTCAAATAAATATCAAGATGCACAGATATCAGTTCCTTAACCGATATATCCGGCTCACCTTTTCTAAAAAACACTCCATTCCAGACCATCTGCATCATGATCACGCTGACCAGTGTTCTGATTGCATAATTCACATCAACATTTTTAAATTCACCACTGGCAATGCCTTTTTTGATAACCGAGCCCAGCGCTGCCATGGTGACGTCTATAACTTCACTTCTGTAATAATCAGCATGTTCCGGAAAATTGCCCGCTTCGCCAATGATGAGAAGGGGAATAGCACTGATTTTTTTATTGGTAAGATTTTCACCGACAATCAGCAGCATCCTTCTGAGGATATCTGAGGCCGACTCACCGGATAAGTCATCCGGGACATGCTCTGAAATATTTTTAAGCGCCGTGGCAATTGGCTTGATTGTGCGGCTGATAAGGGCCTTCAGCATTTCTTCCTTGCTTGAGAAATATAGATAGACCGACCCTTTTGATAGACCCGCATGTTTTGCAATATCCTCTATCCGGGCAGCAGCAAATCCGCGTTCGCGAAATTCAATCAGGGCACCATCAAGAATATCATCCGGTCTTTTTTCCGGCCTTCTGCGCCACTTTGGTACTGCTTCAATTGCTTCAATCATATTCAGCCAGACAGTTAGTTAGATAATATTAAATAAATAACCAGTCATTTATTTAATTGCAAGTAAATTTTAGATATCCAATTAACTGAAGTTTAAGGTTATACTCATAAAATCATTCATCAAATTTGAAAGTGTCAGGATTTTCATGGAAACTGCCCGAATGGAACTTGAAAAAGCTCAACAACAGGCAATTCAAGCAACGGAAAGGTTAAAAAACATTGTCAATACAGTGTCGGAGGGCATTTGTATGTATGATGATTGCGGTACTATTACGTTCTGGAGCCCGAGTTGTGAACAAATTCTTGGCTTCAGCGAAAAAGAGGCATTGGGAAAGCAACTTGAGAACCTTATTCCTATTGATAATAAATACCCGTCCAGCCGTAAGCTTTTTAAAAAAACAGCCGCCGATGAATCTGACCCCCCTACCCTGATATTTGATGCAAAAAATAAAAACGGCAAAACCACACCACTTGAACTATCCCTTACCGGCTGGGAAGAAGAAGGCGGATGGGTCCATGTTGCTGTCTTTCGTGATATGGGTGAACATTTTTCCCATCAGATTGAACTTGAAAAAGCCCTGAAAAAAGCGAATGAGGCAAACCAGGCTAAAACCCAGTTTCTGGCCAATATGAGTCATGAGCTTAGAACGCCGCTCAATGCAATTATCGGATTTAGCGAACTGATCTTAAATCACAGACTTAAAGAACTGAAACCCGAAGAAATTCAGGAAGATATCAATATCATCCATGCTTCTGGTCAGCATCTGCTCGCACTTATCAATGAAGTTCTTGATATTTCAAAAGTGGAAGCCGGAAAAATGGAACTCAACATCTGGCCCATTGACATTCCGCCACTGGTTAAAACCGCCTGCCAGCTTTCAGAAACGCTGGTCAAGGAACAGAATAACCTACTGGTGCTGAATTTTGCCAAGGATCTTAAGGTCATGAATCTTGATCCGAAAATCACCAAACAAATCCTGATGAACCTGATTAATAACGCTGCCAAATTTACCAAAGGCGGAACAATTACGATTGTTGTCAGACAGGAAATGCGCAAAAATAGACTTTGGGCAATTATTGAAGTGATTGATACCGGCATCGGCATAAAGGAAAACGCCCTCGATAGCGTTTTTGAACGATTTTCACAAGTCGATGACAGTCACACCAGAGAGCATCAGGGAACCGGGCTGGGCCTTGCCCTTGTTAAAACATTTGTTGAATTTATGGGCGGAACAATTTCGGTGGTCAGCACATATGGCAAAGGCACAACATTTACTGTTGAAATTCCTGATGGCGAACAACTTGAAGCTATAAGTGAACCATCAGCCACCAATTCCCCACTTCCCGTACTTTAATTCCTTTCCTATTTCTTTTATCATCTGGCATAATTTGAATTCTTCATTTCTGAGGATGAGAAGCAATGCCGATGCCACCAGTAAAGGTCTTTTTCTATGGTTTGTTTATGGACCCGGATTTACTTCGTAAACAGGGTCTTACTCCAGATAAACCAATCGTCGCCAGACTTGATCATTATGAATTGAGGCTTGGTGAGCGGGCAACCATGCTGCCCACACCGGGAGAACAGGTATGGGGGATAGTAATGGGTCTAAACGAGCAGGAGCTAAAAAAACTTTATGCCCCACCATCCGTTGCTGATTACAAACCCCATCAAATTGTATGCTACACTGAAAAAGGCGATAAACTTAATGCCGTTAGCTATATTCTTCCGGATGGATATCCGCTTTTGCCACCCAAAAATGCCGACTATGCAAAGAAACTTCTAACTATTTGCAAAAAAATGAATATTCCCCCATTTTATTGCAACCATATTAGCGTTATGATTTCGGCCATAGAAAATAAGGGGAATGAAGAAAAATGAAATTCTTAAAAATAATTGCCTTAAGCGGTTTTATTTTATTATCCGCAGGTTGTGGTGGTGAAAAAAATACCGGGAATGCAGCAGTGGAGCGTTTTGATCTGAAAAAGGAACTTCATGATCTGACTTTTGATAAAAACAAGGCTCCTACGGAAATTGCCGGACTGGAAATGATCCTGATAAAAAATGGCAAGATTATTTTCGAGGATGCCGAAGGCATGGCCCGATATGTTGACGGTGCCAATGTGCCCCTTACCATCAATTACAAGGTTCGCATTGCGTCGATTTCAAAATTTATGCTGACCCTTGCTTTTATGACCCTGGTTGAGGAAGGAAAAGTCAATCTGGATGCTGATATTTCAGATTATCTCGGGTTTACCCTCAGAAATCCCAATTTTCCGGATCGACCCATTACGGCCAGACAGGTCTTGGCCCATATTTCCTCTATCCGCGATGGCAGCTATTATTATATGGGAATTGATCAGAATTTTAAGGATTTCTTCATTCCCGGAACATCTGAAAAAAGCGCGGACCATTATGAAAATGGCGCCCATTTCGCAAACGGGGAAAATCAGGGACCCGGCGACTTTTTTACATATTCCAATTTAAACTTCGGCATTATTTCTGGCATAGCGGAAAATGTTTCAGGAACGCGCATGGATCTTTTTGTAAAAGAACGTTTGCTGGACCCGCTCGGACTGGACGCAAGCTTTAATGTCTGTACTCTCTATGAAAACGGTTTTGCCAAGCTGGCCACTTTATACCGGCGTGGTCGTGATGAAACAGCATGGGACCCGAAAAGTCCATGGGTTGAACAGGTCGATGGCGATCCGATCAGATGCTATTACGACGGTCCACTGGTCGCCCGTGGTGACACCCCGGATTTCAGTGAACTTGATAGCTATCAGATAGGAAAAAACCCAACCCTCTTTTCACCGCAAGGCGGCTTAAGGGTTTCCGCAAGTGATCTTGCCGTCATTATGCAGATGATTTTAAATGGCGGCAAACATAACGGAAAACAGATAATCCCCAAATCTGCTCTTGATAAAATGATGACCCCTGTCTGGCAGTATGATGATACCCTTAAAAACGGCCATACCGGCGGTGAAGCAGCCATTGATGATGACAGGGCCAAGGGCATGATGATCACATATGGCCTCTCTACCCATATCATTGATTTAAAAGATTGGGGGCTAACGGAAAAAAGCAGGATACTTTATGGTCATCTCGGTTCGGCATATGGCCTTCAGGGTCAGTTTTGGTTTGACCCGAACACCAATGACGGCATAATTGCCTTTGTAACCGGTCTTGGCGATGATCCGACCAAAGCCAAAGCGACCATTCCCCTATTGGCAATTGAAGAAGCCGTTTTAAGATTAGGCTTAAAAGGACTGGAAATTCACTAAGATAAGCGAATTTCAGTCACTTTAACTTTTGTCTTTGTCAAAGACATCATCAACGGGAATCTGTAAACCGTTGGCGATATGATTGGTTTTTGCCGCGAGTGATACGATTTTAAGAATTTCCCCGTGCTGTGCATCCGTCATTCCCTTTGCCCTGGCCGCAGCCGTATGGGAATGAACACAGTATGCGCAGGAATTTGCAATTGATACGGCAAGATAAAGCATTTCCTTTGTCAAAGGATCAAGCACTGTCGGCTCCGCCATTACCCTTTTTACATCAGCCCATGTTGTCTCAAGCAAGTCTTCATCAAAGGCGATATAATACCACATATTATTGATAAATTCTGAATTGCGGGTTTTTCTTATATCATCGAAAACGGCCTTTACGCGTGGATTTTGTTCAATATTTTCTTCTGGTTTATATGTTGACATATTGGAATCCTGTTTTATAAAGTTATATTATAACAGTCGTTATTTTGTACCCATTGTTTAATAAATTCAAGGTCATATAATTTATACATGTAAAATCCAGTGAAATTAAGAACTGTTAAGTTCTTTTTTACTTTATTTGTTTTATCCACAGGCTGTCATAAAATTGTAATGAATATGTCATCTATATGTAATGAAACTTTTGTAAATCTTTCATCAAAGTCAGAATCGAATTATTTCAAGAACGAAACATAAAAATTAAACTCAATTTTTTAAGGAAATATAATGCCTACACCAAAAACAATTTTTGCAGCGGTTAGTACCGCAGCATTACTTGCAAGCACCTCACTCGCAAATGCGGAAGATGTTAATGTCAGCTGGAAAGGTGCCCCTGAATTCTCCAGCGCTGATGGTAACTTTAAAATGAAAATTCGCGGCCGTCTGTTTACCGACTGGGCCACTGCTTCCGATAATAGCGGTAAAGTTCTTGATGCAACAGAATTTCGTGCTGCCCGCCTGGGCATCGAAGGCGTTGTTATGAAAGACGTAAAATATAAGCTTGAGCTTGATTTTGCCGGAAATAAAACATCAGTTACTGATGCTACACTTGTATGGGACTTAAAACCCGTATCTGTTGAGGTTGGCCAATTTAAAACACCAACTTCGCTTGAAGAACAGACATCAAGCCGCTTTACCACTTTCCTTGAGCGTGGCAGCTTCACAGATGCTTTCGAATTCAGCCGCATGATCGGTATAGCGGCCAATTATGATGAAAATGATATCACTGTTAAAGCAGGGGTTTTCCAAGGAAATGCAAATGGCGGCAGCGGCACCGTACAGGGCCGCACATATGCCGCTCGTGCAACTTTTGCACCTAAGATCGGTAATGACGGCAGCTTCATTCATATTGGTGCCTCAGCGTTCCACCGCGAAAATGATGATAATGTATTGACACTACGATACCGCCAAAGAGCACAGAGCCACTTGGCTGGACGTTATGTGGATACTACTGCAATTGCAGGTAAATCAGACACATTTTATGGGGTCGAACTTGCCGGTGTTTCGGGACCTCTTTCTGCACAGGCCGAATGGGGCTGGATGAAAACTACCGCTCTTACAGGCGGAACAGACGCTAAATTTAATGGTGGCTATGTTGATGTCAGCTATTTTATAACAGGGGAAAGCCGCGGTTATAAAAGCGGTACTTTTGACCGTGTTAAAGTTACAAACCCCGTCTTTAGTGGTGGTGCTGGCGCATGGCAGATCGCGGCACGTTATGATGTCATTGATCTGACAGACGCTGCAGCCGCTGTAATTGGCGGAAAACAGGAATCATGCATTATTGGTGTTAATTGGTATTTAAACAATTATTCACGCGTAATGGCCAACTATTCAAAATCTGAAATCAAGGGCGGCTCTTTTAATGGCGAATCTATTGATGCCTTCGGATTACGTTTCCAGGTTGACTGGTAAGCTATAATAGTTCATTTTTCAGTTTTTTTGGTTAAAAGGCAGAACATGGTTTCTGCCTTTTTTATTTATTTACAATAGGTTATTACATATTGTAATAAAAGCTTCATATTTCTGTCACATAAGCGCAACGAAGCATCGTTATTTTCTCCCCAAGACAGAAAAAGGATGATTCCTTTTTAAATTCAAAGTATATTTTGAAACATATTATGGAGATAAAAATAATGTTCAAAAACCTGAATAAGACTCTCGTCGGTATATCACTGATCAGCGTGTCTTTGATTAGTGCTGCCGAAGCCCGCGATCAGATTCGTATTGTCGGCTCATCGACAGTATTCCCCTTCTCAACAGCCGTTGCGGAAGAATTCGGGCGGTCAACTTCTTTTAAAACACCGGTGGTTGAGAGCACAGGTTCCGGTGGCGGATTTAAGCTTTTTTGTTCAGGTGTTGGCGAAGCGACTCCGGACATAACAAATGCATCACGCGCAATTAAAAGCTCGGAAATAGATCTTTGCGCCAAAAATGGTGTTAAGGATATCGTTGAAATTACAGTCGGCTATGATGGAATTGTTCTTGCCAATTCCAAAGAGGCAAAACTTATGAATTTCAGACTTCAGGACATTTGGCTCGCTCTTGCCAAAGACGTGGTTGTTGACGGTAAGATCGTACCAAATCCATATAAAACCTGGAACGAAATTAACCCAAGCTTACCAAACAATAAAATTGAAGTTCTTGGCCCACCCCCGACATCCGGGACCCGTGATGCTTTCGCCGAGCTAGCATTGGAAGGCGGATGTAAAACATTCCCTGAAATTGAAGCGATTAAAGCACAGGATGAAAACCGTTATACAGCACTTTGTCATACGATTCGTGAAGACGGCGCATATATAGAAGCCGGTGAAAATGACAATCTAATTGTTGGAAAACTTCAGGCTAATCCAAATGCAGTTGGTGTTTTCGGATACAGCTTTCTTGAGGAAAACAGCGACGTTATTCAGGGTAGTATAGTTGAAGGCTCAGCCCCTACTTTTGAAAATATTGCTGATAAAGTGTATAAAGTATCCCGTTCCCTATTCTTTTATGTTAAAAAGGCACATGTCGGTGTCATACCAGGGATAAAAGAATATTTAAGTGAATTTCTTAGTGATAAAGCTATGGGAGATTTCGGTTATCTTGCAGAAAAAGGCCTTATTCCCTTAACAAGCGAAGAACTGGAAAAAGTACGGGTGACAGCTGAGAATCTGACACCTCTAAAAAAATAAACCAATAATAGAAAGGCCGGTTTAAAACCGGCCTTTCACCATCATAATTATTTAATGTGGTGCCAAATTAATGAGTGCATATTTATTATTTATTATCCTAACTCTTATTCTGACCTGCTTTTATTATATAGCTAAAAAGCGGTCTCTTTTATTAGTTGATGGCGACATAAAGAAACTGCATTCTCTCCCCACTCATTATGGTTGGGCCGCCGGGATAAATAGTTTTATTCCCGGTTTTATAATTTTGGCAATCTGGACAATTTCAAAAGACAACCTGATCAATAAACTCCTGATATCTCAGCTGGAAACCGAATCTGCATCCTTACCCACGTTTGAGCTAAACGCATTACTGAGTAACATTAAAAATTACATCGCTAATGGCACTGGCGATGAAAGTTTGGCTGTTTATGCCGAATATTACAGAAACGTTTCCGAAAAAATTGCCTGGAGCTTCTTTTTGGCAGCCATAGGTGTCAGCTGTATTTCTGGTTATTATACACTTTACAAAATGTCACCCACAGTCAATTCAAGAAATCATATTGAAACCATCATCAAAATGATGCTGCTGGCATTTTCCGTCATAGCCATTATCACAACAATTGGAATTGTATTTTCACTGCTGTTTGAAAGCATCCGTTTTTTTGATCAGGTGTCCATTACTGAATTTGTTTTTGGCATCAAATGGAGCCCCCAAACAGCAATTCGCATAGATCAGGTTGGAAGTTCTGGGGCATTTGGCGCTGTACCGCTTTTTATGGGCACAATGCTCATAACGGTTATTGCCATGCTTATTGCCGGTCCAATTGGTCTTCTTTCAGCGATTTATATGGCTGAATTTGCAAATAAAAAAGTCCGTAAAATTGCAAAACCTTTGCTCGAAATTCTCGCTGGTATTCCAACTGTCGTTTATGGATTCATTGCCGCACTGGTTGTGGCTCCCTTTATAAGGGACACCGGTGCCCTGTTCGGACTTGAAATAGCATCGGAAAGCGCTTTGGCGGCAGGAATTGTTATGGGTGTAATGATTATCCCTCTTATATCTTCATTATCTGATGACGTTATTAGCGTTGTGCCACAAAGTCTTCGCGAAGGATCACTCGGGCTTGGCGCAACACAGACAGAAACGATTTTAAAAGTGATCCTACCGTCCGCGCTCCCAGGTGTTGTTGGCGCTCTTCTTCTGGCCACATCCCGAGCAATCGGGGAAACAATGATTGTTGTGATGGCCGCTGGAATGGCAGCCAATTTGACCATAAATCCGCTTGAAGCCGTAACAACAGTAACTGTGCAGATTGTGGCCTTGCTAACCGGAGATCAGGAATTTGCCAGTTCAAAAACCCTGTCTGCCTTTGCCCTTGGGCTGGCGCTGTTTTTCACCACATTGGCCCTCAATGCTATCGCGTTAATTATCGTCAAAAAATATAGAGAACAATATGACTGATACTTCCGACAATGATCAGGCAATTACCAGAGTAATCTGGCACTCAGATGAACAAAAAAATCGTCTGAAAAGCCGATATAGAAAAGAAAAAATATTCAAGTTTTTCGCTGTGTCCAGCCTTGCCGCTGCAATGGCCGCTCTTGTCGTGGTTCTTGGAAGCATTATCATTACCGGTTCTAGCGGTTTTATAGAAACACGCATTGAAATGGATATTTTTCTGGATAAAGCCGTTCTGGGTGATCTTCCAACAGACGACAGGCAGGAATATGAGAAGCAGGTAGCTGGAGCCAATATTAACAGAATACTTGTCAGCTCATTGCAAAGAGAATTCCCAGACGTAACAAAACGGTCCGACGTCTTTGAACTATTGCGTTTGTTCAGTGTCGGTGCACAAACAGATATTCGGGATGTCATTCTAAAAGACCCTTCAGTTATTGGCAAAACTATACCCATTAACCTTCTTGCATCAAGTAATGTTGACATGCTGATCAAAGGAAACATTTCAAGGGATGTTGCGGAAAATGACCGGAAAATTTCTGATCAGCAAATCGCCTGGATTGATAAGCTTAACAATGATGGAAAAGTGACGCAGGGATTTAACTGGTCCTTCTTTGTTTCCGGGGACAGCCGGGAACCTGAGCTGGCCGGAATCTGGAGCGCGACAATTGGATCGTTCCTCACTTTGCTGGTCACATTTCTGATCGCTTTCCCGATCGGGGTCGGGTCCGCCATTTATCTGGAAGAATTTGCGCCGAAGAACCGTATTACTGATCTTATTGAAATTAATATCAACAATCTGGCGGCCGTGCCTTCCATTATATTTGGTCTGTTGGGTCTGGCCATTTTTATTAATTATATTAATCTGCCGCGTTCTGCACCACTGGTTGGTGGTTTAACATTGGCCCTCATGACATTGCCAACAATTATTATTACAGCACGAGCAGCGTTAAAAGCGGTTCCGCCATCAATAAAAGAAGCCGCGATCGGCTTGGGGGCATCACATATGCAGACAGTATTTCATCATGTACTGCCGTTAAGTATGCCGGGTATTCTTACCGGTTCCATAATTGGCATGGCACAGGCCCTTGGTGAAACAGCACCGCTTATTATGATTGGTATGGTCGCTTTTATTGTGGATACGCCGGGAAGCATAATGGAAGCATCAACCGCTTTACCCGTACAGGTATATTTATGGGCAGATAGTCCCGAACGTGGCTTCCTTGAGAAAACATCAGCTGCTATAATGGTGTTGCTCGCATTTCTCATAATCATGAATGGATTGGCCATCTGGCTGAGGCAAAAGTTTGAAAAAAAATGGTAGAAAATATGAATATGCAATCATCTAAAAATGAAATCGGTGGCCAGCAAAAAGCCATTACACCAAAAATGCGCGCCAGAAAAGTCAATGTATATTACGGTGAAAACCATGCTCTCAAGGATATCAATCTGGATATTAATCCTAATGAGGTAACGGCACTGATCGGGCCTTCAGGTTGCGGGAAGTCAACCTTTCTTCGTTCACTGAACAGGATGAATGATATCATCGATATCTGCCGTGTCGAAGGCACAATTACGCTTGACGGGGAAGACATCAATAATAAATCAATTGACGTAGTCCAGCTTCGTGCACGGATTGGCATGGTCTTTCAAAAACCAAATCCATTTCCAAAATCCATTTATGATAATATTGCCTATGGTCCGCGTATCCATGGCATTGCTAACAACAAACATGAACTTGACGAGATTGTTCATTCAAGCCTTAAAAAAGCAGGACTTTGGAACGAAGTTCATGACAGACTAGATGCATCAGGAACTTCCCTTTCCGGCGGACAACAGCAAAGGCTTTGTATTGCACGTACAATTGCTATTGAACCGGAAGTCATATTGATGGACGAACCATGCTCTGCGCTTGATCCCATCGCGACAGCTGTTATTGAGGAACTGATTGACGAGCTAAAGAACCGATACGCTATCGTCATTGTGACCCATTCAATGCAGCAGGCAGCGAGAATTTCACAAAAAACAGCATTTTTTCATTTGGGCAAACTGATGGAACATGGTGATACAGCGACAATATTCACCAATCCAACGCATCAAAAAACAAGAGATTATATTACCGGTCGCTACGGATAGCGAATAGGAGACCTTAATGACACACTCACATATCGTCAGTTCATTTGACGAAGATCTTAACAGACTTAGAACGAAAATTGTTACTATGGCAAATTTGGTTGCCAAACAATTTTCCGATGCTGAAAAAGCGCTGGTTAGCAAAGATCTTAAACTGGCAAAGATTGTCAGGGAAAATGATAAACAAGTCGATCAGCTGGAACAGGAAATTGAAAAATCATCAATCGAGTTGATTGCTATGCGCTCCCCCATGGCTGATGATTTGAGAGAGATCATTTCCGCTATTAAAATCAGCAATGCTCTTGAACGCATTGGTGACTATGCAAAAAATCTTTCAAAGCGGGTTATCGTACTTAACGAAACCAATAAGTTTGATGCCAACTATGCCGTTCTTTCACAGATGGTCAATCTTATCAACATTATGAATAAGGACGTCATCGACGCTTATGTCAATAAGTCCGCTGAAAAAGCTATTTCCGTCTGGACCAGAGATATCGTTGTCGATAATCTTTATGACACACTGTTTCGTGAAATGCTGACATATATGATGGAAAATCCGGAACTGATTACGCCGGCAACCCATTTGCTTTTTGTTGCTAAAAATATAGAACGCGCTGGCGACCATCTGACCAATATTGCAGAACTTATTTACTATATTGTTGAAGGTATTCCACTTGAGCTTAACAGACCAAAGGGGGATAAAAGCAGCGAAGTCAATACGGAAGACCTTGATTAACCGACAATATGCATCACCAGTGGAACGGTCACAATCGACACCAGCGTTTGCAGCGATATAATTGCCGCCATTAAGGGCGCGTCTCCACCCATGGTTTTGGCAAGCGCATATGCCGTGGAAGACGTCGGCACAGAAGCAAATATCACCGCGCAGGCCGTCATTATTGGATCAAGCTGAAAATAGAGTGCACAGGCATAGACTGTTGCCGGCAGGATAATCATTTTTGTCAGTGTCGCTATTAAGCTCGGGATTATATGCTTGCTGCCCCCGACAAATCGAAGGCCCGCCCCAACACATATAAGTGCCAGTGGGAGGGCAGCCGTTCCAAGGTTCGATGTAAAATCATGCAGTATTGGAAGGTTACCCCATCCCAGGACATTAAAAACTAACCCTATGGCAATGGAGACGATAAAGGGGTTTCTGATTATTTCAGACAGGATGCTTGGTTTCGAACCATTATGTCCGGATAAAATCATGATCATGAAAATGATGGTCAGAATATTTGAAAATGTTACCATGATCGCGACCGCGAGCGCCCCGATTATTTCCCCCTGTTCCCCCAGAAACTGACTGATTACGGCAAGGGCTAGAAATGAATTATGGCGTCCGCTTCCCTGAATGACTGAGGAGAGAGCCGGTGCATCCATTCCATAAAGCCGGCTTAAAAGCCAGGCACAAAAAACCGACACCAAAAAACCGGCCATCATTGACAGGGAAAAAGCACCCAGCGAATATCCTGAGAAATCTATGATCGACGTTTTATTAAAAAGAAGAGCGGGAAATAAAAGCCAGTAAGTCAGTTTATTAATCTGATGCCATATATCATCTGATAAAATCAGTGATTTTCTAAGGAGCTTTCCGAGCAGAATGATCAGAAAAATCGGTGCAACAATATAGATCAGATCAATCATTCAACAGCCTCAACTTAACCATATAATCATAACCGGAATAATCGGAACTGATAATAATGTTTGCAGTGAAATCAACGATGCCATAAGGGGCGCATCCCCGCCCATTTGCTTTGCCAGTGGATAGCTCGCTGTTCCGGTCGGGGTTAAGGCAAAGATTGTAGCCACCATTGTGACTGTATGGGGCAGGGCAAAATATTTTGCCAACAGGTAAACCGTCATAGGATAAATAATAAATTTTGCCGTACAGGCAATAACGACACTCGGCAATATTTTTTCTCCCGGTTCCCTTATCCGAAGGCCCGCCCCAACACAAAGAAGAGCAACTGTCAGGGTCGTCTGCCCCACACTTTGTGTAAACTGATGCAGTATGGGAAGGTTACCGAGCCCAAGCAAATTAAATATAACACCTAGTAGAATTGCAATAATAAAAGGGTTTCGCTTTAAATCTGAAAGGATCATGGACAAACCACTTTTTTTACTCGAAAGCATAACGGTCAGACTGACATTAATCACAATATTTGTATAAGTAACAAGGACAGCAATGACGATAGCACCGATCAGCTCCCCCTCATCACCATAAAGCTGACTTACAATTGCCAGCGCCAGAAATGCATTATGTCGTCCGCCACCCTGCATGACCGATGTGAGCGCCGGGGTTCCCAACCCGGCTAACTTTCCAAAAATATAGGCCCCTAAAATTGCCAAAGATACGCCAGCAATAAGAGCAATTGATAAAGGGCCAAATGAAAATTCTGAAAAATTGATGACGGACGTTTTATTAAACAAAAGGCAGGGAAATAAAACCCAATAGGCAAGCCTGTTTATATTATTCCATACATCATCATCAGAAATTAGATATTGCTTTAAAAGGTACCCGGTCAGAATAATCAGAAAGATCGGTGTTATAAGGAGCGTCAGGTTTAACATTTTATTTTTTTAATCCTCCGGGCATTCGGATATTCACAAAAAATTTACCGCCCTTTGATTGCACAGTACAGCAGATATCTTCATAATGGGATATAATTATTCTGAATTGAAAGACACTAGCATCATGATCAAATGGATTGTCACTGCCGTTTCTCTATTTTTGATACACCCTTATTCAGTTTATGCACAAAATAACAATGTTCAAACTGGTTCTTTTACTTTAAACGGCTCTCTTAATTCCATTTTAGGTGAGGAAGCTGCAAAATCATTTGTAGAACTGATCGATCCCAATACGCAGATAACCTGGGAAATTGATGTACCTGAAGACTATGATCCTACAACTCCACCAGGCGTTATGGTATATGTTAGTCCACAGAATATTATAAATATTCCCAATGGCTGGCTTGATGTTACCAGAAACAGAAATTTGATTTTTATCGGCGCCAGAGAATCCGGTAATGACATTCTAGTAAAAAAAAGAATAGTAATGTCTATAATGGCATTACCCCTTATCCAGGCACTTTATAATATAGATACCAATAGGATTTATATTTCTGGTTTTTCCGGAGGTGGTAGAATTGCAAGCATGGTTTCCACTAAGTATCCCCATATTTTTGATGGCGCTCTCTATAATTGCGGAGTTAATTTCTGGGAAGATGTAAATGATGATCAACTAAACCTTATTAAGCGTCATAATTATGTATTTTTAACGGGCACCGAAGACTTTAATCTTCAGGATACTAAAAATGTTTATGCAAAATATAAAAAGGCAGGAGTAAAAAATATCAAACTCATTGTTATCCCTAGGATGAAACATGCCAACCCAAACAAAAGTCGTTTTGAAAAAGCAATTGAATATCTTGATGCAAGATAAGAAAAAGAAATGAGAGCATTCATCTTTTTATTTTTACAGTATAATATATTATCTGTTTTACATAAAATTGCCTTTTGAATTAATATTCGCTAATGTAATTTTAATTCAAAATAAATTTGGGGATCATTAAAAATGTTACGAATATTTCTTTTTGCACTATTTCTATATCCTTTTTATATAGATTACTCTTTCCCACAGGAAGAAGAAGAAAATGTTAAGTTAGGGGAATTTAGCATCACAGGAACAACCACTGATATTTTTGGTTCCCAAAACGCGGAAAACTACTCAAAAATTATAAGACCTGATGAGAAAGTAACATGGAATGTGTATATCCCTAATAATTACAATCCGGTTAAACCAGCCGGTGTCATGCTTTACTTTATGTCTAGTAAACCTAACAAGATAATTTCAAGTTGGAAAGCTGGCTCTGATGAAAGGAACTTGATATGGATATCGCTTGCCAATTTTGATAACTACACAAATGAACAAAAAATGTTTCTGGGTGTAATTTCATTATCTCTCTTACAAAGTGAATATCAGATCAACACTGGTCGAATATATGCTTCCGGCGACAGTCTAGGTTGTGTCCATGCAAGTAATGCTGCACAGGTATATCCTAATATAATTTCAGGTGCAATTTATATGAATTGTAGACCTCAAATATGGAAAAAAAACAAACCGCCAGAAGGCATAGAATACATGAAAAAAAATCACTATGTTTTCGTTACAAGTAACCGAAATGAAAGTCGTATAGACGTCAGATTGGCCCGAAATAGGTATACCGATTCAGGCATAAAAAACACTCTCTTGGAAACTCATTCCACTCTGACTGAAGATGTGAGATTATCTTCATCAAAAGTTTTAGAACTGATAGATTATTTGGATAGCGATACTTCAGAAGAATAATCCAGCAATTCGATAATACAAGACCCTGTCCTATTTCATTCATAAAGATAGGGTATAAAAGTCGGCTTGCTCCTGGCTTTGCTGACCTGTTCAAAATTATAAGCGGCTTCAATAAGTGTTGCTTCTGAATAGGCCCGACCAAAAAAGGACAATGACACGGATAATCCATGAATATACCCCATTGGTACCGTAATTGATGGATACCCGCTTATGGCAGCATAAGAGGCTGTCCCCCCGCCACTAGGATGATCCCCATTAATCAGGTCCTGACTGTTTGCTGGATTTCTTGATGGCATGACGATCAGATCAAGATTATTTTGATCCATCAGTGCATCCATCTCTTTCTGCATCTCTAAATTACTGGCAGCAAGCGCTTCAAGATATTCTTCATCCGAAAGTGGCCCCATATTTTCCGATGCGATAAAAGTTTCCTGTTTGAAATAGGGCATTTCCTGCGCGGCATGGGCATTATTAAAGTCGATAAGATCTGCCAGAGTTCTGCTTTTTACCGATGCCGGTGTTCCTTCAAGATAGGCATTGAGGTAATGCTTGAATTCATAACGAAGCACGATGCCTTCGGCATTTTCAATTGTTGACTGGTCTGAGAATTCAAGATTATCGACAATTACTGCACCTGCAGATTTCATCGCCTCAATATTACGATCAAAAATTTCGGCCATACCGTCACGCATATTAAATGGCCGTCTGACTATACCGATCCGCTTTCCTTTAAGTCCGTCGGGGAGCAAATGATTTTCATAGCTCACTTTAATTTCCGGTTGGTTCATTGTTTTTGGATCTTCCAGGTTCTGACTGACCATTGCGCTCAGCAAATAGGCCGCATCCGCCACTGTCCGGGTCATGGGACCAGCCGTATCCTGCGTTGCAGCGATGGGGACTATGCCCGTCCTGCTGACAAGCCCGACTGTGGGCTTAATCCCAACAATACCGTTATAGGCGGATGGACAGACGACTGAGCCATCAGTTTCTGTACCAATGGTCAGAGTTGCCATATTTGCGGCGGCGGCGACACCGGACCCTGAACTTGACCCGCAGGTATTGGCTGTCAAAAGATAAGGATTACGGGTTTGCCCGCCAACACCGCTCCAGCCGCTGGAACTATGGGATGATCTGAAATTTGCCCATTCGCTTAAATTGGTTTTTCCAAGAATGATGGCTCCCGCCGCCCGCAAATTTGCAACAAGTGGCGCATCATCGGTCGCATAATTATCTATCAGCGCCAATGACCCAGCCGTGGTCGGCATATTATCCATGGTGTCAATATTATCTTTGAGTAGGACGGGAATACCGTGAAGCGGCCCACGTGGTCCGCTTTCTGCCCTCTCCTTATCAAGATCCGCTGCTATTTTAAGGGCATCCGGATTGACCGCAATCACCGCGTTAAGATGCGGGCCTTTTTTATTAAGGGCTTCTATCCGGTCAATATAAAGTCTGGTAACCTGCTCCGCAGTATATTTGCCACTGTCATAGGCTTTATTCAAATCATCAACGGTTATTTCATCAAGTTCGAATTCCGCAATGGATTGTTCCTGCTGCGTCGTCTTCTCTGTTGATATTTGAGCATTGTCACATGAAATAAATATAAATGATGCAACCAGCATCATGAATAGTCTAACCATTTTCCTTCCCCTTAAAAAATTCCCTCAATCCTTCATCATATGGTGCCGTAATTATTTGGTTTTCTGTTATGATACCCCTGACCAGTTTATTCGGCGTCACATCAAATGCCGGACATCTGGTTTTAATATTTTCCGGTGCAATTCGCTTTCCCATAATCGTTGTGACCTCATCCCCGCTTCTTTCCTCAATCTCTATATCCCTGCCGCAAGCAGTCTCCATATCTATTGTTGAAGACGGACACGCAACATAAAACGGAATTTGATAATAGTCTGCCAGAATAGCCACGCCAAGGGTACCAATTTTATTGGCGACATCGCCATTAGCCGCAACACGGTCGGTTCCGACTATCACCATATCAATTTGCCCCGTTGCCATCATATGGGCCGCCATATTGTCAGTTATCAGGGTTACATCCAGCCCCGCCTTCTGAAGTTCCCAACTGGTCAGTCTTGCCCCCTGCAGCAGCGGTCTGGTTTCATTGGCATAAACCTTAAACCGCACGCCATTTTGATGGGCCATATACATTGGTGCTGTTGCCGTGCCTGTTGCCGACGTTGCAATAGACCCGGCATTACAATGGGTCATAATTCCCATACCATCTTTTATCAGTGGCGCACCCATTTTGCCCATTCCCTGACAAAGGGCGATATCTTCTGCGTGGATTTTCTCCGCCTCCTCAATCAGTGATTCGTATAGTTGCCGGCTAGTGATTTTTGGCACTTGATCCAACCGGGCAACCATGCGTTTCATGGCCCAGCTTAAATTCACCGCTGTCGGACGGGCACTGTCCAAAAAAGCTGCTTTTTCTTTCGCCATTTTAATGAATTCATTGACTGAAAGGTTTACACGATCCTTTAGCGCAACACAAAGCCCATACGCCGCCGCAATCCCGATGGCAGGAGCCCCTCTGACTTTAAGCTCCCTGATTGCCTGCCAGACCTGTTCGACCGTCCGTTGCTGCTCCATCAGTTCCTGTTGGGGCAACAAAGTCTGATCCAAAAGATATAACTCCCCATCTTTCCACTCGATGGCATGGGGCAATTCTGAAACCGCTACACTATAATCCGGCAAAGTAATTATTCCTTAATCATGATCCCTTATTATCTTTTCTTAATCTAATATGTTCATTACTATGAACGCAAACATAATGCTTTAAAACCGGGGCAAAAAATAAAATGTGCGGTATCGCAGGAATAATAAACATATCCGGGGAAACACCCCCAAAACACTTGCTGACAAAAATGACCGATATAATTGAACATCGTGGCCCTGATGGCTCCGGTGATTATTTTTCGGGCGGGGTTGCCTTTGGCCATCGCCGTCTTTCAATTATTGACCTTGCTGGGGGCCACCAGCCAATGGTGACATCCGATGACCGTGTCTGCATCACTTATAATGGTGAAATTTATAATTTTCCTGAACTTCGCGAAGAATTAATGGCACTGGGCTATCACTTCCAAACCAGCAGCGATACAGAAGTAATTTTACAGGCTTATCATGCATGGGGGCCAAAAAGTGTTGAGCGAATCCGTGGCATGTTTGCTTATGCAATTCATGACAAAAAGAAAAATGAGGTTTTTATTGCCCGTGACCGTTTGGGCATCAAACCGCTTTTTTATGCAATGCTGGCAGAAAATAACTTTGTTTTTGCTTCGGAACTCAAATCATTGGCGCTGCATCCAAATTTCAACAATTCACTTCGCCAGGAAAGCATTGAGGAATATTTCGCTCTGGGTTATGTACCGGAACCCCATACCATTTATAAAAATGTTATGAAACTGGAACCGGGTCATACACTTCTGATCAATCTGGGATCCGGAAAAATAAAAAATACCCAATATTGGAACATCCACTTTAATACATCCTATTCCGGTTCATTCGAAGATGCCACCCGCGAGCTGGACCGGCGGGTTGAGGAAGCGGTAAGAATAAGAATGCGGGCCGATGTACCTCTAGGCGCTTTTCTGTCCGGCGGGGTTGATTCCGGTGCGGTTGTTGCCAATATGGCCAGAAATAGTCGTGATGCCGTAAATACATGTTCAATCGGCTTTGCTGAAGCAAAATTTGATGAAGCTGATTATGCAAAAAAAGTCGCGGATCAATATAAAACCAATCATCAGACCAAAGTAGTTGACCCCAATGATTACTCGCTTGTCGATGGACTGATGGATTATTATGACGAACCCTATGCGGACAGTTCGGCCCTGCCCACTTTCCGTGTTTGCGAGCTTGCCCGTCAAAGGGTAACGGTCGCCCTTTCGGGGGATGGCGGCGATGAAAATCTTGCTGGCTACAGGCGTTATAAACTCCATATGTTTGAAGAAAAAATGCGCGGCATGTTTCCTGTTTCATTCAGACGACAGGTTTTTGGTTTCCTTGGCGCGGTTTACCCCAAAGCAGACTGGGCACCGCGGGTATTCAGAGCAAAAACAACATTCCAGGGCCTTGCCCGTAGCAGCGTCGAAAGCTATTTCCACGGTGTATCCATATTCAAGCCGGAAATGCGCCAAATGCTTTTTTCAAAATCTCTAAAAAGTGATTTGCAGGACTATAACGCGCTTGAGGTTTTCAATAGGCATGCCGAACAGGCAGAGACAGATGACCCCTTATCGCTCATTCAGTATCTGGATATAAAAACTTATCTTCCCGGAGACATCCTGACTAAGGTTGATCGGGCGTCCATGGCTTATTCACTTGAGGTGCGGGTCCCGCTTTTGGATCATGAGCTGATTGGCTGGATCGCGTCGCTTCCGTCCGATTACAAACTGCACGGCAATGAAGGAAAATATATTTTCAAGAAATCATTGGAAGGTCAGTTGCCTAATGATATTCTTTACCGGCCAAAAATGGGTTTTGGCGTGCCGCTTGGGCACTGGTTTAGAAATGAATTAAAAGAAAAAATCAAAGAAACCGTTCTCAGTGAACAAATGCTGGACAGCGGTTATTTTGAAAAAGCTTATCTGGAGAGATTAATAAAAGATCATCAATCAGGCATTCGTGATTATAGTGCACCACTTTGGACGTTGATGATGTTTTACCAATTTTTATCCAGACACGGATAAATATGGAAATTTTAACCCTTACAACGCTGTATCCGAATATATTGCAGCCGCGACACGGAATTTTTGTTAAAAACCGACTGTGCGCAATGGATGCCATCGAAGGTTTCAGACGAAAAGTAATTGCCCCTGTCCCCCATTTTCCGATGATGGAGATCATGAGTGAAAGATACAGGCTATACGAACAAATGCCTTTTCACGAAATTCAGGGGAACATTGACATATTCCATCCAAAATATTTCACTCTTCCCGGGTTGAGTTTTTTTGACAATGCCACATCAATGGCAAATGCCGCAGAGAACATTCTGGGTGATCTTTATCCGGGTGGAGACGACTTTGACTTAGTTGATGGACAATATCTATACCCGGATGGTGTCGCCGCTTTTAAGCTTGCCAAAAATCATAATAAACCCCTGATCCTTACCGCGCGCGGAAGTGATGTAAATTACTGGATGGACAATAAAAAAGCCCGTCAGAAAATTCTGGAAGCCATTGATTATTCCAGCAACGTGATCTGTGTCAGTGATGCATTAAAACAGTCCCTGATTGATTACGGCGTCGATGAAAATAAAATCACCGTCATTATTAATGGTGTGGACCCGAGCGTTTTTAATACTTCGGTCGAGGCAAATCCCCTTCGTGAGGATTATTTTTTAAGTGTCGGCAATCTTATCCCCTTAAAAGGCCATAATATAACTTTGAATGCTTTCTTTGACCTCTCCAAAACACGCCTGATCATTATCGGTGATGGTGTAGAACGCCAAAACCTGAAAAAACAGGCGGAAAATTTGGGGATAAAAGGACGTGTTCAGTTTATCAAACATGTTGACCAGAATAAGCTTGCCGAATTTTATGCCGGCGCAAAAGCAACGATCCTTATGTCTTCCATGGAAGGAATGCCGAATGTGGTCTTGGAAAGCCTTGCGACCGGAACACCGGTTATTGCCTGTGATGTTGGGGGTGTTTCCGAAGTCCTTAATGAACAAAATGGTTTCCTGCTTGATGAGCGCTCAGAGTACGCCTTGTCAAACGCTGTAAAGTCATTGGAAAATCTGGTAAAGTCGCGCGATGACATAGCCGAAACAGTCAAAGACTTCAGATGGGATAACGTCGCGGCCAGGCAATATGAAGTGTATAAAAAGGCCCTTGGCTAAAGAGAAAGCTTTTGCTTTAAATCAGCAACAGCAGCCAGGTTCAGTTCTTTTTTATTTTTCACATTTAACCCATTTGGAGAGGAAAGCATGACCAGCAGGCTTAAATATTCTTCATCACTGATATCTGAAAGATCTTTATTAAAATAAACATGCGCGGCCTGATTAAACCCTCTCACCTCTTTACCGTCAACTTGACCCATATAAACAAGATTTAGAAAAAGATTTAACTGCTTATCTTTTGAAACAAGTGGGTCAAAGGCAAAACGTGCAATTAAAGACTGCCTTATTTTCTGAATACCTTTTTGAAAATTTTCAAAATAAAGATATTTTACAAGACTTTGCGAAATGGTTGTCATTCGTCCCAACAAAAAATCAGTACCACCGTGAGTGAAAAAATTTTCATCCTGAACTTTTAATAAAAGGGATAACCTTTTATCTGAAATTTCACTGTTGGAAATTGGATCAGACATTTGTGATTCTGCCCAGCTTACTCTGCCTTGAGTAATATCTCTGGCACTCGATATGACACAGGAATAATAAAAACCAATTACGATGAGAAGCAAAAACAACAGATATCGTTTTTTAAAGCTTATACCAAAGTCCATTAACAAAATCCCATGGCTAAAAGACCTTATTATATCGGACATTATGGCTGATTTATGGAGTTTTTTTAAGATGGTCGGGGAGACAAGATTCGAACTTGCGACCCCCTGTACCCAAAACAGGTGCGCTACCAGGCTGCGCCACTCCCCGACCTAAAAAATACGATTTGTAAAAACAAATGGTGGTTGGGTTAATACGCCAACATAGAGACGTGTGCAAGAATTATTTTAGGAAAATTTATTATTTATCCGCATTTCCGAATGTTGGATAGATTATCTCGTCGCCAACATTAATTCCCAGCTTGTCTGTAAGTCCCCCATTTAACTCCAGGGCTGCTTTGGCAGCTCCTTTTGAGGGGATCTGCGACAGATCTCTTGGCTTGGCTGATTTGGCAATATTGATGATTTTTCCTTCATCATCAATGAATAAAATATCCAGCGGAATAAATGTATTTTTCATCCACATGGCAATATTTCTTGCGCGGTCATATATAAAAAGCATACCACTCATTTCTGGCAGATGGTCCCTATACATCAACCCATATTGCCTATGGTTGTCATCAAGTGCCAGTTCAATGTCAAATTGATAAACTTTATCGGCCGTTTTTATGGAGAGACTGTCACGCGGAAAATTTGACTGAGCCTGAGCAGTTGTTCCAAGGCAGAACAAATAAAAGAAAACTGCAATTAGTGGCAAAAAATCTTTCTTCAGTTTCAAAATCATTTGTTTTCCTCTCATAAAAACTCAGTCATATCACCAAAAGCATAATGACAGGAAAGAAAGGCTTTTTAAAGGCGTTTTTCGCCTCTAAAAAAGTAAATTTTGTAAAATATGAATAGGGATCTGTTTGAATAGTTATCAATTACTAATCTTTTTTAATGGCATTTACCATTAAGCCACGTTCACCATCTTCGATCACAACGGATAATGCCTGACCGGGAACCAACTGATCAATATTATAATGCCTAAGAACTTCCATATGGACGAATATGTCCTGCCCGCCATCACCACGGTTAACAAAGCCATAACCGCGGACTTTGTTGAACCATTTAACAACAACATCGACAAAATCATCATCCGTATAATTTTTGTCTTCAATAATGAATTTTGGTTCAGTTTCTTTTTTCTCAATGGCTGTGGACAGATCAAAAGTCAATATTTTGACCGCCTGCCGTCCTTTTGGACGATTTGCAGAAAGACAGGTTACTTTTGTCCCTTCTGGCAGCGAACCACGCTCATGTTCTTTAAGGATGGAAAAATGAACCAGAATATCACCTTGTTTGCGATTTTCCTCATCATCGGCTTCAATAAACCCGTATCCTTTGATGTCATCAAACCACTTAATCGAACCCGATATTTCATCAAAATGCTCAGATGCCGAGTGACCACTCTGTTCATTTATTGTCGATGCCGATCCAGATTTTAATTCTGTGTTATTTTCTGTTGGCACACCTTTAATTGCGCTACTACTCATCCTATCGAACTTCCCATTTTAAAATAACTCTCCACTCACACCCTGACTTTTACCGTACTAAGTTAACGGCGCTCAAGCAACCTGAACCCGCCTTTTACCATAATAAAAGTCCGCCCGTTTAATTGTAAAATACAAGTTTTCTGCGGGTACTTTTGTTTCACAGTTATAAATTCAATAATCTCCTAGAAAAATCTTATTAAAAAACAACTATAAAATCAAGAAATTACTCTATCGCTATTATTGTAAATATCAAATTATTAATAAAGTGTTAATTTTAGTACACGCTTAAAATTCTAAAAAACAAATCTGAAAAACTAAAAGGGCAGGTAATCTGATCCTGCCCTTTTAATGAAAACCCAGTAAAATATTTTTACTATTTTATTTTCTTCGCATAATCCTCAACCATATGCTTAACTTCTTTACGCATTAAAAACATACATATCACGTTAGGAATAGTCATAAAGGCTACTGTAATCGCAGCAAATGTCCATATAACCGTTGTATCAGCAAAGGACGCAATAAAAAAGCCAATTACATAGACTACCCTGTATGGTAATATGCCGCGCGTCCCGACCAGGAATGTAATGGCGCGGTCACCATAATATGACCAGGCAACTGCCGTTGAAAATGCGAATAATGCCAATGATATTGCCACGATATATTTACCATTCTCACCCAGAAAACTTTTGGTGAAAGCGCGGCTGGTAAGGGCTGCTGAATGAAGCAGAGATTTACCGGATACAGAAACATCTGTATCATTCAGCTTACCATCCGAAACAGCAAGTTTTCCTGAATATGGCTGATCATTTTTAGAAAAGATCACATCTTCAGCAACCGAGCGGGCGTTAAGCACAGTAACATCACCTGAAATCAGTTTTCCGGAAACGATATCAATTTCACCGTTATAGGTTTTGATAGTATCCCCTTCCATAAAATTAATATGTTTATAAAGTTCTGCCTTATCTGCATCATTTTGATCACTGTAACTACCCGCAATTATACTGAAATCTGCCATTTGGAAGGTGTTTTCGTATTTTTCTGTCCAGGCACCTGAAGATAAAATCACCAGGCCAGTGAGCGTACAGATCATAATTGTATCAATGAAAGGCTCCAGAAGTGCTACCATTCCTTCTGATACAGGCTCTTCTGTAATTGCAGAAGAGTGGGCAATCGCTGAAGAGCCCTGCCCGGCTTCGTTTGAAAAAAGCCCGCGTCCAACACCCTTATTTGCCGCAAAAGCAAAAGCGGCACCAAGGAACCCGCCCGCAGCGGAGCTGCCTGTAAAGGCGCTTGAGAAAATTGATACAAATGAAGGGATTATATTTTCATAGTTACTTAATATGACACATAAGGAACCCGTAAGATATAATAAGGCCATTGCAGGCACAATACGCGATGCAAATGCTGCAATCCGCGTAACACCGCCGATAATTACGAAACCAAGGAACAGTGATGCAATACCACCAACAACCATTTCATTAAAGTCAAAGGTTTCACGCATTACCTGGGCAATATTATTCACCTGCGGCATGCTTCCAGACCCAAACGAGCTAAGCACGACTGCGGCCGCAAAAAAGATAGCCATCGGTTTCCAGCCAAGACCCCGGTCCATTACATACATCGGGCCACCGGCAACTGTACCATCATCTGAATCAACCCGGTATTTATGGGAGAGGGAAACTTCAACAAATTTTGTTGTCATCCCCATAAATGCCGTCGCAAGCATCCAGAAAATTGCTGTTGGACCACCAATATATACGGCCAAACCTACGCCGCCTATATTTCCTGTTCCGACAGTTCCGGATAGAGCCATAGTCATTGCCTGAAAATGCGAAGTCTCGCCATGGGCACCATGTTTTTTACTTTCCTCTTCAGGGTCAAACAATACCTTCCAGGCATGCTTAAAAAACCTTATTTGTGGGAATTTCAGATAAATCGTGAAAAACAAACCGATACCAAGTAGATAAAAAGGAAACCAGGGGGCGGCGCCAATCAAACTGTCGATTGAAACCAAAAAATTATTTACTTCTAACATATAATCCCTCTTAATTTGTCATTTCTAATTATTGTCAATTATGACTTATTCTTTTTTATTTATGGGTAACATTATCGTGTTTGGTCCCAGCCGTATAGACTTTAATGTATTTTTTTGTGAAATATAAAATAATCCTGCATAATTTCAGGAAACGGCAGACATAAAACCATTCCCTTATTATCTTATTATTCTATACTACCCCTAAAAGTCATTTTATATCACAAGGCAAAATTTTGGAGTTGCTTTAAAAATAAAATGTATGAGTCCCAAGAATAATTTTACAAATAATTTTGCGTCCGAAGGGGCAATTACACCTTCAAATTCCTGCCTAATAACCCGTAAATAATTGCAATTTTATGAAATATCCTTTTTTTTTAACAAGTGCTGGACAGAACAAATCTAATTTCATATAAACCTTCAACTATATATGAAAATATATGAGAAATTCGCCCTATCCCGGGGAATTCAGGGGTCTTGAAGCGGATAAATTATCCGTATGTCGTTGGTTTCAAATGGAGGAAAAAATATGAGCATTATGACTGTGACAAGTATTGTGGTCACGATTTGCGCTTTATTCTCTTATCTAAATTATAAGTATATCAAACTTCCGGTTACTATCGGCATAATGGCCATAGCACTGATTTTTTCGACACTTATTATGCTGTTGGAGGGTGTGGGGCTAAATATTGCGCCTACTGTAAACTCAATTATGGGGGATATTGACTTTTCTAAAGCTGTTCTGGATGGCATGCTTAGCTTCCTGCTCTTTGCAGGGTCGCTTCATGTGCCTGGAAAGGTACTGCATCAGGAAAAATATGTTGTTGGAATTCTAGCCCTTCTCGGGACTTCTTTCTCAACCATGCTGGTGGCGACACTGGTTTATAACCTTTTTCCGATGCTTGGTTTTGAAATTTCATTTATCAACTGTATTCTTTTTGGTGCCCTTGTTTCCCCGACCGATCCTATTGCGGTTATGGCAATCTTGAGAAAAGCCGGCGTAGCCAAGTCACTTGAAACAAAAGTGGTTGGTGAATCCCTCTTTAACGATGGTATTGCCATCGTGATTTTCTTGACTGTTCTGTCCATCAGCGCTGAAGGTGCTGCAACACCAGGTCATGTGGCTATGCTCTTCCTTGAAGAAGCTGTTGGTGGCGTCATTCTTGGTATCGTTCTAGGGTCCATCTGTCTGGCCATGGTCCGTACCGTTGATAACTATCATGTGGTTGTCTTTATCACTCTGGCCACTGTTATGGGCGGATATGAAATCGCAAAAGCAATTCATACATCAGGTCCGATTGCCATGGTTGTTGCTGGACTTATCGTTGGTAATATCGGCCGCTCAAAAGCTATGTCCGAAAAAACCAAGGAAATTCTCGACAATTTCTGGGAACTTATTGACGAATTCCTGAACGCAATTCTGTTCATGCTTGTTGGTTTCAGCCTGCTGATTGTTGAATTTAATCAGTCCGCTCTGATCGCTGGTATTATAATGGTTCCAGCACTGCTTTGCATTCGTTACATGTCGGTCTTTATTCCGGTAACTATTCTGCAAAGATTCAGAAGCTTTAGCCCAGGCACAGTCAACATCCTGACCTGGGGTGGTCTGAGAGGCGGACTGTCTTTAGCGATGTGTTTGTCACTTCCTGCAAATGACTTGCGTGACTTCATGCTGCTTGTTGTCTATTGTATTGTTCTGTTCTCAATCCTGGTACAGGCCCTAACCATCGGCAAGCTTGCACAAAGATATACTTCGCCAAATAAATAACGATGTTTACTGTAAACACGGTATTTACAAAAAGATTTTAATCGAATGATAATGGCCTGTGAACTCACAGGCCATTATTTTATAAAAGTGCTTTAAACGGATTTAGTGTCGGATAACTTTAATATGATCGACAGGCTATATCAGAAAACCATTCTTAAACACGCTGCCAATGCCTGCGCTCATGGCGTGCTGGAAGATGCTGACCATAGCGTCACTGTTCATAACCCTATGTGCGGTGATCGGATAAAGGTTTATATCAAACTTAAAAACGGCACACTCACTGATTTCAGCCACGAAGCAAAAGCATGCGCCCTTTGTCAGGCAAGCGCGTCGGTTCTGGGGGAACATTATCACGGGCTGACTGAAAAAAAACTGAACGACTTACTTGAAAAAATAACGTCCTCTCTTGAAAATGCCGAAGGTCCGGACAATAACGACTGGCCGGAAAATAAATGGCAGGATATGGATGTTTTTAATGTGGTGCGTGAGCATAAAAGCAGACGGACTTGCGTAACTTTACCATTTGATGCGCTTCTGCAGGCAATAAAAGAAGCTGATTAAACCTTCAGATATTCAAGATCACAAACCAGACCTTCCATAATCCAGCCCTTGAATAGTTCCGCAGCCCGCATGGATGCCGCCTCGCCATATTCTTCTAGCAGTTGTTCACAAAGATCAGGAAAGCTTTTATGGTCTTTCGCCAGATTAAGAAGTGCCGCTTCGTCATCAGGAACCGTACGGAAAAAACATTTTAGATCTGACTTCCACTGAATACAGTTTGAAATTTTCGGATATTCTTCCGGCATAATCGGATGGTCGTCATTTTTATCACTGACCGTTGACCAGACAGCAGGCGTATTCCATTTATAGCGGCTCATAACGAAGGAAGGTTGTAAATGTATACGAAGGGTTGTCCACGCCTGTGCCGGGATTTTAGCGACCTCCTCAACGCTGACTGAACGGGCATCAGGGGCATCAAACACATCATTGAAATTCCACTCAAAATCGGCCATTTCAATCGCCGGAATAATATTTGAATAGGCTTCTGTTTCCTTCAGGAATTGAACCATATGCTGGCCAAAATAACGAAGTGACGGATGGCTGGATGGGTATTTATCAATATATCCAAGGCAGATATCTTCGAACATATCATCGCCGACCAGTGAATGAAGTACCGGGAAATCTTCTACTAGTGTATCGACCAATCTTGATTTATAGGCATGTGCATAAATATGGAGCCGCTGTTCGGGGCCGATTTTCCCACCTTCTTCAATTTCCAGCAGAAATGCTTCTTTAGTGTCCTGCATTACTGCCGCTTTAAACTTTGTCTGAATATCCTTTAACATTGGCTCTTACCGATGGCCCTTGCCCGCTTCACTTCTTCAATTAATTCGGCAAGCGGCGGGATATGATCATCCCTTTCAATCATGGTGGTTACCCGCCCCAGCGTCCGGATGGTATAGTCATAAAGCTGCCAGACTTCATCTATGACCGGATGGTCATGCGTATCAATAATAAAATCACCATTATTTTCGTGTCCTGCCAGATGAATTTGGCAAATTCGCTGCGGGTCCATATAATCAATATAGGTTTTTGGATCAAAATCGTGATTATAACCACTGACATAAATATTATTCACATCGAGCAAAATCAGACAGTCCGCCTCTTCAGCAAGGTGATGAAGAAATTCCCATTCTGTCATATCTGAGACCTTATAGGTCACATAACTTGATGCATTTTCCAGCAATATTCGCTGGCCCAGAAAATCCTGAACGTGCTTCACCCGTTGTGCAACATGTTTAAGCGTTTCCTGATTGTAGGGAAGCGGCATAAGATCATGGGTGTTATGACCACCATGGCTGGTCCAGCACAAATGATCTGAAATCCATCTTGGCTTCACCCGCTCAGCCAGCCGCTTAAGATCATTTAGATAATCCATGTTGAGCGGATCACTCGAACCGATGCTCATTGAAACACCGTGCATGACCAGTGGATAACGTTCCTTGATCCGGTCCAGATGGTATAATTGACGCCCCCCCTTGACCATATAATTTTCTGAAATGATTTCAAACCAGTCAATTGGCGGATCACCTGACAATATTTCTTCATAATGATCTGTCCGCAGACCAAGACCAAAGCCAAGAAACTGATTGTCAATTTTGGTGTTCTTCATAAATACCCTTATAACATAAAAAAAGCGGCAACCGTTATGGGGTTACCGCTTTTTTTAAACTTTATAATATTACATGCTTTCCTGCTTCATGACTTTACCGCCTTTTGCGGCACAATCAGATGCTGACATCATCAGGAAACCCTGACCTTTGCAGGCACCTTGTCCTTTACAGGCGTTTGCTGCTGTTTTGCAGGCATTCTGACCTTTACAGGCGTTTACACCCATGCATTGCACTTGTGGTGCTTCCTGTGCGGAAACTGTCGCACCTGATACGACTGAAAATAGTCCAGCCGCTGCCACTGCAACTGCAAGACCTGTTTTTGCTAATGATTTGCTCATAATTCCTGTCCTTTTGGTTATTTGTGATTAATTCCTAAAATCCCCCAATCGTGGAAATATACAGTCACTTAAGAAAACTAAATACTCAACGTTTATCACTTTTATGTGATTTATTTTGTGACAATGATGGTGATGGGATAATGTGGCTAAAATGAGGCGTCAGTATTGCACCTATAATAAATTTATATTGCAGAAAAATCCTAATCGCCGTATTTTTAAAAGCTAAAACTACTAAAAAAAGAGAGAAAAAATGGAAGAAAGCGTAACACAATATACTGATATGATTGTTGAGCTGGGCACTCAGTACGGTCTTAATATAATTTTTGCAATTCTTATTCTGATCATAGGGTTCTGGATAGCAGGACGCGTCAGAAACATGGTCTTGAAAGTTTGTTCAAAAAGCCAGAAAATTGATGATACTTTGGGTGTATTTTTCTCAAGTCTAGCCCGGTATATAATTATTATTTTTACCCTTCTTGCTGTTTTGGACAGATTTGGCGTTGAAACAGCTAGCCTTATTGCCATACTTGGTGCCGCTTCTCTGGCGATCGGTCTGGCATTGCAGGGAACTTTGAGCAATGTTGCTGCAGGTGTTATGCTGCTTATATTCCGTCCATTCAAAGTCGGTGACTTTATCGATGGAGCCGGTCACGCGGGGACTGTTAAAGACCTTGGTCTGTTTGTTACTGAAATGGCAACAGGAGACAATGTAAAAATCATTATTCCAAACAGTCAGATCTGGGGGTCTTCAATCAAGAATTTCTCTGCCAATGAACATCGTCGTGTCGATCTTCTTATCGGCATTGGTTATGACGACGATATTGATAAGGCTATTGCAGAAATTGGTGCCGTTCTGGATGCGGATGATCGTGTATTGAAAGATCCGGCCTCAGCAATTTTTGTTGGTGAGCTTGGCGCGAGTTCCGTAGATATTGTTGTTCGCGCCTGGACAGCGAACGCCAATTACTGGCCGCTTAAAGCAGCGCTTACAAAAAACATTAAGCATCGTTTTGATGAAAAAGATATCAATATTCCTTATCCTCAAAGGGATGTTCATATTGTCTCAAGCGTGAAATAAGTATTGAGTTGGCTAATTTTTTTGAAAGACAACTAAAGAAAAAAGAAAGCTTATTCTGGAAATTACAGATCGCGGGCTGGCTTGCCTTTGGCGCCACCCGCGCTTTAAGTTTATTTGCTGACCGCGAAAATTTTGTTTTTCAAATCACGGTCATCACTTCCGTGTTAAGTGGCTTTATTATTACCGTCATTCTCCGATTAATTTACAGAAAACTTAAAAATAGTAATTTGCCGCCATTAACTATGGTCCTTTCCATAATTACTTGTATCGTGGTTTCCGCTCTAATCTTAAGTGCGATCGATACATGGGTTGTCCAGCAGACATTCTATATCAATATCCGGTTATATGAATTTGTCATTGGCCGCGCTTTATATGATTTATTTGTTCTGATGATCTGGACAGGCGCATATTTCATCGTCAATTACCAGTTCCTTTTAATGGAACAAAAAGAAAAATACTTACAAGCCGTTGCCCAGGCGCATCAATCGCAACTTCAGATGCTTCGCTATCAGATCAACCCACATTTCCTTTTTAATACGCTAAATGCCATTTCTACACTGGTACTTGATAAACAGTCGAAAGAAGCAAACGGTATGCTGACCAAGCTCAGTGCTTTTTTGCGGTTCAGCCTCGTTAATCAGCCAACACAGAAAATTACAATTGATGAGGAAGTCTATGCATTATGGCTTTATCTGGATATTGAAAAAGTAAGGTTCGAAGAAAGACTGCAACTGGATTTTCAAATTTCAGACGAAGCAAAAAAAGCATTGATCCCGAGCCTGCTGCTCCAGCCATTGGTCGAAAATGCCATAAAATATGCTGTCGCCCCTATGGAAAAAGGAGGCACTATTTCTCTAAAAGCAGACCGTGAGGGTAATCGATTAAAAATTATATTGTCCGATAATGGTCCCGGTTTATCTGATCAACCAGCCAAACATAAATTTAATGAGAACTCAAGCGGTGTCGGACTGGTCAATACCAAAAACAGACTTAATCAGCTATACCCGGCCAACCATGCCATTGAAATAAGAAACCGCGAAGAAGGCGGTGTTCAGATAACAATTGATATTCCATTTGAATTGGAGGAAGCTTTGGATCATGCAGAATAAAAAAATTAGAACCCTGCTGGTTGATGATGAGCCGCTTGCCCTAAAAGGCCTTAATCTCAGACTGAAATCATTCGAAGATATAGATATTGTCGGAACGGCGTCAAATGGCAGGGAAGCCATTAAAAAGATAAGAGCGGAAAAGCCGGATTTGGTTTTCCTTGATATTCAGATGCCGGGTCTTGACGGATTTGATGTGGTTAAAGCGCTTGCCAATGAACAGCTTCCGATCATTATTTTTGCAACCGCCTTTGACAAATATGCCATTCAGGCATTTGAAACCCATGCTTCCGATTATCTTCTAAAACCAATTGATGAAGAACGGCTTGAAAAAACGATAAGCAAGGTTCGTGAACAGATAGCTGAGCATATCGCCATAGAGCAGAATGCAAGATTAATAGACCTGATCCGGTCCCTTGATACACCGCCGGAGATTGAGTTATCAGAAATTCTTACGGCTGATGACATTACAAATAAAAAACAGTTTGAAAGTCATTTTAACATCAAGGATCGCGGTGAAATTACCCTCGTTGATGTCAGCACCATCGAGTGGATTGATGCCGCCGGTGATTATATGTGCCTTCATACAAGCGATAAAACCCATATTTTGCGTGAAACCATGAAAAATATGGATAAGCGTCTTGATCCGGAAATATTCAAACGCATCCACCGCTCTACCATCGTCAATATAAATATGATTGAGAAGCTCCATACTGCCGCGGGGGGAAAATATATTATTACACTCAAGAACGGGTCGGAACTGCAGGCTAGTCGCAATTACCGAGAAGCCTTGAGCCAGTTCCTATAAAAAAGGCGGACCATAGGATCCGCCTTTATCATTATATTAATTGAGTTAGTAGCCGATGGCAGCAGCATCCATACTGCGCGTATCAGCCGCACCGTAGAAAATACCATCCCGGTACATAATGGATGAAAGAGAACCAATCGTAATCTGCATTGGCGCAATAATATGCCCCATGTTGGCAAGGATATCTTTTGTATCCTTACTAATACCGTCTTCCATCATGACCACATCTGGTAGCCATTGATGGTGAATACGTGGCACTGCCAGAGATTGCAGGGCGTTCATATTAAACTCCAGAGCATTCATTACAGATTGGAACACAACAGTGATGATTGTACTTCCACCAGGGCTTCCGGTAACAAAATACGGTTTATCGTCTTTCAGAACAATAGTCGGTGTCATTGATGAAAGTGGGCGTTTACGAGGCTGAACAGAGTTTGCTTCGCCACCAATCAGTCCGTATCCATTCGGTGTTCCCGGCTTGGCAGAGAAATCGTCCATCTCGTTATTCATCACAATTCCAGTACCTGCTGCCACAGTGTGATTCCCGTAGCTGAAGTTCAGAGTATATGTATTACTGACCGCATTGCCGTCCTTATCCATTACCGAGAAATGCGTGGTATCCGGGCTTTCACTAAGCAGGCTTAGTGCCGGTGCAATATCAGAAGAGCGGCGGGCCCTATCCATTGGAATTTGCGAACGGATTAGCTGGGCATATTTTTTGCTGGTAAGTTCCGCAACCGGCACATCGGTAAAATCAGGATCACCAAGATATTTACTGCGATCAGCATAAACCTGACGCATTGATTCAATATAAAGATGCAACAATGCCGCACTATTGTGTCCCATTGCAGTAAGGTCATCATTTTCAAGCATATTCATCAGCTGTACCAGATGAACGCCACCGGAAGATGGAGGTGGCATTGTCACAATCTTATATCCTTTATATGTACCGATAATTGGCTGGCGCTCTACCACTTTATAAGCGGCCATATCATCCATATTAATCAGACCATCATGGTCTTTCTGATCAGCAACAATACGCTTCGCAATTTCCCCTTTATAAAAGGCGTCCCTGCCCCCATTCATAATCTGTTTCAAGGTCCATGCCAGATCATCCTGCTTAAGGATTTCACCATATTTATATGATGAGCCATCGGCTTTATAGAATATTTTTGCCGCCGCCTCATTCTGGCTCAGGCGCTCTTTACGGTTGTTCAGTGAACTTTCCAGATAATTGTAAACCGGAAAGCCGTTTTTGGCGAGATTATAAGCTGGTTGCATCACTTCCTTAAGGGACATGGTCCCATAATTTTTAAGAGCATGAACCAAACCGGCAACCGTGCCCGGCACACCGGATGCTTTAGCAGTATATTTTGAACGGTCTTCATCAACACTGCCGTCTGCATTCAGATACATATCACGGTGGGCCCCACCCGGTGCCATCTCGCGGTAATCAATCGCAATTGACTTATTTTCCTTGGCAAGCTGAATGACCATAAAACCACCGCCACCGATATTACCGGCCTGCGGGTAAGTAACCGCAAGCGCAAAGCCAACAGCCACTGCGGCATCAACGGCATTGCCGCCTTTTTTCAAAATGTCCACACCAATTTGTGTCGCCATTTTTTCACGGGATGTGACCATACCGTTTCGTCCGATGACCGGAACAAATCGGTCCTTAGTGTCTATTCGCGGGGTTTGCTCCTGCGCAAAAGTGGAGGGAACGCAAAAACTTACGAAACTCAACACCAGTATTAAAAACTTAAATTTCATCTTTTTCTCTCTCTAAATAACTCTAAAAAATACTTAAAGTCTGCTTATTTTATATAGTTTATTCGGGAACGACTCTTTCTATTTAATGAAAGACTACTCAATAATGCCCCTCTACTACAACCATAAAAAAGGCGGACTTAAATAAGCCCGCCTAATTGGATTATTTTATAGAATGTCAGTTGATGCCGATAGTCAGGGCATCCATGCTTCTCGGGTCAGCGGCACCATAATAATAGCCATCCTCATATATGATGGAATTGGTACTGCCCAATGTTCTTTCACCTGCATTGAATTTATGACCCATGGCTTTGAGAATATCGAGTGTATCCTGACTGACACCACTTTCAATTGTCGTCATATCAGGCATCCATTGATGATTGATCCTGGCTTTGCTGGAAGCTGCAGCCACATTCATATCAAATTCAAGCACGTTCATTACTGTCTGGAAAACGGTATTGATAATTGTGCCACCGCCTGGGCTTCCTGTGATCAGGAAGGGGACGCCATCTTTCAATACAATAGTTGGTGTCATGGAAGAACGGGGACGTTTATGAGGCTCCTGTGCGTTAGCCTTACCGCTGATATTACCATTTTCATCTGGTTCATATGGAAGCGCATCAAAGTCATCCAGCTCGTTATTAAGCAATATACCCGTTCCTGTTGCCATAATCCCGTTTCCGAAACCAAAATTCAGAGTGTAGGTATTACTGACAGCATTGCCCTCACTATCCATTACTGAATAATGTGTGGTTTGCGGGCTTTCGTATGGAAGGTCCTTGGTCGGGGCCACTTCTGAACTGTCACGGGCACGATCCATTGGAATACGCGCGCGCATTTCAGCGGCATATTTTTTGTCGATCAAGGCTGCAACAGGAATATCAAAAAATGCCGGGTCACCTGCATAAAGGCTGCGGTCAGCATAAGCCTGTCTCATTGCTTCAATATAAAGATGAAGCACAGCCGCGCTATTATGACCTTTTGCCTTAAGGTCATCATTTTCAAGCATGTTCATCATTTCAATCATATGAACACCACCGGATGACGGAGGTGGCATTGTCACAATATCATAGCCTTTATAGGTACCTCTGACAGGTTCACGCTCATAAACCTTATAGGCTGCCATATCCTCCATTGTGATAATGCCATCATTTGCGGCCATATCAGCGGCAATTTTTTCAGCAATTGATCCTGTATAAAAGGCACTTGTCCCTTCATCCATAATGGCTTTCAATGAAACGGCAAGGTCTTCCTGTTTTAATATTTCTCCTGTGCGGTAATTACTGCCGTCAGCTTTATAGAATACTTTTGAAGCAGCCGGATCAGCACCAAGACGCTCCTTGCTTCTTGCCAGTGAAACTTCAAGCTGGGTATAAACAGGAAAGCCTTCGTGGGCCAATTTGTAAGCCGGTGCAATAACATCAGCCAGGCTCATGGTGCCGTATTTTTGAACCGCCAGTGCCAGCCCGGCAACAGTGCCAGGAACACCAGAAGATTTTCGGCTGTATTTTGCAAGTGTCTGATTGACTTTACCGTCTTCGACATAAAGATCATGCCTTGCCGCACCTGCGGACATTTCACGGTAATCAATCGCAATATCCTTATTTTCCTTGGCTAGGTGGACCACCATAAATCCCCCACCGCCGATATTTCCGGCCTGTGGATATGTAACAGCCATTGCAAATCCGACGGCTGCCGCCGCATCAATCGCGTTACCGCCTTTTCTTAAAATATCAGCGCCGATTTCTGTCGCAATGGATTCACGTGCACTGACCATTCCATGCCGGCCAACAACGGGAACAAATCCGTCTCTTGAACTAAAGGACGGAAGTTTATAGTCAGAATCCGGAACTCTTGGATAACTGATTTCTGCCGTTTTTACGACTGCCTGCTGACCGCCTCCATCATTTTGCAGCATTGGATACATAAAGACCAATGCACCGCCGACGATGGCGCCGAGCAAATATTTAATGCCATTACTCATGAGGATTTCCTTTTCTCTTTCCCTAATAATTATTGCCTGCGAGCTTAATATGAAAAACAGCCGGATGCAAATTATTATAAAAGTAAGAAAAAGCTTTTATTTTACAGGGGTCGCCATAATCCGTCGACGGGTATTACGGCGGGACCGACGGGGTTGCTGCACTTGATAAGCTTCAACACAATGTGTTGCACAATAAGGGAAAGTTGGTTGTGATGGCTTTCCGCAGAAATGAAAATTCGGCTCGCCCGGATGACCAATCGGCCATTTACACATGCTTTCAGTAAGATCAAGAATAGTGACTTTTCCTGAAGAAGGAGTTGATTTTACTTTTTCCTTCTTGTTGGTCGGGGCTGCTTTTTTCTTGGCTGTTGCAGCGGCACGCTTGGCAGGGTCTGCTTTAACCGGTGATGGACGAGAGGCCAGACCCATACGGTGTGCTTTTCCGATCACTGCATTTCTTGTGACACCTTCAGCAAGTTCCTTGGCTATTTGGCTCGCGCTTAACCCTTTGTCCCAAAGTTCACGGAGTTTTTCAACGCGATCATCTGTCCAAGCCATCTTTAGTCCTTAATAGTTTCTATCAAAGTGGTATATATATCATAATTGTCAATGAATACCATGTAAATTCCATGGCTATTTAATCTTCTCAGGCCAAAACGTCAAGTTGAGATTGCGCTTCCCCACCATTTTATCTTATAAGGAGTTCAGTCAATTTTAATCACAAGGAACCAAAATGGCAACCTCCGATAATCCTATAAACGAATTTGGAACCAAGCGGTTGGGATCGTTTAACTGGTCCGGATTTCAAACTCTTTATGAGAAAGAAGTAAGACGCTATTGCAAGGTATTCGGCCAGACTGTTGGCGCCCCGGTGGTGACCACGCTTATGTTCATGATGATTTTTACGCTGGCCCTTGGCGGAAGCGGCCGATATATCGGTGAAATCCCCTATGCCACATTCCTCGCTCCTGGGCTTATCATTATGTCCATATTGCAAAACAGCTTTGCCAATACATCTTCTTCTATCATCGGCTCAAAAATGCAGGGTAATATTGTCGACATTCTACTGGCGCCAATTGGTGCAAAGGAAATTTCACTCGGTTATGCCCTGGGGGGTATTACACGCGGGTTGATGGTTGGGCTTTTTGTTATGATGGCCATGTTTTTTATGGCCGACATTTCATTTATTCATATATGGGCTATTCTTTATTTCAGTATTTCCGGCGCAATGATGTTGTCGCTGCTGGGTACCATGACGGGTATTTGGGGGCAACGCTTTGACCAGACATCCGCAATAAATAATTTCGTTATTATGCCATTATCATTTTTATCAGGTACTTTTTATTCCATTGAACGGCTGAGTGGCGTATGGTTTTCCATCAGCCAGCTCAATCCGTTCTTTTATCTGATTGACGGATTCAGATACGGTTTTACCGGACAGGCTGAAGCAAACCCAATGATCGGTGTCATTTATATTCTGGTGCTGAATATCATACTCTGGTTTATCACATACAGAATGTTTAAAAGCGGCTATAAACTGAGAGCATAGCTCGGATAAGTATTTTTTTACTTGAAACTTTGTCCGTTAAGGACAATATTCGCGTTTTTCCCGATGAACTGGAGGGTTTAGGATGAAAAACAGTCAGGATAACAACCAGGATCAGAGCATTATATCGCCAATATTGCCAACATATGCCCGTATGGATGTTGGTTTCGTCCGTGGCTCAGGGTCCCGCCTTTATGATAAAAACGATAATGAATATCTTGATTTCGGCAGTGGCATTGCCGTTAACTGTTTGGGTCATTGTCATCCTAAACTTGTAAAAGCATTATCGGATCAGGCCGGGAAGCTTTGGCATACATCAAACATTTATGAAATACCAGGACAGGAAAAACTGGCCAAAAGGCTGAGTAACCTGACCTTTGCCGACAGTATGTTTTTTACAAATTCCGGCGCAGAAGCAGTGGAATGTGCCATTAAAATGGCAAGACGCTACCATAACGCAACCGGTCACCCAGAACGTTACCGGATCATTTCATTCGAGGGCAGTTTTCATGGCCGCACCCTGGCAACAATTGCCGCAGGAGGTTCAGAAAAACTGACCAAAGGCTTCGGTCCAAAGGTAGATGGCTTTGATGTCATTAAATTTTACCGCAACATGAAAAAGGTTGAAGATCATATTACTGATGAAACGGCAGCAATTATGATTGAGCCTATTCAGGGCGAAGGCGGTATCCGTCCGGTTTCAACCGAGAATCTGCAAATACTCCGTGAACTGGCCGATAAACACGGCATTTTGCTTATTTATGATGAAATTCAATGTGGTGTCGGTCGGACAGGAAAACTTTTCTGTCATGAACATGCGGGTGTTACCCCTGATATTATGCCAATTGCCAAAGGCATTGGCGGCGGCTTTCCATTGGGGGCCTGTCTTGCCACTGAAAAAGTCGCACAGTATATGACTGTCGGCACGCATGGCTCGACATACGGTGGTAATCCTATGGCGATGGCGATGGGGAATGCGGTTCTGGATGTACTGGCGGAAGAAAATATTCTCGAGAATGTCATAAAAATGTCAGATAAGTTGCGTATTGAGTTAATGAAGCTGAAGAAAAAATACCCAGAAATAATAGAAATGGTCAGAGGGTTTGGCCTGATGATGGGTTTAAAATTACATATTGAACCAAGGGATTTTGTCGTCCAGGCATTTAAGAACAAATTGCTTCTGGTTGGTGGCGGGGAGAATACAGTCAGGATTTTACCCCCCCTTAATATCAAAGCAGAAGATATTGATAATGCTATCATTCTACTCGATAAAACCTGCGCGCAGCTTTTAAAGAAATTGAATAACCCTGGCGATAAAAAATGACAGACTATAATTTAAAAAAAAACCATCGGCATTTTATTGATATTTCCTCGCTTTCCAAAAGCGACTGCCGTGAAATCATTGAAATTGCCAAAAAACTGAAAGCGGAAGCGAAAAAACAGGGCACCAACGGCTTTGTTCACCAGGACGCCCCACTTAAGGGCCAGGCTTTGGCAATGATTTTTGAAAAACCGAGCACCCGCACCCGCGTTTCATTTGAAATGGCCATGCATCAGCTTGGCGGTAAAGCCGTGGTCCTTCAGGGCAATGATATGCAGCTGGGCCGCGGTGAAAGCATTTCTGACACTGCTAAAGTTCTCTCCGGCTTTGTGGATGCCATAATGCTGCGGGCCAACAGCCATGAAGCCCTGCTCGAAATGGCGGAAACATCCCGTGTGCCGATCATCAACGCTCTGACCAATTTTTCCCATCCCTGCCAGATTATGGCGGATGTTCTCACCTTTGAGGAACATGCCGGACCGATTGAGGGCAAAAAAATAGCCTGGTCGGGGGATGGCAATAATGTTGCCGTCTCATGGATCCATGCGGCAGTGATGTTAGACTGTGAACTGGCCCTTGCCTGCCCGAAAGATTATTCCCCACTTGAACAGGTCATGGGCTGGGCCAAAAATAATGGCGGCAAAATCACCCTGACTGAAAACCCAAAAGAAGCGGTTAAAAATGCTGACTGCGTCATTACCGATACATTCATCTCCATGGGCGATGATAATGCGGAAGAAAGGCTGCGCGATCTTGCCCCTTATCAGGTAAACGCAGAATTGATGGCGACAGCGAAGAAATCGGCCATTTTTATGCATTGTCTCCCTGCCCACCGTGATGAGGAGGTAACCGCCGATGTTATTGACGGGCCACAATCCGTAATCTGGGACGAGGCGGAAAACCGACTGCATATTCAAAAAGCAATCCTGATGTGGTGCTTTGGAAAATCCTTATGAGCGAAGAAAATGCATTTCCTCTGTTTGAAGACTGCTGTCTTCCCTTTCAGATAGAAAATCAGGACATAAAAGGCCGCGTTGTCAGACTTGGCAGATCAGTAAATGACATTCTAAGCAAGCATAATTATCCCGATCATGTCAACAAACTTTTGGGCGAAACCCTTGCCTTCACGGCACTGATCGGTTCCCTGATGAAATATGAAGGTATCCTGACCACGCAGCTGAAAGGCAATGGCCCGTTTCGTGTCATGGTCAGCGATTTTCTGAAGGAAACAGAAAATGGCATCGGAAATATTCGCGGCTATGCCGCTTTTGATGATGTGATGAGCGACAGTGACACCCTCACCGATATGTTCGGTGAAGGCGGCTATCTTGCCATCACCATTGATCAGGGAAAATTCATGGAACGCTACCAGGGCATCGTCAAGCTGGAAGGGGAAACCATCACCCAAGCCGCCGAAGAATATTTCAGAAGTTCCGAGCAGCTCCCGACAAAAGTGATGCTATTTTGCGAAAAAGATGAAGAAGGAAAATGGCAGGCCGGGGCCATCATGATCCAGCATTTTGCCAGAAGTGCCGTTGGCGAACACAGCCGCGATCAGCAGGAAACAGAAGATCACTGGAATACTGCCGCTATCCTGCTTGGCAGTCTTAAGAAATCCGAGCTTCTGGACCGGAACCTGTCCTTACAAAATCTGCTGATCCGTCTTTATCATGAAAGCGGCGTTCGCATATTTGAGCATACAGATGTTGCGGCCGGGTGTCGTTGTTCGGAAGAAAAAATAAGAACCGCTCTTTCAAGCCTGGATATGCAGGAACTTCAGGATGTTGCCGATGACGGCATTATAACCGTCACCTGTGATTTCTGTACCAAAGATCACAAGTTCGAACTTGCCAAACTTATGCATTAACGGCATTAATTACCCTAACGTTCTGAAAACCCTATCCATTGCCGAGAGGGCCTGATCGGCGTTTTCTTTACTAAATATCAAAGGCGGTCTGATTTTCAGGCAATTATTATAACGCCCGGTATAGCCCATCAACACCCCCTCATCCTTGAGAAGCGTGGTGATATGGCGAAGCTCACGATCACTCATCGGTGTCTTGCTTACCGGGTCGGATACCAGATCAAGCCCCCAGAACAGCCCTGCCCCCTGTATATTGCCGATGAAGCTGTATTTTCCGGCTAATTTTTCAAGGCCCGCTTGCAGGTAAGTGCCAACATCCGTCGCATTTTCAAGCAATTTCCGATCATCAATTTCATCAATCACCGCCGCCGCGACGGCCGCTGAAACCGGATTACCACCAAAAGTATTGAAATAGCGGTCAATTTCTGAAAATTTCCGGGCAATTTCACGCGTCGTCACAATGGCTGCGACCGGATGCCCCGCCCCCATCGGTTTTCCGATCGTCACAATATCCGGCATGACACCGTATCGTTCAAAACCCCACCAATATTCACCAAGGCGGCAGTAACCCGCCTGAACCTCATCACAAATAACAAGACCGCCGGCGGCTCTGACCTTATCAGCAACAAGATTTGCATAATCACCGGGCGGGATAAGAATGCCGTTTGAATCAAACGATAAATCAAGCATGGCCGCCGCCAGTGAAATTCCCTTGCCCGCTAGTTTTGCGATAGCTTTGTCCACTTCGCTGGCGTAAAGGCTCGCCATTTCCCCTTCATCCTTACCCGCATGGGGGCCGCGGTATGTGTTTGGCGGCTCAAATGTTTCAAGCCAGTCAAACTGGCCAAAATTCTTGCGGCGCTGGTCCATTGCCCCAATTACTGTCGAATTGCCGTGATAGGCCGCATCGGTGACGATCACCCCTTTATTGCCGCTTACACATCGTGCCATCTGTAGTGCCAGATCATTGGCTTCGGTTCCGGTACAGACAAAAATGCAGGTATCAAGTTTTTCCGGAAATTTCGCAGCAAGTTTTTCGGCAAGTACCACCACATTTTCATGAATATAGCGGGTATGGGTATTTAAGGTCGATGCCTGATCACAAAGGGCTTTGACCACTGTCGGGTTACAATGACCGACTGAAACCACATTATTATAACAGTCCAGATATTTACTGCCCGTTTCGTCATAAAGCCAGACGCCATCCCCTTTCACCACATTAAGCGGCTCATCATAAAAATGGGCATAAGTCGGGCTTAGCGCATTTTTCCGTCGTTGCCAGAGGGCATCATTGGTCATTGGATTGTTCCTTTTTTATAGCAGCGTGGAAAACGTGGGTTAGTTCACTCTGATCAAGTGAAATGAGATTTTCAAGCATTTTTACCAGCCTTGGATAGCCCTTTATCAGGTCATTTTCATTGCGGTCATTATTTTTAATACGAAAATCCATCAGTTGAATGGTCAAAGCCGCCCTGAGCAGCAGAAGATCATAGAGAAGGTCAATTTCTTCAGTATAAAGCGGTAATGAACGGCTAAAACCCTCAAGATAAAGACCACCATATTTTAAGGGATCATCGGTCAGACCAACAAAACGGGTCAGCGGTATGGCCGCGTCCTGGATCACTGGTGCATGAACAATATCACCAAAATCAATAAGCCCTTTAAATCCTTCTTTTGAAACCAACATATTGCCATCATGAGCATCATTATGGATTGTCTGTTTTCGGAAGCTGTTTAATTTCGGCAGGACAGTGTTTTCAAAATGATCCAGCAGCGGCAGAACCAGCCGCTCAACTTCGCCAAATTTGCTCACCCTTAAGGACGGACTTAAGACCACACCCCGGCTGATATCCCACGGCATAAAATGCCCTTGCGCGGGGTGGGAAAAATCGGTCAGTGCCATGCATAACGCCCCCTGAAACTTCCCGGCATCATAAATAATGGCTTCATTCGGCTGTGTCTGGGAACCAAAGGGCACCCCATCAACATAGCTAAGCAGCCGCATGACATATTCCTGCCCAGCAGCATCGCGGATCAGGGCAAAATCATCGCCATCAATAGTCATTATATTGCGGGGTATATTTAAGGTGGGCGCTTTTCTCTCAACATGTTTCAGTACACTGATCTGATAATCAATGACGCCACGGTCTTCATGGCCGCTGGCAACTTTAAGAACAAATTTCCGACCATCCGAAGTTGTCAGCAGGTGGTTCTGGTCCCGCTCACCCGCAAGCGGCTTTAGAAGGCCGATCAGGCCATAATTTATTTCTAGCTGATCAGATAGGAAATTCACCGGAAAAGTCGGTGGGTCAAATTTTAAATCACTGGCATTAAATGAAGCATTCTGCATGGTTAAGCCATACAATAAAATGAAATCGTCCAGAAGTTTTATTTTTGATATTTTAAAAAATCATTCCCGGAACTTTACGATCACATTTTTGTGATCAGGAAATGATTGCTATAAAAACGTCAAATAGAGTGATATGGTTTAGCACAATATCATCACAAAATAATTAAAGGGGTAGGAACCATGTCAATCGCTCGTCTTCTTTTTTTAATTGCTGTTAGTTGTGTACCACTGTCATTTGCCAGTGCCCAGAACCCGTTTGAAAATCCGAAAAACCTGACCGTCCTGCCGAAGGATATATCACCTGAAAGACTGCGCGATATCATGCGGGGTTTTACGTTTGCCACCGGTGAACGCTGTTCATATTGTCATGTCAGGGTTGAAGATGAAAAAGGGGCCCATATGGATTTTGAATCTGACGATAAGGAAACCAAAGCAGTCACCCGTGAGATGATGAAAATGGTCGGCAGCATTAATCAGAATATCAGATCGCTGGACCGTGGCGCAGATCATCACTTTACCCGCGTTATGTGTACAACATGCCACCGCGGACAGGCAAACCCGATGCTGATTGAACAGGTCATGGACGAACAAATCGCTGATGGCGGCACCGCCGCCGCAAAGGCAAAATATAATGAGCTTAAAGATAAATATTACGGCAAAGGCACATTTGATTTCAGCGGCTTTACCATGGCGGAATATGCCAATAGTTTATTAGAGGAAAACAAGTTTGATGCTGCCCTTGATATGGCCATGTTCAGTCGCGAAATTGCACCCGGTGACAGCTATACGCACACGATGGTCGGCAATGTTTATATGAAAGAAAAGAAATATGCTGACGCCATTAAGGCCTATGAAGCTGCCCTTGCCATCAGCCCTGATGAAGGCAGCCTGAAAAGACAGATTGACGTCGCCAAAAAGGCAATGGCCGGACAATAATTCACTTATGACAGAAATTTAATTTTACTGTCATAAAAATATAGTGTCCCTTCGATAATTTCTGATAAACTTTTATCAAATTTATTGAAGGGATTATCATGTCCAGAATATCAACTCGTCTGTTTTTTATTATTTTCTGCTTTATTTTTTCCGGCACAATCGCCCAGGCCGCCGGAAAGACCGAAAATGTCATCCTGATCAGCCTTGACGGCATGCGCTGGCAGGAAGTTTTTAAAGGCTTTGACAAACGTTTTCTGGATCAGGAAAAATACGCAAAATACCACTATACCTACGCTGATTTTAAAAATAAATTCTGGGACAATAATCCAGAAGCGGCGCGTGAAAAACTGTTTCCCTTCTTATGGACCACGGTTGCGACACAGGGGCAGCTTTACGGCAACCGCGATAAAGGCAGCAATGCCAATATCACCAACAGTTATCATTTTTCCTACCCCGGCTATAATGAAATACTGACCGGCTTTGCAGACCCACGCATCAACAGCAACGACAAGATACTAAACCCCAATAAAACCTTTCTCGAATGGCTTGATGAAAAACCGGAGTATAAAGGCAAAACGGCCGCTTTTGCCTCTTGGGATGTTTTTCCCTACATCATTAATCAGCAACGCAGCCATGTTTTCCTGAATGCTGGATTTGACGATATGATGGAACTTAATGCCCGCGTTAAGGATTTAAATAAGCTGCAAAAGGATACACCCAGCCCATGGGATAGTGTCGGTCTTGATGTCTTCACCTTTAATTTTGCCACCGAATATATGAAAGCAAAACATCCGAAAGCGCTTTATATATCATTCGGTGAAACCGATGATTTTGCCCATGACGGCTATTATGACCAATATATGCTCGCCGCCCACCGCGCCGATGATTTCATCCGCCGCATCTGGGAATTTGTTCAGAACGACCCAGCCTATAAGGATAAAACAACGCTTCTCGTCACCACTGACCACGGACGCGGTGATGACAGCCTTGAAAGCTGGAAAAGCCATGGTGCGGAAAAGGACGCAAGTGGGAATATTTCCTATTATAGCGGCGATGACCAGATCTGGATGGCCGTGATCGGCCCCGACACACCAGCGGACGGAGAGATGAAAAAAACCGATGACGTCAAGCAGGCACAAATAGCCGCCACGCTGATGAAACTTCTGGGTCTTGATTATCAGGGCACACACGAAACATTAAAAGCCGGAAAACCGATTGAGAAAATGATTAAGTAGCATACATAAACTATCGCTTTTTAAATGAAAGTACACACAGAAAAGCCTAAGCAGTATAATCATTAAAAGTAATATTTATTATTCTGAAATTCATATTAAAAGCTTGCAATTATAGTAAAACTATGATTTAAGGCCATATGTATTGCGTGTGGATGATATATGCAGCGATACAAATTTCTCGACACTAATCTAAGATTGATGCCTTGAATAGCCAATAATGGCAATAAAACATACAGGCAGTTGATCTACACTAACTTCCCGAACGAAATATCCAGACTTTTCTTAATAGTGGGAATCCGTCTGGTGGATTGAAGAACTAATTGAAATATTTTAAAGACCTCGGCCTTGCCGAGCCCGTCCTTCGTGCTGTAACAGCGACAGGATATACCACCCCAACCCCCATACAGATAGATGTTATTCCGGCAATGACGGCTCAAAAAGACGTCATAGGCATTGCACAAACAGGAACCGGTAAAACCGCGTCTTTTGTACTGCCGATCTTAAACCGCATTGCTGCTGGCAAAAACAGTCAGCAAAAATTTACTTGTGGGACACTTATTCTAACCCCGACCAGGGAACTGGCATCACAAATTGCTGATGCTATCAAAACCTACGGCAAATACATGACTGTATCCACTGTTGTTATCGTTGGCGGTGTAAAACCAGGCCCGCAGATCAAAGCCTGTTCTAATGGCGTTGATATAATTATTGCAACACCAGGCCGACTGCTCGACCTGATGTCCTCCGGGGCCATTCGTCTTGATCAGACCTATCAGGTGATTGCTGACGAAGCGGATCAAATGATGGATATGGGATTTTTACCTTCCATTAGAAAAATTATGCAATCGTTGCCGACTAAGCGACAGACCGTTCTGATGTCAGCGACGATGCCGACACAGATCAGAAAACTCGCCAAAGAATTCATGCATAACCCGACCGAGGTATCCGTGGCTTCTGCCGCTAAACCTATTGAGCTGATTACACAGGTTGTTGAGCGCGTTGAGAAGGAACATAAAAAACAGGTTCTAACGGATATCCTTGCGAATAATAAAATCACGAGGGCCGTTGTCTTTGTCCGTACAAAGCATGGTGCCAATAAAATCACAACCCATCTGACAAAAGCCGGTCTTGATGCTCTTGCAATTCATGGCAATAAAAGTCAGGGACAAAGAGATAAAACAATAGCAAGTTTCAAAGCCGGAAAGACGAGAATTCTTGTGGCCACAGATATTGCCGCACGGGGCATTGATATTAGTGATGTATCCCATGTGATTAATTTTGAATTACCGAATGTTGCAGAAACCTATGTCCACAGGATCGGGCGTACCGCCCGTGCCGGAAGAAGTGGTGTTGCAATTTCGCTTTGTGATAGTTCGGAACTTAAACTTTTAAGGGATATAGAGAAGCTTACGGGTCAAAATCTTAGCGTTACTATGCAGGATAATGAACGGCTTGATCAAAGGGAAACTTCAGAGAGAAGACAAAAAAATTCTTCTCCAAAAACGCGCAATGATCGACCACAAAATGCTCAATCAAAGCCGGACAGAGTAAAAACATCCAGGAAATTTAAACGTCATAGAAATCAGGCACGCAAAATCGATGTCGACAAACCTGATCAGGGACTGATGAGAATGCTTGGAAAAAACAACAATAATTCAGTTAGCCCTTAACTCCAGGGTCGCTGAGAAAATCGAATAAACAAAACTCCAAATGTAGAATGAAAGGAAAATATTATGGCTACAGGAACAGTAAAATGGTTTAACCCAACCAAGGGTTATGGCTTTATCGAAGTAGAAAATGGCAAAGCAGATGTGTTTGTACATATCAGTGCTGTTGAACAATCCGGTCTTTCGACGCTAGACGAAGGCCAGAAAGTCGAGTTTGATATTGAACAAAATAAAGGTAAGAGTGCTGCCTGTAACATCAAAAAAGTAGCCTAACCAAGCCTTTTTTACATCTAATCTTAATTTGAGTGGGCTGACACAATAGCCCACTCTTATTTTCAGCCAACATGGCTGATAAACCAGTCGCAGGTCAATGCGACGCGGTCAATGAAAGGCATTTATATGTCAGGACTAACTCAAATTCACAAAAAAATCTTCCTTTTCTTTTCCCTTGCTCTTTTTTGCATAATATCTCTTTCCCAGCAAAAACTTATGGCACAAGACCTGGTTGGGTCTCTCCCTGAAAATGCAACGCGTGATGCATATGGCTCGGGTTGGCATTGTCTCGCCGGCTTTCAAAAGTTTGACGATAAATGCGAAGCCATTCAGCTGCCGGAACATGCTTATCTTACAAATTCATCCTATAATCTGGGATGGGAATGTATTCATGGATATCGTGAGCAGGATGGAAATTGTATTGCTATCCGTAAGCCGGAACATGCTCACCTTGAAGCATCCGTTTATGGAAAAGGATGGTCCTGTGATCGCGGATACCGTGAAATCAAGGAACAGTGTGTTAAAATCAATGTACCGGAAAATGGGTATCTTGACCAGAATACATATGGATCAGGCTGGACCTGTGACAGAGGTTACCGTCCGGAAGGCAACACTTGCCGGAAAATTCAGGTCCCTGAAAATGGCTATTTAAGCAATTCCACTTTGGGAACAGGCTGGCTTTGTAATCGCGGATACCGTGAAAATGGTCAAAACTGTCTTGCCATAGTCGTGCCGGCAAATGGCTTTCTTGAAGATAAAGGACGGGGTAGCGGCTGGAAATGTGAAAGAGGATACCAGGATATTAACAATCAGTGTCTGGCGATCATTCTGCCGGATAATGCCCATCTGGATTATCAGGGGAATGACTGGGAATGTAATAAACCATATAGAAAATTGGGAAACCAGTGTTTAGCGGGCTAACCCTAAATTGACTATAGTATTATTATTTCTCCTGCTGGGGCGTGATCGTAAAATCTAATATCCTTAATACTTTGCTTATTCAACAGAGTGCTGATAAGCTTATTAAATATAATGAAATGGGAATTTCATTATATAGCGGGTCAGATTTCCCCCCAAGGGTCTGACCTGCCACTTCCATTCTGAGCTTTTCTGTCTCTTCCGGAATTTAAAATCGGTTGCTTCCGACCCAAAGCGGACTTTAGGGAAAACTATTTAACACTAACCAAATGGCGGCACTTCGCGTTTTAAATCCGGCTCGTTGTGAATAAACCTTATAGCGATTCCACCGTTGATTTCACCTTCCTTATTGTGGTCGCAATCATTTATGATTGATGTCTCAAATCTTAAACTTTCAAGTTTTGCTATAAGCGGGTCTATTTTATTGAAATCTATTACAAAATTAATCGATGCAAATGCATTGGAATAAAGATGATGATTAACGATCCAACCGCCTAGGGAAGAAATTGCACTACTCAGCGCTGTTATAGCACTGTTTCTTTCCTGTCTTGTTACTATTTCCAGCCTTAATATATCCATTAAAAAATCTTCCATACACGTATCAAAAATGACCATACGGGGATCTAATAGGTTATTCTCAAAATTTTTCTTATCATTTCTTAGAAATATATATCACAAGAAAAGAAATTAAGTCTACTTCCTGCACTCTGGTTGGTTTTACAAAACAATTTATGTGTTCTTTTTATATCATTATTGTTTCTAAGCAATGCGGCATATTCAGCATAAAAAATATGGTCACTACCGACCCGCAAAAGGACGATCAAAGTGTTCCCCGTCAAAGTCTATGAGCCCTTTAAAGTATTTGCATAAAAGTGGTTTCAAAACGGCGGAATAAAAGTGGTAATGCATTTTTTGACATCCCCTAAACAGGGGATGTCAAAAGCTAAGAATGCCATTTAAAATCATAAAAGAAATTCATTAGGAAATTGAAATGAGACGTATTTATTTTCTGGCTTTTATGATAATTTTTTCGATTGTCACCATCTCAAATGCGCAAACGATCGAAGATAAAGATTTATGTGTTGCCGGTAACGGTCAGGAGAATGCTCAAGCATGCACCAGATATGGGCGCATTCTTTTTCAGGATGAATCAAATCCTGCAAATGTAGATTTGTCTATGGATTACTTTGTCAGGTCCTGCAAATTAGGACTTCTGACTTATTGTGGTTTTGCAGGAAACCTTATGTATTACGGAACGAAGGTTGTAAAAGACCAGGTGACAGCTTTTTCTTTGCTTGCCACCGCATGTGATAATGGCAAATTTGATTATCATGCATGTTACCTATCGGGGCTTCTCGCACTTAATGGCGAGGCTGTTGAAAAAAACACTGAAACGGGGCTATACTTATTGGATAAGGGGTGTCGTAACGGTGATGAATTTGCGTGTGATAAACTGGTGCGCACCTATAATTTCGGCGACGAAGGTATAGCTGAACAGAATTTAGCCCTGACAGTAGATTATGCTCATAACGGCTGCGTTTATAACGCGGGATATTCATGTTATATTGCTGGTTATTACCTTATGACGGGCGCTCCGGGTATCAATAAAAATGTTGACGAAGCCCAAAAACACCTAGAAAGAGGGTGCGAATTAAATTCTGCGGAATCCTGTTATAATCTTTCAACTTTATTAACGGCCAATCATGAATTTGCAGAAGTTTCTGAGGCGATAAAAAACAATTATCAGAAAGCCTGTGAATTAAACTTATACGAAGGCTGTGCGGGAACGGGATATGTTTTGGCAAAGCAACAAAATTTTTCAGAAGCCGTTGTCTGGTACACAAAAGCTTGTGATGCGGATAATATGGGCGGCTGTAAAGGTTTAGCAGAAATTTACAGCGCTGCACAAAATACCGAAACTTCAAGAAAATTTTCCCAAAAAGCCTGTGACTTAGGCGATCAGGAATCTTGTGATTACGTCAAAGAAGTCGATAAATATTTAGCTGAAATAATTGCTTATGAAAAATACCTTGCTCAACAAGAAGAGAAGGCTACACAAATCACCAATGAATTAAAAGAAGGCGACTATAGTAGGGCCATGGATATTGCTGTGAATGAACTCGCAAGCCGTGATCAGGCAGCCCGTGTTATAATGGCTACTGAGAATGCTGGTAAAATATCTTCAATACCGCAGGTCTATTTTTATAATTTGATGAATTGGTTTGTTACCGATTATCAACAGGCTGGTGCAATCGTAAATCGCGAGTTACGGGCTATCAATGAAAGTAATCGGGCAAGTCAGAACCAGATTAGAGTAACCCCTACCCCCCGATTAAATTCATCATCATACCTATCTGAAGCCGCTGATAAGTTCTATAAAGACAGTTATCAAAGAAACTTAAATCGTTACATTCAAGGAGGCAATCCATCTGATGTTCGAGTGGGATTGTTTTTAAAAAGATAACAATTCAATTCATTCTCAATGAAATCCAGCAAGGACTGCATTCATGATTGGCCAGACGAGATCACATCTATTGATATCGTCGGGCACATTTTCAGTTTGATGCCTTGCCTTTCTGCTGCACTCTTGAGGGATTAAATCGCCCTTCTTTACGAATAAAATCAGAATAATCTAATTTTATCTTTTAGCTATCCATATCATTCCTGATAAGGATATTGTCAGTGGTCTGATAGGACCGTTCTCTTGTTTAAAATGAAAGCCTATGGGTGTATGTCACCCTTTCAAATACGCAATTCAGACCAACAGAAAATTTGAATTTATCCTATGATAAAAACCTATTTTGATTAGCAGTATAGTTGCTTAAATTCAAAGGCAAGGATGAATGGCTGCTTTGGATCGGAAGCAGTCATAAGGTCAGTGTAAGCTTCCGACCCAAAGCAGACAATCAAGCATATACGAATAAGTGTTAATTTTATCACTGCTCATATATAAAAACCAAAATTATAAAGATCTTACTTAAGAAATATTATGTGAAGTATAAAATACAAAACTGCCGCAAGACCGCCGGAAGATGGAACAGTCACAAGCCAGGCAGCAACAATTTTTACCAATATAGAACGCTTTACAAGTTCAGTCCGATAGACTTTACGTAGCTTTTTCTTGTCTTTTTTGTATAGCTTTGTCCCTAGTTTTTTTTTAAGGTCCATGAGTAATTGACCTTTATGATAAAAATCACTTTCGTTAAATTCATCCAGAAACTTGCCAACTTCGTCATCTTTTTCTTCGATATAATGGTTCCTGATTTCATCAAGGGCTTGACTTTGGTTCGCTTCAAGATATTCGCGAAGGAAGCCAACACCAAAGACCCCCCCAACTGCGATGTGGGTTGAGCTAACCGGCAACCCAAGCTGAGAAGCTAAGATGACTGTAACTGCCGCAGCCATCGCCACACAAAAGGCCCTTATTTTATCAAGCTTTGTGATTTCTGATCCGACTGTATGGATTAATTTTGGCCCATAGAGGGCAAGTCCCATAACGATACCAATAGCACCAACCATCATCACCCATAATGGAATTTCAGCTTTTGTAACAACACCTCCATGAATTACAGCATCATTTATAGCCGCCAGTGGACCAACAGCATTGGCAACATCATTTGCACCATGGGCAAAGCTAAGCAATGCCGCTGCAAAAACAAGGGGTATAGTAAAAAGCTTATTTATACGTTCCCTATCCTGGCCCATTTTTTTAGATGTATGTAAAATTATTTGCTTTACAATAAAATAGATCGCCAGTGCAAAAACAAACCCAATAACTGTGGCTGATAAAATATCAATTTGCCAGATTTTATTTAAACCCTTTAATATCAAATAGGTTACAAAGGCCCATACCATTGCAGAAATCAGGATTGGAACCAGAACTCTGGCTGATTTTACCATGTCAGACTGATAGATAATTCTTTTTTTGATTAACAGTAGAAAAGCGGCAGCTATAATTCCTCCCATGATGGGTGAGATAACCCAACTTGCTATAATTGCTCCCACCTGGGGCCAATTTGCAATTCCCCATCCTGCTGCGGCTACGCCAGCCCCTAATACACCTCCTACTATTGAATGCGTGGTTGAAACCGGTGCTCCAATTGCGGTCGCAAGATTAAGCCATATTGCTGCCGCGAGTAAAGCGGACATCATAATCCAGATGAATGTATTTGCATCTGTAATTAAAGAGCTATCAATAATTTCTTTTTTGATAGTGCTGACAACATCACCCCCAGCAACCAGAGCGCCACTGGCTTCACAAATGGCTGCAATCAAAATCGCTCCCGTTAATGATATAGCTTTAGAGCCAACAGCAGGACCAACATTGTTAGCAACATCGTTTGCCCCAATATTTAGACCCATATAACCACCGATCATAGCTGCGATGACCAGAATTGTCCCATTTTGATAAATTGCAAACTTTGTGTAGCAAACAAACATTATTGCTATGATAAAAAGCAACGCCATTCCAAGCCGGAAAAGTTCTCCTCGACGTGGATTTGTACGCTCTATCAAGACCTTTATAGTTTTAAATTCCAAATATTTTTTTCCCACTTAATACTAAATAGAAATTCTGCAAAATACCCATTTGCTGTGCCTTGAACGTCAGAGTGTATCAGTAGCATAATATATTGATGATAAAAATAATTTTAGTCAATAAATGGAATACAGGCTTATATTTCTATGGTTCGTGGGTAAATGCAAATCATCACAAAATAAATTACAGTCAATATATGATATTCTGGACGGCGACTGTCGACCCGGGATGGATACTGGGGTAATATATCATTCGGTCCTGCCTAAGACTATAGAACATATCCTGGTTTATAGTGGAGCGATATAATGCCCTTGAAATTAAAGTAACAATCCCCATATATAATATATACACTTCCTGAAGTTATAACGAATGAAAATTATTATGGTCTCAAATGGTTAATTCGAAAAATCCTTACGGGACCATAAATCATGAAGGCATTCATTAGATACTTAGTGATTTAATAACTGTCAGGAATAACGAGCCAATAAATAAATAACAACATCACGACCGTTATCAGTGTAACCAAAACCAATGGGTTTTTGCTACTTAAATATATTCATCCGAAGAACTCTTATAAATTTATTAGTTTTATGCCATTGATGGCACAGAAAAGGAACTTTCCATGACCGCAACGAGCAAACTCGCCATAAGTTCATATGACCTGAAGAACTACATGTATTTTGGTCATTTATTAATGCTCATAACATTTATGGTTATTTATAATACGTCATATGCACAACTTGCTAATTGAGAATGGGTATTTGGCAATTTCAACATTGGGAAATGATTGGGAATGTAATAAACCATTCCGAAAAGAAAATGAGCAATGCTTAAAACTGTAAATTTTATCAGCCTATAAATTAAGATGAAATATCCACTCACAACCATTTAAAATTACCTTTCATTCTGGTTTATCCCTGTGAGAATACAGCAGGCTATAAAAACTAAAAATAAACCTCACTCAAACTATTCAAAAAAATATAACTAGAAAGGATTTCTATGTCTAAAGATCAAAATCAGCCTACTCAAAAGCAGTCTACTGACTCTTCAAAAATTGATTTAAAAAGAAAGCTAGCGGAAAAAAACAAATTAGAAGTAATGACAAAATATAATATCAGTTGCGAAATGATACCCGTCTATCATTATAAAACTTATAAATACTCAAACTTGGATGATGCTGTCTCACAGGCAAAACGAGAAGAGAATATAATTACCTGATCTAAAAACTTATAAAAATGACCACTTTAATCTTGCACCCGACAAGTGCCGAGTGACTTCAACCGCCCCAAAGCAGCCCAGTAAGAAGTTCACCAAAAGAAAAACAAAAATTATATCAACAATGCTCTTGCTATAACTGAAATAAGCTCCATATTTAAGAATAGGAACTTATAATGGTTCCTTATCGCAGTTATATAATGCTGCCAAATTAAGAAGACAAATCATGTCACTTATGCGTTTCTTTAATAAAATAGAAGTAAAAGACACCTTAATAAATTCTAAAACTAAAGACACAAATACAGCGGAGAAGCCTTCTGCGCTGGAAAAACATTGTGTTGATACGTCCCTATCTGAGGACAAACCATCTTTTAAGTAGAGATGTTGATTTTAAGGAAGGCAGACGGTCCTTCCTAAGAAACTATTGTACAAATTAAAACGCCTTTTTTTAAAACAAACATCAGAATTCTGGTGTTTTGTTTCGAGATATCTAAAACGCAATTATGCATACAAAACAGAAACCCTCAACATGGATACCAAAGGTTCTTATTGTTAAGGGTGGCATTATGAAAAGGAATTAACATGTCTAAAGGAAATAATAAACGCGGCAACCGAGAAGCAAAGAAACCAAAACAAGAAAAGCCTAAAGTTTCGGCAACCTCAGATTCCAACGCCAATAAATCGTCAATTGTTGTAGCTGGCAAAAAAGTTAAGTAGAAAAACAAAGAAGGTTTCCAAAAAACATTTTAATGTCCGTTTTTGGTCGATATCGGTCAGAGTTATTTTGACCTGCCCTACCGTTAACGGCCATTTAAATTAAATATAATTTGATAATTGGAAATATCTTTAATCATTCAAAAATAGCCTTCTTGGTAAGACCATATTTTGCCGCTTGCCTTAAAACGAAAAAAAATGTTACGGCTGATGATATTATTTTTGCCTAAACATCAGGGAGGGTCAGGTGAAAGAAAATGAATTCCTTAAAAGAGCCGCTTCAACATTAATTCGCTATGGCGGCGAGTTTTCATCCTTTGTCGCTGATCATGCTAAAGGCTCCTATATTTATGATAGGGACGGTCGGGAACTTCTTGATTTCACCTCCGGCCAGATGAGCGCCATTCTTGGCCACAGCCACCCTGAAATTGTTGGAACCGTAAAATCCTATATTGAAAAACTGGATCATTTATTCAGCGGCATGCTGTGCGAACCAGTTGTTGATCTGGCTGAAGCGCTGGTCAAACTGACCCCGAAACCACTTGACCGGGTTCTTTTGCTCAGTACGGGTGCTGAATCAAATGAAGCGGCACTCAAAATGGCTCGGCTTTACACAGGGGGCTATGAAGTTGTCGGCTTTGCCCAGTCCTGGCACGGCATGACCGGTGGCGCATCTTCCGCAACATACTCGGCCGGGCGAAAAGGCTATGGCCCGATGAATGTGGGCGGCATGGCAATTATGGCGCCCAACTTATATCGCCCGACATTTGGGAGCGCAGAAAACTATGACTGGGAAGCGGAGCTTGATTACGGCTTTAACATGATTGACCGGCAATCAACAGGGCAGCTCGCCGCTTTCATTGCCGAGCCGATTTTAAGTTCCGGTGGTATTCTTGAACTGCCGGCTGGCTATCTTGCCGCGCTAAAAAAGCACTGCGAAAAAAGGGGTATGCTGCTTGTTCTGGATGAAGCACAGACAGGACTGGGCCGCACCGGCGAAATTTATGCCTTTATGCGTGATAATATTGTGCCGGATATTCTTACCTTATCTAAAACGCTTGGAGCTGGTCTGCCGTTGTCGGCCGTTCTGACATCAGCAGAAATAGAAGAAAAATGTCATGAGCGCGGCTTTTTATTTTATACCACCCATGTGTCAGACCCACTGCCCGCAGCGGTTGGTTTGACGGTGATTGATGTCCTTTTGCGTGATAAACTGACCGAACGTGCCGCCATGGCCGGAAAACGTTTAAAAGCAGGGCTTATGGATATTATGGACCGACATGACTGCATCGGGGATGTTCGGGGTCGCGGGCTTTTGCTGGGGATGGAAATTGTTCAGGATAAGAAATCCAAAAATCCCGCTCCGGAGCTTGGCAGTCGCATTACCAACAAAGCCATGGAACTGGGGTTAAGCATGAATATCGTCAATCTGCCGGGAATGGGCGGTGTTTTCAGGATTGCACCACCACTGACAGTATCTGATCAGGAAATTGATAGGGGATTATCCATCCTTGATGATGCGATCAAACAGGCAACGAGTAATTCGTGATAAACAATAAGCAGTTGACCAGTCGGCTGGAAAGGTAAATTGACTTGATGAACAGGCCAAGTTAGGTTTGTAGTAAGTGCTAACCATCTTCAAATTGGTAAAAATATGAAAAGACAAAAATTTAATAATCTGTTGACGTCCATAACCACAATTATTGTTTTTTTTGTATTATCCGCCACAAATTCAAAAGCCAGTTACGCCATTTATGTCGGCAAGAATCTTACAAAAAGCGGCAATGTTCTCATTGGTGGATCAGGGGACGAGGTTTCAAGCCACTGGCTCGAAATTGTTGATCGTCAAAAATACTCGCCCGGAACAATGATGCGGGTCGGTGTGGATGAAACCGCCTATATGCCGGGTGTATTTATTGATATTCCGCAAGTGCAAGAGACGTTCCGGTATCTGACAATGAATTATTCTGATTATGAGGGGTTCCCGGCCCCACTGACAAATGGCGGCCTTAATGAATATAATTTGGCGGCCCGGGACGTATGGGCGGATTCCCGTCCTGAACTGATCGCCATGACACCAAAACCGCAAAAGGGCCCAAATTACAGTGATCTGTCACGTATCGTTATGGAACGGGCTAAGTCGGCACGTGAAGCCGTGGAAATTGTCGGCAGACTTATTGATCAATATGGCTATTCATCATATGGCGGTAATTCACATATGTTTGCAGATGAAAATGAAGGCTGGGTGCTGCTGAATTTTGCCGGTGGCAAAGGGCTCTGGATTGCAGAACGGTTAGGCCCGGATGATATCCGCGTGTCTTACCCCGGGGATATTGGGGATATTCCGCTTAATTTTAAGAATAACCCCAATTATATGGGATCAGACAATTTTATTGATTTTGCCATAGAACAAGGCTGGTATGACCCGAGTTCGGGAGAAGCTTTTAATGTCACGAAAATTTACGGCACGCCGGAGGTAAGATACCCAAGAGACGAACTGGAAGGTGAGCTAAGACAAGCAGCGCCAATTTCCCTAAGAAAAATGATGGCGACAGTGCGGGATACCAGGCTATCCAAGGATGCAACCGGGTATGGTCAGGTTGCTGAAATCCGCCCCGATATCCGCCCGGAAAACAGGACCCTGTGGGTGGCTGCGACGGGGTCTGTGACCACACCATTTATTCCCTACCGGATTGGCGTTCAAAACATCCCACCCGAGTTTGGCAAACACCGCTACCTGACCAAAGGTGAAGCCTCCCGCTATGTCACCAAAGACTGGCAGATAAGGGAAGCGACTGAATTCGCAGGCCGGACATTTAAGCGGCTTATGTATTATACCTGTGACCATCCTGATAAATTCCTACCGGAAGTGACGGAGGCGCTGACCGCATTTGAAGGACGATTAATAGATGAACAGCAGGCGGTTGATAAAACTTCTGATATTCTGATTGATAAGGGTGAGGAAAAACTGGCGCTTAAATATTTAACCGATTATTCAAATAATGCTGCACACGCTGCTCTTGAATTGGGTCACGCATTACTTGTCAGCATTGAAGCAAGAACAAAGGTTCTGTTCGGAATAAGAAAACCGGAAACTGATGAAATAAGCCGGCTTGATTATCAGATGGTCAAATGTCAATAAATTAGGATAACACCCATCATGCTTCTAACCATCGGAATAATTTTATTTCTGATTTTACTTGGTCTGCTTGGCTGGCGGTTTATGGATGAACAGGAAACAAAAAAAGTATGGGCAGAATTAAAAAACACAAAAGATTATAAAGAAGAATTATTTGACCCCACCCGTATAGAAACCCTGCCTGAACCGGCAAAAAGATTTTTCCGGTTTGCCATTAAAGAAGGAACACCGATTCACCCAATTATCGAATTGGACATGAGCGGTGAATTCAGCCTTGGCAGTAAAGAAAAACCCAATTATATGCCAATGACGGCAAAACAGATAATATCCCCTCCACACGGCTTTATCTGGAAAGTATCAGCAGGGTCCGGCCTTATGCGGTTTGTCGGCTCAGACGCATGTCACCCCGATGGCTCATGGAGCAGATTCTGGCTATTCGGCTTTATACCCATTGCAAGAGCGGGCGGAAATAAAGACCATAAACTATCCTCATTCGGACGTTATATGAGCGAAGCCGTGTTTTGGCTGCCCTCAGCGGTTTTTCCATCCGAAAATATTGTATGGCAGAAATTAGGCCCGGATCACGCGCAGGCGACAATTACACACAACGGTATGGAATTAATCGTTGAGCTTATTGTCGATAAACAGGGTGCACCAACAACTATTCGTTTCCAAAGATGGACAAATGCCAATCCGGAAGGTGTCTTCCGCATGCAGCATTTTGGCGGTTATCTTTCCGATTTTAAAAATTTTGACGGCTATATGTTACCCACGTCAATTGAAGCGGGAAATAATTTTGGAACAAATCAGTATTTCCCATTTTTTAAAGTCAAAGTGCTGAAAATTGATTTTCCCCGGTGAATTGACAATTCCGTTATCTGAAGTATCATATTTTGGTCTGATCCGTTTGATTTAATCCACGTTTAAGGAAATCGAGAGATGCAAACTCCTAAATCGTTTTTACAGTGGTTGGTTTTTTTAACTATTTTTTTCTTACCGCTTTCCGCCTGCAGCGGCAATGATGACCCGGTCGGCATTTGGGAAGTCAATTACCAGGACGCAGTCGGGCAGCATTATCATGATGTGCTGGAACTGAAAAAGGATGGGACTTATATCAGATACGGGACCACCCTATATGCAGACAGGGGGAAATATTCATTTAAAGATAATATTATTTATTTTGAAAGTGATGTTAATAGCAATATCAAACTGCAAATTCCCTACAAACGCCCCGACAGCAATAGCCTTCGTTTTGAACCCATAGTACCGCCAAATAGCAGCCAGCAGTGGACCCGTGTAAATTATCCACCTTATTTCCGGACAGTTGAAATTGACGATCGCTTTATTCCTGCTGAAATTGAACAGTTAATGTTAACCGCACTTCAGAACGAATCCCAGGGTTCATATTCTGACATTATTCCAACCGGCATAGACATCAACGAACTTAAAAATGGGCAATATCAGATAAATTTTACTTTTCTGTCCTCTTCAAACAACAAAATGCTCAATATCAGAGTAAAGCCCTATGACTTATCTGTGAAAATCACTGATAATACAGGGTTCCGGCAAATCCCGATTACGTCCGGTTTTCTTGATTTTCCCGAAATCATATCTGCCGCAAAAAAGGCCGGCTTAAAGGGACCTGTAAAACGGGCAGATTTAAAGGCTTATGGCAAATATGGCGCCGTCTGGTTCATTAACACACCAGGCCAGGCCGCCAATATATCAGCAGCAACCGGTGAACATATCAAAGAGGATGTCACAGGATATATTGCCAATTATGAAGCGGACTGGAACCACGCGGCACAGATATGGGCAGAAGTCATGGCAAAATATACCAAAAAAGATGATAAGGATGAAGGTTTCTGGTCCAAAGACCATTCAAAATACACCAATAGTGCCTCCTGCAATCAAAATGGCGGCGTTTGGATGGTCAGTGGCGGCGGATGGTGCAATTAAGCGGTTATGAGTTAAACTGAAAATTTATCCCAGGGACCCGTGATCGCAAGGGTTTTTGTCGGGCTTTGTATATTGATAAAAAGAATGCTGCCGTCCGGTGAAAAGCAGGCCCCTGCCGTTTCACTATCCACAATGAGCCGGGCAAACGGGTATAACGACCCCTCCGGCGTCACGCCCCGCACAAAATTATCTGTGTTATCATAATTATCTTCACAAACGATCAGATGACCGAACGGCGCAACGGTAAGATTGTCCCCAAAACTGAAACTATTCCTTACATCAGATTCCAGAAAAAGCTGCAATCTGCCGGGTGAGTCATTTTCGCTGATAGTGCCTTCATTGACAGACGGCTGGTATCTCATAATCTGACCAAAACCTTTAACGCCACCATTGGTGCAGCAGAAGTATAATTCATTATCCCCCCATGTAATTCCTTCACCGCGGGCGAAGAACACACCGCCTTTTTCATGACCCCGTAATCGTAAGTCATCTTTTGGACTGTCTGTATCATCAAGATCGATCCAACGGACCTCATGCCAGTCACCCTGCTTAAAAGTAACCCCGTCCCAGTTGCGGCTGTCGCCACCTTTTTCCTGCCCCTTAAAGCCAAGAGCCTGTAATTTTCCGCCTTTATTTAATTGACCATAACTTTCAGGAATAAATCTGTAAAACAGGCTGTTTGGGCGGTCCTCCGTCATATAGACAATACCTGTGCTTGGATCGACAGCCGCAGCTTCATGGTTAAATCGGCCAAGTCCTCTTAATGGTTCAGGTTTACTGAACCTGTAGCCTCCAAGAACGGGAACTTCAAACGCCCAGCCATGTGAATGACTGCCAAATTCCCCCTCTGGCGACACTATTTCCTCACAGGTTATCCAACTGCGCCAGGGCGTTACTCCGCCCGCACAATTTCTAAGCGTCCCGATCAGGCTTCTATATTCATTAATCCGCTCACCTGTTTTGGTATCATATATAATCGTCGTCGTTCCCCCGGGCAGCGGATAACCTTCACTGGTCTCATCAAATGCAACAGTCTGTAAGCCCCTTTGCATTTTTGTCATTTCAGGATCATGATTATCAAGGCCGATTTCATGGTTCCTGACCAGAGCCACCTGTGACCCGGCAAGGCCAAAACAGCCCATGCCATCCGCACGGTCGGGAACAAAATAACCGTCATCCATACGGTCGCCCATTTCAGAAATAATTTTGTAGGAAAAACCATTCGGTAAATCAAGAATGCCGTCTGGATCGGTGACCAGTGGTCCATATCCTTTGACACTATGATTATTGGCGGCAATGGATTTACTTGCAAAACTGTTCAAAAGTCCTGCAAAAGCCAGAGTACCTGCCCCTGCAACAAATGTTCTGCGGGTCAAACTCATTACAAAAATGCCTTTCCTATCAATCTAAATATTCATGCTTTAATTCTTTTGATCTTACCTCCTGTGATCAAACAATCAAAGTTAAAATTAGATGACAAAAAATAGACCTTAAATATCCTGAAAACTGTTTAAAATCTGCTTCCAGGGCATTCTTTGCATTGGTCCACATTGGTTTTTATAGTCGCCGATAACCAATCAGGCAAAATAATCTACGCCATTTGTTTTTGCCAGAAGTAAATCTTCAAGCGTATCAACATCAAGCACTGCGAGCTTAATTGAATATTGATGACATTTTTTGATAAATGAAGGCAATTTTTCCCAGGCGATTTCCCGTTTGGATGCTAGTTCACGAAGTTTGACGCCGATAACCTTAATTCCATTATTTTTATATTTATCAAGATGCAACTCACACGACTTGGAATTCAACATTACTGCTCGTCCAAATCTCATTAATGAAGAAACAATAAAATTTAATTTTACAGAGGGAATTCCTTTAGGAAATCCAACAAGGTAAAAAACAACATATTTACCGATATCCGGTGTAATTCTACTGCAATAAGACGTATATTTCATGAGCAGGTCCATATTATACACAGATTCATAACTGACTGGAATATTAAGGATGGGTCGATAATTGGTCACGTCTATTTTTTTAAGCGCATCAATAGATTGGTTCAAAAGAGTATAATCAAGATCAAGTTTTTCTTCTTTGGTGTAAAATTTACCAAGAACGTCATACCCGATTTTTAATTTCTCAGGAAGAGAAACGGATTCATTAATACTTCCTAGATACGGCTTAATTAAAAAAGAGGTAATTGCCTCATGTTTAGCATCCCAAATTGGGCGAAATCCAAAATTATACTGATTTTTTTTATTTGGTTCTTCTGTCGGCTGTGCCGCATTTGAGCCTGTTTATTTTTTAGATGACGTTTCATTGGCTACTGCCTCAAGCATCGATCCTAGATTTTCTGAGCGAAAGTAAACTTCGCCATTTACTTTCTTCAGTGCTGTTTTAACAACAATTTCTTTAGTATCCGCAGAACCCACAAATTTTTCTGTCAGGCTTTTTAATATTTTAGCACAGATTAGTTCCGCCGCTTTGTCAGAAGTCGATGCAAATACAATTACAAATTCGTCATCTGAACGGTTAAAAAATACGTCCTTGCTGCTAATATAACTTTCAGTGATTGAAATAAATGAATCGTGAATATTTTTGAGGAGACCTGGCCAGTTATCACCCAACCTACTTTTAATACTATCCAGTCCCAGCAATTTAACTTGTCCTGTTTCAACGAGGGTTGATGCAAAAAGTATCTTTTCGAGATTAGCTGTAGCATTTTTACTTAAGATAAAGCTTTTTTCTGTGGAACTGGCATATCTTACCTTCCTACTGTGAAGGCCACTTTTAGAATCATTTTCGCTCGAATTGGAAAATGCGCCAAAAATAGTTTCTAAGATTTTGTTCATATATATCACCAATGATTTTACAGAAAATCAAAACTTTTCAGTTAGATTAAAGTTAATGACCCCAAATGTTTATATTTCAGGTCTTTAATATAACATAATTTTAACAAAAGTCACTAGGATGGGGTATCTTTGTATATTTATACAACCAGAACTATAAATTTAAAACCGATCTGCAGAGGCCAATTTCCAGTCAGATACAAAAGCGGAATTGATATTCTTCCCCAATAATTCACCGTCAGTAAGCCCAGGATAAAATTCAGCAAAGCTTTTTCGGCTTCCATCATCCATATAACGCTCAATATGTGCAGGGATCAGTTTTCCAGGGTGATCAAGTCCCATTGCCCCTAAAATTTCAGTGAAAGAATGAATTGTTGAATGATGGAAATTTGTTACGCGTTTGTATTTATCTTCAACATCCAATGATTTCCATCTTGATCTGTCCTGCGTTGCTATGCCGGTTGGGCATTTATTTGTATTGCAATGAAGCGACTGAACACAACCAAGAGCAAACATCATTGCTCTGGCTGAGTTACAGGTATCAGCTCCCAATGCCATTTTGGTCACCATATCATATCCTGTTGCCACCTTGCCGCTGGCAATAAGCCTTATATCGGCGCGTTTGTTAATACCTGTTAGACAATTATGAACAAATGAAATGGCTTCGTTAATTGGTGTCCCCAGCCGATTGGTGAAAGCAACCGGCGCTGCCCCTGTTCCGCCTTCTGCCCCGTCCACGGTGATAAAATCGGGAATTATCCCACTTTCAAGCATCGCCTTACAGATCCCCATGAACTGGCTTCTGATCCCGATACAGAGTTTAAACCCGACTGGCTTTCCTCCAGAAAGTTCCCTTAGTTCAGCTACATAGTTAAGCAAACCAAGTGGGGTTGAAAATGTTGAATGAGCTGGCGGTGATATGGCATCTACTCCCACTTCGAGCCCTCTGATATCAGCAATTTCTTTATTAACCTTTACACCCGGTAAAATTCCACCATGGGACGGCTTGGCCCCTTGCGATAATTTAATTTCAATCATCTTAACCTGATCCAGGGATGCTTTTTCCTGAAATTTTTCCCTGTTAAAACTGCCATCCTTATGTCGACACCCAAAATATCCTGTGCCGATCTGCCAGATCAGATCACCGCCCCCTTTCATATGATAAGGACTTAATCCCCCTTCCCCGGTATTATGGGCAAAATTACCATGCGCAGCCCCTTTGCTTAGCGCAGTAATGGCATTGGGACTTAAAGCACCAAAGCTCATTGCAGAAATATTCAACAGCGAAGCACTATAGGGTTTCGCGCAGTTTACAGCACCGAACATAAGCCTGGTGGCTTCTTTTGGAACCTCGACCGGGGTTAAGGAATGATAAGAAAACTCATAACCCGGCTCGGTAATATTATGCTGGGTCCCAAAAGGTATGGTTTCAAGTTCGCCCTTGGCTCTTTGATAAACTAGCGAGCGGGTTTCCCGGCTGAAGGGACGCCCGTTTAGCTCACTTTCAATAAAATATTGTCTTATTTCAATACGTAAGGATTCAAGCAAATAGCGAAAATGACCAATGACTGGATAATTTCTTAAGATCGTATGTTTTTTTGAGAAAATGTCATAAATGCCGATCATGATATAGGGCACGATTATTATGAGAAAATAAATCGATGGTGCCCAAAACTGATAGCCAACGGCCACAGCGGCCAAGCTGATAACTGAAATTAAATAAAACACCTTTCTCATCATAACCTATCCTCCGGCAATTTTATGACCTGTTAAAACCTACCTGAAATAATTGCCACATTCAAACCATGATCAGCACATAGGCAATTAATGTGCAGGAATTTTGACATATAAATAAGAAATAAAAAAAGCCTCCGTCAATTTTGCCGGAGGCTTTCATCTGATTTATACGCAGAAATCTAGTTTCTGGTTTTATCAACCTTCTGGTTTTCTTTAAGCCATGGCATCATAGCCCGAAGTCTTGCACCGACTTCTTCAATCTGGTGAGATTCACCTTTTGCGCGTGAGGCTTTCAGCTTGATCTGACCGACTTTGTTATCAAGCATGAAGTCATTGACAAAGCGTCCTTCCTGAATATCAGCAAGAATGCGTTTCATTTCTGCTTTGGTATTTTCATTTATAACCCGCGGGCCAGACATATAGTCGCCGTACTCAGCTGTATTGGAAATTGAATAACGCATATTGGCAATACCGCCTTCATACATCAGATCAACAATCAGCTTAAGTTCGTGCAGACATTCAAAATAGGCCATTTCAGGGGCATAGCCCGCTTCAACCAACACTTCGAAACCGCATTGAACAAGGGCCGATGCACCACCGCAAAGGACTGCCTGCTCACCAAACAGATCAGTTTCACATTCTTCTTTAAAGTTTGTCTCAATAATTCCGGCGCGTCCACCGCCGTTTGCTGAACCGTAGGAAAGGGCAACATCAAGCGCGTTTCCGGTCGCGTCCTGATAAATAGCTACCAGAGTAGGCACACCGGCTCCCTTAAGATATTCGGAACGAACAGTATGACCAGGACCTTTTGGTGCAATCATTGACACATCAAGATCCTTACGTGGTTCAATAAGCTTGAAATGGATATTAAGACCATGCGCAAACATCAGGGTAGCGCCTTCTTTCATATTTGGCTCAAGATCATTTTTATAAAGCGTTGCCTGTAATTCATCCGGCACAAGAACCATCACCACATCAGCCCATTTAGCCCCTTCTGACGCCGTCATACATTTAAAGTCTGCGGCTTCCGCTTTTTTACGGGTTGAAGAGCCTTCGCGAAGTGCAACGGCAATTTCCTTAACACCGCTGTCACGAAGGTTGGCTGCATGAGCATGTCCCTGACTGCCATAACCGACAATCAGCACTTTCTTGGTCTTGATCAGATTAACATCTGCATCTCTGTCGTAATAAACTCTCATATAAATATCTCCAAAATATTCTTAAATTAATCCTGTAATGTTTTTAGACCACGCTGCATGGCTGCAACACCCGTGCGAACAACCTCGACAAGGCCCAAATCGCTCATCAGTTCGATGAATGCTTTAATCTTTTCTGACTTTCCTGTCACCTCAAAAACGAAACTTTTTGCAGTGCTGTCAACACGACGCGCACGAAATGCTTCCGCAACGCGTAACGCTTCAAGACGTTGTTCCTTATTGCCAAATACTTTAACAAGGGCAAGTTCACGTTCTACAGATGGACCGTCTTCGGTCAGATCACCAACGCAGTGTATAGGGACCAGACGGTCAAGCTGTGCTTTGATCTGTTCAATTATTTTTGGTGTCCCTGTGGTTACAACTGTAATCCGGCTTTCGTTACCAGCTATATCTACAGGTGCCACAGTAAGATGTTCAATATTGTACCCACGCCCGGCAAAAAGCCCGATAACACGTGCAAGAACACCAGCTTCGTTATCAACGATTATTGATAATGTATGTCTTTTTTTCTGAGGTTTAATTGTCATATTTTTAACGGCGCTGGTTTATTAAACCAGGGCTGCCCCTCCTTCAAATTCTTTCTTTTCGACCTCATCCTGTAAGATCATTTCATTATGTGCTGCGCCAGATGGTATCATCGGGAAACAGTTGGCAAGCTTTTCCACCCGGCAGTCAACGATAACCGGCCCCGGTGCCTCAATCATTTTCATGATCGTTTCATCAAGTTGTTTTGGATCATCCACTCTGAGTCCGGTGGCACCATAACTTTCAGCAAGTTTAACAAAATCAGGCAAGGATGCCGAATAGCTGTTTGAATACCGGCCATCATGGTTCAGATCCTGCCATTGGCGCACCATACCCATATATTCATTATTCAGAATGAATATCTTGACCGGCAGATTATATTGCATTGCCGTGGACAGTTCCTGAATGTTCATCTGGATCGACGCTTCACCAGCCACATCAATCACAAGTGATGTGGGATGGGCAATCTGAACCCCGATTGCCGCAGGGAAACCATATCCCATGGTGCCAAGACCACCGGACGTCATCCAGCGATTTGGTTCATTAAATTCCAGATACTGAGCCGCCCACATCTGATGCTGACCAACTTCAGTCGTATAATAAACATCCATGTCTTTGGTAATTGCCTGAAGACGCTCAACCGCATATTGCGGCATGATCACATCATCGCGCTTTTCATAATCAAGACATTGACGGCTACGGTTTACATTTATTTCTTTCCACCATTTGGCCAAGGCGTCCTGATCAAGCTTATGTCGCCCCTTTTTCCAGAGCTTGATAAATACATCAAGAACCTGCGCAACGTCGCCAACAACGGGGACATCAACATGAATGATCTTATTGATCGAAGAACGGTCAATATCGATATGTATCTTCTTGGACTTTGGTGAAAATGCATCAATTCGACCGGTAATCCGGTCATCAAATCGTGCACCAACGCAAACCATAACATCGCAATCATGCATGGCAATATTGGCTTCGTATGTTCCATGCATTCCCAGCATACCCAGAAACTGATCATCATTTGCCGGATAGGCACCAAGCCCCATCAGGGTGCTGGTAATTGGCGCTCCCGTCAATTTAACCAATTTACGCAATAATTTAGACGCATTGGGACCGGAGTTTATAACACCACCGCCAGTATAAAAAATAGGTTTCTTCGCGGTCGCCAGTAAATCAACCGCTTTTTGGATCGCGTCCGGATTTCCTTTTAATGCCGGACGGTAGCTCCGATGTTCAATTGGCCCTGAATGCTGTTTTTCACTGGTTAAGATCTGAACATCTTTCGGAATATCAACAACGACAGGCCCCGGGCGACCGGTTGTCGCCACATGAAAAGCTTCATGAATAACTTCCGAAACCTTATCGGTTTTACGAACCAGATAATTATGTTTGGTGCAATGCCTTGTGATACCGACCGTATCGGATTCCTGAAAAGCATCGGACCCAATCAGCGAAACAGGAACCTGTCCTGTCAAACAGACAATAGGAATGCTGTCAAGCATGGCATCAGCAAGACCGGTAATGGCATTGGTTGCCCCCGGACCTGACGTAACCAGAACAACACCTGGCTTACCTGTTGATCGTGCGTATCCTTCGGCCGCATGAACAGCTGCCTGCTCATGGCGAACCAGAATATGCTTTATCTTCTTATGTTCATGAAGCACATCATAAATCGGCAGCACAGCACCACCGGGATATCCGAAGATAACCTCCACCCCCAAATCCTCAAGGGATTTGATGATGATCTCAGCGCCGCTAATTGCTTTCGAAGACATAATTCTGGCCTTTCTTAGTTTGTTAACCGAATAATTTCGGTGTTTTCCATTCATAAAGCATGATTTAAATTTGGGTTAAAGGATAGGTTTATAAAGACTTCTGACCTTAATCACAAACAAAAATATGCATAATTACAGTTTCAAAATTTAAGCCAACTTAACGATATAAAATTATCAAGTCAACCCATTTATTGAAATATAATTACAAAAATATAAATTTTTCTTTAATAAAATTACAATTTAAGCGTTTGCCAATCGAAAAACTGGTTTCTGAACCATGTCATCTGACGCTTAGCAAACTGTCTGGTCGCCGTCTGGGCAAGCACAACTGTCTGCTCAAGGGTGGTTTTTCCTTCAATAAAATCAATTATTTGCGGCACGCCTAAAGATTTCATAACCGGCAGGTTAAGATCATATCCAAGCGATAATAATTCTTTCACTTCCTCTATTGCCTGCCCTTCTTCAATCATCTTCTTAAATCTTTGATCACAGCGCGCATAAAGTTCGGCCCGATCTCTTTCTATAATTATTTTCTCAATCTCAAAATCTTCGTCAACCAGGCCGCCAATTTCCGGTTGCTGCTGCCATTCAGCCAGGCTTCTTCCGGTTGACAATTTAACCTCAAGCGCACGGGCAATGCGCTGGCTGTCATTGGGAGCCAGACGGCTTGCCATTTCAGGATCAATTTTTATTAATTTTGCATGGGCAACCTCAGCTCCGAACTCATTTACTTCCGTCCTGATATTCTGCCTTATATTCTGATCAATTTCCGGCACTTTTGAAAGACCATTGACCAGTGCCTTCAGATAAAGCCCCGTACCGCCCACTACAATCGGGATCAAGCCCCTCTCCTGCACATCATCAATGACGCCACGGGCAAGGTCGCGCCAGCGTTCCGCCGAGCATGGGTCATCCCCTTTCAGATACCGGTAAAGGTGATGAGGTACGGCATTAAGGTCATCAACGCCGGGACAGGCGGTTAAAATATCCAGTTCTCGATAAATCTGCATGCTGTCAGCATTGATTATTTCTCCGCCCTGTTCTTTCGCCAGTTTAAGAGCAATCGCTGATTTGCCGCTGGCCGTTGCACCGCCCAGAATGATAATTTTATTGTTGCGCAAAATACAGGTTCCCTATTTCTAACCAATATTGTAGATATACCAGCTGACTAAAAAATTCTACAGGCATAATCAATGACACAAGTTCTGACACTCATTTCAAACGCCGAACAGGCCGCCATTACAGATGAAATCAAGGATAAATATGCAAAATTACTGAAAGCCAGTCATACAAGCTGGCTCAATAACAATATTGCCCTTGATATTTTCTTTAATAATGAGGCAGAAGTCGGTCTTCTTGATATGCTGAAAAAAGAAAATTTTGATTTCGCTATTCAGGATCCGATCACCCGGCGCAAAATGCTGCTGCTGGCGGATATGGACAGCACAATCATTCAGGTTGAATGTATTGACGAGCTTGCTGATTTTCTGGGAATAAGAAACGAAGTGTCCCACATTACCGAAGCTGCCATGCGCGGTGAAATCGACTTTAAGGGAGCCCTAAAAGAGCGGGTTTCACTGCTTGCCGGGTTAAAAGTCAGCGATCTTGAAACGGTTTTTAAAGAACGGGTAACCCTGACACCCGGGGCCGTAACACTTGTTAAAACCATGAATGCAAATGGCGCCAATACCGTTCTTGTTTCGGGCGGCTTCACTTATTTTACCGGGCGGGTTTCGGAACTTACCGGTTTTAAAGTAAACCGGGCCAATGTCCTGCTCCATGAAAATGGGGAACTTACAGGAAAAGTTGGTGAGCCTATTGTCGATTCAGACACCAAAATCAACACCTTAAAAGAATTTAAGGAAAAAGATAATCTGGAAGATTTTGAAACAATGGCCGTTGGTGACGGGGCCAATGACATCCCCATGTTACAGGGAGCAGGACTTGGTGTCGGGTACCGACCCTTTCCGGTAACAGCCAAGGCTGCGGATGTCGTCATCAATCACGCCGATCTGACGGCGCTGCTTTATTTACAGGGTTATGCAATAAGTGATTTTGTAGACGCGTGACAATATGATACACTCGCTCTCAATATATAGGGAGCTTAAATAATGAAATTATTCAGTATAAAATCTGTCATTTTGTCACTTTTCATCACGACACCTGCCATTGCACAGAAAGCCGAGCTTGACAAACTCGTTCTGCCAGACGGTTTTTCGATCGAAATATATGCCAATGTCGGAAATGCGCGCCAAATGTCACTTGGTGATGACGGCACCGTTTATGTCGGGAGCCGGGGCGATGCCGGAGGCAGAATTTATGCGATCCCGGATACCAATGGTGATGGCAAAGCTGATGAGGTGATCACCATCGCTGGCGGACTAAAATCCCCATCTGGGCTTACTTATCACAATGGGGACCTTTATATCGGGGCCATTAGCCGTATTTACCGCATAAAGGATATTTCAAATAACTTCAGAAATAATCCAAAGCCGGAAGTACTTACGGCGGATTTGCCGGATAAAACACATCATGGCTGGAAATTTCTTGAATTTGGTCCTGACGGGCTACTTTATATTCCTATTGGTGCCCCTTGTAATATTTGCGAACCTGAAAAAATATTTGCCTCCATAAACACAATGGATGTGAATAATCCGGAAGCCGGAATTACCCAGTATGCCAGCGGCATCAGAAATACAGTTGGGTTTGACTGGGACCCGGTCAGCGGCGATCTTTGGTTTACCGATAATGGCGGTGACGGCCTTGGCGACGAAATGCCTGCTGATGAGCTAAATCATGCATCTAAAAAAGGCCTTAATTTTGGCTATCCTTATATTCACCAGGGCGATACACCGGATCCTGAATTTGGAAAGGGCAAAGACCCGGCTGATTATACACCGCCGGCACAAAAGCTTGCCCCACATGCAGGAGCGATTGGCATGGCCTTTTATAAAGGGGATATGTTCCCTGAAAAATATAAAAATAACATAATTATTGCCGAGCACGGCTCATGGAACCGAACAGCAGCGGCAGGCCATACCGGTCACAGGCTAACATTGGTTACAGTAAAAGACGGCAAAGCCATAAAATATGAACCTTTTATCACCGGGTTCCTGCAAAATAACAAAGCCTGGGGCCGACCAACAGATGTTCTTGAGCTTAAAGACGGCAGTTTGCTGATCGCTGACGACGAGGCAGATGCCATTTATAAAGTAACCTACAAAAAATAAGGGAGTGATACATAATCACGGGAACAGGGGAAAGATTAAACTTTTAGTAACCCGCATATGTAAAAATGCCTAAAAACAAAGGATTACACTATGAACAAATTACTTATCACTACATCAATTATAACTGGGTTTTTGCTTCCTCTGCAGGGCGCCTTCGCCCAAGGTCATTCTACCGATGGACTATATGTCGGTATTGACGGCTCATACGATCAGCTTAAAGATAATATTCTGGCAACACCGGAAAATATTTATAGCGCTGATGGCGCTGACGTAGGCATTTTTGCTGGCTATAGACAATCGCAAGATCAGTTTACAGTCGCGGCAGAAGTCCGATATGGATATAGCTTTGCATCAAGAAAAACGTCTGTAGCACCAATCGACGGATTTGCCCTTACCCATGAATTTGGCGCAGCCATTTTACCTGGATACTGGCTCCATGATCAATTCCTGGTCTATGGACGCCTTGGTTTTACAAGAGCAACGCTGGTCGACACTATTAGTGGTGTTGAATATACAAATACTGATGGGGCCGTTGAATATGGAGGCGGGGTGGAATTTTTTCCAGCCAATAATGTATCAATCCGGTTCGAATATACAAGAGCGACATTCGAAGGCCAGCCAACAATTACCTATAACAGCGTTCTTTATGATGACTGGAAAGTCAGACGGAACCGCTTCCGGGCGGCACTCACAACAATGTTCTAAAAATTTATCAAGTTAAAAAGCCGGTAGCGATACCGGCTTTTTTTATTATTTTAAATATCTATTTCAGAGATTTGACATATTTATACATTGTATCCGCATCGGACACTTCAAATGGGTCCGTCGGGCAATTATCACTATATCCGGGTTCTGCAAACAGTTTAACAATTTCACCGTCATCGACCAGCATAGAATAACGCCAGCTGCGCATACCAAATCCCAGATTTTCCTTATTCACAAGCATTCCCATCTTACGGGTAAATTCACCATTCCCATCAGGAAGCAGAAACACATTTTTAGCTTTCTGACTTAAACCCCACTGATACATAACAAAGGCGTCATTAACCGAGATACAGACAATTTTATCAATGCCTAGCGCTTTAAAATCGTCATAAAGTTCTTCATATCTGGGAAGATGGCTGGTTGAGCAGGTCGGAGTAAAAGCGCCCGGCAATGAAAATACGATGACTTTTTTACCGCTGAAAATTTCATGGCTGCTTAAATCTTTCCACTCAAATGGGTTTGAACCGCCGAGAGCATCATTCCTCACTCTGGTTTTAAAAATAACTTCCGGAACACGTGTCATGCTTAATTCCTTTAAAATTAAAATTTATCATGTGGTTAGTTTATACATTGGATAAGTTCCAAAGTAAGATCAAAATTGGCCTATGTCCACCAAAAGATTTTTCCTTGCCAGACGTATAATATATATTACATATAAACCAACGAAATTTACAATCTTTTCAGAATCAAAGAGGATAACAAATGACAAATAACGTAACCCGCCGTGACTGGCTAATCGGCGGATCAGCGCTGGCAGGTACCATGCTGGTTTCAAAAATGGCGGCGGCTCAAACGGTCCCCGCTGCAAATTTGAACCCGACGCCGGAAAACCCTATCCGTGCAGGTTTTAACGAAAATGTTTATGGTCATTCCCTGAAAGCAAAAAAGGTGATGGTAAAAGCGGCTGAGACAGCCCATCTTTATGATTTTTTCAGCCAGCGTGTTTTAAATAAAGTCATTTCAGAGATGGAAAATCTACCCGGCGATCATATTGCCATTGAAAACGGGTCAACCCCATTTCTTGAAAAAGCGGCCTATGCCTGCGCTATTAAACAGGGGAAAGTCCTGACCACCAACCCTACATATTCCAGTGTTCCTGGCACAGCAAAACAGCTCGGTCTGGAAGTAATTGCCGTTCCAGTTGGCGAAGATATGGGTGTTGATCTTGACACCATGCGAGCCGCGATGACAGATGATGTCAAATTGGTTTATTTATGTAACCCCAACAACCCGATCCCTAGTATCATTGAGAAAAATGCCCTTCGTGATTTCTGTATTGAAATGTCAAAACGTGCATTGGTTCTTATCGATGAAGCGTACTACGAATATGTAGACAATCCTGATTTTGCATCCATGAAGGATCTTGTCACGGATAATCCTAATATCATTATCTGCAGAACAGCTTCCAAAATTCATGGATTTGCCGGAGTTCGTATTGGATTTGCTTTCGCCCATCCGGATACTTTACGTCTTATCACCGGTCCTTTTAATCTGTCGCTCAATAATGTTGCCGTTGCTGGTGCGATTGAAAGCTATCAGGACATGGAATATCAGAATTTCATTAAACAGAAAAACCGTGAATCCATGGATATACTTGAAAATATGTTCGAGGAACTTGGGCTGCGGTACATTAAATCCAATTCAAATTTTGCCTTCTTCCATGCGGGCCGACCCTCTACGGAAGTGGCCGAGGCACTTAAAAAGCGCGGCATTTTAAGTGGACGCCCCTTCCCGCCATTTACGGACTGGGTGCGGATGAGCACTGTAAAACCCGAAGAAATGCAATATGTTGTTGATGTCTATAAGCAATTATTTGCCTAAGGAAAAACACACCAAAGGATCATTTTTTGAATGGCCGGATATTGATCCGGCCATTTTTTTATGCCTCTAATTTGTCTTGGACATTAATTCACATTTGTGATTATATGTTACAATATTGCAATAACAAAATATAGCCAAAATTGAAAGACAACATCATGACAACCAATCTAACGCGTCGCCAATGGCTTGCGGGGACTACTACTGTAGCAGCCAGCAGTTTGTTACTATCTGGTGTAAAAGCATCCGCACAGACTTTTATGGCCCCGAATGTAAATCCAACTGCAGAAAATCCCATCCGCGCCCATCTCAATGAAAATTCATATGGGCAGTCCCTAAAAGCGCGTAAAGCCATCGCTGACGCGGCCGATGATGCCCATAAATATGCTTTTGAAGATATATTCAAGCTTATTGGATTAATGGCAAAGCTGCAGGATATCCCAAAAGAATATGTTGGCATTGGCGCTGGGTCCACCGAGTTCCTGGAAAAGGCGGCCGTATTTAATGCCCTTGATGGCGGCGACCTTCTTCTGCCGACACCGACTTATGGGGATATCGGTCGGTTCAGTCGTTCACTAGGCTCAAACCTCATTGAAGTCCCTGTGGGCGAGGATATGGCCATCAATCTTGATGCTATGCGCAGGGCGATGACTAAAAATGTAAAGCTCATTTATCTATGCAATCCGAATAACCCGATCCCGACAATCATAGAAAAAAATGCCCTTAAAGAATTCTGTAATGAATTTTCACCGCAGGCGACAATCCTGATTGATGAGGCCTATTTTGAATATGTTGATAATCCCAATTATGAAAGCATGATCGACCTGGTCAAAGAAAATAAAAATATCATTGTGACAAGAACAGCTTCCAAAATACATGCTTTTGCCGGCACCCGTATTGGTGTTTGTTATGCCAATCCCGATATTATCAAACGCATGTTTTCGCTATTTGCCAATACGTTGAACCTTTCGGCAATGCGTGGGGCATATGCCAGTTATCAGGATTTTGAGTATCAGAATTTTCTGAAGCAGAAAAATAAGGAATGCCAGAAAATTATCTATAAAATGCTGGATGATATGGGGCTTGAATATAAGGAAAGCAATGCAAACTTCCTGTTTTTCAATGCCGGACGCCCATCTAAGGAAGTGGCGGAAACCATGAAAAAGCATCACATATTAACCGGACGTGAGTTCAAGCCGTTTACCAATTGGGTGCGCCTAAGTCTTTCAAAACCGGAAGAGATGCAACTATTCGCCGATATTTATAAACGTGAATTTGGATAAAAATTTCATCAGGGAGGAAACTATGAAAAATAATATAACGAGACGTGAATGGCTGGTTGGCAGCAGTGCGATCGCCGGAGGTTTAATGCTGGGCGGCGCCGCTACGGCACAGGAAATGGCCCAGATGATGAATATGGGAGCCCCGATCAGCAAAGATAATCCCATCCGTATGACCAATAATGAAAATCCTTATGGTATCAGCCCGAAGGTCATGAAAGTTATTATAGATGCCTATAAACTTGCGCATACCTATAATTTTACGACCGGCAGAAAACTGATCAAGGTAATTGCAGATATCGAAAACATCCCAGAAAATACCATAGCGGTTGGTGCGGGTTCCACCGAATATCTTACGGCCGCCGGTGCCCTTTGCGGTATTGCCGGTGGTGATCTGATTGCCGCATATCCGACCTATGCCAGCATAACAAGATCGGCTCAAAATTTTGGGGCCAAATTAATTTCCGTGCCCGTTGGTGGGGATATGAGTATTGATCTTGATGCAATGCGCAAGGCTGTAACGAATAACACCAAATGCATATATCTATGTAATCCGAACAATCCGATCCCGAGCATCATTGAAAAAAATGCCCTTGAGCAATTCTGTCTGGAAATGTCGAAAAAAGCGATGATTGTGATTGATGAAGCTTATTATGAATATGCACGTGATCCGAATTATTCAACAATGGCTCACCTGGTCAAAGACAATCCGAATATCGTTGTCCTCAGAACGGCCTCCAAGATACATGCCTTTGCCAATGTGCGCATCGGTTTTGCCTTTGCCCATCCGGATACTCTTAAAGAGCTTCTTAAATTTCGCTCAAATACAACATCCTATCCGGCATTAATGGGTGCCATCACAAGTTATCAGGACAAGGAACACCAAGAATTCATTATTGATAAAAATTATGAATCAATGGATATCCTTTATAAAATGTTTGACGATCTTGGCATGCGTTATATCAAATCCAATACAAATTTTGTCTATGCAGATGCCGGACAGGACGCACAAATCGTACATGACAAATTGCTCGAGTCAGGTATATTGATTGGACGCAAATTTGAACCATTCACAAATTGGATCCGGATCAGCACGGCTAAGCCAGAAGAAACGGAATATTTTGTGAAAGTTTATAAAAGAGACTTTGGCTGATTATTAATTATTGAAGGGGAGGAAAAATGACAAAACTGACGAGACGTGACTGGCTGAAAGGGACAACAGCCGTAGCAGGTGGGCTTGTGCTGGCAAAAGCCGCTCAAGCACAAAGCGTAACTATGGAAGGATATGTTCCAACACCGGAAAATCCAATCCGGATGAGTTCAAATGAAAATCCATATGGGGTTAACCGGGCTGCCCGCAATGCCATGAATAAATCCTATGACGTTGCCCATAAATATGGCAACAGCGGTCAGCGGGAACTTATGGAGCTGATCGCCGGACGGGAAAATATCTCAACGCAAAATATGATGATTACTGCCGGGTCTTCGGAGATTCTTCATACGCTCGCCCTGATCACAGGTCTGGAAGGCGGCAGTATCCTTGCCCCCAATCCGACATTTGATAATAACTTCATGAAATACGCCGACAGAATGGGCATAAACAAAATCCGTGTTCCCGTTGATGAGAATATGGCCATTGATCTTGACGCCATGCGTAAAGCAATGACGGATGATGTCCGGATTATTTATATTGTTAATCCGAATAACCCCACACCAACAATATTGCATGCGGATGAGCTTAGTGATTTCTGTAAGGAAATGTCCAAGAAATGCTATGTATTTGTTGATGAAGCCTATTATGAGTATGTGGACGACCCCAATTATAAAACCATGATCCCGCTTGCGGTTGAAACGGACAATATGATTGTGACCAGAACCGCTTCCAAAATACACGGGTTTGCCGGAGTTCGTATCGGGTTTGGATTTGGCACAACGGCCATGCTTCAGAAAATTAAGGACAAACTGACCGGGTCCGTCAGCACCGTCAGTGTGCATGGTGCCCTCGCCAGTTATAAAGATACCGATTATCAGGATTTTGTGATCCGTAAAAATAAAGAATCTCTGGCAATTCTGTATAAGCTTTTTGATAAGCATAATCTGCGCTATATCAAATCCAATACCAATTTCACTTATTTTGAAACCGGCATGGAAGCAAAAGAATTTGGTGACCGTATGAGAAAATATGGCATCCAGGTTGGTCGTCCGTTTGAACCCTTTACCAAATGGTGCCGGATCAGCACCGCCAAACCCGAAGATATGGAATATTTTGTAGAAGTTTACGAGAAAGAATTTACCTGAATTATAAACGAGAATAATAAGGAAATAAATATATGAGAGAATTAACGAGACGCGACTGGCTTAAAGGCACTTCATCACTGGCCGCAGCCAGTCTTGTGTTTGCAACATCAGCCGCGCAGGGGCAAAGTGTAACGGTTAAGGGATATGTCCCGACAAAAGACAACCCGATCCGCATGAGTTCCAATGAAAATCCCTATGGCATTACCCGCTCTGCCCGAAATGCCATGACGGCCGCTTTTGATGTATCGCATCTTTATAGCGGGTCCGGCCGCCGCGAATTATCGCAGCTTATTGCTCAAAACGAAGGAGTATCACCAAAAAATATTGCAATTGGATCAGGATCAAAAGAGTTTCTAAAGGCAATGGCACTGATCACAAAGCTGGAAAATGGCAGCGTCCTGGCCGCAAATCCGACCTATCATGATCTGGTCCGCTATAGTGGCTGGGTTGGCTCAAAGATACATTGGGTTGATGTCTCAAAAGATGATATGTCCATCGATCTTGATGCTATGCGGGCGGCTTATACCGATGATGTAAAAATCATCTATCTGTGTAACCCGAATAACCCGATCCCGACCATTATGCATAAAGATAAGCTTCGGGAATTCTGCGTTGAAATGTCAAAAAAATGTTACGTATTTGTTGATGAGGCCTATCATGAATATGTAACTGATCCAAATTATGAGTCCATGGCAAAGCTGGCAGCAGAAACCGACAATATGATCGTAACCAGAACCGCATCTAAAGTTCATGGTTTTGCAGGTATCAGAGTTGGCTTTGCCTTTGCAAAACCTGAATTACTTGATCTGATTAATAAACGCATTACCGGTACAGTAAATACCGCTGCGGTTCACGGTGCGCTCGCCAGTTATAAGGACAAGGAATATATAGATTTTGTCCTTCAAAAAAATAAGGAAGCACTGGATATTGTCTATAATTTGTTTGAAAAACATAATGTCAGACATATCAAGGCCAACAGTAATTTTACTTTTTTTGAAACCGGTATAAATTTTGACGAGGTAAAACAAAAGTTCCTCAATCATGGAATTGATGTCGGACGTCCATTTCCGCCCTTTTTAACCTGGTGTCGGGTAAGCACAGCGAAACCTGAGGACATGCAATATTTCGCTGAGGTTTATGAAAAAGAATTCGTTTAAGTCTTTTTTCCAGCCAAATTTTAAAAGGTATTCTGGATCATTCAGAATACCTTTTTTGCATCTAAACGAAAAACGTGACATTTTCTAAAAAACTGATATCTTTAGTTACATTATTTCATAACAATTTGAAAAATATAGGGAACACAAAATGTCAAACGAGATATCAAGAAGGGATTGGCTTAAAGGTGGCTCTGCCATGGCCGCCGTTGCAATGGTTATGGGCAATCGCGCCTATGCGCAGAATATGGCCGTGCCGGGCTTTGTCCCGACACCGGAAAACCCGATCCGACTGGGAACAAATGAAAACCCTTACGGACTGTCCAAATCGGCGCAAAAAGGGATTGTGGATGTTTTTAATATTGCCCATCAGTATGGACGCGGGCGCTATATGGATCTGGTCGATGTACTTTCAAAAATGGAAGGGGTTGATCCGAAAAATATGACATTTTCTGCTGGGTCCGGTGAAATTTTAAAAACCCTTGGCCTTATTACATTTGTCGAAGGCGGCAGTGTGTTGTCCGCCAACCCAACCTACCATGATCTTATCCGTTATGCGGAACGTCGCGGTGTCAAGATTAATCAGGTTCCGGTCACTGACACGATGACGATTGATCTGGATGCTGTCAGGAAAGCCTATACAGATGATGTGGGCATTATTTATCTTGTAAATCCTAACAACCCGCTTCCAACAATTATGGAAAAAAACAAGCTTAAGGAATTCTGCCTTGAGATGTCCAAAAAATGCCTGGTCTTTATTGATGAAGCCTATCATGAATATGTCGATAACCCGGATTATGAAACCATGGTGCCGCTGGCCACTCAAAATGAGAATATTATGGTGGCCAGAACCGCTTCCAAAATTCATGGTTTCGCTGGCGTTCGTCTAGGTATCGCCTATTCTTCTGAAAAATGGATTAATAAGCTTCGTGAATTTATGACAGGCTCCGTCAGTCAACTGGCTGTCGCCGGTGCGGCTGCCAGCTATCAGGATATTGAAACACAAAATTTCTGCCGCCGCAAAAACAAGGAAGCCCTGCAGATTACATATGATCTTTTTGATAAACACGGCGTTGAATATGTGAAATCGAACGCCAATTTTGTTTTCTATAAAACCGGCCTTGATATTAACGAAGTCAGGAAAAGATATCTGGATAACGGCATCGTCGTTGCCCGTCCATTCCCGCCTTTCCTTGACTGGTGCCGGGTCAGCATGGGCAAACCCGAAGATATGCAGTATTTTGCAAAAGTATTTGAAAAAGAATTTGTATAAAAAAATTAAGCCACTTTTAAAAAGGCATCGCAACACTTTGCGGTGCCTTTTTCTATTTAAGTGACAAACTGATAATATTTGCTATCCTTTTTAAGTTCAACAAATTGAAGGGAGACAACAATGACAAATAAAATTACGAGACGGGATTGGCTGATCGGGGGAACAGCCCTTGCCGGCGGTTTGGTGCTTGCCGCAAATGGTCATGCACAGAGTGTAACAATTGAAGGCTATGTGCCGACTCCGGAAAATCCGATCCGGATGAGTTCAAATGAAAATCCTTATGGCGTGAGCAAGGCAGCCAGTATTGCCATGTGCAAAGCCCACAAATATGGACATCTATATGGCGGGGGCGGCGCCCAAAAACCATTGACGGAACTGATAGCGGGCATTGAAAATGTCCCTGTTGAAAATGTTATGGTAGCCGGCGGATCAGGTGAAATTTTAAAAACAATTGCCCTTATCGTCGCCATGGAGGGGGGGAAAATTCTTGCCCCACAGCCAACTTACGACGACACATTTATGGATTATAGCGACCGACGCGGAATTGAAAAAATCTGGGTTCCGGTAGCCGATGATTTATCTATTGATCTTGACGCGATGAAAGCGGCCTATACGGATGATGTTAAAATTATTTATCTGTGTAATCCGAACAATCCGATCCCAACAGTTATGCATGGTGAAAAACTAAAGGCATTCGTTAAGGAATTTGCGCCTAAATGCTATGTGTTTGTTGATGAAGCATATTATGAATATGTTAATGACCCCAATTACCAAACCATGATCCCGCTGGTTACGGAATATCCGAACCTGGTCGTGACCCGTACCGCTTCAAAAATTCATGGTTTTGCCGGAATTCGTATTGGGTTTGGTTTTGGTTCGCCTGAATTCCTCGGCAAAATCAAAAGCCTGATGACCGGTTCAATTAACGGCCCGGCCATGTGGGGTGCCATAGAAAGCTATAAGGATAAGGAATATCAGCAATTCGTCCTGCGTAAAAATGCCGAAGCATTGCAGATCCTTTATGATTTTTTTGAAAAACATAATATGCGCTATATTAAATCCAATGCCAATTTCACCTTTTTTGAAACGGGTATCGATTCAAAAGAAGTCTATGACAGGGTCAGAAAACACGGCATTGCAATTGGCCGTCCTTTCCCGCCCCTACTGAAATGGATGCGCATATCCACGGCTCGGCCGGAAGATATGGTTTTCTTCACTGAAGTTTACGAAAAAGAATTTTTCAGTTAACCAACAAAAAAGGGCGTCCATAGATAATGGACGCCCTTATTCTCTATAAACACTGAATTAGGCGTGTTCTTTAATCCAGTTTTCAAAATCACCTTTGGATGTATTGCCAACTTTCATTGCAGCAACTTTGCCATCTTTAAACATAAGCATCGTCGGAATTCCGCGCACACCAAATTTTGTTGGTGCTTCCGGGTTTTCATCAATATTAACTTTTGCAAAAGTTATATCAGCCATATTATTTGAAACTTCCTCAAAAACAGGGCCAAATTGTTTGCATGGGCCACACCATTCGGCCCAGAAATCAACAATCACTGGCTTGTCTGATTTCAATACTTCCTGTTCAAATTCAGCGTCATTCACGGCTATAGTGCTCATTCTTTATTCCTTAAATATATATTTGCTTTGACTAGAACTTAAGAAGACGGGCCGCCAGCGTCAAGAGGCAACATGACTAAAATTCAATTTTATTTAGCTGCGCTTCGGGAATTTCCATTAATCGGCCAATATCTGTCCAGAGCAGAAATGAGCGAACATGATGTTCGGGATAAACATTATTAAGCACCGCACGATATGCCGCCATCTGGCGCTGATATATCATTGGAATATTTTCGGCCGATTGCGGCGGCGGACGGTTGGTTTTATAATCAATGATATAAATTTCATCTTCAGTAACCGCCAGCCTGTCAACCTGCCCGCTTAAGGAAAAACTGCCAATCTGCCCGACAATTGGAACTTCCGAGCGGCTATTTTCACCAAACAGCACTTTAAAGTCCTTATTTTGCAAAATTGATATGACTTCATCGGCAATCTGACCAATATCGTCATTCGGTAAATCAAGGGCTTTTTGTGATAAATATCTGGTCGCGGCGTCTGCCCGTTCCATGTCCGGCAATTGCGGTAATATTTCCAACAGCTTATGGATAAGCCGACCGCGATGATAATGTTTTTTGTCCCGCTTCATGGCTTCCGCACTTCTAAGTGGGCTGCTTATGGTTTCTTCTTTATCATCAGGTTTTGACGGACTGAGTGGTCGGCTTGGTACCGGTTCCGCCATAGGGATGGCAAAAGCCCAGCTTGGCAGTTCTGAAATTTCCCCTTTTTCGTCCATATGCTTTACAGATGATATTTTTGGTGTTTCTTTCTTATGCTCACGCCTTAAAATAATTTCGTCACCCTGCCTTATTTCCTCTGTGCCGTCCATATCATGTACAGCGTTTCGGATCAGGTCATACCAGCAATTATCCTTACGGTTAGTGTGATGGTCATTTTCCCAACCGGTCACATATAACCTGTCCTCCGCCCGGGTCATGGCAACATACAGCAGACGTTTATTTTCCGCCTCCACATCCGCTTTACGGGCGTCATAGGCAATTTTACCTGCCCCGACCCTCGTTTCCGCATTCTTAACCCACAGCATATTTTTTGAATATTTCTGCTCATACCAGAACAATGTGTCTTTAAGGTCCGTCGCCTGACAGGTGTCAGGCAGGAAAACAATTGGTGCCTGAAGCCCCTTGGCCCCATGAACGGTCATGATCCTCACCATATCACCGCCTTGTTCCATATCCCGTTTAATTTTAATTTCGCCTTTTTCAATCCAGCTTAAAAAGCCCTGCATTGATGAAATATTATTCTGTTCATATTTCATTGCCTGGTTCAAAAATTCATCTACCGGATCATTTGATTGTTCACCCAGACGCGCGATCAGTTTCTCTCTGCCCCGAAGTGGCCCAAGCAGGTATGAGAAAAACTCAAACGGCGGATAAAAATCAGCATAATTGGTTAGTTTTTTAAGAAAGTCTGCCGCATTTGAAAATGATGTTTTTTCCGACTGCCTTTTAAGAAGTGCCGACCATAGGCTTTCTCCCTTGCCCCGCGGATAGGCAAGCTCAAATAGATCATTTTCATCCATTCCGATAAAGGGGCTTTTTAAGACCGTCGCCAGCGTCAGATCATCGCTTGGAAGCAAGGTAAAATTGGCAACAGCAATCAGATCCATCACCGCAAGCTGATCGGTCAGCACCATCTGATCCAGTCCGGCAACATTGATCTTGCGCTTTTTTAAGGCCCGGATCATGAAATGGACGAATTCCTTTCGTTTCTGTACCAGTATTAAAATATCCCCAGCCGTCACCGGGCGACCTTTTGACGCCAGTATTTCCCCGCTTTCAAGCCAGGTCGCAATTTTATCGGCTATTTTATCGGCCAGTTTTTGTTTTGGATCATGGGCCGGTTTCTGAATTACGGGTGGAGACCAGTTTTCATCTTCTTTCTTTTCTTCCGGTAAAATTGGATCCCATATTTCAACAAGCCCCGGTTCATCAACACGGTGTGTGGAATGGCTGATTTCCTGATAATCAAATGAAATTTCAAAACGGTAAGCGTCTGACCTAAAGACATGATCCACCACCTCAAGGATGGCTGAAGTTGAACGGAAGGAAAGGTTCATCGGAACATTGTTGAAGTTAAGATTTGCTTCTGAAACCTGTTTCTTAAAATAATCCCTCGTCAGGTTAAACTGTTTAGGTTCCGCCTTTTGGAAGGAATAGATCGACTGTTTTACATCACCTACTGCAAATATTGTCCGCGGATATTCCTTATACTCATCCTCGTCTCGTGTGCCGATCCCGGAAAAAAATTCAAGCGCCAGTTTCCGGATTATATCCCATTGCTCGGGGTTGGTATCCTGTGCCTCATCAATCAGGATATGATCGATCCCTTCATCAAGTTTATAGAGAATCCAGCTGGCGCTGACATTTTTAAAAAGTCCGGCGACTTTCGAAATCAGATCATCATAATCAACCACATTACGGCCGCGCTTACGGGCATTATAAGTTTTAATGAGCGCATAGCCCATACGCAATATGGCACTGGTATTTTCAAAAAGTGTAAAGGCCTTAAGACGCTCACTCACGAAGTTTAAACGTTCAGCTTCCTTCATTAGCGCGTCCAGATCATGCGGGCACTGATCGCTCAGTTTTTTTGTCATAAGCCGCGCGCGGATTTCACCACTTTTTGTTAGAAATTCTGCGCAATAATCATAAAAACCATTTACCCGGTTTGCTTCGTCTTTAATCCATTTTGCCACAGACTCACCGCGGGCGATATCAGTCGCCGATCCTTTCATTAGCGTTTTGGCGGCACTGTATAATCCAAGCTCATCAAAATGACCTGCTTTGCAGGCATCTTGTAGAATTGTTTCACGGCTTTCCTGATTGGAAAATTCAAGAAGTTCCTTTAAGGACGTTTCCACCTGCCTGAATGATGACGAATTTCGTCGAAGCAGTTCTTCAAGTCCCGCCCGTTCATTGGTCAGACTTTTCATTAATGTGGCGAATGTATCCTCCGCCATCATTCCGGAAAGATAATTTAATGTATCGGCCAGTTTTTCATTATTTCCACCCTCAATTTGCTGCAGCATTTCATCCTGTGAAAATTTAAGCTGCTCATTGATCGTAATATCATCAAGCAGGTCAAAATTAGGGGAAATGTTCGCTTCAATAGGAAACCGCCCAAGCAATGACTGGCAGAATGAATGAATGGTCTGAATTTTTAGCCCGCCAGGAACATCAAGCACACGGGCAAAAAGTTTCCTTGCCATAATCATCTGGTCTTCCGTTGGCGGGGAACCAAGAATGTCCCTAAGCTCGCCGTAAAGGTCATTATCGGCCATGGATATCCACTTCGATAATTGCCCATTAACACGGATTGCCATTTCCGCCGCCGCCGTATTGGTATAGGTCAGACAGAGTATTTTATCAGGCCGGCTACCCGCCAGCATAAGACGAAGCACCCTGTTTGAAAGAACAAATGTTTTTCCCGTTCCTGCCGATGCCCCCACCCAGACCGATGATTTGGGATCAGATGCTGCCAGCTGTTCGGGCGTTTGCTTTACCATCAGACATCCCCCCATTCTTTTGCGCGGGCAAGATGATCAAACTCACCGTAGCCTTTTTCAAGTGGGTTTGGACTGCTTAAATAGGGGATATGATCATGATCAAATGTCACAACAAGATTTTTTAATCCTTCATAAGCGGTAATGCTTTCATCCATGACATCAATTTTCTTGCTTTCATTAAACGGGGTGATTTTTCCTGCCTGCTCACCCCCTGAAAGCTGCCAATAGGAAAGTTCTGACACCGTTGATGCCGGAAGAAGTGAAAACCCGCCCTTGATGGCAATCGCCGCTTCAAGTGGCAATTGCGGGGCATAGCCCGCCTTTAAGGCCCGGAGTGTTGGTGGAAGTCCGGTTTTATAATCAATGATGCTTAAACTGCCATCCGCAAACTGATCAATCCTGTCGGCACGAGCGGTAAGCTTAAACGGGCCCAATGGGACATCAATTTCAATTTTCCCTTCTGTTTCCGTTAGCAGTGTTTTCATTGTTTTTCTGCGATCTGTTTCGGTCTCAATAAACCATTTGGCAATCTGCTTAAACCGTGGCCACCAGAAGGCTCGGACTGTCGGTCTGTCGATGGCATCGGCAAAATATTTGCGGGCAATTTCAATAAGTTTTTCTTCCGCGTCATCCGGCAGGTGATCTTTATAACTCCCCATGAAATCCGCCAGAATGTCATGAATAATTACCCCTTTATCAATGGCACCCGGGTCCTGATCAAGGTCATCAAGTTTTTTCAGTCTCAGGATTTTACTGGCATAAAGGCTATATGGGTCCTGCATCCAAAGCTGAATTCGGGTCACGGAAAGCTCCCGTGGTCTGGAGGATACCGGCGGCGTCGGTTTTGGCGGTTCAATATTAATCGGTTGATCCGGACGATCAAGCCCCTCGTACCAGTGCAGCCACATCTTACTATCCGCTTTATGATGATCATCGCCGATAAGCGCATGAAGGCGGGACAGCCAGCGCGATTTTACCATTGGTGTACCATCCTGCTTTTCAGCACGGGTGATAACCACATTCTCTGCCGATGCGGTCTGTACAAAATCATGGGCACTTAGCCCAATTTTCTGGTCCAGATCCGGCAAGCCGAAATCCCGCCTCATTGGCCGGCTCATCCACGGGTCAACCGATGGTTCAGGCGGCCAAATTCCTTCATTAAGGCCGGACAGAATCATCAGGTCAGCATGCTGCAGGCGGGCTTCAAGCGGTCCCCAAATATTAAGCCGCGGGTGCTGGCCATATTTTTTTCTGACTGTGACTTTGCTCATGAACTGATCAAAAAGCGCACTATACTGATCCGCTTTAAAATGGCGCAGGTACGGAGCAGCCTCGATCAGCTCTTCAATCAGCTTGGCGGCTTCCTCGCCTGCATCGCCTTTCCAAAGAACAGTGTCCCCGCTTACCTCATCAGTTGCCGCAAGTTTCTCCGCCATTTCAATATGGGCACTTAACATCTCCCCAAAATCGGCATTTTTTTTCTGAAATAAATTGGCAAATGGCTCAATGATCTGACTTAGGTCAAACCACCAGTTGGTCAGGTCATCATCAGCGGCACTTTCATGTTTAAAGAGCATTTCTATGCCGTTAATGCCGGGTGCCGGTCTTACGCCACGCAGGCAATATCGTTCAAATTTTCTGACCCGGTCACGGAAGTCACCAATATTTTTACCACCAGCCGAAAACGGATGTTTAAGAGTACTCATCAGGGGTATCGGGGCTAATTTTTCCGATACCATCTCGGCACAAAACCGCAGAAAAATTCCCGGTGCCGTATTAAAAAGCGGGGTTCCGGCACTATCATCAATTTCAATATCCCATCTTTTTAATTCACCAGCCACTTGTCTTGCTAGCATGCGGTCCGGCGTAACCAAAGCCGCTGTTTTTCCTGGTTTTTCTAACTGTTCCCGCATCAGCAGGGCGATGATCCCCGCTTCCTCACGTGTACCCGGCGTGACAATCTGCCGGATATTCCCCATGGCATCCAACGGCTTCCATTTTAGATCACGCCACTGATCCGTTGTTTGCGCAGGCCTCATGATTTCACGAAACAGACGTGTTTTTATATGGTCTCTATCTTCATCTTTACCCGACCAGCTATTTACTTCAATACGGTCGACACCAATCGCGTCCAGAAGATGCTTCATAGTCGCCTGCGGATGACTGTCTTCAATCGCATCCCAGCTTCCATCATCAAGGTCCTGATCAACCCCCGGCAATATCACCATTCCCTTCGGCAGCCTTGCGATCACTTCCAATAGTGCTGAAGTTGCCTTGACTGACCCGGTTGATCCGGCTGCAATAATCGGGAATGTGGGCGGATTTTCAAGCCACATCTCCCGCAAGCTGGCCAGCAGGGTATTTCGTCTGACTGCCATATCCATATATCCGGTTTCGGCCAAGACCTCCGGCCAGTATTCCGTTAAAATACGCAGGAATTTTAACGTTTCCTGCCAGTGGATAGCATATTGCTCCGGGACAATCTCTTCCAGATCGGCGAAGCTGATCTGCTCGGTCTGAACCTGATCGAGAAGTTCCCCCAATGCCTGCGCAAGTACGGCACAAGCCGCATTTTCCGGCTTTTCTTCCAGACTTTTATCATACCAGCTATGGATGATATTCATCAGAATTATTTGCCGGATATAGGTCGGCACAGCCGGCTTTATATCCAGATCGTCAAATAATGTCCCTCCGCCCATAATCAGCCCGTCTTCGTCCACATCGCCGATTGGCTGCATATTGGGCAATATTGTCGATTTACCGTTGCTATGCCGTAAAAAGGCATCCCGTAGCGAACGCACCGCCCGGCGATTGGGCAGCAAAATCATAACCTGACTAAGGGACAGTGGATCACTGCCAAAACGGGCAATAACACCTTCGGCAAGGGCATCAACAAATGACAGATGAGCCGGGATATTATAAATTTCGGGATTTTTTCCAAGCCGTCTTGGCATCACTCCCCCTTAAGAAGTTGCTCCGTCTGCTTTACGGATTCCGGTGTGCCGACATGATACCATGAACCTTCATGGGGCAAACCATATAAACGTCCCTTGGCGGCAGAATTTCGAAAAATTTTCCGGAGGGAAAAAATCCTGTCTTCAATTCCATCAAAACATTCCGGGCGCATAATAAGCACGCCGCCATAAAAATAATCACTATTGGGATCATCGCCCCGGAAAGTCAGGCGTCCATCCCGGGCCATATGAAAATCCCCCGGGCCGTCATGACCATATGCTTCATGGCGCCTGATAAGCAGCATCAGTATATCCATATCATCACACCAGGCAGTTGCCAGTCTGAGCAACGCATCCTGATGATGACTGGTCCAGAGCATATCACTATTTAAAATAAAAAAAGGCTTATTGCCCAGCAAGGGGAGAGCTTTTTTTACACCACCGCCACTGTCCAGCAATTCATCACTCTCATCAGACAATGTGACCTTTGGCCGCCAGTCTTTCCGCTCTGCGATAAACTGATCTATCTGTTCGGCATAATGATGCTTGTTGACCACCGCGTATTTAATGCCCGCTGCCGCCAATGCATCCAGACTGTAGGCCAGTAAGGTTTTGTCGGCAATTTTTATAAGCGGTTTGGGAATATTATCGGTAAGCGGTCTCATTCTTTTGCCAAGGCCCGCGGCCAGTATCATGGCATGGTCCGGTCCCAATCGCTGCGGTTTAAATGGACTGTTCCTTTTTTCCGGCACCTCACGGTCCATCCAGATTTTGATATCCTCAAGCACTGGATGCTCAAAACACCGCTCAAGCAGCCCCCACATCCGCGGGATAAGTTTCAGATATGTATCCTTGCCATCCCGCAAAAACAGCCTGGCAAAAATACCAATGATTTTGGTGTCCCGCTGGGCGCCTAAAATGGCATAATGTTCTTTAAATATTTGCTTATCACGGCCAAGTTTATCGGCCATATAGTCAACCATTTTTTCTTCTGTGTCGGAGTCAACATCCCGCCTCGCATCCTGTAGCAGTGAAACCAGATCATAAGCCGCATGTCCGATTACAGCATCCTGAAAATCAAGCATGCCTATTTTTCCATTCTCAAGCGACAACAGGTTTTCCGCATGATAGTCCCGTAGCACCAGACATTCTTTTGCCGTACTTACTTTTGCCAGCACATTTTTCCAAAGCTCTGCATATTCCTGCCGCTTCTTGAATGGCATTCTTTTCCCGGTCAGGGCCGGATAATACCAGTCTGAAAAAAGAAAAATTTCATTCAGCAACAGATCCATATCATAATGGGGAAGCGTATATTTTCCTTCTCCGTAAGGGAGTTCTGACGGTGGATCAAATCTGTTGATCAGAACCAATTCATCAACCGCCTTTTTATAAAGGGTAAGTTCCTGTAAGGGGTCCTTTTCCAATACTGTTTTAAACAGATTGTCGCCCAGATCTTCCAGCAGTAAAAAACCCTCTTCAAAATCACGCGCCAGTATTTTGGGTGCCGCAAGGCCGAGATCACGCAAATAACTGGCGACAGCGACAAATGGCCGCGTGTCTTCAAACTCAGGGGGCGCATCCATCAGAACAGCCTTCTGTCCGTTCAGCACCACCCGATCATACCGTCTGAATGAAGCATCTCCGGCAAGGGGGGTAACCTCCGCCCCTTTCCATCCGATATCTTTTAAAAACAATCTTATTTTTTCTGATCGCTGCATATTAAAAGTTTAAATCCTTAAGTCTTGACTGCCAATAGTCATTTCCTTCAAGAACAATATTTCTAGCCCCTTTTTTTTCAGTCATTGACAGCGTAATTCCAAGATGCCCTTCCGGCAGACTATTGCCCATCCGGTCAGGCCATTCAATCATTGTCACGGCCGTATCGAACCCTTCTTCTATGCCAAGCTCATATATTTCGGTCATATTTTCAAGACGGTAAAGATCAATATGCCAGACGGCAGGTGTATTGATGTCATCAAGGTCCGGTTCATAAATCTGCACCAGGTTAAATGTCGGGCTTGGCACATCTTCATGATAGCCCAGAGCGTGGATAATCGCCCGGCAGAATTCTGTTTTCCCGGACCCCAGATCACCGTTTAATGCCAGTATGTCCCCAGTCCTAAGCAGTGGCGCAAGAGAAGCGGCCAAACGACGGCTCGCATTGATATCTTTAAGATAAAATTCTTTTAGGATCATATAGGCAACTGATTTATTTCATGAATTGTTTCTACTGCTGACAATTCATCAGAAATAGGGAAATTTTTAGGCAGTTTGCAGATCATTTCCGTTCCCATACCAAGATTACTTTCAACAAGTATTTTTCCGCCATGCTTTTCAATAAATATTTTTACCAGCGACAGTCCAAGTCCAGTTCCCTTTCCTTTCGGAACGTTTGAACCCGTGTAAAATTTATCAAAAATATCATCAAATTCATCATGACTGATTCCGATCCCGTCATCCTGTACGCTGATATAATAAAAGTCGTCATCCTGCCACGTTTTAACCGTAACATGGCCGGCTTCCGGCGTAAATTTAACAGCATTGCTCAACAGATTGGAAATGGAATGCTGAATGCGTTTCTCATCGCCATGAACCAATGTCAGGTTATTGTCCAGAGAAACATCAAGTTGAATGGATTTCTGCTTTATCCGTTCTTCAAGTTTGCTGACGACCCCATTAATGGTTTCATTAACATCAAAATCCGCCGCTTCAATATAAAGCCCGCCTGCTTCAATAACAGAAAGGTCAAGAATGTCATTTATCAGATCAAGAAGATAATCTGATGCACTTAATATATTGCGCATATATTGATGTTGTTCATCATTCAGTGGGCCCTGATATTCTTTTTCAAGAAGCTCTGCAAAGCCAAGCACACTATTAAGCGGATTGCGCAGTTCATAAGACATATGGGCAAGGAAATCTGTTTTGATATTTTGCGCTTCCTCAAGGGCTTCATTATGTTTGCGCAGTGAATATTCAACCCTGTAACTATCTGTAACATCAATAAATATCACAAGAACCGCCCCATCAGGCAGCGGTACGAGAGAGAAGTTGATGACTTTCTCATTTTTCAGTTTAAATTGTCCGGCGGACGCTTCTTTCTTCACTTCACCACCGACGATCAGATTTTTGAATTCCTCAATCGGACTGCTGCTTTCAAATAATTCAGCACAACGATTTAGAACATCAATTGCATGTGGTTTCGATTGAAGAAAATCTGATTTAATCTCCCATATGTCAATAAAACCATCATTAAATAGCTGAAGCCGACCATCAACACCGAACACGGCAATCCCTTCATGCAGATTATCAAGCGTTTCCCGCTGTACAGCGATCAGGGTATTATAGGAACTTTCGAGAGCAAAATAGTCAGTGACATCCTCATAAAACACCAGCATCCCACCAAGAGGATGCTGCTGCATAACGACGCGGAGAGTCTTGCCATCAGGCAAATGCATCATTGATTCCACCGGGTCAATCACCTTGGTATAGGCATCAAGCTGTTTTTTCTTCCATTCCGGGAAATTTGCCTGCTCCGGTAATTTTCTTGCTTCTCTTAAAGCTTCAAGAATTTCACCGTAATGCGGATGGCTGAATAATAAGCTTTCCGGAAGCCCCCAAAGGCGTATATATGCTTTGTTATAATATTCAAGTCTCATTCCGCTATCGAAAATAGCAACAGCAGAGGAAAACTGGTCCAGGGTTTCCGCGTAAGATTCAGTATGATCGGCCAGGCTGCCACGTGCCTCTTCCAGCTCAGTAATATCCTGCGCATATCCAAGAATAGCTTCCTTATGATCATCAATTTCATATGGAATATTGTGAAAATCCATTGAGCGGCGCTCACCATTAATAACTACAAAATGGCTTTCAGAACTCGGCTCACCGCGCTGGCTTACATTTTCAGCCATGCTTCTGATGTTGACCCCAAGCGTGTTAATAGCAAGTTCAAGATTATTTTTGATGACATTGCTGAAACTACCGCCATCAACGGCCTCAACATAAGCATTATTCACCCATAGCAGATTGAGGTCTTCCCCTCTGATCCAGATCGGAAATTTTGCCCTGTTCAGTGCATTTTCAAGAAGGCGCGCCCTGTCACTTCTTTCCTGAGATTCCAGAGTTTGATATCGCTGTATTTTTTCGGCGATGGTATTATCTTTTATCCAGACGACATAGCAGTCTTCCATTGCACTGCCGATAGAAATTTTATTGCCTGAAATCAGCAAATGCATATTAAACTGATTAAGATCAACGGATTGGGAGAATTCGGTCCCATCGGAAAGCAGATTGTTCAGATTACCATCAAACCGTGCCTGATCCAGAAGGGAAAATCTTGATTTGAGATCATCAAGATTATCGGGTACGGTTTCATCCTCAAAACGAATATCAATTGTCGAACTTATTAGCAGTTCTTTATTACTGTTCCATAGCAGGAAACTGTCCTGACGCTGGGAGATTATTTTTTTAAGATAATCTTCATTGATCTTTGTCCTTTTCAGCGCATTTGCTATCTGTGTACGTTGATAAATTAACCAGAAAATAAGGGAAAGCGTCAGGATAAAAAACAGGGTTAGAGCAATAATAAACTGATTATTCTGATCTGAACCAAAATCAATACCCGCAAAAATATCCGCACTGGCATATGTATTAGAAAACACAAATGCCAATAAAGCTGTATTTAAAACTTTAATATACAATCTAAAGCGAATTGTAAAAAATCCCTTCACGGATATTAATCAAGCACTTAACAGTCAATAAAATAACCAGTTTAATAGCAAAAGAAAAGCCTGTTCATGGTTAATCATTCATGAACAGGCTTTAAATTTTTCATCAAAGTGAATTTAGTATCGATAATGATCAGGCTTAAATGGACCTTCCTGACTTACGCCAATATAATCCGCCTGCTCTTTATTCAGTTTTGTCAGTTGAACACCCAGTCGGGCAAGATGAAGCGATGCCACTTTTTCATCAAGATGTTTTGGCAGAACATATACTTTATTTTTGTAATCAGCCGTATTGTTAAAAAGTTCCATCTGGGCAAGAACCTGATTGGTAAATGAGGCGCTCATTACAAAGCTAGGGTGCCCCGTAGCACACCCAAGATTAACCAGACGGCCTTTTGCAAGCACAATCAGACGTTTGCCATCAGGGAAAATAACTTCATCCACCTGAGGTTTCACTTCTTCCCATTTATAATTTGAAAGAGCTGCAATCTGAATTTCAGAATCAAAATGTCCGATATTACAGACAATGGCCCGGTCTTTCATTTTTCTCATATGGTCGATGGTGATGACATCAAAATTGCCGGTACAGGTAACAAATATATCACCCCGTGATGCGGCATTGTCCAAGGTGACCACTTCATAGCCTTCCATTGCCGCCTGTAAAGCACAGATTGGGTCGATTTCAGTGACCAGAACACGGGCGCCCTGACTTCTTAAAGAAGCTGCTGAGCCCTTACCCACATCACCAAACCCTGCAACGACACAGACTTTACCGGCAACCATTACATCGGTTGCACGCTTGATACCATCCACCAGACTTTCACGGCATCCATATAGATTATCAAATTTTGATTTGGTTACACTGTCATTCACGTTAATGGCAGGGACGGTCAGTCTTCCTTCCTTTTCCATCTGGTAAAGACGAAGCACGCCTGTCGTCGTTTCTTCGGAAATTCCTTTGATATCATCCAGAAGTTCAGGAAAATCCTTATAAACCATTGCCGTCAGATCACCACCATCATCAAGTATCATATTAGGACGCCAGCCATTAGGGCCAACAATCGTTTCACGAATACACCAGTTAAATTCTTCTTCACTCATTCCTTTCCAGGCAAATACGGGAATTTTTGCAGCAGCCATGGCCGCAGCCGCATGATCCTGAGTTGAGAAAATATTACAGGATGACCAGCGCACCTCTGCCCCTAGCGCGATAAGGGTCTCCATCAGAACGGCAGTCTGGATAGTCATATGCAGACAACCCGCAATTCTGGCTCCCTTCAATGGTTGTGATTTACCAAACTCTTCGCGTAGAGCCATAAGGCCCGGCATTTCTGTTTCTGCAATTTCAATTTCACGACGGCCCCAACCGGCCCCTGAAATATCCTTGACTTTATAGTCTGTGAAGTCTGTCATTGGATTGAAGTCCTTTTTTATACTCTTGATATAATGATCATTAAAATTACTCATCCTATACTCGCCTTCGCTTAAAATGGCAAGCATAAAGAAATCTTTATATATCTATATATTGAAAAAATACTTAACAGCCAGAAAGGAAATGTTTAGCTGCCCTCTCCGAATTTATCCCCAACCAGCTTTTCAATTGCCTCTAAAAGCTGGTCCTTTTCCGGTCCTTCAACACGAATAGTGATTTCCTCACCAATGCCGGCTGCCAGCATCATAAGTCCCATGATTGACGTACCACAAACGGAGACCCCATCTTTTGATACGGTAACAGTTGCATCATATTCATTGGCAAGACCAACAAATTTGGCAGATGCACGCGCATGCAACCCCCGTTCATTGCAGATTTTTATTTTTCGGATGTATCCATTTTCGTCGGCGCTCATTCCTGACCACCGGATAAAACATGAGAGGCAATATTGATATATTTACGCCCCGATTCCTGCGCAGCTATAACCGCTTCTTCCATAGTGCATGGTGTTGAGCGAACACTGGCAAGCTTAATCAACATAGGCAGATTAATACCTGCGATCACTTCCGCTTTGCTGCTATCCATCACCGAAATGGCAAGATTTGATGGTGTGCCACCAAACATATCAGTAAGAATTATGACCCCGTCACCTTCTTCAACTTCGGTCACTGCATCAACAATATCCTGACGCCGTTGTTCCATATCGTCATCCGGCCCAATTGAAATTGCCTTAAGCGCTGTCTGAGGGCCAACCACATGCTCCATCGCAGCAATAAATTCTTCAGCCAGCCTTCCATGGGTAACAACAACCATTCCAATCATAATTTAACCTTCTTTATTAGTCCTGAATGCATAGTATAATCCGTCTTGTAAAAGAGAACAATTCTCTTTTACAAAGAAAGCTCACGGTGGTGAATGTTTACTTGATAATTTTTTTCTTTCAATAATGCGCCAAGTTTTTCAGCCAAAAATACTGATCTATGTTTGCCGCCGGTACATCCGAATGAAATAGTCAGGTATGATTTGCCTTCTTTCTTATACTCTGGCAGCAGTGTAAGGATCAGCGAAGAAATTTTATCCCAGCTGCTGTTAAATACCGGGTCCCGCATGATATATTCACCAACAATCTCTTCGCGGCCGGTTTTGGCTTTAAGAGTTTCATCATAATGGGGGTTCCTTAAAAATCTGACGTCAAAGACCAGATCAGCATCACGCGGCAGTCCTTTAGGATAGGCAAATGAACTTACAGAAATACTTAGCCCTTTATCCTGACCCCGTTCAAAATGCTGGGAAAGCACGCGCCGCAGATCATGAATACTATATTCTGAAGTATCAAAAATATAATCGCTTTGCGCCTTAATGACTTCCATCATTTGTCGTTCACGGGCAATTCCATCACTTACCGGTCTGTCCTTGGCCAAAGGATGGCGCCGGCGGGTTTCTGAAAACCGGGCAGATAAAACCTCATCCCCACTATCAAAATAAAGAATTTTGATTGCTATTCTTTCCTGTTCTTTAATTCGTGAAAGCACTTTAACGATGTTTTCCGGCTGAAAATTCCGTGTTCTGGCATCAACCCCAATTGCCAATGCAGGATTGGCGTGATCAGGATCATTTTTCATTGCGAGATCAATAAGACTGGGCAGCAGATTAATCGGCAGATTATCTATTGCCTCATATTCAAGATCTTCGAGAACTGACAGGGCTGTTGATTTTCCTGCTCCCGACATACCCGTAATCAGCAGCAGATTTAAAATATTACTTTTTTTTCTCATTTCACTCATATTTTTAACATTAACCTGATTTTTGCGATAGCGGATCCAGAAAAAGCATCAATTTTATAAAGTGGAATTTTTGCGCCGTTTAACCCATAAAATAAGGCTTTTGGGAGCCGTTCAATTTCCTTTTCCGGTGTAAGTTCCAGTGCCAGATTCAACTTCGCCGATTTTTTATACCCCAGTTTAATTAGGCCGACACCACGCACTTCCATCATACCCGCTATATTCGGTGCCGGATGCGCATATAGAATGCCACCATCTTCATCCACTTTAACATAATCATCTGATACAAGTCTGCCGCCACTATCAATAAGCCGCAATGCCAGGTCAGACTTTCCCGATCCGGATGGTCCAAAAATTATTATGCCTTTTCCTTCAAATTCAACACAGGACGCATGAAGCAGTGTCACGGCTTTAATCCTCAGTTATCTGCAAGCGGTAATAATACAACGAAGCGGGCACCAATAATATTCTTTTCATCATCCATTCTGTTTTCAGCATATATTTCTCCGCCATGAGCTTCAACCACTTGTTTGCAGATATTTAGACCTAAACCCGAATGTTTGCCAAAAGCCTCCCCTTTGGGGCGCTCGGAATAAAAGCGGTCAAAAATATTTTCCAGTTTATCTTCAGGTATACCTATCCCCTCATCCTCTACCAGAATTTCAACCATATTATTCCGCCGTTTCATTCTGATCCATATATTGCCGTCTTTGCGGGAAAAAGAGATCGCATTATCCACCAAATTCCGAATCACCTGGCCAAGCTGCCCTTCAAGCCCGAGAACAAAATATGGGGCTGAATTGCCGTCACGAAGTTTAAACCGGCGTTGCTTAATATCCAGATGCAGATGCGGCAGGTTATCTTTTTGCGTGGTCAGATAAATATCTATCATGGTTTCAAGCAAAGCTGTCAAATTGACCTGCTGCATCATCGAATGGGACATTTCAGCATCAAGCCTGGATACGTCTGAAATATCTGTAATCAGCCGATCCAGCCGTTTCACATCATCACTAATAATGGCCCTTAGTTTCTGTCTGTTTTCTTCAGTCTTAGCATATTCCATCGTCTCAATAGCACTACGCATACTGGTCAGGGGATTTTTAAGCTCGTGAGCAACATCGGCCGCAAAACTGGCAACCGCATCAATCTGTCTGGCAAGTATTTCCGTCATATCCTTAAGTGATCTTGAAAGATCGCCAATCTCATCATTTCTGGATGATAAATCGGGAATATTTGATTTTTCCCCAAGACTGATATTATCAGCCGAATGGGCCAGTTTTAAAATTGGTCGCACAATTGTTTTGGCAAGAAACAACGACAAAAGGAGCGTGATCAGAAGCGACACACAAAAAATCTGAATGATGGTCAGGCGAACGTCCTGCACCGATGCATATATATCACCGGTATCGGTTGATAACATTAATGCACCCAAAACACGGCGGAAACGTTGTACGGGCACAGCAACGGTAATTATATCCCGCTGATCATCCAGTCGTCTGACCCTGCTACTCACCTCACCGGCAAGTGCCGTTAAAACTTCCGGATAGTCCGTCGCCATTTCGTCTTCAAGCTCATGATATATTTCAAGGCCTTCACGATTATTCTGAATTTTATCAAGAACGAGATAAACTTCCCTATTTATAATTTCCCAAAAATCGCGAATACCAAGCTTCTTGGGCATAGTATTTTCAACAACCACATTATTGATATTCAAATCGCGGCTATCAATCATCAATTCGTTATTTATGGCAAAATAACGGGTGCGAAGTTTGGTGATATTAACCAACCGAATAAGGATATTCTTCGCCGGTTCAATCAGAAGCTCCGTCGTGTCCGGATCATCAGTCGCCGTTTCCCCCAGGGCACCGGCCATAAATTCAGCGTCTTTTATTAACTCATCAATGCGGGATTGCATCAGGGTATTCTGAACCTGGTCCACATATAAAACACCGCCACCAAGAAAAATCAGGGCAATAAGATTCACCGCCAGAATACGGATCGTCAGCGGCGAAATTAATCTTCTTGTTCTTTTTATTTTATATTTATTAGCTCTCACTATACCTATATCCGACACCATATAGTGTCTCTATCCCATCGAATGTATCATCGACTTTTCGGAATTTTTTTCTCAGGCGTTTAATATGACTGTCAATGGTTCGATCATCAACATAGATATCGTCATTATATGCAACATCCATAAGCTGATCCCTGCTTTTAACATGTCCCGGATGTTGAACAAGGGCTTGCAGGATAAGAAATTCGGTAACCGTAAGCTTCACATCTTTCCCGTCCCAGTCGCAAATATGCCGGACAGGATCAATTTTCAAACGGCCCCTCACTATGACACCTGATTCATCCTCATCTTCGGTTTTTGCTTTTTTAATAGCCTCCATTCGACGCAAAATTGTTTTAATTCGTTCAATCAGAAGACGTTGGGAAAATGGCTTCTTAATATAATCATCTGCCCCCATTTTAAGACCAAGCATTTCATCAATTTCATCATCCTTGGATGTCAGAAATATAACAGGCAGATTTTGTTTCTCACGCAGACGACGAAGCAGTTCCATACCATCCATTCGTGGCATTTTAATATCAAGAACGGCGAGATCACCGGGATCTTTTGTTATCCCTTCGAGCGCGCTGGCACCATCCGTATATGTGCGAACTTTAAACCCCTCACTTTCAAGGGCCATGCTTACGGATGCCAGAATATTCTGATCATCATCGACAAGAGTTATTACTGATGACATCTGGTTTTTTTTCCTTTCTTGAACGAATCTTATTATATATTACCACGATTGATGGCATGAGTTTAAAAAATTGCGTTATAAAAGTGTCATAAATGTGACACTTTTTCCCTTATAAATCAATAGTTTGAAAAATATTCGAAATTTATTTCTCAACTAAGGATAAAATCTTTATTAATTGTAGTCCGAATAAAACAAAATTTATAATTTGAATTATATTAATTCGATGAAGAGGAAGTATTATGAATAACGTTGGGAAATACGTCAGCTCCAATGGCGTAGAAAACCAAAAGATTAAAAGTGACAAAAATATTTACTGGAATTTTGGCACCGAACTTTTATATGAGCACACAATCAAAGCCGGCCTTGGGCATATAAGCAAAGGTGGCGCACTGGTTGTGGAAACCGGACAGCACACAGGACGAAGTGCAAACGATAAATTTATGGTCGATGAACCCTCTTCACGGGACAATATCTGGTGGGGCAAAGTCAACAAGGCAATAAGTGAAGAAAATTTCAATAAGGTTGAAGCCAAGATAATTGCCTATCTTAATGAACGTGATCTATATGTTCAGGATTTATACGGGGGAACTGATCCTGCCCACAGAATTTCTGTCAGAACCATAAGCCCCTCACCATGGCACAGCCTTTTCATCAGAAATCTTCTGGTTAATCCAAAAAATGAAGATCTAAAAGGTTTCAAACCGGACTTTACAATTCTGCATGCACCGGAACTGGTCGTTGACCCAAAAGAAGTTGGGACCAATTCTGGCACTGTTGTCACCATTAATATTGCCAGAAAACTTGTTCTGATTGCCGGGACATCCTACGCCGGTGAAATTAAGAAGTCCGTCTTTTCCATTCTTAACTATCTTTTACCCGAAGAAGGCATATTGCCAATGCATTGTTCTGCCAATATCGGCAAAGATGGCGATACGGCTATTTTCTTTGGCCTTTCCGGAACAGGGAAAACAACCCTTTCCGCTGATCCGCAACGCCAACTCATTGGCGATGATGAACATGGCTGGTCAGATAACAGCGTCTTTAACTTTGAGGGTGGCTGCTATGCAAAAGTTATTAATCTAAGTGCGGAAGCGGAACCGGAAATTTATGCAACAACTTCAATGTTTGGCACTGTTCTTGAAAATGTGATCTATGATCCCGACACCCGCGAAATTGATCTGAATGATAACCGTCTTGCTGAAAATACGCGTGCTGCATACCCTATCACTTCAATTCCCAATACAACGGAAGGAGCCCCCGGCTCCGTTCCAAAAAATGTTATTATGCTGACCGCCGATGCCTTTGGTGTTATGCCACCGATCGCCAGGCTCACCCCGGAACAGGCCATGTATCATTTCCTTTCCGGCTATACAGCAAAAGTCGCCGGAACGGAAAAAGGCTTAAGCAAAGAACCGCAGGCAACATTTTCCACATGTTTTGGTGCACCCTTTATGCCGCGCCACCCATCGGTTTATGGCAATCTTTTACGTAAAAAAATTGCAGAAGGCAACGTGACCTGCTGGCTGGTCAATACAGGCTGGACAGGTGGCGTTTACGGTGTCGGAAGCAGAATGCCTATTAAATATACACGTGCCCTCCTTCATGCTGCCCTTGACGGGTCACTTAATAATGGCGCGTTTCGCATTGATCCGAATTTTGGCTTTGAAGTGCCCTTAAGTTGCCCCGGCGTTGACACTGCCGTTCTTGACCCCCGGGGGACTTGGGCTGATGTCGCAGCTTATGATAAACAGGCTGCCCATCTGGTTGGCTTATTCAAGAAAAATTTTGTTGAATATGAAGAGCATGTGGACGATGCCGTAAGATCAGCTGGTCCTATTGCCTAGCCATCTGAATATGGAATAATTTTTAGCCCCCGCAATCCCTGCGGGGGCTTTTTTTATAGGTTTTTTTTATAAAGTGATACATTACCGGTGTACGGAATATCAGGATCAATAGGAGCCGGTCGACTACACAGTAATCGATACCCGTTTTTTTCATACATTCTCACTGCCGGAATATTATTATCAAAAACAAGCAGATGAATAGCATCAAACCCTCTATCTTTTGCCAGAATTTCTGTATCTACGAGTATCGCTTCACCATACCCGCACCCTCTGAACTTCGGATGAACCGCCAGACTATCAAGATAATATTCCCCTGGAATAGTGTTGGTAAGTTCCTTAAAAACACGAAAATTCTTTGATATTTTTTCCATTTCCTCAGGCGTTCTTTTCCAGGCAACATAAGACATGGAGACAGCCGCCAATTTACCTGATGCCTCTACAACACGCATATTTTTATAGGTGTAATAATCTTTATCACTGGCGATAATTGCAGCACCGATATCAAATGGATCTTCCCCATTTTTTGCCTGATTAGACCAATTGGCCAGATCAATACCATTGGTATTTGGTCCTGATCCAGAATAATTAACCAGCTCTGCCAGTTCCCTTGCCTCTTCAAGTCGGGCATCTCTAATGATATGGCTAGGCGTCATTTTTTCGATTTAATCCTTGTTTATTATTCCTAAAAACTGCTAGTTATGCTTTTTTAATGCAAGGATGAATTAATGTCACGACCCAAATCATGGACATTTCCCAAATGGGGAGATTATCACAGGGAACGAGACCCGGTTTCAGTACGTCTTTGCGATTATGATGGCTGTGACAATCCTGGCGATTACCCCGCCCCCAAAGCCCCCGACAGCAAAGACAAATGGTATTTCTGTCAGTCCCATGCTGCCGAATTTAACAAAAACTGGAATTATTTTGACGGTCTTTCTAGAGAAGAGGCCATGAGACGCGCCCAGGAAGAACTGCGAACCGCCAAAGGCTATAAAGGCAGCAGTGCCTACATGAGCGGTGAGGCCACTTATGGTAAAGAAGAACGCCGGTCAGATGCCCTGGAAATTCTTGATCTTGAAAATGATGCAACAATGGTCGAAATTAAGTCAGCTTATCGCCGTCTGGTAAAACTTTACCATCCGGATACCAATATGGGCGATGCAGAAAGCGCCATCAAATTTCAGCAGATCAAAGCCGCTTATGAAGTCCTAACCGCCAAGTAAATCCTGATGGCAAATCAGCTTACTCAGATAATCTTTCTATAAGATCTTCATAACTGATCCGCCAGCTTTCAAAGGGCATATCAGCAATATTGGCATTATAAAATTTACTTAAGGATGTAACTTCCGGCCCAATCCAATTCGGAAGGGGTATCTTGTCATTGGCGGTTACAAGCTCCACTTCTGCTATAATAAGACCTTTATTAACCCCTTCGAATATATCCAGTTCCCAGGACACACCATCAATTTTATATATTTCGCGTTTTTTAATTATGGCATAATGACTGATAGATGAAAACAGGATGTCCGCTTCTTCTTTTGTGATTTTAAATTCCAGCTCATTACGACCTGGCCCTGATTTCTGGGTTTTGATGCTCAGGATATACTCATCATCCCGCTCACGCACACGAACAGTATTGCCACGTTCACGGGCAATATAGCCCTGTCTGATTTTATAAATACGTTCAGGCTGCTGTTCGGGCATCCTGCGGATTAAAAATTTTCTTTCAATTTCTACGCCCAGAGTCATTTTCTAAAGCTCACTCTCCAAAACATCAAAAAAACGGTCAATATCCGCTTTATCATTATAAATATGCGGAGAGACACGGATGCTGTCCCCACGTATACTGACAAAAATATTATTTTTTGTAAGCGCCGGCGCAATATGGGCCGGCACGCCACCCTTAAAATTTATGCCGATTAAGTTGGGCACGCGTTGTTCTTCACCCGCCACATTTAAACCAATGGCAGTTGCGCGTTCTGCTATATAATCTGTAAGACTTTTTAAATATCCGGCAATATTTTCCACCCCCAGATCAAGTAAATATTCAAGGACAGAAGCCGCAATTGGCGCATGGATAAAGTTGCTTTTTTCACCCATATCAAAGCGGCGAGCACCCGATTCATAACCATCTTTATAATCAACCAGACGGGCAAAATCATGGGCATCTCTGCGGCCGATCCAGCTTTCCTCAAGCGGTTTTCCATTCTGGTTTCGGGGGGCTACATATAAATACCCAAATGAAAACGGACCGAGCAGCCATTTATATCCCACAACCACCATATAATCCGGATCAACATCTTTAACGGAAAATGGCATAACCCCCAATGTCTGCGACAGATCAAGCACCAGGGCAGCGCCCATTTTTTTCGTTTTTTTACTCACTTCGACCAGATCAATCAATGTTCCGTTCGTCCAGTGGGCATTTGCTGTTGCTACAATCGCCGTATTATTATCAATTGCGTTGATCAGCGCCTCGGTCCAGTTGCCGTTCTCAGGCCAGCCAACTGTTTCTACGATAGCCCCTTTTTCTTCCGCCAGCACGAGCCATGGATAAATATTTGATGGAAACTGATCCGCCAGTACAATAATTTTCTGCCCTGCTGAAACAGGAATATTTTTTGCAGCAACCGCAATGCCATAGGAAACGGATGGGACAATTGCCATATCATCCGGCTGAGCGCCAATCAATTTTGCGGTAAGATCATAAATTCGGTCTGGAAGCTCAAAAAATTCACTTATAGCAATGGACCAAGGCATCATTTTTCTGGCTACAGCACGTTTTCCGATCTCGACAGCTTCTTTTGTTAATGGCCCCATATAAGCGGCATTTAAATATGTAACGTCGGCTGGTATATCAAATAAGTTTTTCTGGCATTTAAGCATTATTGTTTCCTGATTATATTCTGGTATTCTGCGTCAATTTCAATTCCGTAACCATATCAAATATCTGGGCAATGTCTTTAATATTCTGTTTTATCAGTTCAGGATCATTAAGTTTATAGCTTCCCCCTTCAAACGCATTTCCGCTTCTTTTGATCGCCATATAAATTGAGCCATCCTTAAACGCCAGTTGCAACTGCTTTATATTGGGAAGGCGGGAAAATTCAAGAAGTCGTTCCATAAATGTCGGGGTCAGCAAATACCGTGCTTCCACCTGGTCTGTGGAATAGACTTCAAACTCGCTTTCAAAAACACTGTCCTCCAGCTTCACCCGCTCACCGGATCTTGTCCAGCCGGTCAGAAAATTACCGATTGCCGTGTGATCCTTGGTAATAATGGTTTGGCCCTTAAAATTTTTATGAAAATTAAACTGAACCAGAAAACCGTTAAAAACAGTTGTTGTTGTCCTTCGACCCTTGCTATCTCTGCTTACCGTGATCAGTTTTGCTTCGAACAGTTGAAAATCGACATCCTCAATTTTTCCGAAAATCTGATCTTCCAGCGTTTTTTCATCATATCCCGGAATGATCGAAAGCTGATCAAATGGTGCGATCAAATGTGAAGAGGGTGTCATTAGATATTCAAGGCCGATATTATGACAAAGGGCCGGCATTAGCTCCCTTTTTGCCTCTCGTCTTATGACGGCCATTCTGCGGTAAAAAACCATACAGACGATGAAAGACAGCCCGACAGAAATTTGAAATAAATCGGCATCACCCTGAGTAAGCAAAATAAAGATAACAATTAAGCCGCAAATAAATA